>NZ_BAFR01000124.1 GCF_000308435.1 Nocardia araoensis NBRC 100135 | reverse complement strand
AGCGGCGCTCGTACGGGCTCTGGCAGAAGCCGCGCAGCGCGGGCCTTTTCGGCTTGCGCTGGGAGGAAACCGTGCTCGGCTTCGCGGTCGTGATCACGGCGCTGATCACCGCGATGGTCGGCGGCTTCCAGTGGGGTGTGATCGTCGGCGGCGTCGGGGTCGTCGTGATGGTCCCGCTGGTGTGGCGGACCGGAGGTCGTTCGGGCTACGAGACGGGATTGATGATGTTCAACTGGATGCGCTCGCGCAGTCGTGGCGAGCACGTGTACCGCGGTGGCCGCTTCTCCCGGATCCCCGGTGGCGTCACCCGCTTGCCGGGGCTGCTCGCGCCCTCCAAGTTGTACGAGGGCATCGATGCGGGCGGTTACAGCTTCGGCATGATCCACCTGCCGCAGTTCGCCCAGTACACGGTGGTATTGCGTGCGTGGCCGCAAGGTCACGAGGCGGTGGATCAGCCCGTGATCGACCGGTGGGTCTCGGCGTGGGGAACCTTCCTCGCCTCGGTCGGCCAGACCAGCGACATCGTCGCCGTGGTGCCGGTGATCGACACCGTTCCGGAGACCGGAAACCGTTTGCTCACCGAGGTTTCCACGATCACCAGGCCGGAGGCGCCCGAACTGGCTCAGCAGGTGATGTACGAGCTGGCCACCGAACTGCCGCAGGAGCGGGTGCAGTTGCTGCCGCGGGTGGCGATCACGTTCAAGGCCACCACCGCCGAACGCCGCAAGAACCCGGCCGAGGAAGCAGTCGAGATCGGCAGGCGCCTGCCCGGCATCTGCGCCGCACTGGCGGAAGCCGGTGTGCGCGCCCAGCCGATGTCGGCGGACGAGGTGATCTCGTTCATCCGCCGCAGTTACGATCCCGCCTCGCAGGCCGATCTCGAGGTGGCCGCGGGCGAACCCGATGGACACGGACTGGACTGGGCGGACGCGGGCCCGGTGTCCCACGACGAGAAGTGGGATCACTTGGTGCACGACGGTGGCCGGTCGGTCACCTGGGAGATGGACGCCGCCCCCGAGGGCGCGGTCGACGAGCGGGTGTTGCAGCGGCTGCTCGCACCGAATCCCGAAGTCCCGCGCAAACGTATCGCGATCGTGTACCGTCCGCATTCAGCCGCCGACGCCGCCGAGATCGTCGACGACGATTTCAAGAACGCGTTGGTGGCCCAACAGAGCGAACGCGGAGTCGTATCCGCGGCGGCGACGCTGCGGGTGGGCGCGACTCAGCAGGCCCGCGAGGAGCAGGCCAGGGGTCACGGTGTGACCCGCTTCGGGGCGCTGGTGACCATCACCGAGCCCTTGCGCGGTGACCTGCCGCGCATCGAAGCCATCACGCGCGACCTGTCGACCCAGGCGCGCTTGAAGATTCGGCGGTGCTACCGCTACCAGGCGGCGGCCTTCGCGGCGTCGCTCGGTTGCGGGGTGATCCTGCCGGAACACGCGACAATTCCGAAGGCACTGGCGGGGTGAGCTATTCATGGCACGGGACTACGAGCCACCCGTACGGGAACGGGACGAGGACGCGCGCCGCAGGCGGCTCGAACAATCCGGACGGGACGAGTGGGGACAGCGGCCGGAGCGGCGGCGCCCCACCCGGGACTCGGCGCGGGTGAACGGCGAGGACCGGCTGGGCGTGGACACGACCGACCGGCGGACGGGTGAGCGTCGCGCGCGCCCGGGCGCGGGCCGGTCCGACGGTGTGCGCGCCGACCGGGCGCACACCGAACGTTCCCGCGCCGAGCGGAACTCGCGCGCGTCCCGTGACGCGGCCACCGAACGCATCGCCGCGCGGCCGGATCGCAACGGCGCCAGGAACGGCCGTGTGGCACGGCCCGCGAAGGTCGACTACACCGCCGACCGTGCCATGGGCAGCCCGTACACGGACAAGGCGGCCCGCCGCGCGAAGGCGAAAGCCGATCGGCGCAAGCAGTCCGGGCCACCGCTGCTCGACGACGCCACCCGCGCCAAGCTGGAGATGCTCGCCCGCGAGGGCAATGGCCTGCGGGCGGCATGGGCGCAGTTCCGGGTCCGCACCGACGACATCCGCCGCCGCAACTACGCGGCCCGCGCGGAGCAGACGATCGAGGACGGATTCGACCGCAGCACAGCGCAACTCACCGACCGCGGCTACGCGGGCCCGGGCGGCGGCCGGATGAACGTGGTCGGCCGCCCGGTGGAGTACCGCGCCACCACCGCCCAGGTGGCGGGCCTGTGGCCCTGGTCGGTCGGTGCGGGCGCGCCGCTGATCGGCACGCCCCTCGGCTCGCATCTGCACACCGGCGCGCCGGTCTGCTTCGATCCGATGAACTGGTTCATGCGCGGCAGTTTCATCACCGCGCCCAGCCTGTTCGTGCTCGGCCTCAACGGTTTCGGCAAATCCTCGCTGGTGCGCCGGATCGTGCTCGGCGGCATCGCGCAGGGGATCACGCCGTTGATCCTGGCTGACGTCAAGCCGGACTACCGGAAGATGGTCGAGCTCGTCGGCGGTCAGGTGATCGATCTGGGTTACGGGCACGGCAAGCTCAACCCGCTCGCGGCGGGCGTGCTCGGCGCGGTCGTCCCGCGACTGGAAGAGTTCCCAGCGCTACAACTGCAGGTGTTGCAGGACCTGCGGGCCAGGCAGGTGACCTTGATCGCGGGCCTGGTGGAACTGGTGCGCGGCGACCGTGTGCGCGACTACGAGGAGACGTTGATCTCCACCGCACTGCGCATCCTCTATCGGCCGGGCAGCGGATACACGCCGGACAAGCCGCCGATCATGGAGAACCTGCTCGAGGTCATCGTCGGTGGCGGCGAGGAATTGATGCTGGACGCCGGCGCCGACGACATCGCGGAGTACCAGGAGGCGATCAAGGGACTGCGCCGCTCCCTACGCGCGCTCACCCAGGGACCGTTCGGCGCGGTCTTCAACGGCCAGACCACCGTGCCGATCGACACCAGCGCGGTGGCGGTGTGCATGGACGTCTCGCACATTCCGACCGGCGACAAGAAGCTCAAGGCCGCGGTCATGCTGGCCTGCTGGGCCGACGGGTTCGCCTCGGTGGAGGCCGCGCACGTGCTCGCCGACGCGAAACTCGGTCCGCAGCGGTATTTCCAAGTGGTGATGGACGAGCTGTGGCAGGTGCTCGGCCTCGGTGACTTCATGGTCGACCGCGTCGACGAGCTCACCCGGTTGCAGCGCGGCATCGCCACCGCGCTGATCATGATCAGCCACACCATCAAGGACCTGCAGTCGCTCGGGTCGGAAGCCGCCATCGCCAAGGCCCTCGGTTTCCTCGAGCGGGCGCGCGCCAAGATCTTCGGCGCGCTCCCGGCCGAGGAGATCAAACGGCTGGACAGCACGGTTCCGTTCACATCGGCCGAGGAGGAGATGGTGACCGGATGGTCAGCACCGCAAGCGCTGACCGGCGAGGCGCTCAAACCGGGACAGCAGCGGCCGTCCCCGCCCGGCACCGGTAAATTCCTGCTGAAGATCGGTGAGGATCGTCGTCCCGGCATCCCGTTCCACATGGAATTCACGCTGTCGGAGAAGGAAAGCGGGATCCACGACACCAACCAGCGGTTCAGCGAGTTCACCGAATCGGTCTCGCGGGGAACGGATTCACCGGGGAGTGCCGCATGATGCCGCACCGGTCCTACCGCCGCGTCTCGCCGGAGGTGCGCCAGGCGGCGGTCGAGCAGGTCATCGCGCTGACCGGCAAGCTGCGCAGCGAATCGGAGGCCTGCCGCGTGGTCGCCGAACAGATCGGTGTGCACACGAACTCGGTGCGGAACTGGGTGCGCGCGGCCGAAGGCCCCGGTCTCGAGCGGATGGACGCGACCGCGCTGCGGCGCAAGGTCGCACTGCTGCAACAGCAGTTGGCGGCCGCCGCCGAGATGAACCGCACGCTGGCCGACACCCTCAACGAGACTCGGCGCCGCACGTGAACCGGGGCTGCGCGCGGCACGATGCCGGAGTGCGGCGGTGAGCGGCAAATCGGTGTTGTGGACGGCGCTGGGCGCGGTGCTCGGCCTGATGACCATTGTGCTGGTCATCGTCATGCCCGCGGTCGACGACGCCTGCGAGGGCGGTTCCGTGCTCGGCTCGCAATCGGCGCTTCCGCCGCTGGGCGGTTACGCTCCGGGCGATCGGCGCGCCGCAGCGACCACCGGTCCCGGTGCGAGCCGGACCACCAATCCCGCCGCGACCGCCACGCCCTCGCTCGCCGCGGGAGCAGGCCCGCTGCGCCGCACGCTGCCGATGGCCACCGGAACCTTCACCGTGTCGGACACGTTCGGCTCGCGGGGCGGCGCGCACCGGGGCGTCGACCTGGCCGCGCCGGACGGCACGCCCATCTTCTCGGTCTCCGACGGACGTGTCGTCGCCGCCGGCCCGGCCTCCGGATTCGGCAACTGGATCGTCATCGATTCGGTGGACGCCAACGGCCGCTCGTACTCGGCGGTGTACGGCCACATGTGGGACTCCGGCGTCTTCGTGCGGGCGGGCGACACGGTGACCGCGGGCCAGCACATCGGCGCGGTCGGTTCGGCGGGCGAATCCAGCGGTCCGCACCTGCATTTCGAGATAGTCCCGGGCGGGCGGTTCACCGGCGGACGGCAGATCGACCCGCTGCCCTGGCTGGACGGTGCGCCGACCCCGGATGTCGGCGGTGCGCGCGCCTATTCGAGTGATCCGCGCTGCAGCCTCGGCTTCGGCACCGCGGGCGGCGCCCTCGCCGCGGGCAAGGTGCCGCAGGAACTGGAGATCTGGTACCGCCGCGCGGGTTCGATTTGTCCGCAGATCACGCCTTCGCTGCTGGCCGCGCAGGGCAGGCAGGAATCCGGTTTCCGGCGCGGCGCCACCTCACCCGCCGGTGCGCAGGGCCTGGCCCAGTTCCTGCCGACCACCGCGGTGAGCATCAATCCCGACGACGGACAGCCGTACGTGATCGATGCCGACGGCAACGGCGTGGCCAGTGTGTGGGACGACGGAGACGCGATCATCGGTCAGGGGCGCTACATGTGCGCGATCGCGCACCAGATCCAGCGGTGGCAGGCCGAGGGCAGGGTGCAGGGCGACATCGTCGCGCTGACGCTCGCGGCGTACAACGCGGGCGAGGGCGCGGTGCTGGCCTCCGGCGGCATGCCGAACCAGCTCGCCGCACACTACGCCGAGACCCAGCCTTACGTGCGCAACATCCTCGCGATGGAAGCGCAGTACCGAGCGCCGGGTTCGCTCGGCCGGTTCACCCCCGGACAGGGTTCGGCCGGTGACCAAATCGTCCAAGCCGCGCACGAATGGCTGGGCACACCCTATGTCTGGGGCGGCGGCGGGCCGCAAGGGCCGAGTGGCGGGGGACTGGACGGACCGGGCCTGACCGCGGCGGCCGTGTTCTCGGCGTCTTCCGGGACGGTGACGTTGCCGCGCACGGCCGAACAGCAGTGGGAGGCGGGCGCGGAAGTGCCGATGAGCAGGGCACAGCCGGGGGATCTGGTGTTCAGCTCGTTCGGTCCGCGCGGACCGGCGCAGGTCGGCGTCTACGCGGGCAACGGGCGGATGATCCAGTCGGTGCCCGGCGCGGACGTCCGATCCGGCGGTGGCGTTTCGGAAGTCGCGGTGCCGGGAGACGGACGGGCGAGGAGGGTGCTGTGAGCGTTCACGGGCGCGAACACACGGCGACGGGACTGCCGCGCCGCCCCGATGTGCGGCTAGCCTGGATGGACAGAGTGAATGCACGCGCGAAACTGGTGGTGATGCTGGTGGTGAGCGTCGCGCTGCTGAGCGCGGCCTGTGGCCAGGCGGACCGCGCGGACTCGGGATCCGATGCGGCGCACGCCGCTACGTCCACACCCCGGTTGCTGGAGGGCGTGCCCGCCCCCGACCCGGTGACCCCGGACGGCGTCGCGGTAGCGGCGTTGCGGGAGATCTACAGTTGGCAGCCCGCCACCGAGGCCCAGGGCGAGTCTCTGGGCAGGGCGCGGAAGTTTCTCGGCCCCAGCCTGATTCGTATGCTGGATGCGACGCCGACCGCGGTGGAGACGCCGAAGTCGACACTGCAGTGGGCGGATTGGGCGAAGGAAGGGGCGCACGTGGAAGCGTTCACCTTCGCGTCCGGCGAGAAGGCGCCCACCCTCAGTGACCCGAACGTCCAGCAGTTCAAGATCGGGATCGAACAGACCGTCGTCTATCCGAACGGACGCAAGGAGCCGCTGCCGCCCGCGACGGTGATCGCCACCGTGGTGCGCACACCCGACGGCTGGCGGCTCGACGCATTCCGCTGACCACCCGCTTTCCGTACCGGACGGCCGACCCAGGAGGGACACATGGCGAAGAAGAAAAAGGTGACGGATCCGGCCATACCCGGACCCGACGTCAGCCTGCTACTGACCTACGCCGGCTTCGCGATCTTCGGAACCCTCTGGCTCGCCTTGCATCTGGGCAACATGCTGGAGGGCAGCCCGCAGCAGGTGCCCTTCAACCCGATCGCCATCGCGGCCGATCTGGCGCGGGGGAGGTTGCGCTGGCCGGGCGCGGCCACGGCGATCGTGCTGCTGGTGATCCTCAGCGTCGTCGCTTATCTGGTGATCCGCAAGGAGCTGCAGAAGCGCCGGTCCAAGGGCAGGCTGCCGGTCGACGACAAGGCCGACGTGATGGGCAACGGCGGCGCGATCGCGATGCTCACCGAGGCGGGCGTGCGAGAGAAGGCCGAGCAGCTGGGAGTGGAACTCGGTTACAACGACGCTCCGGGCGTACCGATCGGCATGGGTGTGGCCGACGGGGTGATGCTCTACGGCTCGTATGAGGATCTGCACCTGGACATCTGGGGTCCGCGCCAGGGCAAGTCGACCGCGCGGGTGATCCCGGCGATCCTCAGCGCGATCGGCCCGGTGCTGGCCACCTCCAACAAGCGCGATGTGGTCGACGCGACCCGAGACGTGCGCGAGGCGAAGGGAAGTCCCACCTTCGTCTTCGATCCGCAGGGTGTCGCGGGCGAAGAGACGACCTGGTTCTGGGATCCGCTGTCGTGGGTGGACGCCAAGCGTGAGGGGTGCGAGATGCGCGCGGCGCGGTTGGCGGGGCACTTCGCCGACGGCGACGATGGCAGTGACAGCAACAACGACGCGTTCTTCGATCCCGAGGCCGAGGACCTGCTGGCCGGACTGTTCCTCGCTGCCGCGGTCGGCGATCGCAACGGCAGCAGGCCGATCGTGCAGGTGTGGGAGTGGGTGACCAATCCGCAGGACACCGAGCCCATCGAGCTCCTGCGCGCCGCCCGCCATCACTACACGGCCTCGGGCCTGTCCTCGCAGTACAATGCCGATCCGCGCACGCGCAGCGGTATCTTCGGCACCGCCAAGAAGATGATCCGGTGCCTGAAACTGTCGAACGTGCACCCGTGGATCACCCGTGGCGGCGATCGCAGGGAATTCGACGAGCTGGAATTCCTGGAGAACAACGGGACGCTCTACAGCCTGTCGCTGGAGGGCCGCGGATCGGCCGCGCCCTTGGTGAGCGCGCTCACCGAGGCGGTGGTCGACGTGGCGATGCGCAAGGCGTCGCAATCGGCCGGTGGCCGCCTGGCTATCCCGATGCTCGCGGTGCTCGACGAAGCCGCCAACGTGGTGCGCTGGAAGGATCTGCCCAAGCAGTACAGCCACTTCGGCTCGCGGGGCATCGTCGTGATGACGGTGCTGCAGTCCTGGGCACAGGGCGCCCGCTGCTGGGGGGAGAGCGGCATGAACGCGTTGTGGTCGGCGGCGAACATCAAAGTGCTCGGCAGCGGCGTGGACGACACCAAATTCCTGCAGGAGCGTTCGGATGTGCTCGGCGAGTACGACGCGATCTCGCAATCGGTCTCCGAATCCAAAGGCGGCAAGAGCTACTCGCGCTCGCTGAGCTCGTCCAAGACGTTCTCGGTCAACGCCCTCGCGACGCTGCCGCGTGGCCGAGCGATCCTGTTCCCCTCCGGTGCGCCCCCGGTGCTCATCCGCACCGTGCCGTGGTGGGAGGGTGAGTACGCTGCCGACGTGAAACAGTCCATCTCGCACCATGATCCGCAGCGCAAGACGCAGATCGCGGACGTCATCGGTTCGCCGTCGCTGAGCAAGTCGACGCCACCGCCGGAGTACGGCCAAGTCGAGGAGGTCCGGCCGCTGTGAACGAACAGCAGCAGAACATGATCTACGGGAGCGTAGTCGCATTCGTCGAGGAATACCTGAGCGTGGTCTATCGGCGGCAGGTCACCGATCTCAGCGACACGGTGTGGTGCCCGGAATGGTGGCAGCACGCCGAAGCGGTCGCCCGACTGGACGCGCTGTGGCGCGCGTGGGAACACTACCGGCAGGACGCGTCGACCGGACTGAGTGTCTGGTTCCTGGATCACGCTGATCCGCACATGGCGAAATTGTTCGACCCGAAGGGCCCGTTCAAGTATTGCAGCGTGCGCAACGGCCACAAGGACATGCTCAGCCCGCTGCCGACGAAGTCGCCGCAGCACGGGATGTTCGGCGATCCGACGATCGGTGAATTCCCTACGTAGCCCCGCGGTCGTTCTCCCGAAACGCGAACGCCCGCCGGCTCAGCAGGCGGGCGTTCGTTCGTCTCTTGCTATCGCGTGCGCTCCAGGCCACGGGATTCCTGTTCCCGTCCTGCCCTGGTCACCGCGGGCGCCTCGCCGGGGCGGGTGCGTACGGCCTCACCCGGCGGCTGTGCCTGCCCTACTTCGATCAGCATCCGTACCGCGGCAAGCTCCGGCGCCACACCCATTTTCGCGAGATGTGCCGCGATCGCCATCCGGCGTTCCTGGGAGTCGTATTGCAGGGCCGGTTTGCTGGCGGCATTGGCCGCCATCCGTGATGCCTCGGCCTGGGCGGAGAACCGGTCTTTCTCCAGTGACACACCCTTTTCCGGGATGGGCTTCTCGATGAGCCTGGCCAGCTCGGCGTTGCGCGGATCCTTCGCCTTCGCGTCGCGCGCCTCCCGGAGCTGCAACTCCTTGGCCTCTTTGATGCGGGCCTCGGTGAGCTTGACGCGCGCTTCGGCTTCCTTCTGACCACGCTCGCGGGTCCGCAAGGCGACGAGCGTCGCAAGCTGCAACATTGTCCTCATCATGGCCGCGGTTTCCCGGCCGATGTCGTCCAGTTCCTCGGACATGGCTGCTCCCCGATGCTGCAGTGATCACTATGGATGATTGTGGTGCTTCGTTACGGACGCCGCCACGCGAGCTGTAGTCCCGTGCAGCGGGTCCCGCCTGCAAACGTGGACACCCGAAGAACTTGTGGCGTGGCACTTCCTGCCCGGGGGTTCGCCCGGCCGAGGCCGCACTACGCTGCAAGAACTCCTTGTTCCGAGGTTACCTGACAAAGGTCGGCACAAACGAACGAGCGTGTTGCTTTATCAGCATGTATCGCACATTTCCGGCGTGTCTCCGGGCGTGCCGGATGATCTTCGGTTGAGGGCACCCTAACCGAAGAAAGGTTCGACTACCCTCACTTCGCCCGGACGGGCCTGGATACGGCTCGGCCCCGCGGCCGGAGTCGGCCGCGGGCCCGAATGCGTCCACACTCAGCGGTCGATGCGCACCGACTGGATCGTGACCGGCTGCTTGGGCTTCCCGTCCCCGGGGCCGTTGGAGTCGTCCTGCCCCAGTGCGGCGATCCTGTCGAGCGTGCCGAGGCTGTTGTCGTCCACGGTGCCGAAGATCGTGTACTGCGGCGGGAGCAGGGAATCGGAGTACACGATGAAGAACTGGCTGCCGTTGGTTCCCGGCCCCGCGTTGGCCATGGCCAGCACGCCGCGCTTGTACGCGATCGGCTCCGTGGTGGCCGCCGGATCGTTCGGAGCGTACTGGTCGGTTGGGTACTCGTTGTCGAACTCGTAACCGGGCCCGCCCATTCCGGTACCGGTGGGGTCGCCGCACTGCAAGACCTTCAGACCCTCGCCCGCGGTCATGCGGTGGCAGCTGGTGCCGTCGAAGTAGCTCTGCGCCGCCAGGCTGACGAAGCTGTTCACCGTGCACGGCGAATCGGCGTTGTTCAGGGTCAGCCCGATCGGCCCCTGGCTGGTCTCCATGCTGACGCTGATCTTGGCATCGACGCCGGTGGTGGGGATGCCGTCGGCCTTCGGCTTGTTGACCGGCTTGTCGGCGGGTTTGGCGCTGTCGCGGTAGGCGCAGTCGACCGTCGCGGGCTTGGCCTTCGCGGCGGGCGGCGCGGCCGCGGCGGGGGTGCTGGACAGCGGGGCGTCGGCGGCATCGGAGCCGCTGCTGTCGTCGCCGCGGGTCAAGAAGTACACCCCGGTCACGGCGGCGACCACGACGACGACACCGAGTACCGATCCGGCGATGGTGAGTTGCTTGCGCTTGCGCGCCCGCTCGGCCCGGTTGGCGAGCTGACGTTCCAGCTTGCGTTTCGCCGCGGCTCGTCGCTGTTCGTTGCTCGGCACTACCACGTTCCTCCCGTATCCGGTTACATCGGGATAAGAGTGTGCCATTTCTACCTGAGACTGTTCCGCAACCTTCCTGAGAGGCGGTTCGGGGAACCGGTTGGACTTGCGGGGCCGCAGTGGTGGAAACTGGAGCATCGTGACCAAGACCAGCAGCTTCTCCGCCCCGAAGGGGGTACCGGACTACGTGCCACCCGGCTCGGCCGAGTTCGTCGCGGTGCGCGACGGCCTGCTCCGCGCCGCCCGACTGGCCGGGTACGGGCATATCGAGCTGCCGGTCTTCGAGGACACGGGCCTGTTCGCCCGTGGCGTCGGCGAGTCCACCGACGTGGTCACCAAGGAGATGTACACCTTCCCCGACCGTGGCGACCGCAGCGTCACGCTGCGCCCCGAGGGCACCGCCGGCGTGATGCGCGCGGTCATCGAACACGGCCTGGATCGCGGGCAGCTCCCGGTGAAGTTGTGCTACGCGGGTCCCTTCTTCCGCTACGAGCGGCCGCAAGCAGGCCGGTACCGGCAGTTGCAGCAGGTGGGCATCGAGGCGATCGGCGTCGACGATCCGGCGCTGGACGCGGAGGTCATCGCGATCGCCGATGCCGGATTCCGCGGCCTTGGTTTGGACGGGTTCCGGCTCGAGGTCACCTCGCTGGGTGACGAGACATGCCGCCCGCAGTACCGCGAACTGCTGCAGGATTTCCTGTTCGGCCTGCCGCTGGACGAGGAGACGAAGCGGCGCGCCCAGCTCAACCCGTT
Organism: Nocardia araoensis NBRC 100135; assembly: GCF_000308435.1. GTDB lineage: Bacteria > Actinomycetota > Actinomycetes > Mycobacteriales > Mycobacteriaceae > Nocardia > Nocardia araoensis. The sequence goes on along the minus strand of NZ_BAFR01000124.1, from coordinate 145,072 downwards.
GCGCGTGCTGGACGACAAGCGGCCCGAGGTGCGGGAGATGACCGCGAACGCGCCGCTGATGATCGATCACCTGTCGGAGTCGGCCAAGGCGCACTTCGAGCAGGTGCTCGGCCACCTGGAAGCGCTGGGTGTGCCGTATGTGGTGAACCCGCGCATGGTGCGCGGCCTCGACTACTACACCAAGACCACGTTCGAGTTCGTGCACGACGGTCTGGGCGCGCAATCCGGCATCGGCGGCGGCGGCCGCTACGACGGTCTCATGGCCGAGCTCGGAGGGCAGCCGCTGTCGGGTATCGGGTTCGGACTCGGCGTCGACCGGACCATGCTGGCGTTGGCGGCCGAGGGCAAGTCGGCGGGCAATCCGGCGCGCTGCGAAGTGTTCGGCGTGCCGTTGGGCGACGCAGCCAAGCAGCGGCTGGTGGTGGTGGCCGCGCAGTTGCGCGCGGCGGGAGTCCGGGTCGATCTGGCCTACGGCGGGCGCGGTGTGAAGGGGGCGATGAAGGCGGCCGACCGCTCCGGGGCGAAGTTCACCCTCGTGCTGGGCGATCGTGATCTCGCGGAGAACACCATCGGGCTCAAGGACATGGCGACCGGCGACCAGCGGCAGATCCCGCTGCCCGAGGCGGTCGGCGTGATCCGGGAGTCGCTGGCCGGGTAGAGAGGTGGCGGGTGCGCGCGGTGCCCTCGGGTTTCGCGGCGAGACCGCCGCGCGCACGGTACTGTGCGTCGAACCCGTCGTCGGCCGGGCGACGGGAGCGGTAGCGTGACCGGCGCGCACACCACCGCCGCCGGAGTCGCGAGAGGGCGGAGCAGTGTCCACGAATTCTGATGACCAGCAGGCGATCGCGCCGGTGGGCCTCGATCTGGTCGCGCCCGAGTTGTACGCGCCGATGTTGCGCCGCCTCGCGCTGGCCGCGTCGGGCATCGGGCTGGGCGCGGCGCTGCTGGCCGCGACCGTGGTGAGCTGGCCGATCGCCGCGGCCGTCGGCGTCGTCGTCGGCGCGCCGACCGTGCTGTACGCCGTCGCGCTGCGTCGGCGGCGAATGTGGTTGACCGGCACGATGATTCATGCCCGCAGGCTGTTCGGTGAGCGGCGGGTGGAGATGGCGGCGGCCACCGGCGTCGAGGTTCTGGTATTCCCGGCCCGATTGAGCCGGATCGCCCTGCGGATCACCGCGGGGGAGGTCTCGCAGGTCGTTCCGCTGGCCATGTACACCGACGCGGGCAGCGGTCGCGAGCTGCATCTGCTCGGTTTGCGCAGGCTGGCGGACGCGCTCGCCGCGAGCCAATTGGCCGCGGCTGTAGCGGTTTCGGAGATCCTGGTGCAGCAGTTGCGGGCCGAGGCGCGTGACGCCGGGCTCGAGGAACGGCCGCTGTATCGCGCCGTGCGGCTGGCACGCGCCAAGGACGCGGTTTCGCCGATCGTGCTGACCGACAGCGAGGTCGCCACACTCGGCTGACGCCGCGCGGGGCCGTGCCGGGCGGCGCACGCGTCACTGTCGCGTAGCTCACCGTGGGCCGTCGGTGGCGGTGAGAGTGGCTAGGGTGGGCAGCAGAAGTCCGCCGACCGCAAGGAGTTCGTCGTGAGCACCGCCGCTGGGACCGTCACCGTCACCGTGACCGGAGCCGCGGGCCAGATCGCCTACGGCATGCTGTTCCGGATCGCCTCCGGCGCGATGCTCGGCCCGGACACGCGCGTGCGTCTGCGGCTACTGGAGGTCCCCGCCGCGGTGGCGTCGCTGGAGGGCGTAGCGATGGAACTGGAAGACGGCGCGTTCGGGCTGCTGGAGTCCATCGACATCAGCGACGACCCCTGGATCGGCTTCGCGGGGGCCGACATCGCCCTGCTGGTCGGCGCACGGCCGCGCACCGCCGGAATGGAACGTTCGGATCTGCTCGCCGCCAACGGCGCCATCTTCACCGAGCAGGGCGCGGCGATCAACGCCAGCGCCGCGGACGACGTGAAGGTGCTCGTGATCGGCAATCCGGCCAACACCAACGCCTTCATCGCCATGAGCAACGCACCGGACGTGCCCGCCGAGCGCTTCACCGCCATGACGAGGCTGGACCACAATCGCGCCATCGCGCAACTGGCCAAGAAGACCGGTGCGCCCGCCGCCGATATCGCGCGGGTCGCGATCTGGGGCAATCACTCGGCGACGCAATACCCCGACATCGCACACGCCACCATCGCCGGGCGCCCCGCCCTCGACCTGATCGGCGATCCGGCGTGGCTGACCGAGCACTTCGTGCCCACAGTCCAGCAGCGCGGCACCGCCATCATCCAGGCCCGCGGCGCGTCCTCTGCGGCGAGTGCGGCCAGCGCCGCGATCGATCACATCCACGACTGGGTGCGTGGCACCCGGGACGGTGACTGGGTGTCCATGGCCGTGCCCTCGGACGGCTCCTATGGCGTCCCCGAAGGCCTGATCAGCTCGTTCCCGGTCACGTGCGCGAACGGCGAGTACACCATCGTGCCCGAGCTTGCGATCGATGCTCTGGCCCGTCCCCGGATCGACGCCTCGGTCGCGGAGCTGGAGCAGGAGCGCGACGCCGTCATCGACCTCGGTTTCGCCAAGCGGGTCTGACCGGCCCGCTCAGCCCACCGTCCAGGTTTCCGGCCCGGTGAGCAGCGACTGCAGCGATTCGGGACCGACGGGTTTCCGTTCCCGCGCCGTCTGGGTCTGGTTGCGCACCGCGTCGTCATAGGTGGGTCGAGACACGCTGCGGAAGATGCCCGTGACGACATGCTCGAGCCCCTGATCGGACAACCGCGACAGCGCGTAGGCGTACTCCGGGTCGTCGGCGTACGCGTCGTGCACCACGATGTCGGACTCCGCGACGCTGTCGGCGCGGGCCACCGCGAGACCGAAACCCTTTCGTACGACGGCGAATTCGCCTTCGGCGCCGAATCGGATCGGCTCGCCGTGCCGCAGCGGGACGAGATGGTCGGCGGCGTTGTCGCGGCGCAGCACGTCGAACGAGCCGTCGTTGAAGATCGGGCAGTCCTGCAGGATCTCCACGAAGGAGGTGCCGCGGTGCTCGGCGGCGGCGCGCAGGACCTCGGTGAGTCCCGCGCGATCGGAGTCGAGCGCGCGGGCGGCGAAGGTCGCTTCCGCGCCCAGCGCCACCGACAACGTGTTGAACGGGTGGTCCACCGAGCCCATCGGGGTGGACTTGGTGATCTTGCCCTGTTCCGAGGTCGGCGAGTACTGGCCCTTGGTCAGGCCGTAGATCCGGTTGTTGAACAGCAGGATCGTCATGTTCACGTTGCGGCGCAGCGCGTGGATGAGGTGGTTGCCGCCGATGGACAGCGCGTCGCCGTCACCGGTCACCACCCAGACCGACAGATCCGGCCTGCTGACCGCCAACCCGGTCGCGATCGCGGGCGCACGACCGTGGATGGAGTGGATACCGTAGGCCTCCAGGTAGTACGGGAATCGGCTGGAGCAGCCGATCCCGGACACGAACATCAGATTTTCCCTACGCAATCCGAGTTCGGCGAGGAAGCCGCGCACCGTCGCCAGGATCACGTAGTCGCCGCAGCCGGGGCACCAGCGCACCTCCTGATCGGAGGTGAAGTCCTTCACCTTCTGCGGTCCGTCCGCGGACGGCACCCCGGATACACCGGTCAGTCCGAGATCGGTGCCGACCAGTGAGGTTTCCACGATGGTCATGCGTTACCCCCAGTCATGCGATAGGTGGCTGCCTCGCCTGCGCTCGGCCCGGCACAGGGCTGTGGACGGACGTCGTCCGGCGGCGTTCGGTATGTGGCTGCCTCGCCTGCGCTCGGCCCTGCACTGGGCTGTGGCCGGACTTCGTCCGGCGGCGTTCGGTATGTGGCCCTCGCTCGTGCGGCGAAGACCTTGTTCTGTTCCATCTCCTCGATCGACCCGTCCAGCGCCGCGTCGATCACCCCGACCAGTTCCTGGGCGGAGAACGCGGTGCCCGCGATCTTCGTCCACGGCCGCACGTCGACCAGGTACTTCGCCCGCAGCAGCGTGGCGAGCTGGCCGCCGTTCATCTCCGGCGCGACCACGACGCGATAGCGGCGCAGTACGTCACCGAGGTTGGCGGGCAGCGGATTGAGGTACCGCAGATGTGCCTGGGCGACCGGGGCCCCGCGCCGCCGCGCGCGACGGCACGCCTCGCCGATCGGTCCGTACGAACTGCCCCAGCCGATCAGCAGCAGCTCGGCCGTGCCGTCCGGATCGTCCACCACGAGATCGGGCACCTCGATGCCGTCGATCTTGGCTTGGCGCAGGCGAACCATGAGTTCGTGGTTGGCCGGGTCGTAGGAGATGTTGCCGCTGCCGTCCGCCTTCTCGAGCCCGCCGATGCGGTGGGCGCGGCCCTTCGTACCCGGGACGGCGAGCGGCCGGGCGAGTGTGTCGGGATCGCGCGCGTACGGCTGGAACGGGTCGGTGTCGTCGCCTTCCGGTTCGAACGCCGGGTCGATCGGTTCCAGCTCCGCCACCTGCGGGATGGACCACGGTTCGGACCCGTTCGCGATCGCGCCGTCGGACAACAGCAGCACCGGAGTGCGGTAGGTGAGGGCGATCCGCGCGGCCTCCACCGCGGTGGCGAAGCAGTCCGCGGGGGAGCGCGGCGCGAGCACCGCCACCGGTGATTCGCCGTTGCGACCGTAGAGCGCCTGCAGCAGATCGGCCTGTTCGGTCTTGGTCGGCAGTCCGGTCGACGGTCCGCCGCGCTGCACATCGATCACCACCAGCGGCAGCTCCGTCATCACCGCCAGGCCGATGGTCTCGCTCTTGAGCGCGAGCCCCGGCCCGGATGTGCTGGTGACGCCGAGCGCGCCCCCGAGCGAAGCGCCCAGCGCCGCGCCGATGCCGGCGATCTCGTCCTCGGCCTGGAAGGTGGTGACGCCGAAATTCTTGTGCTTGCTCAGCTCGTGCAGGATGTCGGAGGCCGGTGTGATGGGATAGGTGCCGAGGAAGACCGGCAGTCCCGCGAGCTGACCCGCGGTGATCAGGCCGTAGGCGAGCGCGGTGTTGCCGGTGATCTGGCGATAGGTGCCAGGGGGTAGCTTGGCCGGCGCGATCTCATAGGTGGTGGCGAAGCTCTCGGTGGTCTCGCCGTAGTTCCAGCCCGCGCGGAAGGCCAGGATGTTCGCCTCGGCGATGTCGGGCTTGGTCGCGAACTTCTCCCGCATGAACTGCTCGGTGCCGCCGATCGGGCGGCCGTACATCCAGGACAGCAGGCCGAGGGCGAACATGTTCTTCGCACGCTGGGCGTCCTTTTTGCCGACGCCGGTCGATTCGGTGGCGCCGAGGGTGAGCGAGGTCATCGAGACCCGGTGGACCACGAAGTCCGACAGTGTCTCGTCGGTCAGCGGATCGGCGGCGTAACCCACCTTGGCGAGGGTCCGCTTGGTGAACTCGTCGGTGTTGACGATGACGGTGCCGCCGCGTGGGAGGTCCTCCAGGTTCGCCTTGAGCGCGGCGGGGTTCATCGCGACCAGCACGTCGGGCTGGTCGCCCGCGGTGAGGATGTCGTAGTCGGCGATCTGGATCTGGAACGACGAGACGCCGGGCAGCGTGCCCTGGGGCGCCCGGATCTCGGCGGGGAAGCTGGGCTGGGTGGCCAGGTCGTTGCCGAAGGCGGCGGCCTCGTGGGTGAAGCGGTCGCCGGTCAGCTGCATTCCGTCGCCGGAGTCCCCGGCGAACCGAATGACGACCTTTTCCAACTTCGCTGTGCCGACATCTTTTTGGTGTGAAACCATATGCCTGCTTCACTTCCTCGTCGCTGAGAGGTGCCATCGCCAAACTACTCCGTCGAATGCGGTGCGCGCCCACGAAGCGCGCGGACCGGCGAGATTCGACGACGCGGGCGTCAGGCGAACAATGCCAGTTGCGCGTCGCTCGTGTGCGCGGTTTCGGCGCGTGTCTCCGGTTCGGGTCGACTGCGTGCCGTCAGACCGTGCTCTGCCAGCAGCGGAGCGACTCGCGCGCGCAGCCACGCGGAGTATTCCGGCGTGACGTAGGCGCCGCGCCGGTAGAGCTGGCGGTACCGGCGCAGCAACGCCGGATGGTGCTCGGCCAGCCAGGACAGGAACCAGCCCCTGGTGCTGCCGCGCAGGTGCATGGGGAACGCGACCGCCGATTCGGCCCCGGCCTCGGCGATCGCGCCGAAGACGGCGTCCAGGTGGGCGCGCCCGTCGGTGAGGCAGGGGATGACCGGTGCGACCAGCACGTTGACGGCGAAGCCCGCGTCGGCGAGCGCGCGGACCAGGTCCAGGCGGGCTCGCGGTGACGGCGTGCCGGGTTCCAGGCTGTGGTGCAGATCCTCGTCCAGTATCGCGATGGACACCGCGAGACTCACCCGCACCTCGCGGGCGGCCGAGGTGAGCAACGGCAGGTCCCGGCGCAGCAGGGTGCCCTTGGTGAGGATGGAGAACGGGGTGCCGGATTCGGTCAACGCGCGAATGATGCCCGGCATCAAGCGATATCGCCCCTCCGCGCGCTGATAGGGATCGGTGTTGGTGCCCAGCGCGACCGGTTCGCGGCGCCAGGACCGCCTTGCCAGTTCTTTGCGCAGCACCGCGGCGACATTCGTCTTCACCACGATCTGCGAGTCGAAGTCCCGGCCCGCGTCCAGATCCAGATACTCGTGCGTTCCGCGCGCGAAACAGTAGCGGCAGGCGTGCGAGCAACCCCGCATGGGGTTGACGGTCCATTGGAACGGCACGTTCGCGCCCTCGGGTACCCGGTTCAGCGCGCTCTTGCACAGCACCTCGTGGAACGTGATGCCGTCGAACTCCGGCGTTCGCACGGTGCGCACCAGACCGGCCCGGGACAGCCCGGGCAAGGCGCCGTCGTCGGCGTCCAGGGTCTGGCTTTGCCACCGCACCCTTTCAGTCGAACATGTGTTCTAGCGACTGTCAAGCGATCTGCTTGGTGCCGGGCGGTGTGAGAGCGGCCGGGTCGGCGAAGAAGGTGACCAGGTCGCGCACCGTGTCGTCGAGTGGACGCGGCCGGTAGCCGAGCTCGCGTTCGGCCTTGCCGTGGTCGACGACCGGCGCGGAGATCAGCGCGCCGAGCGCCGCCTTGGAGGCGATGTCGGAGTTGAACAGCCTGCCGAGCGGCGCGAGCACCGGGATGAAGCCGGACACGAGCTTCGGGGAGATGGCGAACTTCGGGCCGCGCTTGCCGCCGTGGGTAGCGGCGACGCGGCACAGCTCGAGCATCGAGATCATCGATCCGCCGAGCAGGTAGTTCTCGCCGGTGCGGCCGTGCTCGCAGGCCAGTACCAGGCCCTCGGCGACGTCGCGCACGTCCACCAGGTCGAATCCGCCGCCGATCATGGCGGGTATGCGTCCGAGGGCCGCGTCCCTGAGGGTCCGGTTGATGCGGGACAGCGGCTTGCTGTAGTCCAGCGGGCCGAAGACGCCGGTGGGGTTGCACAGCACGGCGTCCAGTCCCTGGTCGATCACTTTGCGCAGCGCCACCTCGCCCGCCCATTTCGAGCGGTCGTAGACCGGCAGCGCCGGATCGGTCGACCGCGGCGCGTTCTCGTCGATCCGGCCGCCACAGCTGTACTGGTTGAACGCGTGGATCGAGCTGGCGTGCACCATCCGGCGCGCGCCGACCGCCAGCGCCGCTTCGGCGACCACGCGCACGCCCTCGGTGTTCACCCGCCAGGCGAGATCGTTCTGCTCGGCCAGGGTGATCACCGCGACCAAGTGGTAGACCACCTCGGCGCCGTCGAGCGCGGCGCGCATCGAGTCCGGGTCGAGCACGTCGCCCCGCATCCAGGTGACGCCGGGCGCCGCCGGCTCGGCGGGGACGGCCCGATCGATGGCCGTGACCTGGTGGCCGCGCTCGGTGAGGAGTCGGAGCAGATTCGTGCCAAGGTAGCCGGCTGCGCCGGTCACTGCGACCTTCATGGGACAGAGAATATAGAACTTGTTCTAATTTGCAACACGTTCCAGTTCTGTCCGGTCCGCCCGGTGCCGCGGCGCGTTCGGGCTCGAAACATGCCGGTCCGGTCGGCTATATTGAGCGCAACCGTAGCGGCCCTTGCCGATTCGGCAGGGAGCAGGCGGATCACCACAACTGCACGATGTTGATCTGTACGACGATTTGGGGGGCAACTCGATGAGTGATCTCTCGGTAGAGACCGAAGCGGTCCGGGCGTTCGCCGCCACGAACGCCGGTATCGCCGGTGATCTCGCGGGGGCGGGCAATTTCGACGCGGTGAAGAACGTTTCGGCGCTCGTCCCCGTGTTCGGCTTGATCGGCGCCGACTACCTGGCGATGTTCGCCGCGGCGCAAGTGTTGCAGGCCAAGGACATCAACGATCTGTCCGCCAAGTACGCCAAGCTCTCCGAGTCGGCGTTCAGCGCCGCCGCGGCCTACGACGCCGTCGATTGGTCCAACGCCGGTGCGCTCGGGTCGATCGCGGGCCAGATCGGGGGCGCGGTATGAGGCCGCTCGACAGCGGCGTCATCGCGCCGGAGGGCCACGCTGTCGCGCACGCGGCCGAGCAGAACGTCGCCATCGGCCAGCAGACCGTGCTGGACGCCCTGCAGCAGACACCGGCTCAGGCGGTGCTCGACCTGCCGCTGCCGCAGTTGCCCGAGGACCTGCCCCCCATCGAGCCGCCCGAATTCGTGCTGTCCCGCAAGATCTCCGAGGATCAGCACTCGGCCGCCACCGTGCCCGGCGGTCTGCCCGGGCTGAGCGGGGCCCCGAGCGCCGAGGACGGGCACGGCTTCGTGCACGAGGCGTCCGCGCTGCTCGGGGACACGAACACCGCGATCGGACAGATCGCGGCGCCCGCGATCGACGCGGCGCTCGATCAGGCGAACGGCGTGCTGAACGGGGCACTCGCCGCCGCGCCGAGCGCGATCGCGGGCACGGTGAACCAGGCGGCGGCCGCGGCCGGATCGCTGCCCGCTCTGCCCGCCGATCCGGTGGCTGCCCTGCTGCAGGGTGTCGCGGTGCCCGCGCTGCCCGGCGTCGACCTCTTGATGAAGCCGATCCTGGACCTGCTGAGCAGCTTCGGCACCGGCGTCATCGGCGCGTTCGATCCGACCGCGATCCTCAGCCAGTCCTCCAAGGTCATCGAGATGGCCATGCAGGTCGGCAAGGGCAGCATGAGCACGGTCGAGCAGCTGTGGCAGAGCCAGGCCGCGCGCAACGCCCAGGCCGCGAGCCAGCAGGCGAACGTGGAGGGGCGCGAGACCAGCCAGCGGGGCATCGACATCTCCGAGCTCACGCAGCGCGCCGCCACCGTGGTGCAGCAGGGCAACGCGCAACTGCTCGGCATCGCGTCGTCGTTCGCCACCCAGGCGACCGCGCTCGCGCCGGTGATCCTGACCCCGCCCGCCCAGGCGACGCTGATGGCCTCGGCCACCGAACACCTCGGTCAGGCCGTCGGTGTGGTCAACGCGACCCGCGGAGACCTGGCAGGCAAGACCGCCGAGCTCAGCGGCATGGTGCAGCAGCTGGTCGCGCCGGGCGGAGGGCCCGCGCCGCAGGAGGTCGCGCAGGCGCTGGCGGAGAACGTCGGGCAACCGATCCTGGAGCAGGCGCAGTCGACCGCGTCGGAGACCGCGACCAAGGCGGCGGGCCTGGACTCCGCCACGCCGGGGACCACGTCGCCCTCGACCACGCCGTCGTCGGTGCACAGCACCTCGCACAGTCCGACCACCAGCCACGGCACGCCGAGCAGCCTGTTCGGCAGCAGCCCCGGCCGTCCCGGCAGTCCGAGCACATCCTCGGTTCCCAGAACCAGCGGCCTGCCCGGCACCGCAGTTCCGCCGATCCGGCCGGTCGCCGGCGTGCCGGGCACTTCATTGGGTACCGGTGCACCCGCGAGCACCACACCCGCGGGATCGAGCAGCTTCATGGGCGGCCCGGGCGCCGCAGGGGGGCAGCGCAGCAACGACGAGGAACACTCGCGCACGGTGCAGCCCTACCTGAGCCCGACCGGCAACGACGATCTGACCGGTCCGCTGGGTGAGTCGACGCCGGACGTCATCGGTGCGACGCACTCGGACGAGATCATCAGTTCGGACTACGAGCAGGACCAGTTCTGAGGCCACGCCGGGCAGGCGACGCGCCGCACCCGGTCCGAACGGATCACCGCCGGGCCGGGTGACCAGCAGAGCCTCAGTTGTCCGGCACGAACGAGTCGATCAGCTTCCGGTAGAGATCGGCGACGCGTTTGCGCGCGGCCTGCTGCTCGGCGCCGAGTCCTTCGGTGGTGTCCGGCGAGTACACCACCAGATGTACGTCGTCCGACGGCGACTGCGGCATGAGGTCGATGATCCGGCTGCTCTGGTCCGTGGCCTTCGGCACGCCGAGATCCGCCGTGGCGAGCGCTTTGGTCTCCGCCAGCGCCGCGTTCAGCACGTCGGCGGGAATATGGCCGTCGATCCGTTTCGGTGGAGTCTCGGGGCGGCGCTCGGCGGCCACGGCGTCGGGACTGCTGACGGCACGGCCGTCGGCGAAGATCTCCATCTGCGGTCGCAGATCCGTCCTGGTTTGCCATCCGTCCGGAATGGTGGTCAGCGTGAACAGCGCCAGCGGCGCGGCGATCGGCGGTAGCGCACTGGGCCGATCCAGTGCCGGGTCGGCCGTGGCGGCGCCCGAGCCCACCGCGACGATCAGCGTCACAACCAGCAGAACGGCTTTCGTTACTCGCATCGATCCCATCTTCCGGTGCTGTCCGTGTCCGCCTGCGGCACAGACGAACTGCGTAGATCATGACAGCGCGCCCGCCCGCGGCGGGACTCGGCGCGCTGTATCGATCGGATTCGGTGCTACCGCAGGCCGGACGGGTTGTTCAGATCCGGCGCGGAGTAGGTGTCGCAAGCTCGGACCTGACCGGTCTTGTAGCCGGTGAGGAACCACTTCTGCCGCTGGTCGGACGAACCGTGCGTCCATGCTTCGGGATTCACCCGGCCCTGCGCCGCGCGCTGGATACGGTCGTCGCCGACCGCCGCGGCTGCCGACAGCGCATCGTTGACGTCCTTGTCCGACAACGGTTTCAGGAACGGCTGGCCGCTGCCCGGCGCAGGCTGCTTGTCCGCGAAATGCGCCCAGATGCCCGCGTAGCAGTCGGCCTGCAATTCGGTGCGCACCGCGTCGGAGTCCGCCCCGCGTGGATCGCGCTGTGCGCGGCCGATGTCACCGAGAAGGTTCTGGATGTGGTGGCCGATCTCGTGCGCCACGACGTATTCCTGCGCCAGCGGGCCGCCGCTGGAACCGAAGCGATCCACCAGTTCCTGGAAGAAGCTGGTGTCGAAGTACGCGGTCCGGTCGGCGGGGCAGTAGAACGGCCCCACCGCGCTGGTGGCGTTTCCGCATCCGGTTGAGGTGGCTCCGGAGAAGAGCACGACCTTCGGCTGCGCGTAGCGCTTGCCCGCCTGCTTCGGCAGCTCGGCCGACCACACGGCGTCCAGGCTCTGCGCGGTGAGCGCCACCCGGCAGTCGACGTATTTGTTGGCATCCGCGCCGGTCTTGCAGTGGCTCGGCGTGCCTGCCGTGCCCGGCTGCGTCTGGCTCTGGTCCGGCGAGCCGGTGAAGTTGCCGAGGATGGATCCGGGGTCGCCGCCCAGCAGCAGCGCCAGCACCAGCACGATGAGCCCGCCCGCTCCGCCGCCCAGCGCGAGCTTGCCGCCCATGCCGGGACCTCCGGACGAAACCCGGTCGGGGTCGATCTGCATGCCCTCGTTGAAGGTCATCGTCGTCGCTTTCTCGCTCGTCCCCGGGGCCACCCAACCCTCGGTCGTTCGGGACCCCGGTGCACACTCCCTCGGATACAGCTTGGCACGGGCGCGCCGATATCGGTTTCCACTCACCGAATGTGTCTCACTACGATGGACTCGCACCTGGTCACATCGCGCCGGTGCCAGAGTCGTCGAAAGGAACCCCGTGCTGCGCACCCACTTGGCTGGTTCGCTGCGAAGCGAGCATGCCGGTCAGACCGTCACTCTCACCGGCTGGGTGGCCCGGCGGCGTGACCACGGTGGGGTGATCTTCATCGATCTGCGCGACGCGTCCGGTGTGGCCCAAGCGGTGTTCCGCGAGGGTGAACCCGCCGCGCAGGCGCACCGGCTGCGCGCGGAGTACTGCGTGCGCGTCACCGGCACCGTGGAACCGCGGCCGAGCGGCAACGAGAACCCGGAACTGCCGACCGGCGCCATCGAGGTGAACGTCACCGAGCTCGAAGTGCTGAACGAGAGCGCCCCGCTGCCATTCCAGCTGGACGAGCAGCCCGGTGAGGAAGCGCGCCTGAAGCATCGCTACCTGGATCTGCGCCGCGAGGGCCCGGCGCACGCCATCCGGCTGCGGTCCAAGGTCAACGCGGCCGCTCGCGAGGTGCTCGGCCGCCACGAGTTCGTCGAGGTGGAGACCCCGACGCTGACCCGGTCCACGCCCGAGGGCGCGCGCGACTTCGTGGTCCCGGCCCGCCTGCAGCCGGGTAACTTCTACGCCTTGCCGCAGAGCCCGCAGCTGTTCAAGCAGCTGCTCATGGTCGGCGGCATCGAACGGTACTTCCAGATCGCGCGGTGCTACCGGGACGAGGACTTCCGTGCCGACCGCCAGCCGGAGTTCACCCAGCTCGACATCGAGATGAGCTTCGTGCGCCAGGAGGACGTGATCCTGCTGGCCGAGGAGATCCTGGTCGCGCTGTGGAAGCTGATCGGCTACGAGATCCCGACTCCCATCCCCCACATGACGTACGCCGAGGCCATGCGCCGATTCGGTAGCGACAAGCCCGACCTGCGTTTCGGTGTGGAGATCACCGAGTGCACCGACTACTTCAAGGACACCCCCTTCCGGGTGTTCCAGGCGCCCTACGTCGGCGCGGTGGTCATGCCGGGCGGTGCGAGCCAGCCGCGTCGCCAGCTCGACGCCTGGCAGGAATGGGCCAAGCAGCGCGGCGCCAAGGGGCTGGCGTACGTGCTGGTGAACGAGGACGGCACACTGGGCGGCCCGGTCGCCAAGAACCTCAGCGAGGCCGAGCGCGATGGCTTGGCCAAGCACGTCGGCGCCGTTCCGGGCGACTGCGTGTTCTTCGCCGCGGGCGCCGCGAAGGCGCAGCGCGCGTTGCTCGGTGCGGCGCGCGTCGAGATCGCCCGCAAGGTCGGTCTCATCGACGAGGACGCCTGGTCGTTCGTGTGGATCGTGGACGCGCCGCTGTTCGAGCCGACCGTCGAGGCGACCGCGAGCGGCGACGTGGCGGTGGGCCACTCCGCGTGGACCGCGGTGCACCACGCGTTCACCTCGCCGAAGCCGGAGTCGCTGGACACCTTCGACACCGATCCGGGGTCGGCGCTGGCCTACGCCTACGACATCGTCTGCAACGGCAACGAGATCGGCGGGGGCTCGATTCGTATCCACCGTCGGGACGTGCAGGAACGCGTCTTCGACGTGATGGGCATCACCCCCGAGGAGGCGCAGGAGCAGTTCGGCTTCCTGCTGGACGCCTTCGCCTTCGGCGCGCCGCCGCACGGCGGCATCGCCTTCGGCTGGGACCGGGTCACCGCGCTGCTGGCGGGGGAGGACTCGATCCGCGAGGTCATCGCGTTCCCGAAGACCGGCGGCGGCGTGGATCCGCTGACCGACGCGCCCGCGCCGATCAGCGAACTGCAGCGCAAAGAAGCGGGTCTGGACGTCAAGCCGGAGCAGAGGAAGGGCGAGCACGCCGAGACCGCGTCGTAGCGGGGCGCCGAGGCGAACGGTACCTTCTGGTCAGCTGAGACTGCCCGACCGCGAGGAAACCTGTTGCTGCACTTGCGCCTGATCAGCCCGCCGGAACTCACCGACGAGGTGCTCGCGGTACTCGCCGCCGATCCCGGGGTCACGCACGTGACCCTGGCCCGCGGGGCGGCGCTCGAGCCGAAGGGCGATCTCGTCCAGGCGGACGTGGCTCGCGAGGCCGCCAACGACGTACTCGACGACTTGACCGCGCTGGGCGTCTGCCGGTCCGGCGGGATGACGCTCACGCCGGTCGAGACGGTCCTGTCGGAGGCGGGCGAGCGCGCGGTGCACGAGGCGCCCGGGGATCCGAGCGACGCGGTGGTGTGGGAGGAACTGCTCGCGCAGACGCACGAGGAGTCGAGCCTCAACGCGACGTTTCTCGCGTTCCTCACGATCGCCTGCCTGCTCGCCGCCGTGGGTGTCGCGACCGATTCGCCGGTGACGATCGTCGGCGCGATGGTCGTCGGTCCGGAGTTCGGTCCGCTGGCCGCTTTCGCGGTGGCGTTGGTGCGCAAGGACTTCCGGCTCGCCCGCCGCTCGGCGATCGCGCTCGCGGTCGGGTTTCCGGTGGCGATGGTGGTCACCTTGGTTGCGGCGCTGGTGTGGGAGCAGGTCGGGTGGATCACCATGGACGGGGTGAGCAGCGTCGAGCAGGTCGACTTCATCTATCAGGTGGGCCCGTTCTCACTCGTCGTCGCGCTGCTTGCGGGTGCGGCGGGCATGCTGTCGCTGGTGACCGCGAAGTCGGCCGCGCTGGTCGGCGTGTTCATCTCGGTGACCACCGTGCCCGCCGCCGGATTCGCCGTGATCGCGGCGACTCTGGGGGAGTGGCGGGTGGCGTTCCTCTCCGCGGGTCAGCTGGCGGTGAACATGGCGGGCATCATCGTGGCCGGGATCATCGTGCTCCAGCTCCGGCCGCGCGCGGGTAGCGAGGCCGGTCCGGTGCAACGATTCAAACGCTGGGTCGGCATGCGCTCACTGATCGAGAAGTGAGCGGACCTCACACTGCCGCGACAGTGCCTCCGGTGAGCACCCGGTAGGCGTAGGTCACCGCGATCACGGCGACCGGGCCCGCGATCAGCAGGCCGAAACCGCACAGCAGCAGCCCGAGGAAGGTGATCACCAGCACCGCCAGCGCCAGCAGCAGCACCTGCCAGGCGTTGGCGACCACCAGCATGAAGCTGGACTTCAGCGCCTCGAAAGGGCCCTGGTCCTGATCGACCACGAAGTGCAGCGAGAACATGCACAGCCATCCGGCGATCAACCCGGGAAACAAGCAGAGCGCCGACCCGAGGAAGGTCAGCGTGAACGCCAGCAGTGCGGTGAGCAGCACGTTGCCCGCGTTCACGAAGCGGAAGTAGGAGCCGAAAGACGGTGGGGTGCCGTCTGTTTCGTACAGTGCGCCGCGCACCATCGCCGCCTGCAGCAGCCATATCCCGGCCATGACCGCCAAGAAGATCAGCAGCACCGGCAGCATCGACGTGGGGTCGGCGAGTTGGACGACGAGCACGAACGCCAGGTAGACGACCAGGCCCACCGCGGTCACTCCGACCCACGGCCCGGGATTGGACCACAGCCGCGCCCAGCCGAAACTGATCGCCCGGCCCACGTCCAGTGTGCCCGGACCGGTGGGGACCTGCTGGTAGCCGTAGATCGGCTCCGGGGCGGGCGCGGTGCCGGACGGCGCCCAGCCGGGCCCGGTGCCCTGCGGGCCGTAACTGGGGTGCCCGGCGCCCACGGGCGGGGGCGGTTCCAGCGGTTCGTTGCCGTAGTGCGCCGCGCCGGGGCCCTCGAACTGCGGATAGCCGGCCTGACCCGCCATCTCGTGGCGGGCGTGCCCGGTCCCGGGCCCTGGAGCCTGCGGGTTCGGGCTCTCGTGTTGCCCGGGCCGCGCCGCGAAGCGCTCGTCGTCGTTCGGGGAGGGAGCGCCGCCACCTGATTGTTTGGGTGTGGGGGGCGGGGTTTCGGTCATGCGTAGACCTTTCCACTCAACTGGTTTGCGGTGTGGCGCAGGGCAGTTGAGGATGAGAAAACCCGACGGGTGCAGAGGTGTCAAGCGACCGGCGGTCGCCGTCCGGCCGGGCCGCAGACACGCCGAGCGACGCGGAAAGGTTGTGTAACCGCTCGCTAGAAGTGACCCCATGCGAGTACTTTGAGAGGCGATGACCGCACTATTGGCCGAACGCGCCGCCGAAGTCGTGTCCGCAGCGCAACAGTTGCTCACAAAGCGAATGGGTGCTCCGGTAAAGCTGAGCGATCCGATCGAACTCAGCGGTAGTGGTAGGACGACGGTCCTACGCGTGCGTGTAGCGGAAAACGCCTTTTCCCTGCCGCGAACCCTGATCATCAAGCAGGTTCGCGGCGCTGCCCAGGATCGCCGGACCGGTGGCTTGGCGCCGGGGGTGGCCAGCATCGATTCCGCGTTCCTCCGCGAGACGGTGTCCTATCAGTTCACCACCGCGCTGAGCCGGGAACACCGGCCGGGCGCCTACCTGATCGCACACAGCCTTCCCGACCGTCTGCTGATCCTCAGCGACCTCGGTGAGAACTCCCTGCTGACCGCCGTGCTCCGCTCCGGGGCCGAGCCCGCCACCCGCAACGCCCTGATGGCGTTCGCCCAGGCGCTCGGCCGGATGCACGCCGCCACCGTCGGGCGCGAGGCGGACTTCGTCGCGCTGCTGCGCCGGGTCGATGTGGTGCACCGGGTGGACGGCATCGCTCAGCAGGCCGAGTCGGCGATCGCCGAGGTGCCCGGCCTGCTCCAGCGCGAGCTGGGCATCGAGGTGCCGGGCGAGATCGCCGAGCGCATCGTGCGTGGGAACCGGCTGTACTCCGCGGGCCGCTTCCGCGCGTTCAGCCCGTCGGACCTGTGCCCGGACAACGTGATCTTGAACGAGGAGGGAGCTCGCTTCCTCGACTACGAATGGGGCGGGTTCCGCGACGCCACCCTGGACATCGCCTATGCGCTGGTGTCCTTCCCCGGCTGCCTGTGCGATGTCGAGCTCTCCCGGGAACGGGCGCGGCAGATGGTGGAGGCCTGGCGCGCGGAGGTCGTTGGCGTGTGGCCCGCGCTGGCCGACGACGACCAGCTGGCCGAGCGCATCCTGGAAGCCCGGCTGATCTGGGTCTGGCTGTCCACTTACTGGTTCCTGCCCGCCGACCACACCCGCATCGCGGCCGCCAGGGAGCACGGACTGTCGGTGCCCCGCTCGGCGGCACTGATCAACCGCTGGGCGGCGCTCGCCGAAGACGCGCGCTGCACCGGGGACGACATCGTGGGGGATTTCGCCGAGGACGTCTCGGCGATGCTGGAAGAGCGCTGGGGGGAATAGGCCCGCGGCACGGCAGCCGCTGAACCCGGCTCGCACACGGCCGGCCTCTGTGCCGGTCTCCACTCGATTGTGGGGGCCCAAGCGCCGAGCTCCGCCCGCGCCGGGTGCGAGTAGCCGCCACCAGCGGTCGACGCACGCGATGCACGGGCGGAGAGTGACCACCCGCAGCGCTCAGCCGAGCGGTACCTGCCGCGGCTCGATCCGGCCGCCGGACCGGACGGCGAACGAGGCTCCGTGCCGCACACCGGAATTCGGGTCCGCCACATCCAGCAGGTAGTACCAGTCCATCTGCGCGTGCTCCGGGGTGACCTCCAGAACGCCGTAGCCGTGCGCATCCAAGTCCACGTAACGCAGGTGGCGGTTGACCGTCTTGATCGATTCGGCGATCGGAGCGGAGTTCGCCCGGAGCATGTCCCCGATGCTGGTCGAGGTCACCGACGGCACCACGAACTCGGCGCCCGCCGTCGCGCCGCCCGGGTAGTCGGCCGCGTCCAAGGGGAGATCGGCGGCCCACGAGGAGTGGATATCGCCGGTCAGGAACAGCACGTCGGAGATCTGCTGGTCGACGATGGCGCGGAACAGCCGCGTGCGGTCGGCGGTGTAACCGTCCCACTGGTCGCCGTTCAACGACGGTCCGGACTGCGGGAGGCCCATGGTGCTGGTGATCGCCGCCGTGGTGGCGGGCTCGAGCGGCGGAAAGACCAGCGGGGCGATCATGACCGAGTTGCCGACCAGCTTCCAGCGCACCGGCGCGGAGGACAAGCCCGCGGTCAGCCATTCCATCTGCGCCTTGCCCGTGATGGTGCGCGCCGGGTTGTCGGCCTCTCGCCAGTTCGCGCCCGGCTTCGCCTCCTGGTCGCGGTAGCTGCGCAGATCCAGCATCGTGAGTTCGGCCAGGGTGCCGAAGCGCAGCCTGCGGTAGATCCGCACGTCGGCGCCGGAGCCGGACGCGCGGACCGGCATCCATTCCAGGTAGGCCTGCGCGGAGGCGGCACGCCGGTCGGCCCAGCTGCCCTCGGTGGCCGGATCGTGGTTGTTCGCGCCGCCGGACCAGGAGTTGTCCGCGGATTCGTGGTCGTCCCAGGTGCAGATGAACGGCAGGGTGGCGTGCAGGCCGAGCAGGTCGGGGTCGGTCTTGTACTGGGCGTGGCGAATGCGGTAGTCAGCCAGGCTGACGATCTCGTCGGCCGGATCGTGCGGGCGCACGGTGCCGTTGCGGCCGCCGTACTTGCCGCGGCCGTATTCGTAGATGTAGTCGCCCAGGTGCACGATCGCGTCCAGGTCGGTACGGGCGGCAAGATGCCGGTAGGCGCCGAAGTAGCCCGCCTCCCAGTTCGAGCACGACACCACGCCGAATCGAAGGCGGTCAGGAGCGTCCGCGGCGGCGGGCGCGGTCTTGGTGCGGCCCACCGAAGAGGTCTGGCCCAGGGCGCTGAACCGATAGAAGTATTCGACACCCGGAGCCAGGCCGGAAACGTCGACCTTCACCGTGTGGTCGGACTCCGCTGAGGCCGTCACGGTGCCGGCGGCGGCGACCGAGGCGAACCGCTCGTCCGCGGCGATCTCCCACTGGACGGTGGCGGGGTCGCCCAGGCCGGAGCCGGCGGTGGCGTCGTCGGAGACGGTCACCCGAGTCCAGATGATCACGCCGTCGGGAAGCGGGTCCCCCGAGGCGACGCCGTGCCGGAACACCGGTGTCGCGGCTTCCGCGCGCCCTGCGGCCGACACCGCGGTGGCGGTGGCGGCGGCGGCCGCGCTGCCCTTGAGAAGGGTGCGCCGAGCGAAGCGTGCGAGGGACGAGGGATCTGAAACGGATACGTTTTCAGGCACGGGTACCGATCCCATCCGAAGTATCGGCGACACGCAACTCCGTTGGCCGCCTCGTCGGCCGGGACCGCGCCGTCGCACCGGGACGGTCGCCCGGGAACGGCATGTCGTGCTGTCGGTGCGCCTCGGTAACGTTCCTTGTCGTGAGCGATGGTTTGTTCGACGTGCCCGGGGCCGCGGTGCCCGCGGAGCATTCGATCGACACTGTGGTGCGCCGGGACGCCGGCGCGCCGCTGGCCGTGCGGATGCGCCCGGCCACGTTGGAGGAAGTGGTCGGCCAGCAGCATCTGCTCGGTCCGGGCTCGCCGCTGCGCAGGCTGATCGAGGGCTCCGGCGCCGCATCGGTGCTGCTGTACGGCCCGCCCGGCACCGGAAAGACCACGCTCGCCTCGCTAATCTCCCAGGCCACCGGCCGCCGGTTCGAGGCGCTCTCGGCGCTCTCGGCCGGGGTCAAAGAGGTGCGCGCGGTCATCGACATGGCCCGGCGCAGGCTGTCGGCGGGCGAGCAGACCGTGCTGTTCATCGACGAGGTGCACCGCTTCTCCAAGACCCAGCAGGACGCCCTGCTCGCCGCGGTGGAGAACCGCATCGTCCTGCTGGTCGGCGCGACCACGGAGAACCCGTCGTTCTCGGTGGTGTCGCCGCTGCTGTCGCGCTCGCTGGTACTGCAACTGCGGTCGCTCACCGAAACCGACATCCGGCAAGTGCTCGGCCGGGCGATCACCGATCCACGCGGCCTCGACGGCGCGTACACGGTGACCGACGCCGCACTCGACCACATCGTCCGGATCGCGGGCGGCGACGCCCGCCGTGCGCTGACCGCGCTGGAAGCGTCGGCGGAGTCCTCGCTCGACGGCACCGTCGACGTGGACCTGGTCGAGGCCAGCGTGGACAAGGCCGCGGTCCGCTACGACCGCGCAGGCGACCAGCACTACGACGTGATCAGCGCGTTCATCAAGTCCATCCGCGGTTCGGACGTCGACGCGGCGCTGCATTACCTCGCGCGCATGCTGAGCGCGGGAGAGGACCCGCGTTTCATCGCGCGCCGGTTGATGATCCACGCGAGCGAGGACATCGGCATGGCCGACCCGATGGCGTTGCAGACGGCCACCGCCGCCGCGCAGGTGGTGCAGCTGGTCGGCCTGCCCGAAGGCCGCCTCGCGCTCGCCCAAGCCACGATCCACCTGGCCACGGCCCCGAAGTCCGGCGCCGTCGTGGCCGCGATCGGCGCCGCCATGGCCGACGTCGCGGCGGGCAAGGCGGGCCCGGTCCCGCCGCACCTGCGCGACGGCCACTACCCCGGCGCGGCGGCGCTCGGCAACGCGCAGGGCTACCGATACCCGCACGACGACAAGGACGGCGTGCTGGCTCAGCAGTACCCGCCCGACGAACTGGTCGGCGTCGACTACTACCACCCCACCGACCACGGCCACGAACGCGAGATCGGCCCCAGGGTCGACAAGCTGCGCCGCATCGTCCGAGGCTGACCGCCCGCCGGCAGGCGTACCGCGTCGGTATCGGTGCATCCGGCAAGGGGCGGAAGGAACACCCGGCAGCGATCGCGGAGACCGGGTCGAGAAGCCGCGCGCGTACGCCGAGACCGGCATCCCGGTCCACCTGCTGGTGGACCGAGACAGCTGCGAGGTAGTCGTGGTCAGCGAGCCGGAGGACGGTGTCTATAGCAAGACCGTGCGACGGGCGTTCGGGAAGACCGTCGAACTGCCTGCTCCGGTGGGCATGAAGCTGGACAGCGAGCCGCTGCGAGGCTGGATTCGCTGACCGGTCGCGGGGACGCGACGGGAGCCCGGTCGATGAATAATCGGGTGCGCGGCACCGGTAGGCTGGGTATTCGTGCAGACCCACGAGATTCGACGGCGTTTCCTGGACCATTTCCTCCGTGCCGGCCACACCGAGGTGCCCAGCGCCTCGCTGATCCTGGCCGACCCGAACCTGCTGTTCGTCAACGCAGGTATGGTCCAGTTCAAGCCGTACTTCCTGGGTCAGGAGGCGCCGCCCTACCCGCGGGCGACCAGCGTGCAGAAATGCGTGCGGACCGGCGACATCGAAGAGGTCGGCGTCACCACCCGGCACAACACGTTCTTCCAGATGGCGGGGAACTTCTCCTTCGGTGACTACTTCAAGGAGGGGGCGATCACCCTCGCCTGGGAGCTGATCTCCAAGCCGCAGGACGACGGCGGTTACGGATTCGATCCCGAGCGCATCTGGGTGACCGTCTACCAGGACGACCCGGAGGCCGCCGAGATCTGGAAGCGGGTCGCGGGCATCCCCGAGGAGCGCATCCAGTTCCGCGACGGCAAGGACAACTACTGGGACATGGGCGTGCCCGGCCCCGGTGGCCCCTGCTCGGAGATCTACTACGACCGCGGCCCCGAATACGGCCGCGACGGCGGACCGGTCGCCGACGAGGATCGCTACCTCGAAATCTGGAACCTCGTGTTCATGCAGGACATCCGCGGCGAGCTGAGCCCGAAGCTCGGGCACCCGCCGGTCGGGTCGCTGCCGAAGAAGAACATCGACACCGGTATGGGCGTCGAGCGTATCGCGCTGCTGCTGCAGGGCGTGGACAACGTCTACGAGACCGACCTGCTGCGCCCGATCATCGACAAGGCCGGTGAACTGACCGGACGCTCCTACGGTGTCCAGCACGAGGACGACGTCCGCTTCCGCGTGATCGCCGACCATGCCCGCACCGCCGCCATGCTGATCGCCGACGGCGTGAATCCGGGCAACGACGGCCGCGGGTACGTGCTGCGCCGCCTCCTGCGCCGCATCGTGCGCTCGGCCCGCCTGCTCGGCGCCGAGAAGCCGGTGATGAGCGAGTTCATGAAGGTCGTCAGCGACCTGATGGCCCCGTCCTATCCGGAGCTGGCCACCGACTTCCGCCGCATCGAGACCGTCGCGGTCGGCGAGGAGACGGCGTTCCTCAAGACGCTGAACACCGGCTCCACCCTGTTCGACAACACCGCCGCCGCGGTGAAGGCGCAGGGCGGCAGCACGATCGCCGGGTCGGACGCGTTCACCCTGCACGACACCTACGGTTTCCCGATCGATCTGACGCTGGAGATGGCCGCGGAGGCCGGGCTGTCGGTGGACGAGGAGGGCTTCCGCTCGCTCATGGCCGAGCAGCGTCAGCGCGCCAAGGAGGACGCGCAGGCGCGCAAGCACGCCCACGCCGACCTGACGATCTACAAGGAGTTCGTCGACCGCGGCGCCACCGAGTTCACCGGCTTCGACGAACTCACCTCCGAGGCCACCGTGCTCGCCCTGATCGCCGACGGCGTGCGGGTGCCGACCGCGACCGCCGGACACGATGTCGAGGTCATCCTGGACCGCAGCCCGCTCTACGCCGAGGCGGGCGGCCAGATCGCCGACCGCGGCTCCATCACCGCCTCCTCGGGGCTGAAGCTGCGCGTGAACGACGTGCAGAAGATCGCCAAGAAGCTGTGGGTGCACAAGACCACGGTGGAGCACGGCCAGATCACCGAGGGCGACGTCGTCCTCGCTCAAGCCGACCCGGCCTGGCGGCGGGGCGCCACCCAGGGCCACTCCGGCACGCACATGGTGCACGCCGCCCTCCGGCAGGTGCTCGGGCCGAACGCCGTGCAGGCCGGTTCGCTGAACAAGCCGGGCTACCTGCGCTTCGACTTCAACTGGCAGGGCCAGCTGTCGGAGCAGCAGAAGGCCGACATCGAGGCCGTCTCCAACGACGCGGTCGGCGCCGACTTCCCGGTGAACACCTTCGTCACCGATCTGCCGAAGGCCAAGCAGATGGGCGCGCTGGCTTTGTTCGGCGAGAACTACGGCAACGAGGTGCGCGTGGTCGAGATCGGCGGTCCGTTCTCGATGGAGCTGTGCGGTGGCACGCACGTGCAGCATTCCTCGCAGATCGGCCCGATCACGGTGCTCGGCGAGTCGTCGGTCGGCTCCGGCGTGCGCCGCGTGGAGGCGTTCGTCGGCTTGGACTCCTACAAGTACCTGGCCAAGGAGCGCGCACTGCTGGCCGGTGTCGCCTCCGCGCTGAAGGTGCCCTCCGAAGATGTGCCTGCTCGCGTCGAGCAGCTGGTGGAGCGGCTGAAGGTGGCCGAGAAAGAGCTCGAGCGCACGAAGATGGCCGCCGTGCTGTCCTCGGCGGGCACATTCGTCGAGGAGGCCGAGCGGGTCGGCCGGCTGCTGCTGGTCGCCGTGGCCGCGCCGGAGGGCGTGTCCGCGGGTGATCTGCGCACACTGGCCACCGACATCCGCGGCCGGTTCGGCAGCGAGCCCGCCGTGGTGGTGCTGCTCGGCAACTCCGACGGCAAGGTGCCGTTCGTGGTGGCGGTGAACAAGCCCGCTCAGGAGCTCGGCATCAAGGCGGGCGATCTGGTCGGCAGTTTCGGCCCGAGCATCGCGGGACGGGGCGGCGGCAAGCCGGAGATGGCGCAGGGCGCGGGCTCGGACCCGTCCGGCATTCCGGCCGGCCTGGCCGCGGTCCGCGCGCGGGTGGCCGAACTCGCCGGGTGATGGGCGACCCCACGGAACCGGAGCGGTCGGCGCAGCGCGGCGCCGACCGGCCGCATCCGGCCACCGACCCCGGTCGGGGCAGGCGGATCGGCGTCGACGTGGGCAGTGTCCGGATCGGGGTCGCCGCGAGCGATCCCGACGGCATTCTCGCCACCCCGGTGGAGACCGTGCCGCGCGCGAAAGAGTCCCGGCGATCGGCTCCCGCACCCGATATCGAAAGAATTGCCGAAATTGTGCGGGAGTACGAGGCAGTCGAGATAATCGTCGGATTGCCGCGTACATTACGCGGGGAGAAGGGCACTGCGGCTACGCTGGCCAGCGCATTCGCTGAGCGATTGCGGGCTGCGGTCGGGTCGGTGCCGGTCCGGCTTTCCGACGAACGTTTGACTACGGTGTCAGCTGCACGTGCATTGCGGGACAGTGGAGTTCGCGCGCGTGGCCAGCGGCAGGTGATCGATCAGGCGGCGGCCGTGTCGATCCTGCAAGGATGGTTGGACGAACGGAGTGCGGTGTTGAGGTCGGTGGAAACGGGGCGTCCTGCGTCGTCCGGGGACGATGCATGACGGATCGGTGGGCGCGGGCCGAGGAACTGTTCCGACAGCGCGAAGCTGATCGGCGTTACCGGAGAGACGACCGGGCCTGGGGCGAGTACGACGGCGACCAGTACGACGACTACGACGACGACACGACCGTCATTCCCCGCTACGTCGACGACGAGGAGGAGCCGGAGCCCACGCCACCGCCACCGCCACCGCGGCGTGGCGGACAGCGCCCGAGGACGACGCGTGCCGAGCCGCCGCGCCGTTCGAAGCGTGCGGACTCGAAGCGCGCGGAGTCGAAACGCGCAAAGCCGGAGCGTTCCGGACGCTCGCAGCGCGGCAAGCGCTCCCGGGTCGCCTCTCGCAAAGCGGCCGAGCGCAAGAAGCGCCGCCGCAATCTATGGCTCGTCGCGGGCGTCTTCATCCTGCTGTTCGCCGGTGCTGTGGTCTTCGCCGGCATGAAGTTCATCGGCAGTTTGGCTCCGCCGAAAGACTTCGCCGGGCCAGGGGGGCCGCTGGTGGTGGTGCAGGTGCATCCGGGCGACACCTCGCAGCAGATCGCGGCGACTATGGTCGAGCGCGGCGTCGTTGCGAGTTCGGGTGCGTTTTTCCAAGCGGCCGTACGCAATTCGAACATGAGCGCGGTGCAGCCCGGCTTCTACGCGATCCCAAGCCAGAGCCCTGCCGCGCAGGCGGTGGCCACGCTGGTCGGCAAGCAGTCCAGGGTGGGCAATCTGGTCGTCTCCGAGGGGCGGCTGCTGCACGACCAGCACGATATGAGCACCGGCGGGCGCTATGACGGCATCTACCGTAAGATCGCGGAAGCCAGCTGCATCGGCACCGGCCCCAACCAGAAGTGCGTGACCTACGAACAGCTCGATGCCGCGGGCGCGAGCCTGGACCTGGCCGCGCTCGGGGTGCCCGAGTGGGCGATGCAGGGTGTCAAGGATTGCCCGGACCGGGCGAGGCAGCTGGAAGGCCTGATCGCCGCGGGCACTTGGGATTTCGATCCGAGCGCCACACCGTCGGAGATCCTGCGGCAATTGGTGACCGCGAGTGCGAAGAGCTATGAATCCACCGGACTGCTGCAGTCCGGCGCCGACACGAGATTGACGCCGTATCAGACGCTGGTCGCCGCCTCGCTGGTGGAACGTGAGGCGAAACCGCAGGATATGGGCAAGGTGGCCCGGGTGATCGTGAACCGGCTGCGGGCCGATCAGATGCTGCAGTTCGACTCGACGGTGAACTACACCCTGGATCGCACCGAGGTGGCGACCACCGACGCCGACCGCGCCCAGGAAACCGCCTGGAACACCTATGCGATGCGTGGCCTGCCCAAGACTCCGATCGCCGCGCCGTCGTTGAACGCGTTGCGCGCCATGGAGAATCCGGAAGTGGGGCCGTGGCTGTACTTCGTCACCGTCGACAAGCAGGGCACCACCCTGTTCACCGACGACTATCAGGAGCATCTGCGCCTGATCGCACGGGCACAGCGCAGCGGCATCCTCGACAGTTCCAAGGACAGCGGTGGCCGGTAATCGCAAGGCGGCGGTGCTCGGCAAGCCGATCGCGCATTCGCGATCGCCGCAGCTGCACCTTGCCGCGTACCGCGCGCTCGGACTGAACTGGAGCTATGAGCGCATCGAATGCTCGGCCGAGCAGCTGCCCGGGCTGGTCGACGGACTCGGCCCGGAATGGGTCGGGCTCTCGGTGACCATGCCAGGCAAGGAAGCGGCGCTGGCCTACGCGGACGAGCGCACCGACCGGGCGGTGCTGGTCGGCTCGGCCAACACCCTGGTCCGCCGGGACGCGGGCTGGCTGGCCGACTGCACCGACGTGGACGGTGTGCTCGGCGCGCTGCGCGGTGGCGGTGTCACCGATCTGACCGACGGCGTGGTGCTGGGTGCGGGCGGCACCGCGCGGCCCGCCCTGCTGGCGTTGTCGGAGCTGGGCGCGAAGTCGGTGACCGTGGTCGCCCGAGACCCCGGACGGGCGCGTGGTGCCCTCGAACTCGCCGAGCGGCTGGGGATGATCGCCTCGCTGGCCGGCTTCGATGCCGGCACGCTCCGCGCGAGCTGTGCGGCGGCCGGCGCCGTGGTGAGCACCATTCCCGCCACCGCGGCCGCGGTCGTCGCCCCCGCGGTGGCCGAGGCGCCGGTGGTGCTCGACGCGATCTACAACCCCTGGCCGACGCCACTGGCCGATGCGGTGGCGCGGGCCGGGCACACCGTGGTCAGCGGTTTGCAGATGTTGTTGAACCAGGCTTACGGGCAGGTCGAGCTGTTCACCGGGCAACCAGCGCCGCGCGCGGAGATGGCGGCGGCGCTGGAGGAGGAGCATCGACCCGGGAACTGATATCGGTTCTCTTCCTGGCGTCCTTGCCCTTCCGCTGCCGTGACAACCGTATTAGTCTGCTGTTCAATGCGTTTCGACGGAGGGGGAGCATCGTGTCGATCAGAATCGGGATCGCCGCCGCAATGGCGGTCGCCGCGTCTACGTTCGCTTGCGCCGGGCAGTCGGCGGCGAAAGCCGATGGGTGCGCATCGGCGCAGCCGACTTGGGGTTTCCAATGCGTGGCCGCGGCGTCGAACGTGTCGCTGGCGAACTGCTTGAAATCCAGGCCGCTGTGGCACGATCGGGCGGAGTGTGTGCACCGGAACGATGGCAGCGATAGGTACGACCTCTGGATTCCGTCCAACTGAGCCACGCAGCGCCATAGGCGCTACCGCAAAACACAGCTATGGTGTTTCGCATGACTTCTTGGTTGCTGCGGGCCGTCGTGCTCGGCGCGCTGGTGGTGGCGTTGCGCTCCTTGCTCGGGTTCGCGATGGTGTACTGGCCGACGCACGGGGCGGTGATGCGCATCCTGTGCCTGGTCGTGCTGATCGCAGCCATCGTGTCCTGGGGTGTGCTGGACGGTCGTCGGGACCGCGCCGCGAGCGGAGACCCCGAACGTGGCGCCGATCTGACGATGATGTGGCTGAAGGCCGCCGTCCTCGGTGGTGTCGGCAGCGGGCTGGCGGCGTGGATCCTGGACTTCGTTCCTCGGTTCGACCTGGGTGACAACGGCCTGCTCTTCGAAGTCACGGCGGGCGCGTCGTTCATCATCCTGCTGATCTTCGTGCCCGCGCTGATCGGCGTCGGCATCGGCCGGATGCTGGCCGATCGGCAGAACAATAGCGGGCGCTCCAAGCCGCCGTCGTTGTACTCCGCCGCGGGCAGCGTGGTCTGATCCCGCGAAGAAAGAACGGCGCGCCCGTGGTCGGGCGCGCCGTTTTCGTTTGCCAGGTCCCGCCGGCTACAGCAGTACCGCGCCGCCGCTCGGGCTGTCCTCCCGGGCGATCGCCGAGTAAGCGGCGGCCAGCAGGGTGGGATCGGGCCCCTCCAGGCGTCCTGGCTTGGCCAGGCCGTCGAGCACGACGAAACGCAGCACGCCGGAGCGCGTCTTCTTGTCCGTCTGCATGGCGTCCAGCAGCTGCGGAAGCGCGTCGGCGTCGTAGCTGGTCGGCAGGCCGACGGCGGACAGGATCGCGCGATGACGGTCGGCGGTCTCGTCATCGAGACGGCCCGCGAGACGACCGAGCTCGGCGGCGAACACCAGTCCGACGGAGACCGCGGCGCCGTGGCGCCACCGGTAACGCTCCCGCCGTTCGATGGCGTGCCCCAGGGTGTGACCGTAGTTCAGGATCTCGCGAAGGCTGGATTCCTTCAGATCGGCGGCGACCACGTCGGCTTTCACCTGGATCGCGCGGCGGATCAGTTCCGGCAGCACCTCGCCGGTCGGGTCGAGGGCGGCCTCCGGGTCGCGCTCCACCAGCTCGAGGATCACCGGGTCGGCGATGAATCCGGCCTTGATGATCTCCGCCATGCCCGCGACGATCTCGTTGCGCGGCACCGTCTCCAGGGTGGCCAGGTCGACCAGCACTGCGGCCGGTTCGTGGAAGCAGCCGACGAGATTCTTGCCCGCCTCGGTGTTGATGCCGGTCTTGCCGCCGACCGCCGCGTCGACCATCGCCAGCAGCGTGGTGGGCACGTGTACGATCCGAACCCCGCGCATCCAGGTGGCGGCGACGAAACCGGCCAGATCGGTCGCCGCGCCGCCGCCGAGGCTGACCACGACGTCGTTGCGGGTCAGACCGATGCGCCCGAGCACCTCCCAGCAGAAGCCGGCGACCGCGAGTTCCTTGCCCGCCTCGGCATCCGGGATCTCGATGCGGTGCGCGTCGATGCCGGTGTCGGCCAGCGCCTTTCGCACCACTTCCGCGGTCTCCGTGAGCGGCGGCTGATGGAAGACGGCCACGGTGCGCACGCCTTTGGTCGCGCTGTTGACCGACTCGACGAGTTCGCCGAGCAACCCGCGGCCGATGATCACCTGGTACGGGTCGGCGGTCCGGACTTCGAGACGACTCGGCTCTGTCACGTGGCTTGCTCCGATTCTGTTGTTGCTGTTGTCGACTGCTGCCGCGCCCGGGAGCGGGCACGGCGTGCGCGGGCGCGCCGGGATCGGCTGCCTGCCGTCTCACCGTTGCCCGTTCCGCTCGCGGCGTCGGGTTCGCTCGTGACGCTCCTGCGGGTGCGCCGGGACCGCACGTCGGCGGTCACCGTCGATTCAGCCGGGGCGCCGGTCGCTGCGTCGGTCGTCTCGCACTGATCGGCCGCCTTGCGCCGGGCCGCCGCTCTCGCTCTGGCGCGCCGACGGGCCCGGGATCGGCTGCTGCCCTGCGGGATTCCGCTGGACGGTGGCCGGAGATCCGTTTCGGCCGGTTCGACCGGCTCCACGCCGAGTTTGGTCATGATCATCCGCACCACGCGGCCCGGGCTGCGGCCGTCGGTGCGAACCCGGACGGTGGCCACTTCCCGGTACAGCGGCCGGCGGGTGCGCATCAACTCCCGATATTTCGCGCCGGGGTCGGCGCCGTTGAGCAGTGGCCGCTGCGTGCTCGCGCCGGTGCGCCGAAGACCTTCCGCGATGCTGATCTCCAGATAGACGACGGTGCGACCGCGCAGGAGCGCCCTGGTGTTCGCGGACAGCACGGCGCCGCCGCCGAGCGAGACGACGCCGCGTTCGGCGAGCACGGCGCGGCGCACCACCCGCTCCTCGATCTTGCGGAATTCGGGTTCACCGTCTTCGGCGAAGATCTCCGGGATGGTGCGACCGGTCTCGCGCTCGATGCCGGCATCGGTGTCGTACAGCTCGACGCCGAGTTCCCTGGCGAGCTTGCGGCCGATCGTGGACTTCCCCGCCCCCGGCGGTCCGACCAGCACCACGCGCGGGGCGCGCGGATCGGTCTGCACGATCATTGCGACCGACTGTCCGCGTGCACGTGGGGCCGGATGCTGATGCGCTTGACGTAGCTGGTGATGTTCTCGACGGTCTCGGTGAGCGAGTCGCCGCCGAACTTCTCCAGCGCGGCCTGCGCGACGACCAGCGCCACCATCGATTCGGCGACCACGCCCGCGGCGGGCACGGCACACACGTCCGACCGCTGATGGATGGCGACGGCCTCGTCGCCGGTGGTCATGTCGACGGTGGACAGCGCACGCGGCACGGTGGAAATCGGCTTCATGGCCGCGCGCACGCGCAGCGCCTCGCCATTGGTCATGCCGCCTTCCAGGCCGCCTGCGCGGTTGGTGGAGCGCAGCACGCCGTCGGGGCCGGGGCGCATCTCGTCGTGCGCCTGACTGCCGCGGCGGCGTGCGGTCTCGAAGCCGTCGCCGACCTCGACGCCCTTGATGGCCTGGATGCCCATCACCGCGGCCGCGAGCCGCGCGTCCAGCCGGTTCTCGCCGCTGGTGAACGAGCCGAGGCCGACCGGAAGTCCCGCCACGACCACCTCGACCACGCCACCGAGGGTGTCGCCGTCCTTCTTGGCGGCCTCGATCTCGGCGATCATCGCGGCTTCGGCGTCCTTGTCGAACGCACGCACCGGGCTCTCGTCCACCGCGGCGAGATCGGCCGCGGTCGGCACGATGCCGGAGGTGTTCTGCGCCGTGCCGATCGACACGACGTGCGAGACGACCTCCGCGCCGAACGCCTGGCGCAGGAAATTCCGCGCGACGGTACCCGCCGCGACGCGCGCGGCGGTCTCCCTGGCGCTGGCGCGCTCGAGCACGTTGCGGGCGTCGTCGAAGTTGTACTTGAGCATGCCGGAGTAATCGGCGTGCCCGGGCCGCGGCCTGGTCAAGGGAGCGTTGCGGGCGAGGTCGGCGAGTTCGGCCGGATCGACCGGGTCGGCGGACATGACCGTCGTCCACTTCGGCCACTCGGAGTTGGCCACCTCGATGGCCACCGGGCCGCCCATGGTGCGCCCGTGCCGCACGCCGCCGACGACGGTGACCTTGTCGGCCTCGAACTTCATCCGAGCGCCGCGACCGTAGCCGAGCCTGCGACGGGCCAACTGCGCGGAGATCTCGTCCGACGTGACCTCGACGCCTGCCACCATCCCCTCCAGGATGGCGACGAGAGCGGGACCATGGGATTCTCCGGCAGTTATCCAACGCAGCACATCGTTCATCTTCCCATGTCGACGCCCATGCTCGGGAACGTGGCCCGCCGTGACGACGCGCAGAGGCGCTCAGCGGGCTATGACGATGGGGCGGTCCACCGAGCGCAGCAGAGCGTCACCGACCGAGCCGAACAGCAGCCGCGCCAAGGTCCCTCGGCCGCGGTTGCCCACCACCAGCAACTGCCCGTCGCGGGAGCGTTCGAGCAACTGCCGCTCCGGACGGTCGCGGACGACCTCGCGCCGGATGGTCAGCTCCGGATAGTGCTCCTGCCAGCCGGCCAGGCTGGTGGCGAGCAGCGCTTCCTCGGTCCTGCGCAGCGCGGTCCAGTCGGTGCCGATGGCGGCCAGCGGTTCGACCTCGCCCCAGGTGTGCACGGCCACCAGTTCGACGCCGCGCAACGACGCCTCCGTCGCCGCGACCCCGATGGCGGCCTGCTCGGCTGTCGAGCCGTCCACGCCGACGATCACCGGACCCGTGTTCGCCCGGTCCCACAGCGGCGTCTCGGCGGGCACCACCGCCACGGGGCAGTCGGCGTCCCTGGCGACGGCGGTGCTGACCGAGCCGAGCAGGACGCGCTGGACGCGTCCGATTCCGCGGGTGCCGACCACGAGCATCGCCGCGTTCCGGGAGCGCTCGATGAGGGCGGTGGCGATGTGCGCGGTGCGGATCTCGGTGCCGATGGTGATGTCGCGCACGGCGTGTGCGGCCGCCACGGCGGCGTCCGCCGCGCGCTCGATCGCCTCGTCCGCCTCGCGTACCCGCAACAACGCCGCCGGACGAGGCGGATCGTCGTCGTCGGAGCCGAGCGACGACTCGACGACGAGTGCGATGTGGAGGGGAGCGTCGTGCAGCGCGGCGGTCTGCGCCGCCCAGCGGACCGCCACGATCGATTGTTCCGAACCGTCGGTTCCCACGACGATCGGTCTCCGCACCGGATACCTCGAATTCACTGGGCGGCTCCTTCTCGACGCTGCTTCCGCTGTACTGGCGCACTCGAGGGGCGACTCCTCCGAGGTGCTGGATCACGCGTCGTCGATGCGGCGGCAGCTCGCAGAAGTCGTTGCCCACGATTGATGCTACCGATGAATTGCTATTGATTTGCTGGCTTCGTGATACGCCCAGCGCGCGTCGCGGAGGCGTCGAGTGGTGACGGTCGGACTCAGGTCGAGCCGAGGGTCGATGGCAGCAGAGCCAGCACTGTCGCCAGGCACATAGCGGGACCATGCGGCACCGTGAGCCCCCTGTCGCCGGGGTCGGCGGCGCCCCAGCCGCGTACGCCCCGGCAGGCCAGCGCTCCGAGCGCGACGCACGCGGTGAGCGCCGGTGCGCCGAGTGCCGCCCATACCCACGGCCGGGCACCGCCCAAGGCGGCAGCACCACCCAGCATCACCGCGAGCTTGACGTCGCCTGCGCCCAGCGCGGCGGGCGCGGCGAGGTGCACGAGCAGGTACGGCGCCGCAAGCAACAGCGCGCCCAGTAGTGCGGCGGTGAGTTGCTCTGTGTACAAGGCATATCCGAGGACGGTCAGCGCGCCCCAACCCGTCCACCGGTTCGGTAGGCGCCGTTCGCGTAGGTCGAACACGGTCAGTACCGCGCACCAGGCGATGAGCACGGCGCACGCGAGAGGAGTCATGGCTCCACCTTCGCCCGGTCTCGGCGCGAGACACCGGCTCCGGCACGGAATGTGCGCAACCCGCGCGGATGTGAACAGGCCGCGGGTCAGTAGGTCTTCGATTGCCGAGAAATGCTGGGCCGCAACATTTTCGACCGGTATTCGGTGCTGGGGCCGAACCGGACGGCTTCGCCGATCACGTGTTGTCTGTCGGTGCGCGGTGTGTCGGCGGTAGTTTTGATACATGCGTGCTGATCATCAGGGTCATGTGCCGGACTACGCGGCGCGGCGTGGCGCGCTGCGCAGCCTGCTGGTGGAGAACGGGGTGGATGCCCTGCTGGTCACCGATCTGGTGAACATCAGATACCTGACCGGTTTCACCGGCTCCAACGCGGCGTTGCTGGTGCATTCCTGGGACACCCGCGCCGCCGAGGAACGGAGCGTGATCGGCACCGACGGCCGGTATCGGACCCAGGTCGCCGAGCAGGTTCCGGATCTGCGCGCCGAGATCGCACGCGCCACCGCGCGGCGGATCGTGCAACTGGCCGGTGAATGGCAGGTCGGCCGGGTGGGCTTCGAAAGCCACGTGGTCACGGTCGACGAGCACCGCGGCTTCCTCGAACAGCGCACCGGCTTGGAGTTCGTCGCCTCGCCGGGGCTGGTGGAGCAGCTGCGCATGGTCAAGGACGCCTACGAAGTGGAGCAGTTGCGGGCGGCCTGCGCGGCGGGCGATGCCGGTCTGGCCGCGCTGCTGGGGCGCGGCGGACTGCGTCCGGGGCGAACCGAGCGTCAGGTGGCCAGGGACTTGGAATGGGCCATGTTCGAGCACGGAGCCGAAGCGGTGTCGTTCGAGACCATCGTGGCGACCGGTGTGAACTCGGCTGTCCCGCATCACCGCCCGACCGACGCCGTGCTGGCCGCGGGCGATTTCGTCAAACTGGACTTCGGCGCGGTGGTCGGCGGCTACCACTCCGACATGACCCGCACCTTCGTGCTCGGCGCGCCGAGCGACTGGCAGCGCGAGGTGTACGCGCTGGTCGCCGAGGCGCAGCGGGCCGGGCGCGAGGCGCTGCGGCCCGGGGCCCCGGTGGCCGACGTGGACGCCGCGTCGCGGGCGGTGATCGAGTCGGCCGGGCACGGCAAGCTGTTCGTGCACGGTCTCGGCCACGGGGTCGGGTTGCAGATCCACGAAGCGCCCGGAATCGCGAAAACAGGAACCGGTACACTTCTGTCTGGCGTGGCGGTGACCGTCGAACCAGGTGTGTACTTTCCCGGCCGCGGCGGGGTCCGGATCGAGGACACGCTCGTGGTGCGCGAAGGGGGCCCGGAGCTGCTCACCCACACCAGCAAAGACCTGACCGTCGTCGACTGACGCCGGTCTGCCCGAGACCAAGCGGTAGAACGAGGAGATCCGAAGACAGTGGCGGACACCAGCGACTTCAAGAACGGCCTTGTGCTGAAGATCGACGGTCAGCTCCAGCAGATCATCGAGTTCCAGCACGTCAAGCCGGGCAAGGGCCCCGCGTTCGTGCGGACCAAGCTGAAGAACGTCGTGTCCGGCAAGGTGGTCGACAAGACCTTCAACGCCGGCGTGAAGGTGGAGACTGCCACTGTCGACCGCCGCGACATGACCTACCTCTACCACGACGGCTCGGACTACGTCTTCATGGACGGCGAGACCTTCGACCAGATCTCGATCTCCGAGGCCACCATCGGCGACGGCGCCCGCTTCCTGCTGGAGAACATGACCGTGCAGGTATCGATGCACGAGGGCGCGCCGTTGTACGTCGAGCTCCCGGTCTCGATCGAGCTGGTGGTGCAGCACACCGACATCGGGTTGCAGGGTGACCGCTCCACCGGCGGCACCAAGCCCGCGACCCTGGAGACCGGCGCCGAGGTGCAGGTCCCGCTGTTCATCAACACCGGCGACAAGCTGCGCATCGACTCGCGCGACGGCAGCTACCTCGGCCGGGTCAACGCCTGAGCCGCGCGCCGGCCGATCCGGAATGATGTGACCGTGGCTGAACAGCCCGTGGACAAGAAGTCCACGTACAAGAAGCTCGGCGCGCGGCACAAGGCCCGCCGCCGTGCGGTCGATCTGCTGTTCGAGGCGGAGGCCAGGGACGTCGACGCCGCCGATCTGCTCGACGAGCGCGCCGAACTCGCCGCTCGCGATCAGTCGGTCGCGCCGGTGCACGCTTACACCCGCACCTTGGTCGAGGGCGTCGCCGACGATCTCGACCGGGTGGACGGAACCATCGAGTCGTACTTGAAGGAATGGACCCTGTCGCGGCTCCCGGCCGTGGATCGCGCGATCCTGCGCATCGCGGTCTGGGAGCTGTTCCACGCGAGCGACGTCCCCCCGGTCGTCGCCGTGGACGAGGCGGTGGAGCTGGCCAAGGAGCTGTCCACCGACGACTCCCCGTCCTTCCTCAACGGCGTGCTGGGGCAGGTCGTTCTGGTCGCGCCGCAGGTGCGTGCCGCTGCGGCCGCGACAAGGGCTCCGCGGCCGGAGTCCGAGGCGTGACCAAGTACCTCGTCTTGGCGATGCGCACTCCGCGCTTCGATGCCGCCGTGATCGAGCCGCATCGGCAGTTCCTGCGGTCGCTGCGCGACCGGGGGCAGTTGCAGGAGAGTGGCGGCTTCACCGACGGCAGCGGAGGCGCGTACGTCATCTACGCCGAAAGCCTCGATGCCGCAAGGCAAATCGCGTTCACGGATCCGGTGCACACCACCGGCTGTTCGGAACTCACGATCTACGAGTGGGAAGTCACGGCTCCGAACTGACTCGGCTCTGCGTCGGAGCCCGCCCGGCTTTCCTGCTTCCGACTCGGCTCGCGATCGTCTGCACGAGCAGGACGGTCGTTGCGGCACCCGTGCGACTTCTGGCCGAGACCGCGCGCATGGCTCCCGCTGGTGGGTGTACGGATGACCAGCGGGAGCACCGGAACCGGTGGTTCCGCGCGTGAGACCGGACCTGCACGTGCATGTCGCCCGATCTCGACGACATCCTCGTACCTCGAGCACACTCGAGGTCAAGGGTGCCGCCGCCCGATCGGTCATCTCGTCATCAAAAGCGCTGCGACCGCGCCCGCGGTGGCGACCGTTGCGAGCACGACACCGGTCACGACGAAACGCCGCATGGGCACCCGTACGCCGTGCATACGGCAGAACTCCAAGCACAGCAGGGTGGCCAGCGAGCCCCACGGCGTGATGATCGGGCCGACATTGGTGCCGATCAGCAACGCGAGGAGTTGATCGCCGTTGTGCGCGGGGATCACCGCTTCGCCCGCGGTGTAGGCGGGCAGGTTGTTCGCGACATTGGACAGACCCGCGCCCGCCGCGGCAGCTCGGAACGCGCCGGAAGCACCCGAGTCGGTGCCGATCAAGGCATGCATCCAGTCGCCGAGGCCGAATCGGCTCAGGGTCGGCACCACCAGGAACAAACCGACCACGAACACGAGCAGCCGCCACGGGATGAGCGACAGCCGCAAGGCGCCGCGATCGAACACGGCGAACGCCACCGACGCGACGACCGCCGCGACCGTCGCCGCGACACCGATCCGGTCGCCGACGACGGGTATCGCGACGATGAACAGCAGACAGGCCCCCGCTGTCGTGTAGAACAGCGAGCGCTCCCGGAAGTTCGCCGGCCGGATCGGCTCGGGCGGTAGGTAGCGGTCGGTTTCCCGGCGTCCGCGCCGCCAGTACCACACCCACAGGCACACCGTCGTCGCGGCGATCGAAACCAGTTGTGGTGCCCACATCCGCTCCGCGAATCCGGTCGCGGTCAGTGCCACGCGGTCGGCGGCGAGCAGATTCGTGAGATTGGAGACCGGCAGCAGCAGGCTCGCGGTGTTCGCCAGCCACAGGGTGGTCATGGCCAGCGGCAGTGGCGGAATCCGGGCGGGCGCCGCCAGTGCCAGCATCACGGGGGCGATGAGCACGGCGGTGGTGTCGAGGTTCAGCAGGATCGTCGTGGCGGAGGCGAACAGTACGCACAGGCCGAACAGCGCGGGGTAGTGGCCGCGACCGAGGATCGCGAGGCGATGGGCGATGGCGTCGAAGACCTTGGCTTGCCTGGTGAGCTCGGCGAGCACGATCACGCTGGCGAGAAACAGCAGTAGCGGACCGATGCGGCGCATGTTCGCGACGGCCTCGTCGCGGGGCAGGAGCCCGGTGAGCACGCACAGCCCACCGGCTGCCAGCAAGCCGAGCCGGACCCGGTCCAGGGCACTCAGCCGCCGCTCCGACGTGGCCGCGGGCGGGTTCCGTGCGGAGGAATCGACCAGTTCGGGCACGAGTGCCATCATGGCAGCCCTGCGTTCGCAGCCCTTCCCGGCCGGGGCGGGCGGCAGTTCCGCTTACCCATTGAACGTGCCGTTAGATGATGGTACGTTGTGCAGGTCACAAGGTCGGACGTCGGCTCCGGCGCAACCGGTCCCCATTGTTCGGATGGAAGACGTTGTGCCCGAGGCGATCTCGATGTTCGCCCGCCGCCGAGCAAGGATGTATTGCCCATGAGCGTCGTCATCGGACTGGTATTCCTGTTCATCCTGGTCGGAGGCAGCCTACGGTCGGCCGAAGCCGGCTGCCAGAACACGTTGATGAACCACATGAAGAACATGTGGCTCTGTGCCGTCATATCGTATGCCGTTGCGCTGACCGGCTTTTCGATCTTCCTGGCGCTGTCGTCGAAGACGCCGTGGCCGACGCTCGACGACGTGCGGCACATGCCGTGGTGGGCGCCGTTCGGTGGCCTCCTTGGCGGCGCGGCGGTGATGGGGATGATCGCCGTGGCCCGGCATGTCGGCGTGGCGACCTTCAGCGCGCTGGTGATCGTGGGTGAGATGGTGGTCGCCGTGATCATGGATCACTTCGGACTCATGGGATTCGAAGAGCGATCCGCCAGCTTTCCGCGTCTGGTGGCCTGCGGGCTGATCACGCTCGCGATCTATCTGATGGCCGACGAACCCGCAGGCGACGAGCCCAGGGTCAGCGTCACCTGACAGCAAGTCGCCCACCACTGCCGGTCCAGCCCATCCACTCTTCGCACCCTCCCGAGGATCCTCGATGACGGTTCAGACCGCCGAAAAGACCCGTGCCGCGCTGCCCCGCGCCACGATGGCACTCATCTTCGCGTTCATCCTGGTCGGCGGCGCGCTGCGCTCCGTCGAAGCCGGTTGTCAGAACTCGCTGAAGCTGGCATTGAAGAACGTCTGGCTGTGCGGCGTGATCTCCTACGCCGTGGCGTTCACCGGCTTCGCGATCTTCCTCACGGTGGCGCTGGTGGTCACCAGGAACCGGCCGTGGCCGACGAAGGCCGACATCCGGAGCATGCCCCGCTGGGCGCCCTTCGGCGGTCTGCTCGGCGGGGCCGCGATCCTGGCGATGATCTCCGTGGCCTCCGATGTGGGCGCGGGCACCTTCAATGCCCTCATCATCGCGGGACAGATGTTCGGTGCGCTCGCCATCGACCACTTCGGCTTGATGGGGTTCCCGCGGCGCACGGTGAGTTCGAAGCGTGTGGTCGCCTGCGTCATGATCATCGCCGGGATCTATCTCATGGCGACCTACTGAATGTCCGGGTGTACCTGGTCGACCGGCGTGTCCTGAGAGACAGATAGGGTAGCTATCGCAACGTCGCCTCGCCGAGGGAAGTGG
Source organism: Nocardia araoensis NBRC 100135 (assembly GCF_000308435.1). GTDB lineage: Bacteria > Actinomycetota > Actinomycetes > Mycobacteriales > Mycobacteriaceae > Nocardia > Nocardia araoensis. Next base: position 107,334 of record NZ_BAFR01000124.1, on the reverse strand, counting down.
GAGATATGGCCGCGAACGAGCTGACCGTGACGGACATTCGTAGCGCGCAGGAGGCGTGGGCGTTGTTCGACCGCCTCCCCGCCGCGCGGGTCGAGGAGATCGTGACCGGGCGCTGGAAAGGCGAGGAATTGGACACCGGCCATCCGATGGACGGCGTGCTGGTGGCTTCGGGTTGGTACGGCAAGCAGTTCGACGGCCCCGACAGTGTGCATCCGCTGTTGTTCACCTCGGGCGGCACGGTGTTCGCCGTCGACCCGCGCCGTGTCCCGGTCGCTCTGGCCGGGCGGGTACCGCTGCCCGGGGTGCGAGCCGTGCGTAAGTTGCTGCCGGTCCTGCGTCCCGCGCTGCGCACGCGCAAGTACACCGCGCGTCTGCGTGAGGTCGAATACCGCGGCGTGACAAGTGCCGCGATGGTCTACGACCACCTGCCGATCATCGATCACTTCCGGCGCGCCGACGAGCACACCCTGCTCGGCGTGATGGATTTGCGCGGTATGGCCGAACCGTACTTCTTCGTCCTGCGCCGGGATATCGGCTGAGGGGTCGCGGAACGGTCGGCCGTCGCCGATCGGGTCCGGCGCGGCGCCCGCCACACTAGGATTTGCGCGAACAGGCGACACCTTGCGGCGATGTGGTGACCGAGGGAGACACAGTCGATGGAGCGCACGACCTGCCTGGTGGTCGGCGGGGGACCGGCCGGAATGATCCTCGGGCTGCTGCTCGCCAGGGCTGGTGTCGAGGTCACGGTGCTGGAGAAGCACAAGGACTTCCTACGCGATTTCCGCGGCGACACCGTGCATCCCACCACCCTCGACCTGCTCGACGAACTGGGTCTCGGCGCGGAGTTCGCGAAACTTCCCGCCCGCAAAGTGGATCGAGTACAACTGCCGATCGCGGGCGGCTTGCAGACACTCGCCACCCTGACGCACCTGCCGGGCAAGCACAAATACATCGCCATGGTGCCGCAGTGGGATCTGCTGGATCTGCTCGCGCGGGCCGCTGCCGCCGAACCCACCTTCCGGCTGCGGATGAACACCGAGGCCACCGATCTGGTCTGGGTCGACGGCCGGGTGGGTGGCGTCGCCTACCGGACCGTCGACGGCGCGACCGGTTCGATCGAAGCCGACCTCACGGTGGCCTGCGACGGCCGCGGCTCGCTGCTGCGATCGGCCGCGGGCCTGCCGATCCGCACGTGGTCGACGCCCATGGACGTCTGGTGGTTCCGCCTGCCGCGCACCGACATAGATCCCGCGGGCGCGCTGCCGATCGTCAGCGCCCGCCGGGTGGCGGTTCTGCTCGACCGTGGCGACTACTGGCAGTGCGCCACGTTGATCGCCAAGGGCGCCGACGAATCCGCCCGCCGCGGCCCGGTGGCGGACATCATGCGCAGCCTGGCCGAGGCCGCTCCGTGGCTCTACGACCGGCTCGATGCCCTGACCGGCTGGGACGAGGTCAAGTTGCTGGAGGTGAAACTCGATCGGCTGACCAAGTGGTACACCAACGGCCTGCTCTGCCTCGGCGACGCGGCCCATGCCATGTCCCCCGCCGGCGGCGTCGGCATCAACCTGGCCGTTCAGGACGCCGTAGCCGCGGCCAGGATCCTCGCTCCACCGCTGCTCTCGGGAACGCTGGGCACCAGGGAACTGGCGAAGGTGCAGCGACGGCGCCGGTTCCCGACCGTGGTGACGCAAGGAATCCAGCGACTCCTGCACGCCTTCGCGATCGCTCCCGCCCTCGACGGGCGAATGGACATCGCGACTTCCGCGCGCGCACCACTGCCGGTCCGCGTCCTGCGTCGTATCCCCGTGATCCGCAGCGTGCCGGCCTTCTTGCTCGCCCGCGGTGTGCTGCCGGAGCACGCCCCGTACTTCGCCCGGCGATAGCGCTCAGGCCGGAGCGCCGGGGGACGACGTAGGCGCGGTAGCGACCCATCCCGCGACGACCGCGAGCCCCGTCGGGCGGTGTACGGCGAGGAAACCGAAGGGGCGGTCGAAGACCACCGAGACGACAGGCGCGTAGTCGTGCCGCAGGACCGCCGCTGCCGCGCGTAACGCGAAGGTCGTCACGGCGGCGGCCTCGAAACCTTCGTGGCTGAACCGGGCGAGCACTTCCTGCGCTCCTTGGCCGACGCACAGCGGATACGGGGAGATCGCGGGGAAGTGGCCGTGGGTGCAGTCGGTCGCGGCGGTCAGCCCGAACAGGTCCGGCGGGGTGAGCAGATCGTGGGTGGAGCGAACCTCGAAGGGCGGCAGTTGGATTCGCAGTCGACCGGTGTTGGGCAGCACCGGTTCGGTACGCACGTTCAGCCCAGGTCCCTTCGTGTCGACCGGCAGGTCGGAGCGGATCGGCACGCTGCCGGACAGCGCCGCCAGGCCTGTTTCGAGCACCGCGCCGGGTGTCCCGGTGCCGAGCAGGAGATGGACGTCGAGGTCGGTGACGCCTTCGACGACGACGCGGGTGACCGGCTCCGACGCGTCGAGGATCGCGGCGTTCGCCACGTCGCGACTCGTACGGGTCAGCCCGGGTCCGCGGTGCCCCTGCCACGGACCGTTCTCCGGTGCCAGCGTCCCGACGTCGAAGGGCGCTCGCCACCGGGTTTTCGCTACCAGCGCGGTGGCGAGCACCAGCAGCGTGTCCGGATCGACGGTGAGCGGGAACCGTTCGATGAGCCCATCGGTGTGCTGAGCCGCCCAGCGGTCGAGTTCGGACTGCCCGGCCAACCGGGTGAGCACACCTTCGGGGAGCGGCTGTGACCACGCCTCGTGCAACGGAAGATCGCGGCGCACCCACACGCCGAGTGCGGCCGACACCGCCTCCGCGTGCTCGAGGTCGTGCAGCAGCCGGAGCCCTCCGTCCTGCCCGTCCGCCGCGGGCAGGCCGGTCGCGGCCGTCAGTTCGTCGCGCGCCGGACCGTCCGCCGCGGAGGCGAGCAGGGCGAGCAGCGGCCACACCCCGGCGCCGGACACCACGAAGTCTCGTTCGCCCGCCGCGGCGCACCACCGTGCGGTGAGCGCGTTGGCGGCGCCGACATGGGATTCCAGAGAAGTCCGCACGAGCCCACCCTAGCCACGAGGCGGTCCGCGCGGTGCTAGCCGGACACGGCGGAGCCCGGACGCAGCACGATCTTGCCCAGCACCGCCCTCTCCTCCAGCAGCCGATGCGCGCGGCTCGCCTGGTCCAGGGGCAGCACCGCCTCGATCGGCGAGTCGAGCCCGCCGGCCGCCGCGCGGGCCAGAACCGCGGTGCGCGCCTGGGCCACTCGATTCAGCCAGTCCGGTCCGGCGCAGCCGGTGAAGGTGAGCCCGCGCATGAGCAGATCGCTCGCCGACACCTGCGCCGGTGCTCCGGCCAGCCATCCGTAGCCGAGCATGCGGCCGCGCAAGGGCGTCATGAGATCGAGCAGGCCGGCAGCGCTCGCGCCGCCGATCGAATCGAACACCACGTCCACGGTCGCGCCGTCGAGTATTTCGCGCAGCCCGGTGGTCCATTCCGGATCGTTGTGGTCGATCACTTCGTCGGCTCCCGATTTGCGCGCGTGCGCGGCCTTGTCGGACCCACCGGCGGTCCCGATGACACGGGCCGCCCCGAATTCTTTCGCCAATTGGACCAGAGCGCTGCCGACGCCCGTGGCGGCAGCTTCGATCAGGACGGTCTCGGTGCCGGTGAGCGCGGCGGTCTCCAGCAGTGGAATCGCCACCGATCCGTTCATCAGCACCGCCGCGGCGTCCACGAAGGACAGGCCGTCCGGAATGGACGCTACGGAATCCGCGGGCGCCGCGACGAATTCGGCATAGGCGCCGGAACCCTGGGTCGAAACGACGACCCGCCGTCCGATCAGCGCCGGATCGACTTGCGCGCCGACCTCGGTGACAACTCCCGCGGCCTGGAAACCGAAAACCAGCGGCAGCGGCGCGCCGAGCGGGAACTCACCGGAGCGCAGCTTGGTTTCGGGGTACAGCACCGGGATCGCCTCGGCGCGGATCACCACTTCGCCCGCGCCTGCCCGCGGTGCCGGGACGTCCGCGGCGACCAGCACATCGGGGCTTCCGGGCGCGGTCATTACGATTGCCTGCATCATGAACTCCATAAGTTGACTGACGGTCCAATTGACTCCCCGATGATATGGACCGCCGGTCAACTTGTCTAGGAAGCGGGTGCGATGGGCGACGGACGGCCCAGAGAACGGGCGGACGCGGCGCGCAATCGGCGCGCGATATTGGACGCCACCTTCGCGTTGCTGGCCGAGCACGGCGCCGAAGCGATCACCATGGACCGCGTGGCGGCCGCCGCCGGAGTGGGCAAGGGCACGATCTTCCATCGCTTCGGCAGCCGGGCTGGGCTGTTGCACGAGATGGTCGCGCAGAGCGCGGTGGCGCTCATGGATGCGATCACCAGCGGCCCGCCGCCCCTCGGTCCCGGCGCGCCGGCCGATGCCCGGCTGATCGCCTATTTCGACGCGATGGCGCGGCTGGTGATCGCCAACTCCGAGCTGATGGTCGCCTATCGCACCGAGCCGCCGCATCCCCGAACCGCCGAATTCCATGCGTTCTGGGACAACCACATCACCACGTTGCTGCGCGAAGCGCGTCCCGACCTGGACGCCGAGGTGGTCGGGCGGCTGCTGCTCGGTGCGCTGAGCGCCGAGTTGGTGCCGACCATGGTCCGGGCGGGGGAGACGGAACGGTTGCTGGCCGCGGTGCGCGAGCTGGTCGAATCAGTGCTCCGCGCGCCGTGACGACTCGTGCGCCTGTGCGACCGGCGCGTTGAACGGTCTGCTCGCGTGCCGACCGGGCTCCGGCGGCATGTCGTCCTGATCGGCACAGCAGTGCGCGGCGGGCGTTGCAGGCGCACGCAGAAGGGAGCGCTCGGTCAACCGATTGGTTTGTGCCGCATGAGTTTCGATCCGCCCCTGCCCGCGTGGCGTCAGTCTCGCGACAGAATGGCCTCGAACCGTTCGTCGGCCCGGTCGAGCTGATCGAGGATGTGCTGCCGGACGTGTTCGGCCAACGGTGTGTCCGGCCGGGTGACCAGATCGCGGTACACATCGGTGAGGGGGCGGTACTTGGCGGCGAGTTTCGCCATCGCGGGGCCGGTGGCGTAGAGGATGCCGACGCCGTTGTCGGTGAAGTCGGAGAGCTTGATGACGCGGGCCCACGGGTCGCGGTCCAGATTCGTCGCGACATGCTCGCGGTATTGCGCCTGCCGGTCACGTGCCGGATCCGGTTCGGGGTTGGTCACCGCGGCCACGAGATCGGCCACTCGCGCACCGAACCGATCGGTGAGCGCGTTCAGTGCCGCGTCGACGGTGGGGCCGGGGCGATCGGCGGCCAACTCGGCGGCGTGGTCCTCGACCGAGTCGTGCAACAGCCCCGCCGCGACCACGTCGGGATCGCGGACCTCGTAGTGGCTGATGATCCGGATCGACACGCGCAGTAGGTGACTCAGGTACGGCTCGCGGCCGTACCGATCGTCGCGATGCAGGTCGGCCGCGAGATCGAGGGCCGCCGCCAAGCGCTGCGTGTCCGGCAGGTCGGCGATTTCCAGCAGTAGTCGTTCCCGCAGCCCGGCCTCGCCGTAGACCTCGCTGATCGTGTGCAGCGGCATCACGGCCAAGACCCCCGCCCCTGGATTGCTCATGATGCCAGGCTAACCGGAGCGGGGGGCACGTGACGGACGACGATCACTCGGCCTCGGGTACCAAGGTGTTCTGCCGCGCGGCGATGTGCCAGCGCTCGCCCTCCTTGACGAAGACATACAGCGCGATCATGGCGTGATCACGGTCGATGAGCTCGCCGTCCGATGTGGTCGCCCAGGCGCGTTTGTGCGCGATCGCGACGTCCGGGCGCAGGAACGTGATATCGGCGATCTCATAGCGGGCGTACTGGTCTTTGAGGAATCCGGCCAGCCCGCTGCGGCTGGAGTCGAGCAGCGCGTCGAATCCGGTGATCAGCGTGCCCATGGCGTTGACGACTGCCGCGTTGGCGGTGAAATCCGCCGACAGCAGGTCGGCGTCATTGGTGTTGAATCCGGTCTCCGCGTTGGCGACGATCTGCCGGATCGCGACGATGTCGTCCGAGTGGTCGACCGTGGTGTCCTCGACCAAGGGGGGTGTGGATGCTGTCGTACTCATGCGACGAGCTTGCGACCTCAACGTTGGTTCAGGTCAAGGTGGCGCGCACGGCCCGGGTCAGCGGACACCGCGCGGGCGGTACTGGATGCTGATCCGCGGACCGGTGGGTTTGCGCGTCTTGGGCACCGCGTGCTCCCAGGTACGCTGGCAAGAGCCGCCCATGACGAGCAGATCGCCATGTCCGACAACGTATTTGATGCTCGCACCGCCGCCGCGCGGCCGCAGCAGCAGAGCTCTCGGCGCGCCGACCGACACGATCGCGACCATGGTGTCATGGGTGGCGCCGCGGCCGATGTTGTCGCCGTGCCAGGCGACGCTGTCGTGCCCGTCCCGGTAGTAGCACAGGCCCGCGGTGCGAAACGGTTCGCCGAGTTCGTGCCGATAGTGCTCGGTCAGTGCCGTGCGCGCGTCGGCCAGCGCCGGATCCGGCAGCGGTTCGTGCTCCGCGTAGAACCGCAGCAGCCGGGGCACGTCGACCACGCGGTCGTACATCGGCCTGCGCTCGGCTTTCCACGGCACGCAGTCGACCAGCCGGTCGAACAGCGCGTCCGCGCCCGAAAGCCAGCCGGGCAGCAGATCCACCCAGGCGCCGCGGTCGAGCACGGTGCGGCGCGCGTCGCGCAGCGGCCCGAGTTCGGTGTCACCGAACCCGTCGAGCAGCGATCCCTGTAGCGGTGTGGACATGCGGCCGAGCGTACCGCTTATCGAACATATGTGCTAGCGGTTTTCGGTCACTGCGGTCGGATATCGCCAGGATGTCGCGTACTGCAAGGCCAGCGATCGGCGTGGCGGTGATCCGTGCCTGGGAATCGCGCGCCTCGACCGCCGCTACGACGACCCCCTGGACCGTCCGGCCGCATCGGGCAGCCGGGATCTCGGTCTGATTCTCGCGGTCCGCCGGTAGCGCGGCCGCTGCCACACATCGGTCAGTGGCCCCGCTCACAGCGCGATATACCTGGTGAAACCGGGGGTCGAGGCGCTGCTACGCTGCTTGCCGTAAGACATCCTTTAACGGACCGTCCGGTGAGGCGGGGAAGGAGGTCGGCATGGCCGTGCCCGAAGAACGGGCCGCCAAGTCCGGCGCTGCCGAGACATCGCAGCGACATACCCCGGAATGGGTGGCGGCGGGACGAGAGCTGTTGTCGGCTTCGGATGTCGGGCGGACCATCGCGCGCATCGCGCACCAGATCATCGAGAAGACCGCGCTGGACGCGGGCGAGCCGGACGCGCCACGCGTGGTGCTGATCGGCATCCCCACCCGTGGCACCACCCTCGCCGCGCGGCTCACCGGCAAGATCGAGGAATTCTCCGGCGTCCGCCCGGCTCTGGGCTCGCTCGACATCACCCTCTACCGCGACGATCTGCGCAGCCGTCCGCACCGGCCACTGGAGCGCACCTCGGTACCGGAAGGCGGCATCGAGGACGCGCTGGTGGTCCTGGTCGACGACGTGCTGTTCTCCGGTCGCACCGTCCGCTCCGCGCTCGACGGCCTGCGTGACCTGGGCCGCCCGCGCGCGGTGCAGCTGGCGGTACTCATCGACCGCGGTCACCGGGAGCTTCCGATCCGCGCCGACTACGTGGGCAAGAACGTGCCGACCAACCGCTCCGAGGACATCTCGGTGCTGCTGACCGAACACGACGGCCGGGACGGCGTCTACCTGCACCAGGAGGAGGCGTGATGAATCGGCTGCCACACGCCGGCTCACGGCAGGAGGCAGGCGCGTGAGGCATCTGCTGTCGGTCGCCGCGCTGGATCGCGCCGCCGCGAACGAGCTGCTCGACGAGGCCGAGCGGTTCGAACAGGCGCTGCTCGGCCGCGAGGTGCACAAGCTGCCCACGTTGCGTGGGCGCACCGTGATGACGGTCTTCTACGAGAACTCGACCCGGACCCGGGTCTCGTTCGAGGTGGCGGGCAAATGGATGAGCGCGGACGTGATCAACGTGAGCGCGAGCAGTTCCTCGGTCGCCAAGGGTGAGTCGCTGCGCGACACCGCGCTGACGCTGCACGCGGCGGGAGCGGACGCGCTGATCGTGCGGCATCCGGCTTCCGGCGCCGCGCACCAGATCGCGCGCTGGATGGACGAGTGGGCGGTCTCGGCGGGGCGCGGATCCGGCCCGGCGGTCGTCAACGCGGGCGACGGGACGCACGAGCACCCGACCCAGGCTTTGCTGGACGCGCTGACCCTCCGGCAGCGGCTCGGCGACATCGAGGGCAAGCGAGTGGTCATCGTCGGTGACATCTTGCACAGCCGAGTCGCGCGATCGAACGTGTTCCTGCTGGCCACGCTCGGCGCCGAGGTCGTGCTGGTCGCCCCGCGCACGCTGCTGCCGATCGGCGTGGAGACCTGGCCCGCCCGCGTCTCGCACCACTTGGACGCCGAACTGCTCGGCGCCGACGCGGTGTTGATGCTGCGTGTGCAGGCGGAGCGGATGAACGGCGGATTCTTCCCGTCGGCCCGCGAGTACGCGGTGACCTACGGACTGTCCGAGCGCAGGCTGGCTCTGCTGGAAGACCACGCCGTCGTGCTGCACCCCGGCCCGATGCTGCGCGGCATGGAAATCGCGTCCTCCGTCGCGGACTCGCCGAAGGCCGCTGTGCTGCAACAGGTCACCAACGGGGTGCACATGCGGATGGCGGTGCTGTTCCGCCTGCTGGTCGGGACTCAGGAGGCAGTGGCATGAGGGCCGGAGAGGACGCAGCATGAGTGCGAACACGACCGTTCTGATCAAGGGCGCGCTGCTGTACGGCGAAGGCGAGCCGGTCGACGTGCTCGTCGCCGACGGGGAGATCCGTCAGATCGGTACCGATCTGGGCGTGGTCGACGCCGACATCATCGACGCGCAGGGCCAGATCCTGCTGCCCGGCTTCGTCGACCTGCACACCCACCTGCGTGAACCGGGCCGCGAAGACACCGAGACCATCGAGACCGGTTCGGCCGCCGCCGCGCTCGGCGGATACACCGCCGTGTTCGCGATGGCCAACACCAGCCCGGTCGCCGACTCGGTGGTCGTCACCGACCATGTGTGGCGCAGGGGCCGTGAGGTCGGCCTGGTCGACGTGTATCCGGTCGGCGCGGTCACCGTCGGGCTGCGGGGCGAACAGCTCGCCGAGATGGGCACCATGGCCGCGGGCGTCGGCGCGGTGCGCATGTTCTCCGACGACGGTCACTGCGTCTACGACCCGCTGATCATGCGCAGGGCACTCGAGTACGCGAACTCGCTCGGCGTGCTGATCGCCCAGCACGCGGAGGAGCCCAGGCTGACCAAGGGCGCCATCGCGCACGAGGGACCGACCGCGGCCCGGCTGGGGCTGGCCGGCTGGCCGCGCGCGGCCGAGGAGTCGATCGTGGCTCGCGACGCCCTGCTCGCGCGGGACGCGGGCGCCCGCGTGCACATCTGCCACGCCTCCACCGCAGGCACCGTGGAACTGGTGAAATGGGCCAAGTCCCAGGGCATCTCGATCACCGCCGAAGTCACCCCGCACCATCTGCTGCTGGACGACTCCCGGTTGGAGACCTACGACGCGGTCAACAAGGTCAACCCGCCGCTGCGCGAGGCGTCCGACGCCGCCGCGCTGCGCCGGGCGCTGGCCGAGGGCATCATCGATTGCGTCGCCACCGACCACGCGCCGCATGCCGAGCAGGACAAGTGCTGCGAGTTCGCCGCGGCGCGGCCCGGCATGCTGGGGCTGGAGACGGCGCTGTCGATCATCGTGCAGACCATGGTCGAGCCGGGGCTGCTGGACTGGCGCGGCGTCGCCCGCGTGATGAGCGAGCGCCCGGCCGCGATCGTCGGCTTGGACGAGCACGGCAGGCCGCTCGAGGTCGGGGAGCCGGCCAACCTGACGCTGGTCGACCCGAAGGCGAGCTGGACGGTGCGTGGCGAGGACCTGGCCAGCATCTCGAACAACACGCCGTTCGAGGCGATGACCTTCCCGGCCAGGGTGACCGCGACGCTGCTGCGCGGCCGGGTCACCGCCAGGGACGGCAAGGCGCTGACCGACCGGGCGGAGGCGTAGATGAGCGACCGAGGCGCAGCCGTTCGAGGAGGTTCGTAGTGGAGAGAACGCTCTGGGTGGTCGGGCTGCTGGTGCTGTTCGCGGCCTGCCTCTGGCTGATGTACCGGGGCTGGCGCAACCGCGCGGCGCGACAGGCCGAGCGCATCGGCGCGCTGCCCGCCGTACCCGCCGAACTGGGCGCGCAGGTACTGGAGCCGACCACCGGCCTGTACCTGGGCAGCACCATCGCGCCGAGCTGGCAGGACCGGATCACGGTGGGCGACCTGGGTTTCCGGGCCACCGCGGAACTCACGCGGTTCGAAAAGGGAATTCTGCTCGAACGCGACGGTGCGACGGTGATCTGGATTCCGGAGGAATCCGTCACCGCGGTGCGCACCGAGCGCGGCCATGCGGGCAAAGTGATGACGGAAGATGGTGTGCTGGTCATTCGCTGGAAGCTGCCGACCGGAACCGAGATCGATACGGGTTTCCGCGGCGACGACAAGTCGGTCTACCCGGCTTGGCGCAGGCTTCCCGCGGCGGATCAGAGCGGGACGATGACGGGAGATGACGAGGGATGACAGGAGAAGCAGCGCTCGTGCTGGAGGACGGCCGGGTGTTCCGCGGCCAGGCCTACGGCGCCGTGGGCCAGACGCTCGGTGAGGCGGTGTTCTGCACCGCGATGACCGGGTACCAGGAGACCCTCACCGACCCGTCCTACCACCGCCAGATCGTGGTGGCCGCCGCTCCGCAGATCGGCAACACCGGCTGGAACGACGAGGACGACGAGTCGACGAAGATCTGGGTCGCCGGCTACGCGGTGCGCGACCCGGCGCGGCGCGCGTCCAACTGGCGCGCCACCAAGACGCTGCCGGACGAACTGGAACGTCAGCGGATCGTCGGCATCGCGGGCATCGACACCCGCGCGCTGGTGCGTCACCTGCGCACCCGGGGTTCGATGAAGGCGGGCATCTTCTCCGGCGACGCGCTGGCCGCCGCGGAGGAACTGGTGGACCGGGTCAACGGTCAGCCGTCCATGCTGGGCGCCGACCTCGCGGGCGAGGTGAGCACCGACGCGCTCTACACGATCGAGCCGGACGGCGAACACCGCCGCACGGTCGTCGCGGTCGATCTCGGGATCAAGACCAACACCCCGCGCATGTTCGCGCAGCGCGGCATGCGGGTGCACGTGGTCTCCTCGACCACCACGCTGGATCAGATCCTCGAGCTGAAGCCGGACGGGGTCTTCCTGTCCAACGGTCCCGGCGATCCGGCCACCGCCGACGCGGCGGTCGAGCTGACCCGTGGCGTGCTGGGCGAGGGCCTGCCGCTGTTCGGCATCTGCTTCGGCAACCAGATCCTCGGCCGCGCGCTCGGCCGGGGCACCTACAAGATGAAGTTCGGCCACCGCGGGATCAACATCCCCGTGGTGGAGCACGAAACCGGCCGGATCTCGATCACCGCGCAGAACCACGGGTTCGCGCTGGAGGGCGAGCGGGGCGAGCGGTTCGATACTCCCTTCGGCACGGCCGAGGTGAGTCACGTCTGCGCCAACGACGGCACGGTCGAGGGCGTCCGGCTGGTCGACGGCCGCGCCTTCTCCGTGCAGTACCACCCGGAAGCCGCCGCCGGACCCCACGACGCCGCGTACCTGTTCGACCGTTTCGCCGGTCTCATGGAAGGAGCCTGATGCCTCGCCGCGAGGATCTCGAGCACATCCTGGTGATCGGTTCTGGCCCGATCGTCATCGGCCAGGCGTGCGAATTCGACTACTCCGGCACGCAGGCGTGCCGGGTGCTGCGGGCCGAGGGCCTGCGGGTGTCGCTGGTCAACTCGAACCCGGCGACGATCATGACCGATCCGGAGTTCGCCGACTCCACCTACGTGGAGCCGATCACGCCGGAGTTCGTCGAGAAGGTCATCGAGAAGGAGCGTCCGGACGCCATCCTGGCCACTCTCGGCGGTCAGACCGCGCTGAACACCGCGGTCGCGCTGCACGAGCGCGGTGTGCTGGCGAAGTACGGCGTCGAGCTCATCGGCGCCGACTTCGACGCCATCCAGCGCGGTGAGGACCGGCAGAAGTTCAAGGACATCGTGGCCAAGGTGGGCGGCGAGAGCGCCCGCTCGCGCGTCTGCTTCACCATGGACGAGGTCCGCGAGACGGTCGCCGAACTCGGCTACCCCGTGGTGGTGCGCCCGTCGTTCACCATGGGCGGCCTCGGTTCCGGCATGGCCTACAACGAGGAGGACCTCGATCGCATCGCGGGCGGCGGCCTGGCCGCCTCACCCACCGCGAACGTCCTGATCGAGGAGTCCATCCTCGGCTGGAAGGAATACGAGCTCGAGCTGATGCGCGACGGCCGCGACAACGTCGTGGTGGTCTGCTCGATCGAGAACGTCGACCCGATGGGCGTGCACACCGGTGACTCGATGACCGTCGCCCCGGCGATGACGCTCACCGACCGCGAGTACCAGAAGCTGCGCGACCTCGGCATCGCCATCCTGCGCGAGGTCGGCGTCGACACCGGCGGCTGCAACATCCAGTTCGCGGTGAACCCGCTCGACGGCCGCCTGATCGTCATCGAGATGAATCCGCGCGTGTCGCGTTCGTCCGCGCTGGCGTCGAAGGCGACCGGCTTCCCGATCGCGAAGATCGCCGCCAAGCTGGCCATCGGTTACACGCTCGACGAGATCGTCAACGACATCACCAAGGAAACCCCGGCCTGCTTCGAGCCGACCCTCGACTACGTGGTCGTCAAGGCGCCGCGGTTCGCGTTCGAGAAGTTCCCCGGCGCCGACGGCACACTGACCACCACCATGAAGTCCGTCGGCGAGGCCATGTCCCTCGGCCGCAACTTCTCGGAGGCGCTCGGCAAGGTGCTGCGCTCGCTGGAGACCAAGGCCGCGGGCTTCTGGACCCAGGACGACGGCGCGTGGACCGACGTCGAGGCGATCCTCGAGGATCTGCGGACGCCCACCGAGGGGCGCATCTACCAGGTGGAACGCGCGCTGCGACTGGGCGCGAGCATCGAGGACGTCGCCGCGGCCTCCGGCATCGACCCGTGGTTCGTGGCCGAAGTGGCCGGTCTGGTCGAGCTGCGCCAGGAGATCCTCGACGCGCCCGTGCTGGACGAACCGCTGCTGCGCCGGGCCAAGCACTACGGCCTGTCGGATCGTCAGCTGGCCGCGCTGCGGCCCGAGCTGGCGGGGGAGAGCGGTGTGCGCGCCCTGCGCCACCGGCTCGGCATCCGTCCGGTCTTCAAGACGGTCGACACCTGCGCCGCCGAGTTCGAGGCCAAGACCCCGTACCACTACTCGGCCTACGAGCTCGATCCCGCGGCCGAGTCCGAGGTGGCGCCGCAGCGCGAACGCGAGAAGGTGATCATTCTCGGGTCCGGGCCCAACCGCATCGGCCAGGGCATCGAGTTCGACTACTCGTGCGTGCACGCGGCGCAGACGCTGTCGCGGGCCGGTTACGAGACGGTGATGGTCAACTGCAACCCCGAGACCGTCTCCACCGACTACGACACCGCCGATCGCCTCTACTTCGAGCCGCTGACCTTCGAAGACGTGCTGGAGGTCTACCACGCCGAATGCGAGTCCGGCACCGTCGCGGGCGTCATCGTGCAGCTGGGCGGGCAGACCCCGCTCGGCCTCGCGCAACGGCTCACCGCGGCGGGCGTGCCGGTGGTCGGCACCAGCGCGGCCGCCATCGACCTGGCCGAGGACCGCGGCGAGTTCGGTGACGTGCTGGTCGCGGCCGGGCTGCCCGCGCCCAAGTACGGCACCGCGACCACCTTCGCGCAGGCGCGCAAGATCGCCGCCGACATCGGCTACCCGGTGCTGGTGCGCCCGTCCTACGTGCTCGGCGGCCGTGGCATGGAGATCGTCTACGACGAGAACTCCCTGGAGGGCTACATCTCCCGCGCGACCGAGCTCAGCCCCGAGCACCCGGTGCTGGTCGACCGGTTCCTGGAGGACGCGATCGAGATCGACGTCGACGCGCTGTGCGACGGCGAGGAGGTCTACCTCGGCGGCGTGATGGAGCACATCGAGGAGGCGGGCATCCACTCCGGCGACTCCGCCTGCGCGCTGCCCCCGATCACGCTGGGCCGCAGCGACATCGAGGCGGTGCGCCGCTCGACCGTCGCGCTGGCCAAGGGCATCGGCGTGCGCGGCCTGCTCAACGTGCAGTACGCGCTCAAGGACGACGTGCTCTACGTGCTGGAGGCCAATCCGCGCGCCAGCCGGACGGTTCCGTTCGTGTCCAAGGCCACCGCGGTGCCGCTGGCCAAGGCCGCCGCGCGGATCATGCTCGGCGCCACCATCGCCGAACTCCGCAAGGAGGGCATGCTGCCGAGCGAGGGCGACGGCGGGCACGTCGCGCTGGACGCACCGGTCGCGGTCAAGGAGGCCGTGCTGCCGTTCCACCGCTTCCGGCGCGCCGACGGCAGCGGCGTGGATTCGCTGCTGTCGCCGGAGATGAAGTCGACCGGCGAGGTGATGGGCATCGACGCCGATTTCGGCACCGCCTTCGCCAAGAGCCAGACCGCCGCCTACGGTTCGCTGCCCACCGAGGGCACCGTGTTCGTCTCGATCGCCAACCGGGACAAGCGCGCGATGGTCTTCCCGGTGAAGCGCCTGCACGACCTCGGCTTCCGCATCCTCGCCACCGAGGGCACGGCGGAAATGCTGCGCCGCAACGGAATTCCGTGCGAGCAGGTGCGCAAGCACTCCGAGGTGCGGCCGGACGACGAGCCGACGATCGTGGAGCAGATCCGCGACGGCGAGGTCGACATGGTGTTCAACACGCCCTATGGCAACTCCGGCCCCCGCGTGGACGGCTACGAGATCCGCAGCGCGGCGGTCGGGGTGAACATCCCGTGCATCACCACCGTGCAGGGTGCGGCGGCCGCGGTGCAGGGCATCGAGGCCAGCATCAACGGTGGCATCGGCGTGCGGTCGCTGCAGGAACTGCACTCGGTGCTGCGTGGGTGAGCCGCGGCCGGACGGAACGGGTGAGATGAAGACCTTCGGCGACCGCTTGCGACATGCGATGCGGCATCTGGGGCCGGTGTGCGTCGGTATCGACCCGCACCCGCAGCTGCTGCGGTCCTGGGGACTGACCGAGGACGTCGAGGGGCTCGAGCGGTTCGCCGAGATCTGCGTGGAGGCTTTCGACGGCCTCGTCGCGCTGGTCAAGCCGCAGGTCGCGTTCTTCGAAGCCCACGGCTCCGGCGGCATCGCGGTCCTGGAGCGCACCATCGAGGTGTTGCGGGCCTCGGGGACCCTGGTGCTCGCCGACGCCAAACGCGGCGATATCGGGTCCACCATGGACGCCTACGCGCGGACCTGGTTGGCCGACGGGCCGCTGGGGTCCGACGCGGTCACGGTGTCGCCGTACCTGGGATTCGGTTCGTTGGCACCGGCGCTGACGCTCGCCGAGGTGGGCCACCGCGGCGTCTTCGTGCTCGCGGCGACCTCGAACCCCGAGGGAGCGCAGGTGCAGCGGGCGGTCGCCGCGCAGGGCCGCACGGTCGCGCAGACCATGGTCGACGAGGCGGCGGCTCGCAACGCGGGCGTGGAGTTCGGCTCGGTCGGCGTGGTGGTCGGCGCCACGCTCAGCGAGGCGCCCGACCTCTCCGCGCTCAACGGCCCGGTCCTGATGCCCGGGGTGGGCGCCCAGGGCGGCGGCCCGGAAACGATCCGGGACCTGGTCCCCGAGCCGATGCTCGGGGCCGTCGTGCCGAACGTCTCGCGCGAGGTGCTGCGGGACGGACCGACCGTTCCGGCACTGCGTGCCAGAGTGCACGCTTTCCAGGACGCGTTCGCGTTCCTCCAGAAGTGACCGCGAAAGGCCGGCGCATCCGCGCCGGCCTTCGTCGTTTCGGGTCTCTGTGCGTGCAGGTGTTCGCACACACGTGCCCATTAGCGGGGTCTGTGCGCGCTCCTGCGCTGATTTCTGGCCCGATCGGTGCACCGATGGTGGCACCGCTCCTGGGCCGACGTACAGGGCAACCATCCGGCACCGGATGCCGAGTCATCGCCGCCCGAATGGCTGCAATGTGACGCCCGACACGCGCAAAAAACTCGCGACACGCGGAGAATTTCCAGAAAGTTCCTGGTAGGGCGCGCGCAGGGTTGCTGGAGAGATGCGCTGCCGTGCCGCAACCCTTCCGCAAACCATTCGGTTTGTCGAAAACGCCCTGCTGGCGGCATATTTCGCTGGTCCGGCACCGCGATGCGCTCGGTGGCGCGGACGGGACCGGCGCGGGGCCGCCGGGGTGCGGTCCCCACCCGGAATCATGCGCTGACCTGGGGGGTGGGTTCGCAATCGGCGGACGTCGTGGGTACGGTCGCTGAGACTGCCGGGTTACCGGCAGGAGTTGATGCAATGAACGATGAGACGGAGGAACCGTGGCCCTTCCCCAGCTGACTGACGAGCAGCGCGCCGCTGCTTTGGAGAAGGCGGCTGCCGCTCGCCGCGCTCGGGCGGAGCTCAAGGAGCGCTTGAAGCGTGGCGGCACCAACCTGAAGCAGGTCCTCACCGACGCCGAGACCGACGAGATCCTCGGCAAGATGAAGGTGTCGGCGCTGCTGGAGGCCCTGCCGAAGGTGGGCAAGGTCAAGGCGGCGGAAATCATGAGCGAGCTGGAGATCGCCCCCACCCGGCGGCTGCGCGGACTCGGCGACCGGCAGCGCAAGGCGCTGCTGGCCCGGTTCGACTTCGACGCCTGACGACGAGGGTGATCGAACACACGCGGAAGGGTCGACTGGTCGTACTGGTCGGCCCCTCGGCCGTGGGCAAGTCCACCGTGGTCCGCTGTGTCCGCGAACGACTGCCCGATCTGGTCTTCAGCGTGTCGGCAACGACCCGGGCCCCGCGGCCCGGGGAGGTCGACGGCCTCGACTACCACTTCGTCTCCCGTGCGGAGTTCGACGCGATGATCGAGGCGGGTGAACTGCTCGAGTGGGCGGAAATCCACGGCGGGTTGCAGCGTTCGGGCACTCCCGCGGGCCCGGTGCGCGCCGCGCTGGCGGAGGGCCTTCCGGTACTGGTCGAAGTGGATCTCGAGGGCGCGCGATCGGTGCGCCGGGCGATCCCCGAAGCGATCCTGGTCTTTCTGGCCCCGCCGAGCTGGGACGAGTTGGTCGCGCGACTGACCTCGCGCGGCACCGAGTCGCCCGAGGTGATCGAGCGCCGCTTGGAAACGGCCAGGACCGAGCTGGCGGCCTGTGACGAGTTCGACATAGTTATCGTCAACGACGAGGTGACCAGCGCCTGTGAGCAGTTGGTATCGTTGTTCGTTAGCACAAATTCGAGTTCGTGACCCCCACCTGCGCATGAGCGATCAGGCCCGGAGGAGGTAGCCTGCGTAACGACGTCGGGCCCTTCGCGCATGCGCCATCCACTCCAGCATGAGTGACCTCGTTCATGCCACAGACCACACAGCAGGAGTCTCCCTAGTGAGCAGTACGGACACCAAGACCGCGCCCGCCTACGACACGCCGGTCGGCCTCACCAACCCGCCGATCGACGAGTTGCTGGAGCGCACGTCGTCCAAGTACGCCCTGGTCATCTACGCGGCCAAGCGCGCACGGCAGATCAACGACTACTACAACCAGCTCGGCGACGGCATCCTCGAGTACGTCGGCCCGCTGGTCGAGCCGGGTCTGCAGGAGAAGCCGCTGTCGGTCGCCCTGCGCGAAATCCACTCCGACCTGCTCGAGCACTCCGAAGGCGAGTGAGGCGAACCCGGTTCGCCGTGACCACGACTAGGCCGGAGGCGTAGTGACCACAAGGATCGTCGTCGGTGTGGCCGGAGGCATCGCCGCCTACAAGGCGTGCTCTCTGGTCCGGCGATTCACCGAGACCGGACATGACGTCCGGGTGATCCCCACCGCCTCGGCGCTGGAGTTCGTCGGCAAGGCGACCTTCGAGGCACTGTCCGGGAACCCGGTGCACACCGGTGTGTTCTCCGACGTGCCGGAGGTCCCGCATGTTCGCCTGGGCCAGGAGGCGGACCTGGTGGTCATCGCCCCGGCGACCGCCGACCTCATGGCCCGTGCCGCGTCCGGCCGCGCCGACGACCTGCTCACCGCCACGTTGCTGACGGCCCGATGTCCGATCTTGTTCGCGCCCGCGATGCACACCGAGATGTGGGAGCATCCCGCGACCGTCGCCAACGTCGCGACCTTGCGCGCCCGCGGTGCGATCGTCATGGAGCCCGCGGCGGGCCGGCTCACCGGCGCCGACACCGGCCCCGGACGCCTGCCCGAGCCCGAGGAGATCTTCGGTCTGGCGTCGCTGCTCATGGAGCGTGCCGACGCGATTCAACGGGATCTGGAGGGCCGCCGGGTCGTCATCACGGCGGGCGGCACCAGGGAGCCGTTGGATCCGGTGCGTTTCCTGGGCAACCGCAGCTCCGGTAAGCAGGGCTACGCGCTCGCGCGGGTCGCGGCCCAGCGCGGCGCCCACGTGACGTTGATCGCGGGCAACACGATCGAGATGGCGGCGCCCGCCGCCGTCGACCTGGTGCACATCACCACCGCCGAACAGCTGAAGACCGCCGTCGACAAGCACGCCGTCGGCGCCGACGCGGTGATCATGGCCGCGGCGGTCGCCGATTTCCGGCCGACCAACGTCGCCGCCGCCAAGATCAAGAAGGGCGCCGGCGAGCCCGACGTCATTCCGCTGACCAAGACCGACGACATCCTCGCCGGGCTGGTACAGGCGCGACGCGACGGGCAGTTGCCCGGCACCGCGATCGTCGGCTTCGCCGCCGAGACCGGTGACGAGCACGGCGACGTCCTCACCCACGCGCGGGCCAAGCTCGCACGCAAGGGCTGCGACCTGCTCGTGGTCAACGCGGTCGGCGAGGGTAAAGCGTTCGAGGTGGACACCAACGACGGCTGGCTGCTCGGCGCGGACGGCACCGAACAGGCGCTCGATCACGGCTCCAAGGCATTGCTGGCCAGCCGCGTGCTCGACGCGCTGAGCGTGTTGCTGCGCTGAGCCGGGCTCCGGCCCTGCCAGGATTGCCATCCGGTCCGTCGTTCGCGGCGCCGTCATCGATTCGGCACCGCCGGGACACCGGAAGTTCAGCTGCCCGGTATGGCCGCGGCGTTGAGGTCCGCCCTGTCGGTGATTTGGAATAGGCTGAGATATAAGGGTTGCGCAGTCACGACATCGCGTTACTGTCGCAAGCCGATACGAGTAACCCGTTGAGGGAGAGGGAAGAACTGTGCGCACGTCCGGGAGCCGGCTTTTCACCAGCGAGTCCGTGACCGAAGGTCATCCGGACAAAATCTGTGATGCCATCAGCGATTCCATTCTCGACGCGTTGCTCGCGGAGGATCCGCGCAGCCGGGTCGCGGTGGAAACCCTCGTGACGACCGGCCAGGTCCATGTCGCGGGTGAGGTCACCACGTCGGCGTACGCCGATATTCCCCGAATTGTCCGGGAAAAAGTCCTGGAAATCGGATATGACTCGTCGGCAAAGGGTTTCGACGGAAATTCCTGCGGTGTGAATATCGCGATCGGCGCGCAGTCGCCGGATATCGCCCAGGGTGTGGACACCTCCCACGAGGCGCGTCTCGGCGGCTCCGACGACGAAATCGAGCGGCAGGGCGCGGGCGACCAGGGCCTGATGTTCGGTTACGCCACCAAGGACACCCCCGAGCTGATGCCGCTGCCGATCGCGCTCGCGCACAGGTTGTCGCGCCGCCTGACCGAGGTGCGCAAGACCGGCGTGCTGCCCTACCTGCGCCCGGACGGCAAGACCCAGGTCACCATCGAATACGACGGTGATCGCCCGGTCCGCTTGGACACGGTGGTCGTCTCCACCCAGCACGCCGCCGACATCGACCTGGACAACCTGCTCGCCCCCGACATCCGCGAGAAGGTCCTCGACGCGGTGCTCGCCGACCTCGAGCTGCCCAGCCTGGACATCTCCGACATCCGCCTGCTGGTCAACCCCACCGGCAAGTTCGTGCTCGGCGGCCCGATGGGCGACGCGGGCCTGACCGGCCGCAAGATCATCGTCGACACCTACGGCGGCATGGCCCGCCACGGTGGCGGCGCCTTCTCCGGCAAGGACCCGTCGAAGGTGGACCGCTCCGCCGCCTACGCCATGCGCTGGGTCGCGAAGAACGTCGTCGCGGCCGATCTGGCCGACCGCGTCGAGGTCCAGGTGGCCTACGCGATCGGCAAGGCGGCTCCGGTCGGCTTGTTCGTCGAGACCTTCGGCACCGAGAAGGTCGACCCGGCGCGCATCAGCACCGCGATCACCGAGGTCTTCGACCTGCGTCCCGGCGCCATCATCCGCGATCTGGACCTGCTGCGCCCGATCTACGCGCCGACCGCCGCGTACGGCCACTTCGGCCGCACCGACGTCGACCTGCCGTGGGAGCACACCGACCGCGCGGACAAGCTGCGCGCCGCCGTCGGACTCTGACCTCGATCAGGTCCGAGTGAACGAACCCGCGGCGGACGCCCCCGCCACCGAGGCGGACCATCCGGCCGCGGGTCCCGCAGGCGTCGAGCTGCCGATCGCCCGAGTGCTTCCGCTGCTCTCGCCCGCGCATCTCGACCGCGACTTCGACTACCTGGTGCCCCCCGAGCTGGACGAACTCGCCCAGCCGGGGGTCCGGGTGCGGGTTCGTTTCGCCGGTCGGCTGGTCGACGGCTATCTCCTGGCCCGATCGCGGCACAGCGACCACGGCGGCAAGCTGGTCAAGCTGGAACGCGTCGTCTCCGGCGAACGTGTGCTGACTCCGGAGATCCTGGACTTGGCAGGCAAGGTCGCCGCCCGTTACGCGGGCACGCGCGCCGATGTCCTGCGTCTGGCGATACCACCGCGCCACGCCCGCACCGAATCCGGTCGCGCGACGAAGTCCGCTGCGGCACGAGCCGATTCCGCGAACGAGAACCCCAGTACCGCAACCGGTCCCGCGCAGTCGGACGCCGCAAGTTCCGTGTCCGCCGGGGAGTTGGCCGTCGCATCGCCGGCATCCCCTGTCATGCAAGCTGATTCGACGGACGTGAGCGGCGTTGCCTCGGAAGGTGGCGCTGCGGCGGATTCGAAGCGCGCGAGCATGAGCACCGGCCGACATGTGCCCGCGCCGGAGAGCGATGAGAGGTTCGCCGCCGGGCCGTCACCACGTGCGCGTCTGGAAGAGGGATCAAGCGCCGTGGGGGCGGCTCGCGGTGCGGGGCAGGTAAGCGGTACCAGGGAGGCTCGCGGAGCGGGGGAGGCCAACGGCGCGGTGGAGACGAGCAGCGGCGCCGTGGAGGTTCGCGGTGAGGCCCGCGGGAGGGAGGCGAGCGGCGCCGCAAAGGCAGGCAGTGCGAGGACGGTCATCGGCGCCGGGGAGGCAAGCGGTGCCGGGGAGGTCAGCGGCGCGGGGGAGGTCAGGGGTGCCGGGGAGGCCAGCGGTGCGGGGGCGGCCAGCGGCGACGTCGAAAACCCGACTGTCCGTGTCGATCCGGCGTTTCCGGCGATAGATGTCGCGCCCTGGGAACGGTACGTCCACGGTGCGGCGTTCGTCGATGCTCTCGCCCAACGAAAAGGGGCGCGTGCGGCTTGGCAGGCGCTGCCCGGCGAGGACTGGCCCCGGCGGCTGGCGGAACTCGCCGCTGTGGTGGCCCGGCAGGGGCGCAGCGCGATCCTCATGGTCCCCGACCAGCGCGATCTCGATCGAGTCCTGACGGAATGCGTTCGGTTGGTGGGGGACTCGGCTGTCGGGCTGTCCGCCGGTCTCGGTCCCGCGGCTCGGTACCGGCGTTTGGCTCGCGGTGCTGCGCGGCTCGGCGCGGGTGGTGGTGGGCACGCGCAGCGCCGTGTTCGCGCCGGCGGTGGATCTCGGGCTGATCGCGCTGTGGGACGACGGTGACGACACCTACGCCGAACCGCGCGCGCCGTATCCGCACGCGCGAGAGGTGGCGATGCTGCGGGCGCACGAAACCGGTGCGGCCTTCGTCGCGGCGGGTTTCGCGCGCACCGCCGAGATCCAAGCGGTCGTCGATTCCGGCTGGGCGCACGATCTGGTCGCCGATCGCGCGATGCTACGCAAGGCCGCGCCCCGCATCAGTGCCCCCGGTGACAGCGAGATAGCGCTGGAACGCGATCCGGTCGCGCGTGCGGTCCGAGTCCCCGGCGTCGCTTTCGCGGCTGCCCGCGCCGCGCTGAAGGAAGGCGCACCGGTGCTGGTGCAGGTCCCGCGCCGCGGGTACATTCCCGCGCTGGCCTGCGGGAAATGTCGCACTCCTGCCCGATGCCGACACTGCAACGGGCCGCTCGCCCTGCCGGAAGCTCGCGGACCGCGCGGATCGGCAGCCGACCCGGGCGCGACCGCGCGGAGTCCCGCTTGCCGTTGGTGCGGGATCACCGAGGCCGCGTTCCGTTGCACCACCTGCGGGTCGCGCGCACTGCGCGCCGTGGTGATCGGAGCCACGCGCACGGCGGAGGAACTCGGCCGTGCTTTTCCCGGCGTGCCGATCCGCGGTTCCGGCGGCGGCGCCGTGCTCGACACCGTGGAGCCGGGTCCGCAGGTGGTCGTCGCCACGGTCGGCGCCGAGCCCGTGGTCCCCGGCGGCTACGGCGTAGCGCTGCTGCTCGACGGCTGGGCGCTGCTCGGCCGTGCCGACCTGCGGGCCGCCGAGGACGCGCTGCGCCGCTGGATGGCCGCCGCGGCGCTGGTCCGCGCGCACGGCCAGGTCATCGTCATGGCCGAGCCCTCGATCCCGACGGTGCAGGCCCTGGTCCGGTGGGATCCCGTTGGCGCCGCGCGTGCGGAGGTCGCGGCGCGGGCCGAGGTCGGCTTCCCGCCCGCCGTCCGTCTCGCCGCGATCGACGGCACCGCCGACACCATCGCCGAACTGCTCTCGGCGGCGGACCTGCCCGCCACCGTCGACCGCCTCGGACCGGTGCCGCTGCCGGACAGCGCCCGTAAACCGTTTTCCTCCGGCGATGCGCCTGCTGAGGTCGAGCGCTTGCTGCTGCGGGTCGACCGCCGATCCGGAGCCGCGCTCGCGCGTGCCCTGCGCGCGGCCCAAGCGGTGCGCAGTACGCACCGCTCGGACGCCCCCCTCCGCGTGCAGATCGACCCCGCCGACATCGGCTGACGGCGACCGGAGTCGGTGGCTCCACCGCTGCCGTCGAAGCCGGCGATCATCTTGCGACAGCGCAGCGCTCGGCCGAGCTTCAGGCAAAGGCCGCTCGATTGCGGACGGCCCACTCGGCGTATCTCGTGGCCGGGCGCCCGAGCACGCGCGGCACGTCGGGGCTGATCCGCTGCTCGGCGGGTGTCGGCTCGCCGAGGATGGTCAACGTGTGCTCGACCACCGGCTCGGGCATGAACTCGCGCATTGCCGAACCGGCCTGTGCTCGAGTCAATTCCACGAAACGGAGCGGCTCGCCGACCGCCGCGCCGAGCGCCTCGGCCTGAGCGCGCGGGGTGGCGAGTTCTGGTCCGGTCAAGGTGTAGACCTGTCCTGCGTGTCGGTCGTCGCGCAACGCCGCCGCGGCCACCGCGGCGATATCGGCCGGATCGATCGAGGGAAGACCGACGTCGCCGAACGGCGCGGCGACCATACGCTGCGTGCGTACCGCCTCCGCCCACGCGTAAGTGTTGGAGAAGAACCCGCCGGGCCGAAGAATGGTCCAGGCCAGCCCCGAGTCCCTGATCGCCTGTTCGTAGTTGAACAGCCGGGCGTAGCCCGCCGCGTCCGGGCGGGTGGCAACGCCCTGCGAGGACACGAACACCACGCGCCGCACGCCTCCCGCCGCCGCGACTTTCAGCACCTGCTCGGGTTCCGGACCCGCCACCAACTGCTCACCGGCGATCAGGAGAAACAGTGTGTCGGCTCCCTTGACAGCGGGGGAGAGGCTTTCCGGCTCGCCCAGATCGGCCCGAGCCGATCGGACTCCCTCGGGTAGCGAAAGGTCCGTATGCCGCGCCACGGCTGTCACTTCCTCGCCGGCGTCGGCCAGCAAGCGGACGAGAGGCGCGCCGATATTTCCGGTGGCTCCGGTGACCACGATCATCGTTAACTCCTTAGTTAGTTGGCTGACTAAAAAGAACGTAGCTGATCGCCGCCACGCTGTCTACAGTTAGTTGTGTGACTGACTCACAGGCGAAGGCCGGATCGGGCAAGCGGGAGCGGCTGGTCGAAGCCGCGGTGCGGGTGTTCCATCACCAGGGCGTGGAGAAGACGACGATCGCCGACATCGCCCGCGCCGCGGACGTTCCGGTCGGCAACGTCTACTACTACTTCAAGACGAAAGACCAACTCATCGAGGCGGCGATCGGCTCGCACGCGCGCATCCTCGACGCGGTGATCGCCGCGAGCGAGCGGCAGGAGACCCCGTCCGGGCGCCTGAAGGCCCTGATCGCGGGATGGGTGGCCGATCGTGAGCAGACTGTGCGTTACGGCTGCCCCTTCGGCACTCTGTCTTCGGAATTGGACAAGCGGGACGACGGGCTGGACACCGCGGCCGCCGAGGTCATGCGCGTGCTGGTGGATTGGGCCGAACGGCAGTTCGCCGCGATGGGGCGCGCGGACGCAAAGGAGCTCGCCATCGCCTATGTCGCGGCATATCAAGGAATATCCCTGCTCACCAACACTTTTCGCGATCCGGAACTGATGGTCACCGAAGGTGCGCGGTTGTCGCGCTGGATCGACTCGCTGGTGAGCTGAGCTCCGGTCGGGCGAGGGTGCCGAAAACCGGCCCTTGCGCTCGATGCATTGCCGATATATCGTCGATAGCATGAATCGAACACGAGAGCCTTGGGAGGCTGACATGGAACACCGAGAACATCGAGAATTCGGCCGGCGCGGTCGCGGGCCGCTGCCCGGTCACGAGGGCTTCGAACACGGGCGGCGCTTCCGCCGCGGCGGGCGCCACGGATTCGGCCCCGAGTTCGGGCCGGGGTTCGGGCCCGGTTTCGGCCCGCACTTCGGCCGCGGACGCGGACGTGGCGGCCGAGGCAGGCGCGGTGACGTTCGCGCCGCCGTGTTGTTGCTGCTCACCGAGCAGCCCATGCACGGTTACGAACTCATTCAGCAGATCCGCGAGCGCAGCAACGACATCTGGCGGCCGAGCCCCGGATCGATCTACCCCGCGCTGGCGCAGCTGGAAGACGAGGGTCTCGTTCTCATCGAGAAGGTCGCCGGGCGCAAGACCGCGAAGCTCACCGAGTCGGGCACCGAGTACGTCGCCGCGCACCGGGACGAGCTGGGCGATCCGTGGGCGGACGTGCAGCAGGACGTCGGCGCTCAGGCGATGGACCTGCGCGCACTCGTCGGCCAGCTGATGGGGGCGGTGGCCCAGGTCGCGGCGGCCGGTACTCCGCAGCAGGCGGCGCGGGCGGCGGAGCTGCTCACCGAGACCCGCAAGTCCCTCTACCGCATCCTCGCCGAGGATGAGACCCCCGAGAAGTAGGGGAGGTGAAACACCCCTATACCGCGCGCATTTCGAGCTGATCGGAGGGATCATTGTGAGATGCGACAGTCGATCCGTGCGGGAACTTGGGGCGTTTCACACTTGCGTGGTGCCGTGCTGGCCTTCGTGATGGCCGGCGTGGCCGCGCTCGGCCCGGGCGTGGCGTCGGCCGAACCGCTCGGTTACCGCCCGCCCGACGTGCCGACATACGCCGCTCCACCGCAGCCGGACCACCTGGCCGCCGCGTGGTATCAGAAGAGTCATCCGAACGCGGTCCCGAGCGGTACCAACGATTTCGGTTGCGTGCCCAGTGCCCGGCATCCTAGTCCGGTCGTGCTCGCGCACGGGACCGACTCCACGGCCTATTCCGACTGGTCGGGGATCGCGCCGCAGCTGACCGCGGCGGGGTTCTGCGTGTTCGCGCTGAACTACGGCGGCAAGCCGGGCGCGCACAGTTACGGCACCGAGGATCTGGTGCTCAGTGCCTATCAGGTAGGCGCGTTCGTCGATCAAGTGCTCGCGGCGACCCACGCGGGCAAGGTCGATCTGGTCGGGTTCTCGCAGGGCGCCAACGTGACTCGCTACTACGTCAACAAGCTGGGCGGTGCGCCCAAGGTCGAACAATGGGTCGGCCTCGCATCGCCCAGCTATGGCGGAGTGATGTACGGACTGGTGCCGGTCGCCGAGGCGATCCCCGGCGCTCTCGATGCGTTCGCCCAGGTGACTTCGCTGGCGGCCGTGCAGCAGGCGGAGGGGTCGCCGATCATGCTCGATCTCAACGCGGGCGGCGACACGGTGCCCGGGGTGCGGTACGTGACCGTCGGCAGCCGTGTCGACGAGATGATCCAGCCGTTCGAGAACATCGCGCTGCGCGGGCCGGGCGCGCGCAACATCGCCCTGCAAGACCTGTGTCCCGCCGACCTCACCGGGCACTTCCACATGGTGTACGACCCGTTCGTGCAGGAGTTGCTGCTCACCGTGCTGGATCCGGGCAGCCCGGCCCCGGTGTGCCGGCCTGTTCCGCTCGGCACCGGTATTCCGCAAGTGATCATCGCGGGCCATTCCTGACGGAGCTGGTACGGCCCGAGGCGCCGAGCTCGGCGGCGCCGTCGAGTTCTGCCTGAAACGTCGATTCAATCAGTGATTGAATCGACGATGGAAACGTGATTGACTGAGCGCATGCCGAAGCCGGTCTCCGAAGCCGCGACCACCCGCGATCGTCTGCTGACGGCCGCCGAGCGCCTGCTGCTCGAAGGCCGGTACGACGAGGTGTCCGTACGGGGCATCTGCGCGCAGGCCGGCGCGAACCCGGCGGCGGTGCACTACCACTTCGGGTCGAAGGACGCTCTGGTCGCCGCGCTGCTGGAGGACCGATTGGGGCCGGTGTGGGAAGACCGGTTGGCGGCTGTCACCGGCGGGCACGGGACCATCGCCGAGGTGGTCGATGCGGTGATCGAGCCGTTCGTCGAGTTGGCCGACGATCCGGTGGGCCGGATGCACCTGAGACTGCTGGCGCAGTTCGTCCTCGGCAGGCAGGTGACCGAGTGGCGGCAGCCGTGGTTCCGGATCGATGCGTGGGTGAGCCTGTTGCCCGGCCTGAGCGAGCGCGAGAGCAGGCGCCGCTGGATGTTGGCCTTCGACCTCCTCATCATGCGATTCGGCAGTGCGGAGCACCGAGAGATGTCGCAGGAGGCGGTGGCCACCCTCCGGGAATTCGTCGTGGCCGGATTGACCGCGCCGACAGGAGAGAAACGATGAACGACGTATTCGCACCGGCCCAGCTCGGGCCGATCACCTTGCGCAATCGAGTGATCAAGGCCGCGACCTTCGAGGGACGCACGCCGGACGCCCTGGTGACCGACGAGCTGATCGAGTTCCATCGCGAGGTCGCCGCCGGTGGAGTCGGGATGACGACCGTGGCGTATTGCGCGGTCGCTCCCGGCGGCCGGACCGACCGGCACCAGATCTGGCTGCGCCCGGATGCGGTGCCGGGGCTGCGGAGACTCACCGAAGCCGTCCATGGCGAAGGCGCTGCCGTGAGCGCGCAGATCGGCCATGCCGGGCCGGTGGCCAACGCGGCGTCCAACAGGGCTCCGGCGCTGGCGCCGAGCCGGATGTTCAGCCCCCTCTCGATGCGCATGATGCGCTGCCCGGACGAGCACGGGCTCCGCGAACTCGTGGCCGCTCATGCCGGGGCGGCGAAGCTGGCCGAGGAGGCGGGCTTCGACGCGGTGGAGATCCATTTCGGGCACAACTATCTGGTCAGCTCGTTCCTGAGCCCCAAGCTGAACCGCCGCGCGGACCGGTACGGCGGCAGCTTGGCGAACCGGGCGCGGTTGGCGCGCGAGATCGCCGCCGCGGTCCGAGAAGCCGTGGGCGGCCGACTGGCGGTGACCGCGAAGCTGAATATGGAAGATGGAGTGCACGGCGGGCTCACCGTGCCCGAGTCGATCCAGGTCGCCGCGTGGCTGGAAGCCGACGGCAGCTTGGATGCTCTGGAACTGACGGCGGGGAGTTCACTGCTCAACCCGATGCTGCTGTTCCACGGTGACGCGCCGCGGAAATCCTTCGGCGACGTTCTCCCGGTGCCGGCGCGGTGGGGATTCCGTATGGTCGGCAAGGCTTTCCTGAAGGAGTACCCGTACCGAGAGGCGTATCTGCTCGAGCGCGCACGGCACTTCCGTCGGGAATTGTCGATGCCGCTGATTCTGCTGGGCGGCATCACGAACCTGGACACCATGCGGCTCGCGCGGGAGGAAGGCTTCGAGTTCGTCGCCATGGGCCGTGCGCTGCTGCGCGAACCGAATCTGTTGCGTCGCATCCAATCGGATGCGTCGACGCGGTCGGCGTGCGTGCACTGCAACGAGTGCATGCCCACGATCTACACGTGCACGCGCTGCGTGTTCCGGCCCGGCGAGCCGCGCGAACCCGTCGAGCTGACATTGTCGGGACTCGGCGGTGTCGAGACGCAGTCATAGCCGGTCGCCGGTCCGACCGGAGATCGGGCGCGGGCCGTGGCCGGTGCTCGCTCCGGCGATGATCAGCGGCGGGAGGCGTGCAGGATCGCGCCGTCACGGGTGAGGATCGCCCGGATCGCCTCGTGGTCGTCGGGCGTCAAGGAAGCGCGGCGCCGTTTCCAGTAGGACAGACTCGCCGCCAGCCCGGGATCGGTCGTGTGGTGACGGCGGCAGTACTCGGCGAGCGCCACCCGCAATCGTGGCGACGTCGCGGGGTGCGCGGCCAGATCGATCAGGCTGGTGAGCGTCGAGCAGGCGGATACGAAGTTTCGGGCCGCGGCGGTCGGGCTCGTTGGCTGGCTCATCGTTCTCCGGTGGTCGTTGCCGTTCGGGCTCGGGACACTGCGGTGATCGCTGAAAGTCCTTGCCACGGAGTCTGTTCGGACAATAGCGATGCGTGGCCGCGCGCCCACGTTGGCACTTCCGAGGCGCTGGAGCCAGCAGGCAGAAGACGGATCGAGTGCGCGATCGCATCTTTCTATCGGCGAGCCACGCCCCTCTCGCGGGTATCTGTCGACGTTGGTCGTCAGGATGGGGCCCACCCGTAGGCGGCCGTGAATCCAGCTCAGCCGAGCGGGATCAACGCGGTGACGAGCATCGCCACCATCGCGATGTCCATGGCCAGGTGCGGGAACACCGTGACGACGAGATCGCGCCACGCTTGCGGCCGCTCGTCCGGCGGCCGTACCACGACGACCACCGCGTCCAACAAGAACATGCCCGCGAGGAACCAGCCGACCGCCGGGTACGGCAGATCCGCCGCGTGAGCGGTGGCGGGGTGGACGTGCTCGGGTGGCGACACCTGGATACCGAGCGTCGCGTAGACCATCGCGAGCGCGGCGACACAGGGCGCTGGCCCGCCCCGTCCTGCGGGCGTGACGTGCGCACGAGCCGAACTTCATCGCTGCGGATTCGAGGCCGGTCTCCCGGGTATGCGCCAGATGTCAGCTTGTTCCGATATTCCAGGAGGTTGTTGTGGCTGAACATGGAAGCGGTCCTCGCGAGGGCGTCGAGGGCATCGTCGAAGATGCCAAGGGCAAGGTGAAGGAAGCGGCCGGTACCGTCACCGGTCACCAGGACCTGAAGGACGAAGGTCGCGCGCAGCAGGACAAGGCGGAATCGCAGCGCGAGGCGGCCGCGAAGGAAGCCGCGGCCGAGAAGGCGCGGTCCGAAGCGGACGTCGACGAGGCCCGCCAGTCCGCCCATCAGCACGGGCGGTAATACGCGCCGGTTCGACCACCTCAGGCATCCGCCGCCGTCAGCAGACCTGGCGGCGGCGGACCGGTATTCGCGGTATTCGTCGGCGCCGCGGACGCCGGAATCGACAGTTCCGGGATGGCTCGACGGACGGTGTTTCTAGGCGTAGGGCTCAACGGTGCGCACGTATCCGAGCCCCGTGAGGCGCGCCGCCGTTTCCGGCGACGACATGATGACCAATCGGTTGGCGCCGCCGTCCTCGACGACTTCCGCGCCGGATTCCTGAAGCCAGTCGAAGAACTCCGTACGGATCGCCGTGAGAGCGGTGGCATCGCCGAGGTCGCCCGGATTCAGAAGGACGAGGTATCGGCGGTCTTGCGCTGGCATACGGCTCTCCTTTCGATCATTCCGGGAACGCGATCGATCAGGGTGTTCGCCACGTGAGCCCGGCGAACCTCCGCCTTCGGATGTCTCGGCGGAGCCACGAAGTCCGCATGTTACGCGGAGCCTCGCTTTCGTGATCGCACGCGCGGCCGATCGACCCGACAGCGCTCGAGAGGCGCCGCTCGTCGATGGCGAACGGCTTGCCCGGCGGATCAGCGCGAGGACGCGTCGGCCGCCGCCCGGCGGGCCGCGCTGACCGCACGCTTGGCGATAGCCCAGCGGTGCACTTCCGAGGGCCCGTCGTAGATGCGGAAGGGTCGCACTTCGCGGGACAGGCGCGCCAGCGGCAGGTCGTCGGAAACACCGAGCCCGCCGCACAACTGGATACTCCGGTCGACGATGCGGAAGATCGCTTCGGCGGCGAAGGTCTTCGCGATCGACGTGGCATTGCCCGCGTGCTCTCCGTTGTCGAGTTCCCAGCAGGCGCGTACCAGCAGCGCGCGGGTGGCGGCGAGGTCGATCTCGTTGTCCGCGATCATCTTCTGCGCCATGCCCAGATCGCCGATGCGCGCACCGAAGCCTTCGCGCTGGGCGACATGCGCGACGGCTATGTCGTGGCCCCGGCGCGCCGCTCCCAGCAAGCGCATCACGTGCGTCATGCGGGCCGGGCCGAGCCGCACCTGGGCGTATTCGAAGCCGCGGTCGACGGCGCCGAGCACCGCTTCGTCGGGTACGAACATGTCCTCGAAAAAGACCTCGCAGTGGCCGCCGATCATCGCCCGGTCCAGCGTGGTGATATGCCTGCCGACCCGCAGGCCGGGGGTGTCAGCGGGCGCGAGGAACATCGTCGCCCCGCCCCGCTGTCCCGGTTCGCCGGAGGTGCGGGCCATCACGATGAAAAAGCCGGCCCCGTCGGCGCCGGTGATGAAGTGCTTGTGGCCGTTGATCCGCCAGCCGCCGTCGACGGGGACGGCCCGAGTGGCCAGCGCCGCCGGGTCGGAACCGGCGCCGGGGGCCGGCTCGGTCATCGCGAAGGCCGACCGTACCTCGCCGCGGGCGAGTGGTTCCAGGTAGCGCGACTTCTGCTCCGGGTCGGCGATGTGGGCGAGCATGTGCACATTGCCCTCGTCGGGCGCCGCGATATTGAGCGCCGTCGGGCCGAACAGCGAGTAGCCCGCTTCCTCGAACACCGGCGCGCGATCCGACATCGACAGTCCGTGACCGCCGTACTCGACGGGCGCGTGCGGTGCGAAGACCCCGGCCTCACGCGCCAGCTTGTTCAGGGTGACGCGCAGTCCGTCACCGCCGGCCGCGGTGATGTCGCCGTGGTGCTCGTCTTCGATCGGCAGCACCGTCTCCCGCACGAATTCACGGGTGCGGTCGATCAGCGCCCGAACCTCGTCGGAATAGGTCAGATCGATCGGCATCGCGCATTCCTCCTCGACATCCGGAGCCTCGTCCCTGACCGAACGATCGCTCTGTCCTGAACACTGTCCCACTGGGCACGAGTGGTGTCAAAAAGCGTTGAAGACCCAGTTGTCAGGCGCGAACGGTGGAATTGTGGTGTTCAGATATTCTGAACATAATGGACAACAAGGCGGCTCCACACGAGGCGATCCGTCGCGCGCGCCGCGCTGCGGGTCTGACGCTGCGCGAAGTGGCCCGCCGTCTCGAGGTGAGTCCGGCGACGCTCAGCGCCGTGGAGACGGGAAAGACCGGTATCTCGATCGCGCGGCTCACTCGCTTGTCCGATGTGCTCGGTGTGCCGGTCGCGCAACTGCTCGGCGAGGCGTCGTTCGCTGCGCGGCCGAGCTACGACCGGGCCGATGCCGAGCCGGGCCCGCGGGGTGGCTGGCGCGAATTCGCTCCGCTGGACGTCGACCCGGTGCTGGCCGCGGCGCTCGCGTCGTTCGTCGAGATCGGCTACCACGGCACGACCGTCCGCGCGATCGCCCGGCGGGCGGGCACCAGCGTTCCCGGCCTCTACCACCACTATCGCGACAAGCACGACCTGCTGGTCCGCATTCTCGATCTGACCATGGACGAATTGCACTGGCGAGTGCGCGCCGCCCGCGCCGAAGGCCGCGACAGCGTCCACCGGGTGCGCCTGATCGTGGAAGCGCTGGCCCTGTTCCACACCCATCGCCGCGACCTCGGTTTCATCGGCGCCAGTGAGATGCGCAGTCTGTCCCCGAGCGAACGCGCGCGCATCGCCCGCTCCCGCCGCGATATCCAAGCCATCCTGGACGACGCGATCGGCGAGGCCCACGCCGAGGGCCGCATCGCCGTTCCCCAGGTCCGGGCCGCGGGTCGTGCCATAGCCACCATGTGCACCGCCATCCCCCAGTGGTTTCGCGAGTCCGGCCCGGCGACGCCGGAGGAGGTGGCCTCGCGGTACGGCGATTTCGCCCTGGGGATGCTCGGGGTCGATCCGGTGCGTTAGCTGCGCGTTCGCAACTTCGCACGCCGATCCGCGCTGGTGGCTGGACCGCGCTCCGGCGGCCACCCCCACCTTGGTGGTGATGGGCATACCCCTTGGGGATCGCAGCTCAGCACTCGGGGGCCTGCTGACGGCGGCGCGTACGGCGGAGAGTAGGACGAGTCATCGCCAGTGAACCGGAGCATCCCATGTCGATTCTCAGCACAATCGCCGCCGAGGCCCAACGGCGTACCACTGTCCGGACCGAAGACGGCGTGGCGCTCGCGGTTCGCGAATACGGCCCGAGAAACGCGGACCTCACCGTCGTCCTGCTGCACGGACATTGCCTGCGCAGCGAGTCCTGGACCTACGTTCGCGCCGAGTTGCTGCGCCGATACGCCGGCGCCAGGATCGTCTGCTACGACCACCGCGGCCACGGCGAGTCCGCCACAGCGCCCCGGCGGACCTACAACATCGACCAGCTCGGCCGGGACCTGCGCGAGGTTCTCGACGCCGTCGCCCCCACCGGACCGGTCGTCCTCGTCGGCCACTCGATGGGTGGCATGACCGCGCTGACCTACGCCGGCCAGAATCCGCACGAGATCGGCACCCGCGTGGTCGGTGTCGCCCTCCTCGCGACCGCTGCGGGCGGCCTCAGCGACGCCGGGTTCGGCCGTCTCCTGCGCAGCCCGGTCGTCTCCGCGTTCCAGGCCGCCGTCCGGCTCGCGCCGGGGGCGATGCACCATGCGAAGCTGCTGGCCTGTCGACTGTTCGCCCCGCTGGTCCGTACCGCCGAATTCGGCGATCGCAAGGTGAGCTCACGGGTGCTCGCGCTCGCCAACGCCATGCGCAACGAGACGCCGATCGTCACGATGGCGAGCTTCTTGAGCGACCTGATGGTCTACGACCGAACCGACGCGCTCGCGCTGCTCTCCAGGATCCCCACGTTGGTGCTGTGCGGCTCCGCCGACTTGATGACGCCCCCGTCGCATTCCGTCGAGATGGCCGCCGCCGTCGAGTACTCGGACTTCGTGATCGTCGAGAGCGCCGGTCACTCCGTGATCCTGGAGCAGCCCGGCCTGGTGGCGGAGGCCGTCGCGCGCCTGATGACGCGCGCGGGCGAGCCCGCCGACCTCACCTGCGTCGCGTAGCGCCAGGGAACCTCACAGGTACCGCTGGCGGAGTTTGCCCTTGACCAGCTTCCCGGTGGGGGTCCGGGGCAGCTCGTCGGCGAAGTCGAAACTGCGCGGCACCTTGTAGTGGGCGATGCGGTCGCGCAGATATTCGCGCAGCTCCGCGGCCAGGTCGGGGCCGGGCTCGGCGCCCGGGGCCGGCTGGACGACGGCCTTGACCGATTCGCCCATCTCCTCGTCCGGCACGCCGATCACCGCCACGTCGAGCACCTCGGGATGCAGGGCGAGCGCGTCCTCCACCTCCTGCGGGTAGATGTTCACCCCGCCGGAGATGATCATGAAGGCTTTGCGGTCGGTGAGGAACAGATAGCCGTCCTCGTCGACATAGCCGATGTCGCCGGTGGTGGTCCAGGTCGGATGGTCCGGGTGGACCGCCTCGGCCGTCTTCGCGGGGTCGTTGTGATAGGCGAAGGGGGCCTCTTCGCGTTCGAAGTAGATGGTCCCGATCTCCCCGGTGGGCAGTTCCGCGCCGTCGTCGCCGCACACCCGGATGCTGCCGAGACCGGCCGTGCCGACCGAGCCGGGCTTGCGCAGCCATTGCTCGCTGTCGATGAAGGTGGCGCCGTTGGCTTCCGTCGAGGCGTAGTACTCGTAGAGGATCGGGCCCCACCAGTCGATCATCGCCCGCTTCACGTCGACAGGACACGGCGCGGCCGCGTGCACGGCGACGCGCAGGCTGGACACGTCGTAGCGAGCGCGGACGGCCTCGTCGAGTTTCAACATCCGGACGAACATGGTCGGCACCCATTGGCTGTGGGTCACCCGATAGCGCTCGATCGCGGCCAAGGCCTGTTCGGCGTCGAACTTCTCCATGATCACCAGCGTTCCGCCCAGCGCGTGGACCACGCCGCCGAAGCGCAGCGGCGCGGCGTGATAGAGCGGAGCGGGAGAGAGATAGACGGTCTCGGTGTCGAATCCGTAGAGCGGTCCGAAGATCGCGGTGTACGTGTCACCGGGCGCATCGCCGACCTGCCGGTCCGGCAGCGGCTGTTTGATCCCCTTGGGCCGTCCGGTGGTGCCGGAGGAATAGAGCATGTCCGCGCCCCGCGGCTGGTCCGGCAGTGGTTCGGGCGACGCCGCCGCCCTGGCCTCCTCGTAGGACTTGTACCCCGGCACCGGGCCGTCGAAAGCGAGGCGGATCTCGACCGCGGGTGTCTCCGGGACGATCTGTTCGGCCGCGTCGGCGAGACCGGCCGATACGATCAGCGCCTTGGCCCCGCAGTCGTTGACGATGTAGCTGATCTCGCTGGGTGACAGATGCCGGTTGACCGCGGTGATGTAAAGCCCGGTTCGCAATGCCGCCCAGTAGACCTCGTAGATCTTCGGGTCGTTGCCGGACAGCAGCGCGACGTGATCGCCCTTGCGCAACCCCGCGTCGTGCAGGTGCCGGGCCAGTCGAACCGAGTTCTCCTCGAGTTCCCGGTAGGTGAGAACTTCGCCGCTCTCGGCGACGACAACAGCCGGTTTGTCAGCGAATCGGTCGACGTGTGCGCCGGGGTACATGCGGCTCCTCGGTGGAACAGAGCGGTCGTGGTCCGACCGCCCGGGCCTGCGCGGGCACGCTGGGATCCACGGCCGCGCCGGCATCCCTGGTGTCCACAGAGCGGTTGCTCTGCCACCGACGATAGCTGAAAGTAAACGGCGGTTCTGGTTCTTTCACTAGAATTCGCGCTGCGGGCCCCGGGTGATCTCGCGCAGGCGATTCAGCGTTTGCCGCAGGTGCCGCATCCCCTCAGCGCCCAGATGTGCCGACCATTCCCGCTCGACGCTCTCGGCGACCGAGTTGGCGAATTCCGCCACCTGCCTGCCGCGGTCGGTCAGGCACACGAGGAGGTGCGGCCATGTCGGCCCAATCGACCACCCTCGATCGTGAGAGCAGCCGGCAGGTCATCGAGCAGCAGCGCCGCGCGATTGCCGGCCTGCTGGCCGAATTGTCCCCGGAAGAGTGGGACCATCCTTCACTCTGCGCCGGGTGGCGAGCCCGGCACGTGGCCGCGCATCTGGCGATTCGCCTGCGCGCCACCGACATCGACTGGTGTCACGGTTCCGGGCCCGAGGTTCGCGGCCCGATTGCCGCGCTGCTGTTGCTCGCCACGGGACGTACCGCGCGGCTGCACGACCTGGTGGGCGCGGGCGTCGCGCCGTTGACCGAACGCTGATCGCTGAAACGGCGGGCCCGCGTAGGCGGGGCCCGCCGTTTCCCGCGGGTCAGCCGCGTGTGTCCGCGGTCGGCTCGGATCGGTCGGCGGGCCCTTTGATCTCGACGATCGGCAACCGGAGCGCGGCCGGTGCGTCAGCCGGGACAACCGGGCTGCGCGGCGGCACCGGGGAGATGCGCCGGTAGGGCGCGCCCGGCTGGGGACGCGGATCCGGCTCGCCCTTGTTCGGCCAGAGGGCGGTGGCCCGCTCGGCCTGGGCGGTGATCGTGAGGGAAGGGTTCACTCCGAGATTGGCGGAAATGGTCGAACCGTCGATGACGTGCAGTCCCGGGTACCCGTGCATGCGGTGGTAGGGGTCGACGACCCCGGCGTCCGGAGAGTCACCGATGACGCAGCCGCCGATGAAATGTCCGGTCATCGGGATGTCGAACAGGGCACTCCAGCCTGCGCCCGGGATGCCGTCGATCTTGTCGGCGACTCGGTGGGCCACCTCGTGCCCGGCTGGAAGCCAGGTCGGATTCGGCTCGCCCACACCCTGTCTGGTGGTCATCTTGCGACCGAACAGACCGCGTGTGGTGTAGGTGGTGATGGAGTTGTCGACCGACTGCATCACCAACA
Source organism: Nocardia araoensis NBRC 100135 (assembly GCF_000308435.1). Lineage (GTDB taxonomy): Bacteria > Actinomycetota > Actinomycetes > Mycobacteriales > Mycobacteriaceae > Nocardia > Nocardia araoensis. The sequence continues at coordinate 70,774 of NZ_BAFR01000124.1, read as the reverse complement.
ACCCGATCATCTGCTCCGACCAGCCGCGCGGATTCTGGATGTGGAAGGCGTCGCGTCCGAGCTTGCGCATGGTTCGCGCCCACAGTCGCAGCTTCGAAGTGTGCCCGTCGGGGTCGATCATGGCGGTGCCGATGAGTCCGATGGCGTTGCTGCCCTTGCCGTAGCGCACCGGCTCGATATGCGTGTCGTCGTCCGGGTGGATCGATGAGGTGATCGCCACGCCTTTGGTGAAATCGGAGTCCTTGCGGCGGCTACGTATCGAGAGCAGTTCCTCGGAGTTGGTGCGCGAGAGTTCGCCCAGCCGCGGGGAGATGTCCGGTAGCGAACCGCGATCACGGAGCCGGTGCAACAGTCTCTGGGTGCCCAGTGCGGCCGCGGCGAAGACGACCTGCTCGGCGGTGAACTTCCGGCGCGCCTTGCGGACCCAGCGTCCGGTGCGGACGGTGGAGATCTCGTAGCCGCCGCCGGGCAGCGGGCGCACATCGGTCACCGTGGTGAGCGGATGGACCGTGGCGCCGGCCCGCTCCGCGAGGTAGAGGTAGTTCTTGACCAGGGTGTTCTTGGCGTTGTGGCGGCAGCCGGTCATGCACTCGCCGCAGTGCGTGCAGGTATTGCGGTCTGGGCCGACGCCCCCGAAGAAGGGGTCGGGCACGTCCTGTCCGGGCCGCGCCCCGTTCCCGCCGAACAGGACACCGACGGGAGTACTGCGGTAGGTCGAGCCGACGCCCATCTCCTCGGCGATCTCGGCCAGCACGCGGTCCGACGGCGTGGTCGCCGGGTTGGTCGTCACGCCCAGCATCCGTTTGGCCTGGTCGTAGTGCGGAGCGAGCTCGTCCTTCCAGTCGGTGATGTGGGCCCACTGGCGGTCGCGGTAGAACTTGTCCGGCGGTTCGTAGAGGGTGTTCGCGTACACCAGCGAGCCGCCGCCGACGCCCGCGCCCGCCATGATGAAGGTGTCCTTCAGCAGCGTCAGCCGCTGGATGCCGAAGCAACCCAGTGCCGGAGCCCACAGGTACTTGCGTGCGTCCCAGGAGGTTTCGGCGAACTCGTCGTCGGCGAAACGCCGTCCCGCCTCGAGTACGCCGACCCGGTAACCCTTCTCGGTGAGCCGCAGCGCGGTCACACTGCCGCCGAACCCGGAACCGACGACCACCACGTCGTAGTCGAACGTCATCTGATCTCCACCACTTGTCGGAAGTTGTTGCCGTAGAGGGAGTCGCGTCAAGAGACGAGCCTCGAGTCGTAGTCCGCGAAGTCGACCTTGCGCGTGTGCCACCGGTAGCTGGTGACCGTGCCCGGCCAGTTGTTGGTGATCCGCCCCGCCGCGTTGCGGTACCAGCTCGAGCAGAAGTTCCACGGTGTGCGGTCGAGGCGCTGCTGCAGCCTGCGATCGAACCGGGCCTCGACGTCGGGGCGCACTTCGAGCACGTGGCCCGGCCGTTCGGCGAGACGCTGGACGGCCTGGCGGATGTAGCGCGCCTGGGATTCGATCATGTAGACGATCGAACCGACACCGAGGTTGGTGTTCGGTCCGTAGACGAGGAACAGGTTCGGGTAGCCGGGCACCGTGATGCCCTGGTATGCCCGAGCGCCCTGTGACCACTCGTCGGCCAGCTTGCGCCCGCCCCGTCCGGAGATCCGCATCGGCCAGAGGAATTCGGTGCCCTTGAAGCCCGTGCCGTAGACCACCGCGTCCACCTCGTGCAGCACACCGTCGGCGGTGCGTACGCCCTCCGGAGTGATCTCCGCGATCGCGGTGGTCTCCACCGTCACGTTGGGCCGGGTCAGCGCGGGCAGGTAGTCGTTGGAGAACAGCGCGCGTTTGCAGCCGGCCGGATAGTCCGGAGTCAGCTTGGCTCGCAGGTCCGGGTCGGCCACCTGACGCTTCAGATGCCGCAGGCCGATCCGCGTCACCAGCTTGCGGATGACCGGCACGTCGACGATGCCCAGCGCGAGGAACTCGCAGAACAGCCAGAACGCGAAGCGCTCGGTGAGGCGGGTGACCGGCAGCAGCCGGAAGGCGCGATGATGCCAGGCTTTGTACTCGACGTCCGGTTTCGGCATGATCCACGCGGCCGAACGCTGGAACAGCGTCAGCCGCGCCACCGAGGGCGCGATCGCGGGCACGAATTGGACCGCGCTCGCGCCGGTGCCGATGACGGCCACCCGCTTGCCGGTCAGCTCGGCTTCGTGATCCCACTCGGCGGAATGGAAGGCCGTGCCGCGGAAGGTCTCCACACCCGGGATGTCGGGAAGCGCCGGCCGCGAGAGCTGCCCGACCGCGGAGATCAGCACATCGCAGGTCAGCTCGGCGCCGTCGGCGGTGCGCACGGTCCACCGTCCGGTGGCGTCGTCGAACTCGGCCTCGGTGACCTCGGTGCGGAAGCGGATCTTGGGCAGCAGGTCGTGATCGCGGGCGATGCCGCGCAGGTAGGCGAGGATGTCCGGCTGCCGGGAGAACCGCTTCGGCCAGTCGCTGCGCGGCGCGTAGGAGTAGGAGTACAGCGGCGAGGGGATGTCGCAGCCTGCGCCGGGGTAGGTGTTCTCCCGCCAGACGCCGCCGACGTCCTCGGCCCGCTCCAGGATCGTGAAATCGTGCAGGCCCGCACGCTGGAGTTCCATCGCCATGCCGAGCCCCCCGAAACCGGTGCCGATGATGACGATCGAAGGTGTGCTCATGGTGACAACGCTATGACCTGGACAAAGACCGATGCCAAACACCTGAGGTCAGAAAATCCATACTTTCGGCCAAATCGGCGCCCGCGCACATCCCGCAGCTCATCCGTTGGGCAGGATCGCGGTGGTCGCGCTTCACCTACCCGAAAGAACTCACGTTGTTCACCTGGTTCGCTTGCGTGTATCCGCTCCACACGTACTCGCAGCTGAAACCGCCGGAATCATCCCAGGTGATCGGCGTCGACTCGGTGCCGACATGCGTTATCCACAGGATGTAGATCTCGTGCCCGGCCTCGTACTCCGAGCTGGTCTGACCGGGGGCGAGAATGAACAGCGATTTGGGCTTGTCCCATTCCTGCCGGTAGACCGAAACGTATACGTCCGTGTCGTTGTACAACTTGTACCAGCCCGGCGAGCTCTTCTGGGCCTGCGGTTGCTCGGTCAGCGAGGACAAAGGCACGATCTTTTGCTTGGCACCCATGCCGGTATCGGTCATCGGTCGTCTCCCTTCAGGTCGTGCGCTCGACAGGAATCGATGGCGTGAACCTCGGTCCCCCGGTGCAGCATATGAATTGGCGGCCGGGACTCCCTCACCCCTTTCGGATGAATTACTTCCGCATCGAGGAGCGGAGACGACGATCGGAATCCAGCTGAGGGAATCCGCTCCGGTGCGGAGCCGTTTCTGGTGTACTTGCTGGTGGCGATTCGCCTTGGACGACGACTACGAGATCAGCGCAGCGTCACGGGCGGTGTCGAGCCCGGTAGCGGTGCGCTCACACAGTGAGGACGAGACCATGGCCGAAAAGACTGCCACGACATACCAGATCATCAACTACGAGACCGGACGAGCATTGGCGGTCGACGGTACCGCGGACAGCGTGACCATGCGGCAGCGTGCCGCCGACGACGACGCGCAGCTGTGGACCTGTCCGGTCAATCCTGAAGAAGGCGATTTCGACATCGTCAACAAGAAAACCGGCGGCCATCTCGCCGCGATCCGCGCGAATGGGCACCTGGTGTGCAGCGATGAGCATTGCGGCTGGGACATGCCGGATTTCCCGGAGATATCACCGATCGCGACCAGCGACGACGAATTCGTCATCGGCGTTGTCGGGAACGACCAGCCGCAGCTGCTGATCAACCGGGAAAGTGATCGGGAGAAGTGGATCTTCCGTAAGGTGTGAGCGCACGGGTACCGCGGTGATCGCCGCCGACTACTGCGTTGCGAGATCGAACCGTTCGGCGAATTCCGACATCTTGTCGTGCTGCTCAGCGGCGCTCGCCGCGGTCGGATTGACCACGATCCGGGTCACACCGTGTTCTTCGAGTCGCCGAACCTCCTCGGTCGACAGATCGGACGAGCCCCAGCGGGTGTACTCCAGGGCGGCCGGGTCACGGCCGGCTTCGGCGGCCGCCTTACGCGCCAGCTCGATCTGCAGAGCGCGCTCGGCCTCGTCGAGCATTCCGCCCGCGAAGTAGCCGTTGCCGCGCAGGCCGGCACGGCGGGCGGCCGCGCGGCTGGATCCCCCCACGTGGATGGGGAGCTCGGTCGCCTCGAGGGGTTTCGGGTAACTGCACAGATCATCGAAGTCGTAGAACTCACCGTGAAAGCCGACGCCATCGGGGCCGCCCGACCACAGCAGTCGCAGCACGTCGATCGCCTCGTCGGCGCGACGACCGCGGGTGCGGAAGTCCACCCCCACCGCCCGCGCCTCGCCCGGTAGGGCGCCGAGTCCGACGGTGAGCAGCCGCATGCGCCCCTTGGACAAGACGTCGATGGTGGCCAGGCGTTTGGCGAGCACCACGGGGTGGCGATACGGCAGCAGCAGGACACCGGTGCCCAGCAGCAGCCGTCGCGTGGCCGCGGCGACGAAACTCAGGCAGTCGAGTGGATCGAAGTAGGGCAAGGTCGCGGGCAGTTCTCCGGCGCCGTAGGACGCGCCGGGGTACAGCGCGATGTGGTCCTGCACGTACAGCGCCTCGAAACCACACTCCTCGGCATGCTGGGCGAACGTTATGAGCCGATCGGGATCGGTCCCGTTGAACGGCGTGCTGTAGCTGATCGCGAATTTCACAGACATCCCTTCGTATGCGCGTCGGCGCGGATCCGGCGGCAGAGGATTTCGCCAGAGGAGCGGAGCCGGTGTGATCCCGCATCGCTGTATCGGCGACCTCCGCACCACACCGGCGTCGCAACGGTAAACCTTGTCGCCGACGTCAAGGCAAGTCCGGCGCTACGGCCCTCCCACCAGGTACTGGCCGGCTACCTTCGCGATCGCATCGAGGGCATGCAAGGTTTCCGGCTCGGGGAGGGTCGGCAGGCCGAAGAGCAATCGCTGCACTCCGGCTTCGGCATAGCCGTCGATCAAGGCGGGATCCGTCGCGACGAACGCGACCGTGACGGGCAGGTCGTGCCCGTGGAGTCGGGACAGCTGAGCGGGGATTTCGGCGGGATCGGTCACCGCGGCGGGAATCCAGCCGACACCGTGGCGGATCGCGCGTTCGGCCGCCGCGGCTGCGCCGCCGAGGAAGATCGGCGGATGCGGCTGTTGCACGGGTTTCGGCCAAGCGTACATCGGCTCGAAATCGATGAAGCGGCCGTGGAATTCGGCGAGTTCATCGGTCCAGATCGCCCGGATGGCGTCGAGTTGCTCGTCCAGCAGTGCGCCGCGGGTGCGGGGGTCGGTGCCGTGATCGGTCATCTCCTCGCGATTCCAGCCCGTGCCGACGCCGAAGACGAAGCGTCCGCCGGAGATCAGGTCGAGCGTCGCGACCTGTTTGGCGGTGTGGATGACGTCGCGCTGGACCAGCAGGGTCACGCCGGTTCCGAGGATCAGCCGCTCGGTGACGGCCGCGACGGCGGCCAGGGCGACGAACGGATCCACCGCGCGGTAGTACGGCCGCGGCAATTCGCCTCCGCCCGGGGCGGGGGACCTCCGACTCGCGGGAATATGGGAGTGTTCGGCCAGGAACAACGACTCGAACCCTCGTTCCTCCAGCGCCGCACCGAGTTTCGGACCGGAGATCCCCTCGTCGGTGACGAAGGTGGTGATGCCTATCTTCATGAGTCCTATGCTCGAACCTTCACATCTATGTGATGGTCAACCCGGGTCGGTATGAGGTGGCACACATATGCGTATCGGAGAGCTGTCCGAGCGGACCGGAACGTCCCGTCGGCTGCTGCGCTACTACGAAGAGCAGGGCCTGATCGTCGCGCAGCGCTGCGGGAACGGCTATCGCACCTACGACGAGCGTCTGGTGGACCGTGTTCGCCAGATTCGGGGACTGCTCGACGCCGGCCTGCCCACCCGCATCATCAAACAGATCCTGCCCTGCCTCGACGAGCCTTGCTCCATCGTGTTCGACTCGGCCACACCGGAAATGCTCGCACTGCTGGAGGATGAGCTGACGCGCATGTCTCAGCGCATCGACTGCCTCACGCGCAACCGGGCGGCTATCGCCGAATACCTCGACGCCGTGCGCGCCCACACGAGTCGTCCGGATCGGCGTACGACCGAGGCGTGATTTCCGAGTCGAGGTCGGACACCGGTCGAACTCGACGTTCGCTTAAAATGATACGTTTGTACGTGGATATACGTACAAATGGAGGTTTTCTGTCATGCCGATATCGTCGCCTGCTCGCCGGTGGCGGCACTTCATCTGGTGGTCTGCGGTTCTGGTCGTTGTCACAGCGGTTGTGACAGTGTCGATCTGGCGAGCGGATGAGCGACCGGTGCCGGTCTCCTCCTCGGCGCCTGCATGTGTGGCAGGGGAGGAACCACGCAGCCGCGGCTACGACGCGGCGACCAAGGACGATCCCGTTCTCGCGAAGTCGTTCCGGCACTGCTTCACGACCGTCGACGGTGTGCAGATGCACTACGTCATCGGAGGGTCGGGCCCGCAGCCGCTGGTATTGCTGCACGGCTGGCCGGAGAGCTGGTACGAGTACCACGCGGTGATGCCACGACTGCTCCCCGGCCGTACCGTGATCGCGATCGACCTGCCGGGGTTGGGGGACACCACCGGTGAACCCCCGTCATACACGAAAACGACCATGGCCGGGTATGTCTCATCGCTCCTGGCGAAGATCGGTGTCCAGCACGACGCGCGGGTGGTCGCGCACGACTTCGGTGTCGGTGTCGCCTACGCCCTCGCCGCCGAACACCGCGACCAGATCGCCGGACTGTTGCTGATGGACTTCCCTCTGGTCGGCAAGAATCTCGCCTTCGCGACGGTGCAACCGCTGTCCTGGCACTTCTCCTTCAACGTGCAGAACCCGCTGGCGGAGAATCTGGTCGGCGGCCGGGTCACCGCGTTTCTCGACTACTTCTTCCGCCACAGCGAAGTGTCCGAACAGGCACGCGCGAGTTCCACGCACGAACTGCCCATCGGATCCGACTCGCTGGCGGAGTACGTCCGGGTGTACTCGCGCCCACAAGTCCTGCACGCGGGCTTCGAGTTGTATCGGACCTGGAGCGCCGACGAGGTCGAGAACGCGCGGCTGCAAGAGACTCCGCTCACCGTCCCGGTCCGGATGCTGACCCAGGACGGGCTGAGCGACGTCATGGTGCCCGCCGTGCGGGACGCGGCTCCCGCGGTGTCGGGCAGCGAGGTCGACGGCGCCGGGCACTGGCTGGTGGACCAGCAGCCCGACTGCGTGGTCGACGAGATCGACACTTTCTATCCCGTCTCCTGAGTGCGACCCTCGGGCGAGCGGAGGTATCGGATGGCCCGCTACACCCGCTCTCTCGCCCGGGTCGCGGAGACCTCGTCGACACGCGCACCGGCGAGAACGGTGTCCAGCAGTCCCGGGTAGCGGGCATCGAGATCCGAGCGACGGAGTTCGAGGAGGAACTCCCTGCCCGAGGGAGTCTGCCGGATCACACCGCTTTCCCGCAGCACCCGCCAATGATGTGTCATCGTCGATTTCGCGCCGATGCCGAGGACGTTCAGCACTCCGGTGCAGTTGTACTCGCCACCGGCATCGAGCACCCGGACCACCGCGAGACGAGTCGGATTCCCCAACGCCGACAACACGGTGTCGATCCGGAGCTGTTCAGGGGCGGGATGCACGAGCGCCATTGTTCGATTGTAGGTCGACAGTTTGTTCGGTCATGCTGCCGAGTGCTCGTCCGCGGCAGCCGGATCAGCGAGCGGCGGCGAGCGCCGCGAGGGTCTCCGCGGAGGTATGCGCCGGTTTCCAGCCGAGATGCTGCTTCGCGCGGTGGGTGTCCATGACGACGGAAGTGCGGACGATGTGCAGCCACTCGAGGGTGGGAGGCACGAAGGGGAGGTAGGTGAGGGCCGTTGAGACGGCCGTGGCGGCGACGGCGGGGACGCGCACCGGTCGGCCGCCCAGCGCGGCCACCACGTCGGACAGGCTGAGCGTGCCGTCGCCCGCGATGTTGTACGCCCCGGGCGGCGCGTCCGCGGTGGCGGCCAGCGCGATGGCGGCGGCCACATCGTCGTGGTGGACGAGTTGCAGGGGGTGGCCCGGGTCGGGAACCAGCGGCTTGAACAGCGGATTGGATCGTGCCAGAGCACGAAGCGGGCCGGGGAGTTTCTCCCACGGCAGGTCGTGCAGGGCCGGTGCCTTCGGTCCGGCCACGATGCACGGTCGCAGCACGAACACCTCGAGGTCGGAGCCCGCGGTGATTTCCGTGAGGGCGGCCTCGCAGGTGGCTTTCTGCTGCGAGTAGTAGTGCTCGGTCGAGCCCTCCGGGGGCACGTCCTCGGTGATGGGGGAGGGATTGTCCGGGTGGTAGCCGTAGGCGGCGACGGAGGAGGTGTAGACGAGGCGGCGGGCTCGTTCGGCGGCTACCGTGGCCTCGAAGACGTTGCGGGTGCCCTCGAGATTCACCCGCGCGCTGTCCTGCCGCGAGCCCATGATCACGAATGCCAGGTGGATCACCACGTCGGCGTCGGTGACCAGAGCGTCCACGGCGGCTCGGTCGAGGATGTCGCCGCGCCGGTACTCGGTCTTCGTCCAGCCGTGCGCGGCGGGGTCGAAGGGTCGGCGGGCCATTCCGAGGATCCGGTCCACCGCCGGGTGTCGTTCGAGTGTGGTGAGAGCGGAGATGCCGATCTCGCCGGTCGGCCCGGTGACGGCGACAGTGATACCCATGGGGCCCGAATTCCCTTTCCCCCGTGCGTGAAACGGTGCTCAGTCGGGCGGTTCGACGGCGCCTGCCTCCTCGTCGCTGTCCTCGTCCCGCGGGGTCTCGTAGGTTTCGAGATCGAGGTCGTCAGGGTGGGACGTATCGGTCGGATCGCCCAGTTCGGGTGCCTTCTTGTTTCCGGGTTCGGTCACGTGCGTGGCCTACCCACCGATGTCGTCTTCACGCGCGGTGAGGGGAAACGAATCTCCGATGCGTCGTCCGGAATCCATGGCAGAGCGCAGGGGGTCGCCATCACGGAGACGGAGGAAGCGCACGGGGCGGATCGCCACCACCGGCTCACAGACGGGTGGCGGCGCTTCGGTAGTCCTCGTCGGCAACGGGTTCGGCCCAGTCGACGTCGTCGCCTTCCCACAGCGCGAGGTGGGTCGTGAAGTGGTCCGGGCCTGCGCCGTGCCAGTGTTGCTCGCCGGGTGGGCACCAGACGGTCTGTCCCGGGCGGACGACCTCGACCTGACCCGAGCGGGTGACCACCAGTGCGGTGCCGTAGGTCACGTGCAGGGCTTGGCCGAGGCCGTGGGTATGCCAGTTGGTGCGCGCACCCGGCGCGAAGTGCACGGCGTTGAGGCGGGCGCGGGAGGGGGACTCGCCTCGATACAGGGTGTCGAACCAGACCGCGCCGGTGAACATATTCGTCGGCGCTTGCGTGGTGGGCGGCCTGTGCACGATGTCCATCAGCGAATGTTCCTCGCGTTCGTCGTGGTCGGGGTCGGGATGCGTGCGATGCCGGATCGAGCAGGCGGTACGCGGTCCGAGGGGTCAGAGGGTGAGCAGGACTTTGGTGGCGCGGCGCTGGTCCATCGCGCGATAGCCTTCGGCGGCTTCGTCGAGCGGCAGCGTGCGGTCGAAGACCTCGCCGGGATGGATGTCGCCGCGCAGGATGAGGTCGATCAATTCCGGCAGGAAGCGGCGCACCGGGGCGGGGCCGCCGTGCAGGTGTACGCCGGAGAAGAACAGCTCCATGCCGTCGAGCGCGACATCGTGGCTGACCCCGACGTAGCCGACGTGCCCGCCGGGGCGCGCCGACCGGATGGCCTGTTCCATCGATTCCTGGGTCCCGACGGCTTCGACGACCGAGTGCGCGCCCAGCCCGCCGGTGAGGTCCTTGATCCTGGCCACACCGGCATCACCGCGTTCGGCGACGATATCGGTGGCGCCGAATTTGCGAGCCAGAGCTTGGCGGTCGGCGTGGCGGCTCATGACTATGACGCGGTCGGCGCCCAGTTGCCTTGCGGCGAGCACGGCCAGCAGTCCGACCGCGCCGTCCCCGACGACCGCGACGGTCTTGCCGGGACCCGCCTCGGCGGCCACGGCGGCGAACCAGCCGGTGCCGAGCACGTCGGAGGCGGCGAGCAAGTGCGGGACCTGCTCCGGCGTGGGGGTGGCGGGGACCACGACGAGGGTGCCGTCGGCCAACGGGATCCGGGCCCGCTCGGCCTGCGTGCCGATCATGCCGATCGGCACGTTGTGCACGCAGCGGCTCTGATAGCCGGCCCGGCAGATCTCGCAGGTGTTGTCGGAGGCGAAGAAGGAACCGACGACGAAGTCGCCGACTGCGAGGGTCTTCACTTCCGGCCCGATCTCGGTGACCACGCCTACGTATTCGTGACCCATCGGGGTGGGTCCCTTCAGCTTCTCGATGCCGCGGTAGGGCCACAGGTCCGACCCGCAGATGCAGGTCGCGGCGATGCTGATGACCGCGTCGGTGGGCTCCACGATCCGCGGGTCCTCCCGCTGCTCGACGCGCACGTCACCGGGGGCATGCATGACGACTCCGCGCATGATCCGGTCCTCCTTCCAAACGATGTCCGTTGTCGATCGGCTCCGCGCCGGTATTACCGCCGACGGCTCGACGCACACCTCGCTGTCGAAGCGGCACTGCCCAGTCAACCCCCGACCCGCGCCGCGAGGGAGTCCCGCTCGATGGGTGTACCAGCAGGCCACCCCCCCAGCGCTGCGGCCGCCCTACGCTGGGACTATGAGCAACCGGGAGGAAGTACGCGAGTTCCTGATGTCCCGACGTGCCAAGCTCACCCCCGACCGAGCCGGTCTTCCCGCTGGGCCGAACCGCCGGGTCCCCGGCCTGCGCCGCTCCGAAGTGGCCGCGCTGGCGGGGGTCAGTGTGGAGTACTACGCCAAACTCGAGCGCGGCGCCATCGCAGGCGCCTCCGCCTCGGTACTCGACGCCGTCTCCACCGCGCTGCAGCTCGACGACACCGAACGCGCGCACTTGCTCGACCTCGCCCGCGCCTGCGACGGCATCCCGACCTCCGCCCGGCTCGGGCGCCGCGCCGGCCGCCCCGGCGCCATCCGCCCGAACCTGCAGTGGACTCTCGACAGCATTCGCGACGCGGTCGCCTTCGTCCGCAACCCCCAGCAGGACCTGCTGGCCACCAATGAACTGGGCCGCGCCTTCTACGCACCCCTCCTCGGCGACGGTGGGCACACCCCCAACCTCGCCCGATTCCAGTTCCTGGACCCGGCCTCCCGCGACTTCTATCCCGACTGGGAGGTGTTCGCCGAGATGTGCGTCGCGATCATGCGCACCGAAGCAGGCCGCGACCCCTACGACCGGGGTCTGCAGAGCCTGGTCGGAGAACTGTCCACCCGCAGCGAGACCTTCCGCAGGCTCTGGGGCGCTCACGACGTGCGCACCCACGGCTCGGGCACCAAACGCTTCCGCCATCCCGATGTCGGCGACCTCGTCCTCGCCTACGAAGAACTCGCCATCACCGCCGAACCGGGCCACATCCTCATGATCTACACCCCGGAACCCGGTTCACCCTCCGCTCAGCGCCTGCAGATCCTCGCCTCCTGGGCTCGCGCCCCGCGCTCGGCCGAACAGAATTCCTGACCGGCGCCGAGACGCTGCCGAACAGGGCGTCCGGCGATCACGGTGCCACGGTCTCTTCCGACCGGTCCGTCGGTGTCCGCTCGTCGCGGTCGTGCCTGCACCCTGGCGAGCCGAATGTCCTCCGGCTCCAACCGCATCGGCGGAATGATCGCCCGACCTCGCCGAGAATGAGAACTCATCGCTCGACGACTTGGCCGACCGCTGTTCGAGTGCGTGCGTAAGTGATGACATCCTCCGCGTAGGTCGAGGCGTCCGGTCCCGCGATGCACTGTTGGAAGCGGTGTATCGCCTCGTCGAGGCGCGGTCCTGGTCCGCGGTCGGCGAGCAAGACGATGATCGCTTCTCGAGTCCGGATCCCGGGATCGGGTCGGGCCGTCAGCTCCTCGAGATAGCGATCGGCGTCCACCAGGCGTAGCGCTCTGCGGGCGTAGGCGTGTACGCGGCGGGGAAGTTGGTCGCGGATGGTGTCGATGTCGGATTGCAGCGCGTGCTGACCAGGTTGTGCCGGGTCGACCCGCAGGGTCCACGGCGTGGTCAGTTCGTCGGACAGTGAGTGCAAGTCGATCAGGCCGGGGCCGGTGGCCGATTCCAGCGGCACGTGGGGCAGGCCCAGTCGTGTGTTGCGCCAATTGCAGTACTCCCACCATGGGGCGGGGGTGGCCGTCAAGGTCAGCCCGAACCCGAGGACCTGTTGTCCGTCGGTCCACGTGCGGGTCACCCGAGTCCGGCCGACGGAGGCGACACCGCGCGCTTCGACGCGCGTCCAAGTGGGTTCGGTGCCGTGGAACCCGTACGGCTGGAGCAGTTTTCCTGTTTCGCGCAGAAGGCGGCGCAGTGCTGTATCCGGGTTGACCATACCCGCAGATTAACGACGACATCCGACACGGCGGCATGCCCGCCGGGGACTGCCGCCGAGCGGGTGCGCAGAACGCCCAGAGGTTGCTGTCGTGCCCGAGGCGACACGTGGGCCTGCATCTTCCGGATGTCCGCTCGAACGGGTTTCACCGCTTCGGCGGAGCTATCTGGACAATTCGACGGGTTCGGCCGTCAACTCGTCGACGATCGACCGTCATGGCGGCAGCTCGTGCTCGGCGCACCACGCGAAGTCGGATTGGTTCGAGATGTGATCGGTGTCGCCGCTGGTGGAGAGCTTGGCCGGTTCAGCCTTGCGTTCGCCGCCGTTTGCGGCGCCACCATCTGCGCGGTCCCGAGTCGTCGCGGCGTGCGGACGACTGTTCGGGTTCGTGTTCGCGGACCCAGGTGATCGAGGTGTCGCCGGCTTGGAAGATCAGGACATCGGCGTCGGCAGCCTGTGGATTGGTGTCTATGGCCAGCTGGAACCATTTCATGGCTTCGGTTGTCGCCCCCTGCTCGTAGAGGATCACCCCGAGTTCGCCCATCGCGTCGTGGTTGCCCGCCTCGGCGGCGCGCCGCAGCCAGGTTTCGGCTTCGTCCTTCGCTCCGTTCCGCAGCAGGGTCGATCCGAGGGCGTATGCGGTTGCCGGCCCGGTCGAGTCAGCAGATCGGCGGAACCACGTCAGGGCTTCGTCGGTCTCGCCTCGGTCCAGCAGGATGGCTGCGAGGCCGGCCATTGAGGGTCTGTCGTCCGCTTCGGCGGCGCGGCGCCACCAGGTTTCGGCCTCGGTGAGGTCGTGGCGCTCGTAGAACATGGCTCCGAGCCGATGCATGGCGTTGGCGTGTCCTTGTGTGGCAGCGCGCCGCCACCACTGTGTGGCCTCGGGCTCGGCGCCTTGCTCTCGCAGCACATGTCCGAGGCGGGACATCGCGTCGAGGTTCCCAGCTTCGGCGGCGCGGCGCCACCAGGCCTCCGCCTCAGCCAACTCACCGCGAGTGTAGAGCTGAACGCCGAGATTGATGGCCGCGTTGGGCTGGCCGGTATCGGCTGCGCGACGCCACCAGGCTTCCGCCTCGGCATGTTCTCCACGATCGTGGAGTGCGGCCGCGAAATCGTTCATCGCGTTGGGATCTCCCGCCTCGGCGTCGCGGCGCACAGAGTCCTCGGCGTCGGCCGAATCGCGCGGTTCTGCCAGCATTACCCCGAATGATTCGATGGTCGAGCCGTCCTCACGTCCGTACACGGATTTGAATACGCGGTTCGGAATGTCGCCTGCGGCGGCGCGTCGGGCCCACACCGCTGCCTCGGCGTCATCGCCCCGCTTGTGCAGGGCGGCGGCGAGGGTTGCCATCGCTCGCGCATCACCTGCCTCGGCGGCGCGAAGCCACCACTGCTCGGCTTCGACGACTGATCCCTGACGGTCGAGCGACCAAGCGAGTTGGACGGCCGCGTCACGATTACCGGCCTCTGCCGCACGCTGCCACCACCGGTCGGCCTCGGTCAACTCATCACGGAGGAACAAAAGGTTCGCAAGCCAGAACATCGCTTCCGGGTCACTCGCCTCTGCGCCCTCGCCGAACATCCTCTCCGCGTCCGCAGTCGCGCCTGCCCGGTAAAGGGTGAGACCGACATGGATCCTGGCCGGCGGGAAACCGGCTGCGGCGGCGCGTTGGAGCCAGATCTCGGCCTCGTCGGTGCGGCCCTGGTAGTAGAGCAACGTACCCAGCGAGTACATACCGCCTTCATAGCCGGCGTCCGCGGCCCGCCGCATCCACATTTCCGCCTCGGCGGACTGCCCGTTCTGTTGGAGGATGATGCCGAGATTGGCCATTCCGGCAGTGTTACCGGCCTCGGCGAGTAGACGCCACCACTGTGCGGCCTCGGTGTTCTCGCCTCTCATGTGCAGTACCACACCGAGATAGGTCATCGCTTCCTGATAGCCCGCCCTCGCCGCGCGTCGCAGCCAGGTTTCGGCTTCAGCATTGCTGCCTTCCTGAGCGAGGAAGGATCCGAGATTGAGCGCTGCCATGGGGTCGGCGGTCTCTGCAGCACGTCGAGTAATCGCTATAGCGAGGTCGCTGCGGTGCCGCAAGTGCGCGGCGAACCCGACCGCGACCAACGCGTCGGTGTCCGCGTCGCGGGTCGCCTCGGACCAGAAATAGTCGGCGATGGGACGTGGTCGCCGATCGTGGTGGCCGTCGTCCGCGGCGACCAGGTAGTCGAAAGCTCGGTATCCACGAACGTCGTCGGTCAACCACTCCGTGCCCAGCGCGGCGACGCGGCCTGCGTCCTCGACAGGTCGGCGCGCACTGGCGATCGCCGCGGCGATGGCGTCGGGATCGAGCTCGAGATCGGGTCGACGATCGCGTACAGCCCGGAAGGCGAGATCGACCAGTACGGGTTCAGGGATGAGGTCTCGGCGACCGATCCGCGTCCAATCGACAGCCACCTCGATGATCGAACGCACGACAGGCTCGGCATTGTCGTATCGGTCCAACAACTCCGGCGCGCCCGCCAGAACCTCGGCCAACCCATATCCCCGGTCGCGATACCGTTCGAGATCCAACGACCGATAGGCCGCGACCGCGGAATCGTGTTCGACCTGTTCGTCCGCAGTGGATCGCAGTTCGATCGTCGTCGCTTGCTGCAGCAGCACGCGGATGTCACGGGTCAGGTCGCCGATGTCGTCACGCAGCCGGTCGCGGGCCTCGCTACGCAATGTCGCCACCACGACCGTCGGCCCACCGCGATCAGTGATACGCGTCAGCAACGCCGGCGTCAGCGGATGACGTGTGGTGAGAAAGCGGTCCAGGTCGTCGAGCCACACGACAATGGCAGCGTCGCACTCCCGCACCTGCACACAGGACGGAACACGATGTAGCGCATCCACTGTCGGCACCAACACCCGGGCACCCGGCAGACCAGCACGCACCGCTTCGAACAGAGTGCGGGACTTCCCGGCCTTCGACGGACCGGTCACGACCACCAGACGCTCACCGGTCAACGCCTCGGCCACGCGCCGTTCGACATCCCCCGCGGTGCGCGGCACGTATGGATCGGCGACACCGTGAGAGCCCACCTCGCCATACCGAGACGGGGTCGCACCCAATTGGTACGGATCCAGATCGTCGATGGTCGGGAGTCCGCCATCGGGAGCCAAACGCTCGACCAACTCGGCAAGGCCGGCAGGCGCCGGCGCGCCGTCGATCTCGATATCGCCACCCGCGACAACATTCGACAGAATCACAGTGATCGGCAGGACCTGCGCGGAGGCAACACTCTGCGCCACCCCTGGCAACGGCTCCGATGTGTGCTGCGCTCCGGCCTGGATGCCACTGATCCGCAAGGAATCGGCGACCGTGTCCTCAGCGACGACACCGTGCCCGATGGACCTCACCGAGTCGATATCGATACCCCCCTCGACACTCGTACGCGATAACCGCACACCCACCACCGACTCCGCCGACAATTGAAGAACACGCCGGGCACGCGCGAGCAATTCCCCATCATCGGCGCCGCCTGCCCGCAACAACTCCTCCGCGAGCGCCAACTGCCCCTCAGCCGACCGTGGCTCACGCTCCACGACCCGTGTGTCCACACCCGGGTAATGGTCACCAAGCCAATCCTTCAGCGCGGCGAACGTTTCCGTCCTCCCCGCATCACTCCGACCATCCGCTCCAGCAGCGACCGCGGCCGCCACCACCGCCATCGGTTCCACCCCGTCGACCCCTCCCGCTGGTACCGGTCACAACACCACTGAACCAACTTCGCCCGCCCGGCGCCATATCCTCATCGCCTGCTCAGGGCCACGAGTACGGGTGCGGACGCGACTTGTTGGACTGCCCGATGCGGGGACCATGACGAATGGCACCCCGCTGACCTCATGTCCTCCCGGCGTCCAGCGATGGTTTCGCAGCTCAGACAATGGTCCTCCGTCGCCGGGCGGCGCGGATCTCGTGGTCGGCGACCCTGTCGGCGAGCAAGGCGTACACCTGAGTGGTCTCGGTGGAGGCGTGCCCGAGTCGCCTGCGTACCACCTCGATCGAGACACCCCCGTTGATCAGCTCGGTCGCGTGAGTGTGGCGCAACTGGTGTATATCGATGCCGACTCCTACTGCGGCGCAATAGCGCTGCCACCGGTGATATGCCGCCGAATAGGACAGCGACCCCCGCGGCCGTTGATGCTGGCGCGCAACATCGGCCCCGAGATGAATCGGTCCGGGTCAGGTAGATCCGCAGCAGGGCGACGTAACCGCGGTCGTCCAGCAGCACGGTGCGTACGCTGCCGCCCTTGCCGTGCACGCGGACGTGTTCGTCCTCGAGGGCGAGGTCGAAGTCCTCGACATACAGCCCACCCGCCTCGCTGGCGCGGGCGCCGCACACATAGTCCTTACGCGGCCGCCGCGCGCAGATCCCGTCGAGTACTCGGCGCACGTCGGCGGCCGGGGCCGGGCGCGGCAGCCGCTTGGGCACAGTGATCGTGTCGACGCGGTCCATGGGATTCGCCGCTAGCCGGTCATGCCGGAGGCCCACCGACAGAACGCCGAGACTGCGGCCCGCTTCCGCTTGCGGGTGGCCGACGACTGTGAGGCGATCCCGGACAGGAACGCCCGCACCGGCTCCACGCCCATCACCGCCAGGTCGCCGTCGTAGTGCTCGGCGAAGACACCCAGGTCGCCGCGGTATGCAGGATGGTAGTGGCGGGCTAGTTGGCGTTGGCCAGGTCGGTGAGGACCCAATGCTTTCCGACAGGTCTTATCGACACCGACCGGTGCAGGTGATCGAGCCTTCTGGAGCAGAAGGTGCCGGGGTGTCCGGGAACCGAACGATTCTCAACACCACTGTGACTCCGAGGCTGACGCCACAGCAGGTGGCCGATCATGCGGGTTGTATCGCGGGAGACAGGCAGCGGATCACTCGCAGACCCGCCCGGCGAGGAAGATGCCGAGCGGGCCGTTTGTGCGTAGCTGTCCTCAGTCCGCGGTCACCGATTGGTGGATCCAGCTCCAGCGGCAGCCAGGGCTGATTTCGGTTCGCCGGCTCCTGGGCGTACCCGCGAGAAGTGCATTGTTGTCTTCTGGCTGGGTTGCTTGTTCGGGTCGAAAGGTCCGGGGTCGACTTCGACGTTTGCGTCGCTGTAGAAATCGACATTGACGTCTTGCGTGATCAGTACGGACGTGGCCAGGCCGGCGTTGTCCAGCAAGGCGTTCGGGTCGATACCCCAGAACCAGTGACCGTTGTACTTGTGCTCGTAACAGCCGCAGACCGTACCGGCCAGGGTGGCCCTGTAGGTCACGCGGGCTGTCAGCGATCCGAGGTTGGCGAAGAGATACGCGGTCTCTGCCGAGTGCGCGGGTACATCGTCGTCGGCGCCTTCGCTGACACCGACCGTGACACTCTGTTCTTGTCCTCGAGTCTCACCCCAGTTGTTCGTATACGTGAAACCTGTTTCTCCGCCGATGCTGCCCCCGATGTCGGCGAATTTGATCCCGTAGGTGATCTCCTGGTTGACCGAGACGGATTGGCTCTGCGACCAGCTCTGACTGGTGGAGACCGTCTTACTGATCGACATATCCGCGTGGTAGTGCACAGAGTGGTCGAGGTTGTTCGTCCACGTGACATGGTGCGCGATCACAGGCTTGCTGTTGACACTGATGACCTGCGCATCGACCGCCTCGAGGGTGGTGCTGACCTCGTCCCAATGAAAGTCGTTGTACTTGTTGCCCTCCGGCGGGGTGGGGGCACGCAGCCAGACATAGTCGGGCAGATACGACCCACTGCCCATGACCTTCGCGAAGCTCTGCCTCATGTTCGAACTGGTCAGCCCGAACGCGCTCACTTCCTGATCAGTGATGGTGTGCGACGTACTGCCGAACGCCTGAGCCAAACTCCCGCTCACCGTCGGAGCAGCGGTGATGTCGACACTGAAATCTTGACCCATGTCATCTCCCCTTCCCAGCCGTCAGGTTGCCGGTCAGACCTATCTGAGGACTCGCGCGGCCGCACATGCCAAGTCACCGAGAGCGGTGACCGGCCTACGGCTCACAGCGCTCTTCTATTCGCACAGTGCAGCGTATGAGCAGCTGAGCGGGACGTTCTTCCCCCGGATATGGGTGAATCTCCCGTGCCATCTCCGCGCGGCGAGGTCTGAGCCGCGAACTGATCGAACAGACCGCTCAGTGATGCTGATGCCGAAGGTCGGTGTGCGCAAACGATCGTTCGCGAGACTCCTGTTGCCTGCCCATCGACTCTGCGATCGGATGGGGCATGAGCTTCGACGGACTTGAGATCGCCCGGGAACTGGTGTGTGAGCGGTTCCCCCAGGCACGGGCAGCCTGGCTGGGCGGCAGCACAGCGCTCGGGATCGCCACGGCAACATCGGATCTGGACATCACGGTACTGCTCTCGGGCCCGCCGGCACCGTACCGCGAGTCGCTGCTCTATCACCGGTGGCCAGTGGAACTGTTTGTGCAAACCGATACGTCGATGGAGCACTTCATCGCCAAAGAGCGCGAGGCCAGGCGGCCAGCCACTCTGCGACTGATCGGCCAGAGCCACATCCTGCTCGACAACGACGGCAGCGGTAAACATCTGCGGGAAAGATGCGCGGCGCAGCTGGCCGCCGGTCCGCAACCGCTCACCGCTGAGGAAATGCAAGCCGCGCGTTACGGGATCACCGATCTCTTCGACGATCTCACGAGTTCTCCGGACGAGAACGAACGCCTGCTGATCGCGGTCAACCTGTGGCGGGCCACCGCCGACCTACTGCTCACCGGGCACGGCCACTGGACAGGCAGCGGCAAATGGCTGCACCGCGAGCTGTGCTCCCTCGATCGAGAGACCGGCACGGACTACGCACAGACACTGGCGGACGGGGTGCGGGCGGTTGCACTCGGTGCCATCGAACCGATGGCTGACATCGTCACCCAGGCACTGAGCACATTCGGCGGCCGACTCTTCGACGGCTTCAGGGCCGAGGGTCCCAGCTGACCACGCAGCCACGCCGGCACCAACGCCATCCAACCGCGCGAGAACGCCGCCACCCATCGCTGCGAATCACACCGGGAATCTCGCTACCCAGCGGTAGAGGTTCACCGATTCTTGAACACTTCGGCAGTCTGGCGCGGCGGCGATGGTAGGTGCGCGTGGGCCGCACGGAGGGGAGGTCGAGGTGAGTCCTCGACACGCTATGCTGGCTGGAAGGTCGATTTCGGTGACGGACCACGAGATGGTGGACTATCGAACGTGACCGGTTCGTTCTGGTGGGATCTGCTGATCGGTGTCGCGGCCGCGCTCTTGCTGGCCTGGCTCGCATTGGTCGTCGCGTTGGTGGTTGTGCGTCCACGCGGCGGAATGCTTCGGGAAGCGCTACGAATTCTGCCCGACACCCTGCGCCTGATCCGCCGCCTGGCCGCCGACCGATCGCTGCCCCGCGGCGTGCGGATCCGGCTGTGGCTGGTCCTGGCCTACCTCGCCTCACCGCTGGACCTGATACCGGACTTCATCCCCGTCATCGGCTACGCCGACGACGCCATCATCATCACCGCGGTCCTGCGCAGCGTCGTCCGCACCGCTGGCGGCGCCGCGGTCCGCGCGCATTGGCCGGGCACCGACGATGGATTCGCCGCGCTCGCCCGGCTCACCGGGCTACCGGTGTCGTAGATCGATTCGATTCTCGACACCTCACGCGTCTGGAGGTGGTGTCGTTGGGGTGACTGCGGGCTGCGGTGCGGCGCCTGCTCGCCCCGCTCGCGGGTGTCGGCGTGGAGGATGTGGTGGGGGTGTGTGATGAGTTGGCCGGCAGTGTTGTGGTGCGTGCCCGTGCGCCGCGGGGTTGGCGGTTGATGGTGGCCGGTCACGGCGGCTGGGTGCGGGTGGGGGTCGAGGATGCTTCGCCCGCGCCGGCGCGGGTGCGGCGACCGGATCGCACCGGCGGGGCGGGGGTTGATCTTGGTTGATCGGTTGGGCAGCTGCTGTTGGGGTGTGGGCTGCCGCGGGTGCGGCGAGACGGTGTGGGCCGAGTTGGGCGCCTGCGGTGGCGGCTGAGCGGAGGTCAGCTGTCGGGGTCGGGCGCGGGCGGGTTTTGTCGGGTGAGTTGGGTGTTGAGTTCGCGGGCTTGGGTGAGTTGGTCTTCCAGGACGATGATGCGGCATGCGGCTTCCAGGGGTGTGCCGGCGTCGACCAGGGCGCGGACCCGCGCGGCGATCCGTAGCTGGGAGCGGGAGTAGCGGCGGTGCCCGCCGGGTGAGCGTTGCGGGGTCAGTAGGTCGGCGGCGTCCAGGCCGCGTAGGAAGGCGGGGGTGACGCCGAGGATTTCCGCGGCTCTGCCCATGCTGTAGGCGGGGTAGTCCTCGTCATCGAGCCGGTCGGCGGCGCTGGAAGCGTCGGCGGGGTCGGTGGGGTGGGTGGGGTCGTTCGGTGGCTGCACAACACCTCTGGGGGTCAACGTCGGCAGGCCCCGGCGCCTGTTGCGCCGGGGCCTGGGATCGAGGGGGTTTCACGTCGATCCCGCGGGTCGGGTGGTAGCGCCGACCGCGGGGGCCGCGCCCGGTGACAGGCCGGGACGCGGAATCTGGGAAGAGCTGTTCAGTCACCACCTCCTGGGCTGCCGGGGTGTGTCTGCGGGGGTTCGTCATCCCCTCCGGCGGTCCGGCCGACTGCACCGGATTCTCTTCTCCGCCGGAGGGGATGGTGGATCTTGCTTCCGGTGCAGTTCACCTGCCCGGCCAACCAGACATCTCATCTCCAACGACACAGAAACTACACCCCGTCTTCCCGAATGTCTACACCCCGCGATACAGATTTTCCCGCCTGCCGGGTACGTGTTTTCTGCACGCCGCCCCTCTTTTTCTGCACGCCGCACCTCGGGTAGGGGTGTGGTGTGGATATCGAACAGCCCCGATCGGCTGGTGACGCCGATCGGTTCGCGTTCGAGGGCGGCCGTTCGGTGATCGAGCAGGCCACAGGATGGTGATGCTGGTGTGCGGGGATCGGTGAGCGGCAAGTGTTCGCGCTGTTGCGGTCCTGCTCGCAGCACACCACTGTGCGACTCTGCGAGCCGGCCGGGCGGATCCTCACCGAACTGACCGATCGCGGGCGGGCGAGTTCCGACAGTCCCGATGCGCGTCGAGCTGAACCGGATCCTGGCCGGACATCCCCCGGCCGGGGAATCCACCGCGGTGCCGCACCCGCCGCGCGGATCCACCGACCTGAGCATCTGGACCACACCGCCGGAGGGGCGGGTGTCGGAGAACCGATCGTTACGGCAGCGCGCTGAGCACCATGCGGGTCAAGGTGGCGAAGGACGTCTCGATGTCTTCGGCGAGCTGGAAGCCTCCTTGGGATTCCAGGGTGGCGAAGCCGTGTCCGGCGGCGCGGATGCAGCGGGTGAGGTGCACGGCGTCTGCGCCGGTGACGCCGCAACCGGTCAGGACAGCGAAGATGGTGTCCATCAGGCGGTGGCTGGCGGTGTCCCAGCCTGGTGTCGCGCGCGGGTTCTGGGGCAGCATCGCGTACCGGTGGGGGTGTTCCACGGCGTAGTCGCGGTAGGCGCGCAACAGAGCGCCCACCGCTTCGGGGCCGCCGAGCCCGACCACCGAGCGGGTCACCCGTTCGGTGAGTTCGTCGAGGACGCGCACACCGACGAGGTCCACCAGTTCGTCCAGGTTCTTGACGTGCTTGTGCAGCGACGGGGTGGCCACGTCGGCGCGGGCGGCCACCGCGGCGAGGGTCAGGGTGCGGGGCCGGCCCTCGTCGGCGACGGCGACGGCGACGTCCACCACCGCGGTGGGGGAGAGTCCTGCGCGTGGCATCACGGCTCCTTCGCGGCGGAGGTCGAGGCGACGGGGAGGTGTCCCACGTGGGGCATCACAGCTCCTTCAGGAACATCACGAGGGTGCGCGCGACGAATTCCGGGTTGTCGGCGTGCGGGTAGTGCCCCGATCCGTCCACCATCGCGACCCGGGACGGTCCGGAGACCTCGTTCGCGATCCGCTGCGCCTCGGCGGCTGGGTCGGCGAGGTCGCCGTCCTTGGTTCCCATGACGATCAAGGTCGGGGCGGTGATGTCCGACAGGTCCAGGGACGGGTCGGCGGGCAGCGAATCGGTGAGGGCGCTCAAGGCTGCCAGGTGTCCCTTGCGGCGCAGCATCGCCTTGTTCGCGGCCAGATATTCGGCGAAGTCGGCGGGCTTGGTGCCCGGGTACAGCGTCTTCAGGAACATCGTCCACAGCGAAGCATTGCCGGTGACGAGTTTGGCGGCCAGCCCCATGACGAAGCCGGGCTTCTCGTGCCGCACCGCGGCACCCACGAGCACCAGCCCGCGCACCAACTCGGGTTCGCGGACGGCGACCTGCCCGGCGGACTTCGCTGCGAACGAGTGGCCGACGATCACGGCCGGCCCGCCGAGATGACGGATCACGGCGGCGATGTCGTGTCCGACGGCGGTGGGATCGTACTGCGGCCAGTCGGCGCTGGAGTCGCCGTGACCCCGGATATCCATGACAGCCACCCGGTTTCCGGCTTCTGATCAGGGTGCCAGAGCGTGATCGAGCGGAAGTCGGTCGCGGCGCCCTCGCCACGCACTTCTCGATGATCTCCCTACTCGGAGAAGGTCGGCTGGCCGACGCCGTATCGCTCGGAGACGATGCCTTGTGTCGGCTCTTCGGGCAATGCCGGCTCGGACCGGTCGTCGGTAACGGCGCGCGACGCCCACAGATGTCGTGAGAGCTGGCCCGCCAGGCATGCACCGGCCGCGTTCAACAGCACGTCGTCGACGGATGAGTGACGGCCGATAGCGAGGGCGAACTGTGCAGTCTCCACCGCGATCGAAGCTGCCGCTCCCGCCAACAGGATGCGGTACGAGCGGGCGAACCACGGTCGGCGCACCGGCAACAGGAAGCCGAGTGCGGCGAAGACCAACAGATTCCCGCCGAACTGCTCGATTACCCGGTCGTCGGCCAGTTGCTCGGCCAGATCACGCAGCGGCACGAGATTCACCGAACGATCTCTTCCGGTCGGCGTGAGAATCATCCACAACCACGGCGCGGTACCCGTCACCATCCCTACATCGCACAGCGCCGCCCGCCACCCGCGCCGCCCAGCCAGCCACCAGGCCACGAGACCGGCTACCGGTATCGCGGCGATCGCCGCCACCGCGACCCCACCCCACGCCTCCCACGTCCCGTTCACCCCGCCAGTATCACCCAAATCACCAGCGCCACAGACCTGGCCGAAATCCCCACCCACGCAGCCTGCACTCATCGCCACCCACATCCAGCGGAGGTCCCTGAAGTCAGGTGAGCGCAAAATGCGCCATATTCAGCGTAAGACATTTTGTGTCAAGCGATTCGGCTGGTGCCCTGGACTGTCGGCGCAGTACCTGAGCGTAGCGAACAACACCAGCGGGTCGGTATTCGCTAGGAATACGCTGAGGGTGTGTCCGTGCCCGCGCCGATGCTCGCGACCGCTGGTCGGCCGCCCGATGCTCCAGGCCGGTGGGCGATCGAGATGAAATGGGACGGGATGCTTCTCTGAACTTGGCAAGTTCGCGTGGTGGATTCGGTACTTGCGGCCCGTCGGCACTGCGGTCCGGGGTGATGTGCCGTCGGGCGCGAAAGCCAGCACGGCGCGCGCCCGAGGTGGAGAGCGAGCACCGCATGCCACGATGGATTCATGTTCCCGGTCCCCGAAAGTCAGCTGTTCCCTACCGACCCACCTCCGGCAAATGCCTACGATGCCTTCGCCGAGGGCTACACCGCGCAGAACGAGACCGGCCTGCACAACGCCTATTACAACCTGCCTGCTCTGCTCGACCTCGCCGGCGAGGTGAGCGGGCGCCGGATTCTGGATGCGGGATGCGGCGCGGGCGCATTGTTCGCCGCGTTGCGGGCACGCGGCGCGCGGATGACCGGCATCGATGCCAGCCCCCGCATGCTGGCCCTGGCCGAACAACGCCTCGGCGCTGACGCGGAGTTACACGTCGCTGATCTCGCCGAACCCTTGCCTTTTCCCGATGATGCGTTCGACGATGTTGTGGCATCCTTGGTTCTGCACTACCTGCGCGACTGGGGTCCGACCCTGACCGAGCTGCGGCGCGTTCTGGTTCCCGGCGGACGGCTGCTGGTCTCGGTCGAGCATCCCTTCGCAAACTTCCTCGGCCAGCGCTTGACTGGGCGCGACACCAACTACTTTCAGACCCGCAACCGCGTCGAGGAATGGACCATGGGCGGACAGACCGCCCGGTTGAGCTTCTGGGACCGCCCGCTGCACGCGATGACCGACGCGTTCACCACCGCGGGATTCCGTATTGGTGTCATCAGTGAACCTCCGGCTCTGCCCGCCGCCCGCGAGCTGTTCCCCGAGGGCTACGACGAGGAAACCGGCATGCGCTTCCTGTGCTTCCTCTTCTTCGTCCTGCACACCAGCTGACCGCCACCGCGCATCTGCGGACTGGACCACAGGTAGTCCACGCTGGGCCGGATCTCGTCGAGGTAGTCCACGAGCAGATCCCGCACCGGCCCCGCGGCAGGTCGGTTCTGTCGCTGGCGACGTCGATGTGTTCGCGTTGAATGGTCGCGGTGTGAGTGTGCCGGCGAAATGGTGAATTTCGTCCTGGACGCGCTTCGCGTCCCAGTAATCGATAGTCCCCGTCATCCTTTTTCGGGGCAGGCCGAGAGAATTCGAACTGGTACAGGCAGTGCGCCCCAGCGAAAGGAGGATGAGGCGCTGCGCGCCCGCGGCTATGGTGTAGATCTCGAGGACTTTCGAAAGAATCGCCCCCGACCGATCGGCAGCCAGCCGCGAATCACCTTGATCCTAACGCGGGCCCGGATGGGGTTCGGCGCACTGATGTTGATAGACAATCACCCGCCTTCGTCCGCAGTTCCTGTCGGTCGGCTACCGGCTCTCGCACCCGGGCCACCGGGGCAATTTCGCCTTGTCGCTCTTGCACATACGGGGCGAGGAAATCCCGGTCGCCAGTGATCGCGCAGCCACGCACTCGGAAACGGCGGTGAGGCCGTGGCGGGCGCCGGGACAGCAGTTCGCGGGTCGACCGGGCGCTGACCGAGTGGTCCAGCGCCCGGGGCGTCAGCGCAAGGTCTGCACCTCGCCCCACACGCGGCGCCGCGTCGGCGCCGGCGACGAAGCCTCGACGAAACTCGGTGTCACCGCCCTAGAAGACGGAGCAGCGTCCGCAACTGCCCGCTGTAGTATTCCTCGAATTCCGCTGAGCCAGGCTGTTTTCCGGTCGCCTGCGAAGCGGTCTCGGGCAGCATGACGGGAGCCAGGATCATGCCCATGACCGCGATGCGCACGAAGGCCGGATCCAAGTCCGGGTGGATTTCTCCGCGTTCCTGGGCTCTGGCCAGATTGGCCAGGTCGGTCTCGACCGTGTCGGCCCCTTCGAGATAGTCGGTGGCGGCACCGCTTCCGGTGAGCCCCCGCCACACCAGCAGCCGCGCAGGTCTCGGATCTTCCCGCACTGCGGAGAGGTAGCGCACGGCGACCTCCTCGAGAGGGAGCTCCGGGTCCGCGCGTTCGGCCTCGGCCGCGGGCCAGCCGCGCTGGATCTCTCGATAAAGGCCCTCTTTGCCGCCGAAGTAATAGGTGATCAGCTGCTTGTTGACTCCCGCCCGGTCCGCGATCTCCTGCACCCGGGCGCCGTCGAAACCCTTGGCGGCGAACTCGTCCAGCGCGGCGTCGAGCAGTGCCTGACGCGAGCGTTCGGCATCGCGGCGGCGATCTGCAGCGCTGGGCGCGCGGCGGGGACGACGGCCCGCGGCGGAAGGAGTGGAGTTCGCGGTGGTGTGGGGCTCGGTCGCCATTCGCACATCCTAACTCGCTGGATGATTGAGTCATCTGAACGGCTACATTGTCATCCATCTGGTTGACATGTTCATCCAGATGGATGACACTTCAGCGGTGACCATCTCGAATGCATCGGAAGCGACCGTCGAGCGGCCGACACTCAGCCCGCAGGCGCGACGGGCCGTCGTGGTTGTGCTGTTCGGCGCGGTTCTGGCGTTCCTGGACGCCACCGTCGTCAATGTCGCCGTGAAATCACTCGCCGCCGACCTCGGCGGCGCCCTCGACGCTATCCAGTGGGTCGTCACCGCGTATCTGCTGGTACAGGCGGCGGTGCTGCCGGTGACCGGATGGGCGGCACGCCGAGTGGGGGCCAAACGGCTGTATATCGGTGCGCTGCTGGCGTTCACCCTCGCCTCGGTCGCATGTGCGGCCGCGAACAGCGTCGGCCTGTTGATCCTCGCCCGGGTCGCGCAGGGCCTCGGAGCCGGGGTCATGATCCCCGTCGGGCAGATGATCCTGGTCACCGCTGCTGGGCGGCAGGGCATTGCCAGAGCCATGGTGGCCGCGGGCATACCCATGGTGCTGACGCCGATCGTCGGACCCACCATCGGCGGGCTATTGCTGGAATACGCGGGGTGGCAGTGGATCTTCCTGATCAACGCGCCCATCGGTGTCATCGGACTGGTGCTCGCCGCACGGCTGCTGCCCGCGGACGAGCCGGGCGAACCGGCCGGTGCCCTGGACACACTGGGACTGATCCTGGTTTCGGGGGGGGATGGTGGGCATCACCTACGGGCTCTCCGAGGCAGCGTCACACGGGCTTACGGCGACGCGAGTGCTCGTCACGCTGTGCGGAGGAACGGTGTGCACCGCCCTGTTCGTGCTGCGCTCGCTACGCATCCCGAACCCCGTGCTGGACCTGAGGTTGTGGCGGGATCGTTTCTTCACGGCGGGTACCGTCTCGACCTTCGTGATCGGAGCCGTGACTTTCGGGGCGATGGTGTTGCTGCCCTTGTACTTTCAGCTGGTTCGGCATCAGGACGCTGCGCACACCGGCCTGCTCATGGCGCCTCAGGGCATCGGTGCGGCCGTCGCCATGGGGATGTCCGCTCGGCTCTACGATCGGGTCGGCGCACTCACCTGCCTGCTCGGTGCGCTCGTCGGCTGTGTTGCGACCATTCCGTTCATGCTGATCGCCGACGACACCCCGTACTGGCTGCTCGGCTGTGCGATGGTCGTGCGCGGCCTCGGCATCGGCCTGGCGGCCATGCCCGCCATGACCGCCGCCCTGCGGAATCTCACTCCGTCCCAGATCATCGACGCCACACCGCAACTCACCGTCATGCAGCGCGTCGGTGGCTCTATCGGAACCGCCGCCTTCGTGGTCGTTCTGCAGCAACACCTGCACGACAAGGGCGTCGAGCATCCCGATCCGGCGTCGGCATTTGCGGTGACCTTCGCTTGGGTACTGGCCGCGTCGGTGCTGGCGGTCGTGCCGACCGCGCTCATGGCTGTCCTGGAGATGCGGACTCGCCGCGGAAATGCCCCTGGCACGCCGAACCGTACATAAGGCGGCGACGAAGAGCGCGGCTGCACATTGTGGTCGACGGGCTTGGTGTGCAGGGGTTGGCGGATATCAGGATGGCGCCGGATGCTCGCCGAACTCGATGGCTTCCTCGATGAGATCGCCCCACCCGTGAGGTGCAGCCGGTCAAGGCATCGAAAAACGTCGAGCAAGCTCGAGCTCAAAATATTCGACGGCCGCAGGTGCTCGACTGGATAGCCTGGCGGCGGCTGCCTTCGCCGACGTTGCGGCCATAGCAACCAAAACTGCTCTGACCTCGGCCGTTGGCGCCGTCACCACAATCCCGTTACCTTCGGTACTGAAATGCATCGATGCGTTGTGAACCTGCAGGTGAGAAGGAAGTCAGGTGTCACCGACAGGCCGTTGACCAGGGCTTTTCCGGGCGGCCGGGCGGAGGGATCGACACCCCGCCCGGACCGCATAGGAGTTGTACCAGCTTCCGGCTGGTGAATCGGGGATTTCCGGTCGTCTCACTAGAATGGGGCGACCGTATTCGTCCGCCTTCGGGAGCCAGCCGTGACCATCCAGCCCGTTCGCCTGTTCGGCGATCCCATCCTGCGTGCCCGCGCCGCGGAGGTCACCGCGTTCGACCGTGATCTGCGGCAGCTGGTGACCGACCTGACCGAGACGATGCACGACGACGGCGGTGTCGGGATGGCCGCGCCGCAGATCGGGGTCGGCCTGCGCGTATTCGTCTACGACACGGGCGACGCCGCGGGGCATCTGGTCAACCCGCAGTGGGAGGTCGTCGGCGACGAGGAACAGGTCGGGCCGGAAGGCTGCCTGTCGATTCCCGGGGTGCGCTACGACACGCGCCGGGCCCTGCGGGTGCGGGCATCCGGTGTGGACGTCGACGGGGCGCCGGTCGCCTTGGAGGCCGAAGGGCTGCTGGCGCGGTGCGTGCAGCACGAGACCGATCATCTCGACGGGGTCCTGTTCATCGACCGTCTCGACCCGGCTCAGCGCAAGGAGGCGATGCGGGTGATCCGCGAATCCGATTGGTTCGCAGCGGGCTTGACGGTGCGTCCGGCCCGCTCGATGAGCGCCGCGGGCCGGCCCAACCCGTTCGGGGTGGGCCGCTGATGCGCGTCGTCTTCGCGGGGACTCCGGAACCGGCGGTTCCGTCGCTGCGGCGTCTGCTGGAAT
This sequence comes from Nocardia araoensis NBRC 100135, assembly GCF_000308435.1. Lineage (GTDB taxonomy): Bacteria > Actinomycetota > Actinomycetes > Mycobacteriales > Mycobacteriaceae > Nocardia > Nocardia araoensis. Next base: position 41,673 of record NZ_BAFR01000124.1, on the reverse strand, counting down.
CGGCGCGTCACGAGGTGATCGCCGTGGTGACGCGGCCGGACGCGGTCGCGGGGCGCGGCCGGAAGGTGACCAGATCGCCGGTCGGCCGGTTGGCCGACGAACACGGCATCCCGGTATTCACCCCGCGGCGGCCGTCGGAGCCGGATTTCGTGGCGCGGCTCACCGAGTTGGCGCCGGACTGCTGTCCCGTCGTCGCCTACGGCGCGCTGCTGCCCCAGCAGGTGCTCGACATCCCGCGTTTCGGCTGGATCAACCTGCATTTCTCGCTGCTGCCCGCGTGGCGGGGCGCGGCGCCGGTGCAGGCGGCGATCGACGCGGGCGACGAGATCACCGGCGCCTCCACCTTCCAGATCGAGGCCGGGCTGGACACCGGCCCGGTCTTCGGCATGGTGACCGAGAAGATCGCCGTCACCGACACCGCGGGCAGTCTTTTGCAGCGGTTGGCCGACAGCGGCTCCCGCCTGCTGGAAGCGACGCTCGACGGGGTCGAGGACGGGAGCTTGCAAGCGGTCCCGCAGTCCACCGACGGCGTCTCGTACGCGCCCAAGGTCGGCGTCGAGGCCGGGCACGTGCGCTGGGATCTGCCCGCGCTGGTCATCGGCAGGCGGATCCGCGCGGTCACCCCCGCGCCGGGGGCGTGGACCGAGGTCGGCGGCACCCGGTTGAAGCTGGGGCCGGTCGAGTTGGTCGAGGAGGAGTTGCCGCAGAGCGTGATCGAGGTGCGCAAGTCCGGCGTCTTCGTCGGCACCGCGACCACTGCCGTGCGGCTCGATCAGGTTCAGCCGCAGGGCAAGCGCATGATGGCCGCGCTCGACTGGGCGCGCGGCGCCCGCCTGCAGCCGGGCGCGGTGGTCGAATGACGCGCGGCAATCGGCCCGGTGACGGCAACGCACGCGACCGGCGGCGCGACGACCGAGAGTCCGCGCCGAATCGTTCCGGCGAGCCGGGCCGCGGGCGCGCGCAGGGTGGCGGGCGGCAGCAGGATCGCGACGGTGCGGACAGGACACGCGCCACCGGACGGCGTGCCGGCGGCGGGCGAGCCGAGGCGGGCGGTCGTGATAACGAAGAACGGCGCGGCTCCACCGGCCGACGCTCGGCAGCGGGCCGATCGGATCGTTCCACCGGAGGGCGCGCGGGTTCGCGGACCGCGCCGCGTCAAGGAGCCAAATCCGCTGGACGATCACACCGTGGCGATGCCGATCCGCCGCGATCGGTCGCCAGGGATGTGCTGCGGGCAGTCCGGGAGCGCGATGCCTACGCCAACCTCGTCCTACCCGGATTGCTGCGAGAACGGGGGCTGTCGGGTCGAGACGCCGCGCTGGCCACCGAACTCGCCTACGGCGCGTGCCGGTCGCTGGGGTTGCTGGACGCGGTGATCGCCGCAGGCGCCGGCCGTCCGGTCGAGGAGATCGACGGACCCCTGCTCGACGTGCTCCGGCTCGGCGTCTACCAATTGCTGCGCACCCGGATCGGCGCACACGCGGCCGTCGACACCTCCGTCGCACTGACACGCGCCGAATTCGGCGCGGGCAAAGCCGGTTTCGTCAATGCTGTGCTCCGGCGTGCGGGCGAGAAGACGCCCGAGCAGTGGGTCGACGCGCTCGCGCCCGCCGATCCCGTCGGCCGGTTGGCCTTCGAGTACGCCCATCCGGCCTGGATCGCGCAGGCCTTCGCCGACGCGCTCGGCGCGCGAGCGGCGGAACTGCGCGACGTGCTCGCCGCCGACGACGCCCGCCCGCTGGTGCACTTGGTGGCCCGCCCCGGCGATATCACGGCGGAGGAACTCGCGCTGGTCACCGGTGGCGAGGAGGGCCGCTGGTCGCCGTACGCGGTCTATCTCGAAGGCGGTGATCCGGGCAAGCTGGAGCCGGTCCGCGAGCGCATGGCCGCGGTGCAGGACGAAGGCAGTCAGTTGGTGGCGCTGGCGCTGACCAGGGCCGCGCTCGACGGCCCCGACACCGGGCGCTGGCTGGACCTGTGCGCCGGACCGGGCGGCAAGGCCGCGCTGCTGGGCGCGATCGCCGCGATCGACGGTTTCCGGGTGGACGCCGTCGAGCCCGCCGCGCATCGCGCCGAACTGGTGCGCAAGGCCGTGCACGACCTGCCGGTGGACGTGCACGTCGCCGACGGCCGCGCCAGTGGGCTGGCCCCGGGCTACGACCGCATCCTCGTCGACGCCCCGTGCACGGGCCTCGGGGCGCTGCGCCGCAGGCCCGAGGCGCGGTGGCGGCGCACGCCGGCGGATGTCCGCGAACTCGTGGTGTTACAGCGCGAATTGCTCAGCGCCGCATACGATCTGCTGCGCCCAGGCGGGGTGGTGGTGTACTCGACCTGCTCCCCGCATCTGCCGGAGACGGTGTCCATCGTCGCCGATGCCGTGCGCCGCCTCGGCGCCGAGCAGCTCGACACGCGCGAGCTGCTACCCGGTGTCACCGATGTCGGCGACGGGCCGGGGGCACAACTGTGGCCACACCGGCACGGTACCGACGCCATGTTCCTGGCCGCGTTGCGCAAGCCCCGCTGACCGCGGTCATTCCCGGCTGGATTGCTCCCGCAAGCGGGCGAGGGTTTTGGCCAGGATGCGGGAGACGTGCATCTGGGAGATGCCCATCTGCTGCGCGATCTGGGTCTGGGTCATCGATTCGAAGAATCGCATGGTGAGGATGCGCCGTTCCCGTTCCGGCAGCCCGGCCAGCAGCGGACGGATCGCGACGTACTCCTCGACCCGGTCGAACTGGGACTCCTCCTCGCCGAGAGTGTCCAGGAGCGACGCGTCGGTGTCGCGGCCGAGCGTGGCCGCGTCGATCGAGCTCGGCTGGTAGGCGTTGCCCGCGATGACCGCCTGGGTCACCTCGTCCGGGTCGACATCCAGCTCGGCGGCGATCTCCTTCGCCGTCGGAGAGCGGCCGAGGGACTGGGAGAGACTGTCGATCGCCGCGCCGATGCGTAGGTGAGTCTCCTTGACGCGCCGTGGCACTCGCATCGCCCAGGTGTTGTCGCGGAAATACCGGCGGACCTCGCCCATGATGGTGGGCACCGCGAAAGACAGGAAGTTGGAGCCGCGCTCGACGTCGAATCGATCCACCGCGTGCACCAACCCGACCCGTGCCACCTGGGTCAGGTCGTCGAACGGTTCACCGCGCCCGCTGAACTTGCGGGCGATGTGGTCGGCGAGTGGAATGCAGCGACTGATCAGTTCCGCGCGTAGCGCGCTGTGCCGCGCCGTTCCGGCTTCGCTGGCCGATAGCTGCTCGAAGAGCAATCCGACGTCGTCGTAGCCGGGAACCGCGCCCGCCGCGTCCAGGGTCTCCTCGGCATCGACCTCGTCCTCTGTGGTCAGCGTGTCGGCGTCGTCGTCGCGCTGGGAGTCGTACACGGTGTCTTCGTCCGCCACTACGCCTTCCCCCGGACCCGACGGAACTCGACCGTCGTCGGATATCCGGAGACCGTCGCGTCGAACGAATCCTGGGTCGCCTCCACCGCGTCGGTGAGGGTGCGCAGCACATGCCAGCCGAAGCTGCGCTGATCGGGCAGTCCCGGCTTTTCCGCCAGCCCGTCGACCCGGACCAGCAACTCGGTGTCGCCGACGGTGAAACGGCAGTTCAGGCTCGTTTCCGGGGCGGCGACCGCGATCAGGGTCGAGCAGACCTCGTCGACGGCCAGCCGGATGTCGGCCACCTCGTCCAGCGTGAAATCGCTGAGTAGGACGAGTGTTTCGGCGAGCCCACGCACGATGGGCAGTTGTGTCACCGACGCCGCCACCCGAATCTCCACCGGGGTGCTGTAGAGCCCCTGTTCCGCCGAAATATTGATCACCCTATGCAGGCTACCCACTCCCGCGCTGGGCAACCCTGGGTACCGTTAGACTCCGGCGTTGTGTCCAACCCGATTCACCCGCGTCCGGCCGTTCCGATGATCGCCCCCTCCATCCTGTCCGCAGACTTCGCGCACCTCGCGGACGAAGCGCGGGCCGTCGCAGGCGCCGACTGGCTGCACGTGGATGTGATGGACGCGCACTTCGTGCCGAATCTCACGCTCGGCCTCCCGGTGGTGGAGAGCCTGCTGAAGGCGACCGAGATCCCCCTGGACTGCCACCTGATGATCGAGGATCCGGGCCGCTGGGCGCCACCGTACGCCGAGGCGGGCGCGCACAACGTGACCTTCCACGCGGAGGCGACCGACGACCCGATCGCGGTGGCCCGCGACATCCGCGCCGCGGGCGCCAAGGCGGGTCTCTCGGTGAAGCCGGGCACACCGATCGAGCCGTACCTGGAGATCCTGCGCGAATTCGACACGCTGCTGGTGATGAGCGTGGAACCCGGCTTCGGCGGGCAGTCCTTCATCCCGGACGTGCTGCAGAAGGCGCGCATCGTGCGGAACCTGGTCGATGCCGGTGAGCTGCGGCTGCTGGTCGAGATCGACGGCGGTATCAACGCCGACACCATCGAGGCGGCCGCGGAGGCGGGTGTGGACTGCTTCGTCGCAGGCTCCGCGGTCTACAGCACCGCCGACCCCGCGGCCACCGTGGAGAAGCTGCGCAACCAGGCGGCATCGGCCTGGTCCCACTGAACGGGGCTAGTGGGCCCGCGTCGCGCGCCCGGCGACCGCGCGGATCGTCTCGATCACCGCGCTGATCGACGGGCGGCGGGCACCGGCCTCGGGTGACCGGATCCACACGCGATACCCGGTGCGCTCGTCGTCCGGTGAAGGCAGCACCACTTGGCTGCCCGTGCAGGCCACCGCCGCGTAGAGGCGGAACAATTCGGCCGAGACCGCCGGGCTGACCGCGTCCGGCCCGGCGGGCCCGGTGAGGAAGGTCCAGTGCCTGGCTCGCGGATGGTCGACGACGGGCCCGGCGATTCCGTCCTGGACGAGTTGTCGCAGCACCTGCTCGCCGAGTTCGGCGGGCATGGTGACGGCGCCGTAGTCGACGCCGATGTGCAGGAGAATGCGGTGCGAACCGGGATCCATCGATGCTGGCAGCTGGAATTCGCGCCGATACCGTGAGCAGCGAACTTCCGGCGTCGAATCGAGAAATGTGGTCACACTGCGCCCCCAGCTGTGTACAACCCAATTTCTTCCACTGTGTCCTCCGGCTTTCTCGAGGAGTGAACATCGTGCGGCAGGCTTCCCGTTCGCCCGAAATGTTCCCTGGTAGAACGCCTCATCGGACTGCATGGTCGGGAAAGTTGAACGTGGGAAGTCGGCCGCGTAACGATATCGCCTCCGGTGTCGTCCGAGCGCGGAATCTGCGTTATAACCGTGTTTCGTTCGGGTATCGAGCATGAATCGGCAACCTCCCCGCGGGGTAAATTAATTCGTGCGGTACGCCGAATGCCTACGAATGATTTTCGCTACCCCGTCCGCCGGGGTGATCGCGGCGGGTGTGGACATATTCCGTTCCATTTCCGATGGGACCGGCCGGTTCCGCCCGCCTCGGCCCGCCACGCGGTCTGTTCCGGGGCTGAGCCCCGTCCGCCCTCGGCAGGCCGGAACGCGGCTGTCTACCGCGACCCCGCGTCACTAGGCTGAGGAGTGCGGGAATAGCGGCCGGGTCCCGGGCTGTTCCGCAACCGGAAGACAACGACGCGACAGGAGTCAGACCACATGTTCACAGGCATCGTCGAGGAGCTCGGCGAGATCGTCGCCAGCGAGCAGCTGACCGACGCCGCGCGGCTGACGATCAAGGGCAAGCTGGTGACCTCCGATGCCGGGCACGGTGATTCGATCGCCGTGAACGGAGTGTGCCTGACCGTCGTGGAGGTGGTCGGCGGCGACTCGTTCACCGTCGACGTCATGGCGGAGACGCTCAACCGCTCGAGCATCGGCAAGCTGGACGTCGGCGCCAAAGTGAATCTCGAGCGCGCCGCGGCGCTGAACAGCAGACTCGGCGGCCACCTGGTCCAAGGACATGTCGACGGCACCGGCACCGTGCTCTCGCGCACCCCGTCGGACAACTGGGACGTGGTGCGGATCTCGCTGCCCGAGAACATCGCCCGCTACGTCGTGGAAAAGGGTTCGATCACGGTGGACGGCATCTCGCTCACCGTGTCCGGCCTCGGCGTCTCCGACGGGCCCGCCGAAACCGGCAGCCGGGACTGGTTCGAGGTCTCCCTCATCCCCACCACCCTCTCCCTGACCAACCTCGGCTTCGCCACCGTCGGCACCACCGTCAACCTGGAAGTCGACGTGATCGCCAAGTACGTCGAACGCCTCCAGCAGCGCGGCTGACCGTGGCCGCCTCGCTCGTCCCCGCCCGCCCACGAGGCCGCGCGGCGGAGATCGCATGCGTAATAGAGCTGCCGCGACGCCGTCATCCGAGCCGTCACCCTCACGCGGAGTCACGGTGATCGCCGACCGTACGGGTTCGATGAGCATCGTCTCGACCGCGACCACGTCTTTCGAGCGAAGCGAGACCGAGCATGCGCCGCGAACACGCCGCGACGAAGTCGCGGCAAAACGACACAGTACTGTGGTGAGGCACCTATTTCGAGATGGAGCACAGCAGACGTGACCAGGTTCGACAGCATCGAGCGCGCAGTCGCCGATATCGCCGCCGGTAAGGCGGTCGTCGTCGTCGACGACGAGGACCGCGAGAACGAGGGCGACCTCATCTTCGCGGCGGAGAAGGCCACCCCGGAACTGGTCGCCTTCATGATCCGCTACACCTCCGGTTACATCTGTGTGCCGCTCACCGGCGACGACTGTGATCGGCTCGGCCTGCCGCCGATGTACGCGATGAACCAGGACAAGCACGGCACCGCCTACACCGTCTCGGTGGACGCGCGCGAGGGCGTCACGACCGGTATCTCCGGCGCCGACCGCGCCACCACGATGCGGCTGCTGGCCGACGCCGACGCGAAGGCCGACGATTTCACCCGGCCCGGCCACGTGGTGCCGTTGCGCGCCAAGGACGGTGGCGTGCTGCGCAGGCCCGGTCACACCGAGGCCGCCGTGGATCTGGCGCGCATGGCCGGCTTGCGTCCGGCGGGCGTGATCTGCGAGATCGTCAGCCAGAAGGACGAGGGCCACATGGCCCGCACCGAGGAGCTGCGCGTTTTCGCCGACGAGCACGAGCTCGCGCTGATCTCGATCGCGGACATGATCGCGTGGCGGCGTAGGCACGAGAAGCACGTGGTGCGCGTGGCCGAGGCGCGCATTCCCACCGCGCACGGCGAGTTCATGGCCGTCGGCTACCAGAGCATCTACGACGAGGTCGAGCACGTCGCCTTGGTGCGCGGCGACATCAGCGACGGTGACGACATCCTGGTCCGTGTGCACTCGGAGTGCCTGACCGGTGACGTGTTCGGGTCGTTGCGCTGCGATTGCGGTCCGCAGCTGGATGCCGCGTTGGAGATGGTCGCGGCCGAAGGGCGCGGCGTGGTGCTGTACATGCGCGGTCACGAGGGCCGCGGCATCGGCCTGATGCACAAGTTGCAGGCCTACCAGTTGCAGGATTCCGGCCACGACACGGTCGACGCGAATCTGGAACTCGGCCTGCCCGCGGATGCCCGCGATTACGGCACCGGCGCGCAGATCCTGGTGGATCTGGGCATCCGGTCGATGCGATTGCTCACCAACAATCCGGCCAAGCGGGTCGGCTTGGACGGCTACGGCCTGCGGATCACCGAGCGCGTGCCGATGCCGTTGCGCGCGAACGCGGAGAACCTGCGCTACCTGCGCACCAAGCGGGACCGGATGGGCCACGACCTGATCGGACTCGACGAGCTGGATCTCGGCGAGACCGCGCACTGAACTGCGAACAGACTCCGAAAGGCGGACATCGATGAGCGGTACCGGGGTACCGACTTTCGCGCTGGCGGACGCCAAGGACCTCTCCTTGGGCATCGTCGCCTCGCGCTGGCACACCCAGATCTGCGACACCCTGCTGGCGAACGCCGAGCGGGTGGCCAAGGACGCCGGCGTCCAGCAGATCACGGTGGTGCGGTGCGCGGGCGCGATGGAGCTGCCGGTGGTGGCCCAGGAGCTGGCCAAGTCGCACGACGCGGTGGTGGCGCTCGGTGTGGTGATCCGTGGTGACACGCCGCACTTCGAGTACGTCTGCGACGCGGTGACCGCGGGGCTCACCCGGGTTTCGCTGGACGAGGGCACGCCGGTCGCGAACGGGGTGCTCACCACCAACAACGAGCGGCAGGCTCTGGATCGGGCCGGGCTGCCGGATTCCCATGAGAACAAGGGCGAGCAGGCGGCCGCCGCGGCGCTGGACGCCGCGCTGACGCTGCGCGCCCTGCGACAGTCCGCGTAGCGATGCCGGTCGTCCGTATCTTCCGGAGGAACGTGGGCCCGGCCGACGATACGTCGGAGTGGGACTTCGAGGTGCGGCCGCGGCGCGCGGTGCGGACGGCCTGGATCGCGGCGGTGCTGGTGGCGGCCGCGTTCATCGTGGGCGGTATCTGGCTGCGCAGCGGGTCGACCGGTGTCAACTTCCGGGTGGCCGATCAGATCGCGATGATCGGGATAGGTCTGCTCGGCGCCGCGGCCGTGCTGCTGCTGACCAGGCCGAGGGTGCGGGCCGGCGCGCGGGGTGTGTCCGTGCGGAACATCCTGGGCGACAACGATTTCCCCTGGGACTACATCCGAGGCGTGTCGTTCCCGGACCGGAAGTCCTGGGCTCGCTTGGAGTTGGTCGACGACGACTACGTGCCGCTGCTGGCGATCCGCTCGAACGACAAGGAACATGCGGCCCAGGCGATGGCTCGCCTGCGTGAACTCGGCGCGAAGTACTCCGGGAGGCAGTGAGCGGCCGCGGTGTGCGACCGCTATCGGCTCGCGCGGGTGCGCATGCTGGTCTAGCCTCGCCGCCATGGAGCCAGGTGCGTCCGTCCTCGCGGCGGCTTTCGCCGACGACCCACTGATGACCTACTTCTGGCCGGGGGAGCATCGGCGGCGCGCGGCATTGCCCCTGTTCTGGGATTCGCGCATCGCGTCGCGCCGGAAGAACGGTCTGGTCGACCTCGGGCACGACGCCGAGGGCAACCTCGCCTGTGTGGCGCTGTGGGAACCGGCGCACGTGGTGTCGCCGACGGCGAAGCCGTTGACCTTGCTGCGCGCCTTGGGGCCGCGCGCGGCACGGGCACTGGCCGCCGGGCGGCGGATGGAGCAAGCCCGACCGGCGACGCCGCATCTGTACCTGGCCGCCATCGGGACGCTGCCCGGCGCGCAGGGCCGTGGGCTGGCGACCTCGCTGCTCGAGCGGCGATTGGCGTCGGCCGAGCAGGACTGCTTCCTCATCTCCAACACCAGCGGCACCGTGCCCTTCTACGAGCGATTCGGGTTCGAGCCGCGCGGTGAGCTGCCGATCGGCCGGGGCCCGGTGGTGTATCCGATGACCCGGAGTAGATAGCCGCGTGCCTGCCGTGGGCACGCCGATTGCTCGGCGTGCCACAGCGGGATAGCAGTCAGCGACTACGACCAGTTCGCTGGTTCGATCAGTGCGTATCGCCGAGGACCGCGCCTTCCCGGCGCGGATCCGCGCCGCCGATCCAGCCGTCGGCGCCGTTGCGTTTCAGGGCGCTGAGTCCGCTGGACTGGGGCGCCACCGAGACCTGATGGCCCAGCTGCCGAAGCCGCAGCACCAGCGGGTCGTGGTCGCCGTTGTCGGTGGCGTCGATCGCCGGATGCTCGCCGCCGATCCCGGTGGACGGACTGTTCCCGGCGCCGAACGCGACCGCGGAGACCGCCTGTTGCGGATCCAGGCCCCAGTCGAACATGTTGACCAGCGTCTTCACCACGAACTGGATGATCACCGAACCGCCGGGCGAGCCCGCGACATGCGTCAGTTCGCCGCGCGAGCCGTCGGGCGCCTTGTCGAAGATCAGCGTCGGGCTCATGGAACTGCGCGGGCGCTTGCCCGGCTGCACCCGGTTGGCCATCGGCACGCCGTCGGCCCCCAGCGGATCGGCGTTGAAGTCGGTGAGCTGGTTGTTCAGCACGAAGCCGTCGACCAGGTGGAAGGAACCGAACGCCGACTCCACGGTGGTGGTCATCGCCGCGGCGTTGCCGTACTTGTCGACCACCGAGATGTGGCTGGTGCCGTGCTCGGGCGGTTGCGGGCCCGCGCCGAGCGGCACGGGGCCGAAGTCGCCCGGCTGCGCGGTGCCCATGCTGTGGTTCGGATCGATCAGCCCGGCACGCTGCCGCAGATAATCACGATTCAGCAGGGTTTGCGCCGAATTGCCCGGCAGTGGAACGAAATCCGTGTCGGCCACGTACTTGTTGCGATCGGCGTAGGCGAGGCGTTCGGCCTCCGAGATCAGGTGCACGGCCTGGGCGTTGGGCTTGCCGCCGTTGCGGTCGATGTTGTCCGGCCGCAGGGCGGCCAGGTCGAAGTTCTCCAGCATGCCCAAGGTCGCGGCGACGGTGATACCGCCGGAGGAGGGACTCGGCATGCCGCAGAGTTCGTGCTCGCGATATCCCGTGCACAGCGCGGTGCGCTTCTTCGCCTGGTAACCGGCCAGGTCCTGGGTGGTGATCAGGCCGGGAGTGCGTCCGCCGGAGGACCGGCCCGCCGCCGCGGCGATGTCCTGGGCGATGGCACCCGTGTAGAAGGCCTGCGCGCCCTCTGTGGCGACGGCGCCGAGCGTCTTGGCCATGGCGGGATTGGTCAGGACGGTGTCGGCGGTCTTCGGGCTGCCGTCCGGGTTGAGGAAATACGCTTTGGCGTCCTCGTCCGCGGCGAGGTCCTTGGCCGACTCCGCGATCTGTCCCGCGAGGCGGGGACTGATCGGGAAGCCTTGATCGGCCAGTGCGATGGCGGGGTCGAACAGCTCGCGCCAGGCGGTCTTGCCGTGATCGTGGTGCGCCAGTTCGAGCATCCGCAGCACGCCGGGGACGCCGATGGAGCGGCCGCTGGCCCGCGCGTTCGGTTTGGGCTCGGTGCGATCGGTATCGCTGATCCAGCGCAGATAGTTCTCCGTAGCGGCTGCGGGAGCCACCTCGCGGCCGTCGTATGCGTCCACGCTCTTGGTGTTCGCGTCGTAGTAGACCAGGAACGCCCCACCGCCGATACCGGAGGCCTGCGGCTCGACCAGGCCGAGCACCGTCTGTGCCGCGATCAGCGCGTCCGCCGCGGTGCCGCCGTCACGGAGTACCTCACACGCGGCTTTGGTCGACACCGGATTCGCCGTGGACACCGCGAAGGTATGCGTGCGCACCGGCGTCATGTTCGCGCGATAGCCGCTCGCTATTTCCGGGTTGGTGCTGAGATCCTTGGTGCCGCTGCCCGCGGACCCGGCCGCGGTGGCCGTCACCGGTGTGCCGTTCGGCACCGTCTCGCAGACACCTCCTGCCTGGCTTTCGCCGGACGAACAGGCGGTGGCCATCCCGACGGTTAGTGCGAACGCCGCCGCTGCGGCGACCCAAGTTCCTCGCTTGCGCCCCATGCCGGGACTCTAACCCCCGGTGCCGACAGCCGCGCCGGTTTCCTTCCCACCGGCGAAATCGCCCTGGCGGCAGCGTGTGTCGAGGTCGAGACGGTATGGATGGTCACCGTGGGACCCGGCGGTGCGCCACGCTCGGCCGGTAGGCTGGCCGCGTGGCGATCGAGGCGGTGCTGTTCGACTTCTCCGGGACCTTGTTCCGCCTGGAGGCCGACGAATCCTGGTACGCGGACCTGACCCGGCCGGATGGGCAGGCGTTCGACGTGGACGAGAAGGCCGAGATCATGCGGCGGATGACGGCGCCGGTCCACCACGTCGTCGAATTCGACGACGAGACGCAGTACGCCTGGGACCATCGCGACCTGGACCCCGCACTGCATCGCAAGGTGATGATGAAAGTGCTGCGCGCGTCGGGAGTGCCCACCGACGAGGACGCCGAACGACTGTATTCCCGGCTGCTGGACCCGCTGGAGTGGACGCCGTACCCCGACAGCGCGGCCGTCCTCGATCTGCTGGCGGCACAGGGAGTTCCGGTCGCGGTGGTGAGCAACATCCCGTTCGACATCCGTCCGTCGTTCGCGGCGCGCGGGTGGGATCGGCTGGTCGGCGCGTTCACCCTCTCCTACGAGGTCGGCGCCATGAAGCCGGATCCGGAGATCTTCCGTTCCGCCCTGGGGGAATTGGGTGTGCCCGCCGAGGCCGCCCTGATGATCGGCGACAGCGCCGAGGCCGACGGCGGCGCCGAGGCGCTGGGCAGCCGCTTCGCTCTGGTCGAGGCCCTGCCCACCGCCGAGCGTCCGGACGCGCTGCTGGCCGCGCTGCGGCGGCACGGTCTCGTGGAGTAGCCCGGCCGGTCGATCCGCGCCTGCTCATTTGCCGAAGTCCGAGTTGGGCGCCAGGTCACCGTGTTACCGTGCGATTCCGGCGTGTTCGCAGATGCGCCGGAAGGTTCGGTACCAACGGGGGTACGGCTGTGAGCTTGGCGTTCTCCGGTGAGGAGCCCTCCGTCGGCGTGGAAACGGCCATGCCGGAGGCGGTTCGGGACGTGCGGGAAGCCGTCGCCGGGATGGCGGGATTCGGTCTCGCCTATCCCGTGCTGATGAATCTGACGCGTGGCGGCGACGCGGCCGCCACGGCGTCCACCCAGTTCTGCGTCGCGTGGGCGCTGGGTCTGCTCGTGCTCGGATTCGCCGAGGGCGCGCCCACAGTGCGCAGGCTGACGATCGCGTTGGCGCTCCTGCAGGCGGTCGTCGGGTGCTGGGCGATCAGGGACCTCGCGACCGTCCCGCCCGTTGTCGGACTCGTCGCCGCGGGGTACTCGCTCGCCACGTCGGTCGCCGTCGTGCACCTGCTGTGCCGCCCGGAAGCCAAGGCGTGGTTCGGCGTCCCCGTGCCCTGATCGCCGCCGAGAGCCGCCGTCGGCCGGGCTGTCGGTCCCGGTCTATACCCTGGATGGGTGGCAGATCCAGCGACGTACCGGCCCGCGCCGGGCACGATCCCCGTCGAACCCGGTGTCTACAAATTCCGGGACGCCCATCGGCAGGTCATCTACGTCGGCAAGGCCAAGAGCCTGCGCAGCAGGCTGAACTCGTATTTCGCCGACGTCGCCGGGCTGCATCCACGTACCAGGCAGATGGTCACCACGGCCGCGAGCGTCGAGTGGACGGTCGTCTCCACCGAGGTGGAGGCGCTGCAGCTGGAATACAACTGGATCAAGGAGTTCGATCCGCGCTTCAACGTCCGCTACCGCGACGACAAGTCCTACCCGGTGCTCGCCGTCACCCTGAACGAGGAATACCCGCGACTGTTCGTCTACCGCGGCGCGCGCCGCAAAGGCGTCCGCTATTTCGGCCCCTTCGCGCACGCGTGGGCCATCCGCGAGACGCTCGATCTGCTGCTGCGGGTGTTCCCCGCGCGCACTTGCTCCAACGGAGTCTTCCGGCGGCATAGTCAGATCGGGCGTCCCTGCCTGCTCGGCTACATCGACAAATGCTCGGCCCCGTGCGTCGGGCGGGTGAGCGCCGAGGAGCACCGCACCATCGTCGACGACTTCTGCGACTTCCTCGCAGGCCGCACCGATCGGTTGGTCCGGGAGCTGGAGCGCCGCATGCACGAGGCCGCCGAAGACCTGGACTTCGAGACCGCCGCCCGGTTGCGTGACGACGTCCAGGCGCTGCGCCGGGCGTTGGAGAAGCAGGCGGTGGTGCTCGGCACGGGCACCGACGCCGACGTCATCGCCTTCGCCACCGACGAGCTGGAAGTGGCGGTGCAGGTCTTCCACGTGCGCGACGGCCGGGTGCGCGGCCAGCGCGGCTGGGTCGTCGACAAGTCGGGCGACGCCGTCGACGTCCCTGAGGCGGGCGGTGAGCTCGCCGCGCTGGTCGAGCAGTTCCTCACCCAGTTCTACGGCGAGCAGGTCGCGGTGGTCGAGCAGGCCGCCGACGAGCAGCCCGCCGCCGTGGTGCCGCGCGAGGTGCTCGTGCCCGAACTGCCCGTCGACGTGGAGCAGCTGCAGCAGTGGCTGTCGGACCTGCGCGGCTCGGCGGTGAAGCTGCGGGTGCCCCAGCGCGGGGACAAGAAGGCGCTCGCCGAGACCGTGCAGCGCAACGCGATGGAGGCGCTGGCCCAGCACAAGCTCAAGCGTGCGGGCGATCTGACCTCGAGATCGCAAGCGCTGCAAGAGATCCAGGACGCCCTGGAACTGGACACCGCGCCGCTGCGCATCGAGTGCGTCGACGTCAGCCACGTGCAGGGGACCGATGTGGTCGCCTCGCTCGTCGTCTTCGAGGACGGCCTGGCCCGCAAGTCCGAGTACCGCCACTACACGATCCGGGAAGCGGCGGGCGAAGGCCGCTCCGACGACGTCGGCAGCATCGCCGAGGTGACTCGCCGCCGGTTCCTCAAGCTGCGCCGCGAGCGCGACATGATGGAGCACGAGGACCTCGCCGCGACCGGAAGCGACGACGACGCGCTCGACCTCACCTCCCGTCCCGGCATCGATCCCCGTACCGGACGCCCGCGCAAGTTCTCCTATCCGCCCAACCTGTTCGTCGTCGACGGCGGCGCACCCCAGGTCGCCGCGGCCGCGGAGGTGCTCGACGAGCTGGGCATCACCGATGTCGCGGTGATCGGCCTGGCCAAACGGCTCGAGGAGGTGTGGGTGCCCGGCGAGAGCGACCCGGTGATCCTGCCGCGCACCAGCGAGGCGCTGTATCTGCTGCAACGGGTCCGCGACGAGGCGCACCGCTTCGCCATCACGTTCCATCGCAGCAAACGCTCCCGCCGGATGACCGCCTCGGCCCTGGACTCGGTACCGGGGCTCGGCACGGCGCGCCGGACCGCGCTGGTCACCCATTTCGGATCGGTGGCCAAACTGAAGCAGGCCACTGTGGAGGAGATCACCGAGGTGCCCGGCATCGGTTTGGCGACCGCGAAAGCGGTCCTTGCGGCGCTCGAGTCCGAATAGTCAGTCGACAGTGCACCGGAAGTTTCGGTTTCGCGTACGTTGTGTCTGCGGCCGATACCGATACCGGTGCGCGATGATCGGAAGGCACCCAGAGACGGATCCGGTAGGACATGACACGCGTCGAATCGAACAGCAGTGCGGGCAACCCGCCGACGAGCGCGGGACGAGCGGCATCGTCCAGCGCCGTCGGCGGGGCGAACCCGCAGGTCGAGGTCGTGATCGTGACCGGGCTCTCGGGCGCGGGCCGCGGCACCGCCGCCCGCGTGCTCGAGGACCTCGGCTGGTACGTGGCCGACAACCTGCCGCCCGAGCTGTTCGGCCGGATGGTGGAGCTGGGCGCTTCCGCGAAGCCGCCGATCCGCCGCCTCGCGCTGGTCATGGACGTGCGCAGCCGGTTCTTCACCGGGGATCTGTCGGTGGTCACCGAGCAACTGCGAGCGCTCGGCGTGCGCACCAGGGTCCTGTTCCTCGAGGCGTCCGATGACGTGCTGATCCGCCGTTTCGGTTTCGCGCGACGCAGGCATCCGCTGCAGAGCGAGAGTAAGGACGGCACGCTGTCGGCGGGCATCGCCGCCGAGCGAGTGCGGCTGTCCGCCGTGAAGGCCGCCGCCGACCTGGTGATCGACACCACCGAGCTGTCCATCCATCAGCTGCACCGCAAGATGGAGGAGGCCTACGGCGGCGGTGCGCCCACCACGTTGCAGCTCACCGTGCAGTCGTTCGGCTTCAAGTACGGGGTTCCGCTGGACGCGGACATGGTGTTGGATGTCCGTTTTCTACCCAATCCGCATTGGATACCGGAGTTGCGGGAACATACCGGTCAGGAGACGGTGGTCAGCGAGTACGTGCTGTCGCGTCCCGGTGCGGAGGATTATCTGCGCACCTGCCACCACCTGGTCGAGCTGACCACGAACGGTTACCGCCAAGAGGGGAAGCGATACATGACGGTCGCAGTGGGCTGCACCGGAGGCAAGCACCGGAGCGTCGCGATTGCCGAGGCACTGGGCGAGTTGATGAGCGAGGTCACCGGCGGGGCGGAGGAGTCCGCCGACGTGGTCCGGGTCGTGCATCGAGATCTGGGGCGAGAATGACCGGTTGGGAATCGAATCCCAGCATCGTCGCGCTGGGTGGCGGCCACGGCCTGTACGCGACACTGACCGCGGTGCGGCGGCTGACCAGGAAGATCTGCGCGGTGGTCACCGTCGCCGACGACGGCGGCTCCTCGGGGCGGCTACGCGCCGAGCTGGGGGTGCTGCCGCCCGGCGATCTCCGGATGGCTCTGGCCGCCTTGGCCGCGGACGCCGACGGCGTCTGGACGCGGACCGTGCAGCATCGGTTCGGCGGTACCGGCGCGCTGGCCGGGCACTCCGTCGGCAACCTGATCCTGGCCGGGCTCACCGAGGTGCTCGGCGACCCGGTGGCCGCGCTCGACGAAGTCGCCCGCATGTTGCGCATCACCGGCCGGGTGCTCCCCATGTCGCCGATCGCGCTGGACATCGAGGCGGATGTGTCCGGGCTGGAGGCCGATCCGCGGGTGAGTCGCTGCATTCGCGGTCAGGTTGCCATCGCCACGACGCCGGGTAAGGTGCGGCGGGTGCGGCTGATTCCGTCCGACCCACCGGCCAGTCCGGAGGCGACCTCGGCGATCGAACACGCCGATGTCGTGGTGCTCGGCCCGGGATCGTGGTTCACCAGCGTGATTCCGCACGTCCTCGTCCCCGAGCTACGGGAAGCCCTGGTGTACACCAGGGCTCGCAAAGTCCTCGTGCTCAATCTCGCCGCGGAGCCGGGGGAGACCGCCGGGTTCTCCGCGGAGCGGCATTTGCATGTATTGTCCCAGCACGCACCGGAATTCGTCGTCGATGAGGTGCTGGTCGATTCCGGCTCCGTGCCGGAGGGCCGCGAGCGGGAACATGTGGCCAGGGCTGCCGAACAGTTGCGGGCGCGAGTAACCTTCTCCGATGTCGCCGAAGCGGGAACGGCCCGGCATCACCCCGGAAAGCTTGCCGCCGCACTGGATCAACTGATCCGGCAACCTCGGCCGCAAATGGCAGGGCTTCGAGTCGAGGGACGGCACATGGGTCAGGATGTGCGTTCCGGGTTGGGTGGAAAGGAGCGCGTCCCGTGGCGATGACAGCCGATGTGAAAGACGAGCTGAGCAGGCTCACGGTGTCGCAGGTGAGTTCCCGCAAGGCGGAACTGTCCGCTCTGCTGCGTTTCGCGGGCGGCCTGCACATCGTCGGCGGCCGGGTGATCGTCGAGGCCGAGGTGGACATGGGGTCCATCGCGCGCAGGCTGCGCCGGGAGATCTTCGAGCTCTACGGCTACGGCTCCGACGTGCACGTGCTCGGCGCGGGTGGACTGCGCAAGACTTCCCGGTACGTGGTGCGGGTCTCGAAGGAGGGCGAGGCGCTGGCCAGACAGACCGGTCTGCTCGACGTCCGCGGCCGTCCGGTGCGCGGCCTGCCTGCGCAGGTGGTCGGCGGCAGCATCGCCGACGCCGAAGCCGCCTGGCGCGGCGCGTTTCTCGCGCACGGCTCGCTCACCGAACCCGGACGTTCCTCGGCGCTCGAGGTCAGCTGCCCCGGCCCCGAGGCGGCGCTGGCGCTGGTCGGCGCGGCCCGGCGGCTCGGCATCACGGCAAAGGCGCGGGAGGTGCGCGGCACCGATCGCGTGGTGGTGCGCGACGGTGAGGCGATCGGCGCGCTGCTGACCAGGATGGGCGCACACGGCACCCGGATGGTGTGGGAGGAACGCAGGCTGCGCCGCGAGGTGCGCGCGACCGCGAATCGGCTGGCCAACTTCGACGACGCCAATCTGCGCCGCTCGGCGCGGGCCGCGGTCGCCGCGGCGGCGCGGGTGGAACGCGCGCTGGAGATCCTCGGCGACGATGTGCCCGATCATCTCGCCGCCGCGGGCAAGCTGCGGGTGCAGCACCGGCAGGCGTCGCTGGAGGAACTCGGCCAGCTCGCCGACCCGCCGATGACGAAAGACGCTGTCGCCGGCCGCATCCGGCGGCTGCTGTCGATGGCCGACCGGCGCGCCAAGGAACTGGGCGTGCCGGACACCGAATCGGCCGTCACGGCCGAACTGCTCGACGAAGCCTGAGTTCACGCTCTGCGCGATCCCCGCGACGCCTCCGTCGCGGGGATCGCGGCGTTTTTCCGGCGGCCGTACCCGTGTTGGTCGGGCGTCTGACCAGGCATCGCGTCCTCACGAAAGCCAGGTGCGTGTCGGAGAGGTCACGGCAGGACGTTAGTGTGAATGGACATCGGAATGATCCGCTGGAAAGTTGAGGAGCGATAACGTGACTGTCCGGGTAGGCATCAACGGCTTCGGTCGTATCGGACGTAACTTCTTCCGGGCGGTGGAGGCGCAGAAGGCGCTCGGCACCACCGACATCGAGATCGTCGCGGTCAACGACCTCACCGACAACGCGACCCTCGCGACCCTGCTCAAGTACGACTCGATCCTGGGCAGGCTGCCCCAGGACGTCTCGCTCGACGGCGACGACACCATCGTGGTGGGCGACCAGCGGATCAAGGCGCTGGCCATCAAGGAGGGCCCCGCCGCGCTGCCCTGGGGCGACCTCGGCGTCGACGTGGTCGTCGAGTCCACCGGCATCTTCACCGACGCCACCAAGGCCAAGGGACACCTGGCCGCGGGCGCCAAGAAGGTCGTCATCTCCGCCCCGGCCAAGGGCGAGGACATCACCATCGTCATGGGCGTCAACGACGACAAGTACGACGGCAGCCAGAACATCATCTCCAACGCCTCGTGCACCACCAACTGCCTCGGCCCGCTGGCCAAGGTGCTCAACGACGAGTTCGGCATCGAGCGCGGCCTGATGACCACCATCCACGCCTACACCCAGGACCAGAACCTGCAGGACGGCCCGCACAGCGACCTGCGCCGCGCCCGCGCCGCCGCGCTGAACATCGTGCCCACCGGCACCGGCGCCGCCAAGGCCATCGGCCTGGTGCTGCCCGAACTGCAGGGCAAGCTGGACGGCTACGCGCTGCGCGTGCCGGTCCCCACGGGCTCGGTCACCGACCTCACGGCCACCCTGCGCAAGTCGGCCTCCATCGACGAGATCAACGCCGCCTACAAGGCCGCCGCCGAGGGACCGCTGAAGGGCATCCTGAAGTACAACACCGACCCGATCGTCTCCAGCGACATCGTCACCGACCCGGCCTCGTCGATCTACGACGCGCCGCTGACCAAGGTGATCGACGACCAGGTCAAGGTCGTCTCCTGGTACGACAACGAGTGGGGCTACTCCAACCGTCTCGCCGATCTCATCGGCCTCGTCGGCAAGTCGCTCTGACGCGCATGGCTGTCAAGACACTCGCGGACCTGCTCGGCGAGGGGGTCGAGGGCCGGGGCGTGCTGGTGCGCTCCGACCTGAACGTGCCCCTCGACGACCAGGGACAGATCACCGACCCCGGCCGCATCATCGCCTCGGCGCCGACCATCAAGGCGCTCGCCGAGGCGGGCGCCAAGGTCGTCGTGACCGCGCACCTCGGCAGGCCGAAGGGCGGGCCGGATCCGAAGCTGTCGCTGGCGCCGGTGGCCGCCAGGCTCGCCGAGGAGCTGGGCCGCAACGTGCAGCTCGCCGGTGACGTGGTGGGCCAGGACGCGCTGGCGCGGTCCGAGGGCCTCACCGACGGCGACGTGCTGCTGCTGGAGAACATCCGCTTCGACCCGCGCGAGACCAGCAAGGACGACGCCGATCGGGCCAAGCTGGCCGCGGCGCTGGTCGAGCTGGTCGGCGACGACGGCGCGTTCGTCTCCGACGGGTTCGGTGTGGTCCACCGCAAGCAGGCGTCGGTGTACGACGTCGCGCAGTCGCTGCCGCACTACGCGGGCAAGCTGGTCGCGGCCGAGGTCGAGGTGCTGGCCAAGCTGACGGAGAACCCGGACCGGCCGTACGCGGTCGTGCTCGGCGGATCCAAGGTCTCCGACAAGCTCGCGGTCATCGAAGCGCTCGCTCCGAAGGTCGACACGCTGGTGATCGGCGGCGGCATGTGCTTCACCTTCCTTGCCGCACAGGGCCTTTCGGTGGGCGCCTCGCTGCTGCAGGAGGAGATGGTCGACACCTGCAAGCGGCTGCTCGAGCAGTACGCCGACGTCATCCACCTGCCGCGCGACATCGTGGTGGCCGACAAGTTCGCCGCCGACGCGGAGTCGAAGGTGGTGCCCGCGCATGAGATCCCGGACGGCTGGCTGGGCCTGGACATCGGCCCGGATTCGGTGGGCCGCTTCTCGGCGCTGCTCACCGAGGCGCAGACCGTGTTCTGGAACGGGCCGATGGGCGTGTTCGAGTTCGAGAAGTTCGCGGCGGGCACCCGCGGGGTGGCCGAAGCGATCGTGACGGCTACCGGCAAGGGCGCGTTCACCGTGGTCGGCGGCGGCGACTCGGCCGCGGCCGTGCGGGCGCTCGGCCTGCCGGAGGACGGCTTCTCGCACATCTCCACCGGCGGCGGCGCGTCGCTGGAGTACCTGGAGGGCAAGCAGCTGCCCGGCATCGCGGTGTTGGAGGACTGAGCATGGCACGCAAACCGCTCATCGCGGGCAACTGGAAGATGAACCTCAATCACCTCGAGGCCATCGCCCTGGTGCAGAAGATCGCGTTCGCGCTGCCGGAGAAGTACTTCGACAAGGTGGACGTGGCGGTGATCCCGCCGTTCACCGACATCCGCAGCGTGCAGACGCTGGTCGAAGGGGACAAGCTCCTGCTGACCTACGGCGGCCAGGACGTCTCGGTGCATGAGTCGGGCGCCTACACCGGCGAGATCAGCGCGAGCATGCTCGCCAAGCTGGGGTGCACCTTCGCCGTGGTCGGGCACTCCGAGCGGCGGCAGTACCACAACGAGGACGACGCGACCGTGCTGGCCAAGGCCAAGCAGGCGCTGAAGCACGGGATCACCCCGATCGTGTGCATCGGCGAGGGCTTGAACATCCGCGAGGCGGGCACGCACGTCGAGTACAACCTCGAACAACTGCGCGGATCGCTGAAAGGCCTTACGGCGGAGGAGATCTCGAAGATCGTCATCGCCTACGAGCCGGTGTGGGCGATCGGCACCGGCAAGGTCGCCACCCCCGCCGACGCGCAAGAGGTCTGCGGCGCGATCCGCGGGGAACTGGAGAAGCTCGCTTCGCCGGAGATCGCCGCGGGCGTCCGCGTGCTCTACGGCGGGTCGGTGAACGCCAAGAACGTCGGAGAACTGGTCGCGCAGAGCGACATCGACGGCGCGCTGGTCGGCGGCGCTTCGCTCAAGGGTGACGAATTCGCCACCCTCTCCGCCATAGCCGCGGGCGGCCCGCTGCCCTGACACACGGGCACTACATATGACAGCCCGGTGTCGCTCCTCCAGCGATACCGGGCTGTCGCGCGTTTCCCAGCGGTGAACCACGGACGCGATCCGGCCGTGCGATGATGACGCGGCTCGATTTCTCAGTCGGACAAGGACTTCCGTGATGCCACGCAAGCTGTACGCCGCACTCCCGATCGCGCTCGTCGCGCTGGCCACCCTCTCCGGTTGTTCCGGGGACACCTCGGCTGACGAGCACACCCACCACGACGCGACGTCGGCCACAGCGACGGCGGTGCAGCCGCAGCAGCAGGACGCCGGGCACCGCAGGCTGAACCAGCTCGTGGGGGAGTGGAAGGGCGAGAAATCGACCTACATCGCGGGTGGCACGGCGGAGAATCCGATCAGGAGCGAGATCGTCTCGCGGTGGGGATGGATCGCCGAGACCGGCGGCAATTTCCTGCGGGAGGAAGCGGAGGGAGCCTTCGGCGACAAGCCGTACTACCGGCTCGGTCTGCTCGGATTCGCACCGACGGACAACCGCTACGAATGGACGACCGTCGACAGCGTCACGCCGATGACGATGAGTTACAAGGGTGCGAAGAACAGTGGCGGCGATCCCGATATCGTCATGGCCGGGGAATTCACCGATCCGGGTGTCCTGGGCCCGCAGTTCGTGGGTAAGACCATCCCGATGCGCACGGTGATCCGGCCGGAGTCGGCCGATCGGGTGGTCATGGAGATCTACTTCGCGCCGCCCGGCGAGGCGGAACGGGTGGCCGATCGCGTGGTGCTCACGCGGAAGAAGTAGCGGGCGCGCTCACTGCGCGTGCAGGACCAGGCCCGCGCCGTTGTCGTTGCGCAGGGTCAGCGTGTCGGCGTCCACCGTGGCGGCGGTTTTGCCGTCCAGGGTTTTCAGGACGGCCTGTTCGACTTCCATCACCTCCGGGGAGCACATCATCTTCGTGGTGGCGATCCGGAAGGTGATCCGGGTGCCGGACACCTCGGCGCTGCCGGTCATGCGGTTGCATCCGGCGTTACCGGAGACGCCGTTGTCCTCGGCGATGACGAGCGTGGGCTGCGCCTCGTCGAGCGCGCGTGAGCGGATCTGGCTGTTGTCCGTGATGAGCGCCGTGACCAGCCACGGCGTGACCTTGACCGGTTTGTCCGGGCGGGCGATCTTCTTGTCGAGCAAGGTCACGGTGCGGTCGGGGCTGTGCAGCACGAGCTGCGCGTCGTCGAGCCGCCAGCTCGGCTCGGAATTCAACAGCCCGCTGAGCCACTCGTCGGCGCCGCGCCGATCGTCCTCGCAGGCCATGAGGGTGGTGGCCAGCCCGGAGACGTGCAGGACGTGGTCGTCGAAGGAGACCGCGCCGGTGAACTTGTTGCACCCCGCGTCCGCGGAGATGCGGCTGTCGGTGAAGCCCAGCGTGAGCGGTCCGCCTCCGGGGATCGGAGTGCCCTGGACTTCGGTCGAGATGAAGGTGCGGCCCGCCGGGGTCGGTTCATCGGCGCCGCGCTTCGGTTCGCCACTCGAGCACCCGGTGATCGCGCAGAGGGCGAGCAGGACGACGGGCCCCAGCCGCGCCAAGTGTGCCACCATGCGGCGATGCTACCGAGGATGCGCCGTCTCGCCCGGATTTCGCCCGTCGCGGCGGCCCGGCGACGGCAGCGTACCGAGGCGGAAACGGAACTCATGGGATGACTCGCCGCGCCTCGTACTAGTATCTGTTGCCGTGCACCGATGCTTCCCCATCACCCCGCCGCCCGCCTCCTGAGCGAGGTGTAGGTATCCGGCGCGCCGCCGACGGTGAGCGCGCCTTTTCGGCATCGCTGCGCACCTCGCTTCCGCGACCCCCTCCCTCTCGTCGCAGGAGCGCGATCTTTCATGTCCTCATCTGTCTCCTCGGCCGGCCGTTCCGGGCTGGCCCACCTCGTCGGCGCCGGAATCCTCTGGGGCACCGGCGGTCTGCTCGGCACACTGCTGCACCGGGCCACCGGGCTCCCGCCCGTCGCGGTCGCCACCTGCCGCCTGGCCATCGGCGGGCTGCTGCTGGTGGTCCTGCTCGTGGGCACGCGGCGGCCGTGGCCGCGAGATCCATTGGCCTGGCAACGGATCGGCGCGGTGGCCGTGCTCGCGGCGATCTTCCAGGCGGCCTATTTCGGCGCCGTGACGATCTCGTCGGTGAGCCTTGCCACATTGCTCACGATCGGCATGTCGCCGGTGGTCGTCGCCGTGCTGGAGCACTGCACCGGAAGGCGTGCGGTGGACCGGCGCCGGGCGGCGACCATCGGCATCGCCCTCTGCGGACTGGCTCTGCTGGTCGGCGTGCCGACCGGCCGCACGAGTACCGGCGGGCTACTGGCGGGTGCGGTGCTCGCCTCGACGGCCGCGGCGGCGTTCGCGACGGTCACCGTGATCAACGCGGTGCCGGTACCAGGGCTCGACGCGATGACCACCACCGGCCTCGGTTTCACCGGAGGCGCTCTGCTGCTGGCTCCGCTCGCGGCCGCGAGCGGCGTGGCGTTCGACCCGACGCCCGGCAGTCTCGCGCTGGTTCTCCTGCTGGGGCTGGCGCCGACCGCGGTCGCCTACACCCTGTACTTCCGCGGGCTCACGGCGGCCGGTCCCGGAATCGCCGCGGTGCTCGCCCTGCTCGAACCGCTCACCGGGGCGGTGCTGGCGGCGATCGTCCTCGGTGAACGCCTCACCGCGGCGGGGCTGGCTGGCGCCGCCTTGCTCATCGCGGCGGTGCTGCTCGCGGCGACCCAGGCGCGACCGGCGGCGCAGGCATCGGATGTGGCGTCCGGGCGGTGTTCGTCCCGCGACTAAGCTTCGCCGAGTGACCACTGCCGCGACGATCCCGATTTCCACCTGGGCGCCGCTGCGTTCGCCGGTCTATCGAGCCCTCTGGGTGGCACAACTGGTGTCGAACCTGGGCACCTGGATGCAGACCGTCGGCGCGCAATGGATCATGGTCGATCAGCCGAACGCGGCGGCGCTGGTGTCGTTCGTGCAGACGGCGATCACGCTTCCGGTGATGCTGCTGTCCATTCCGTCCGGAGTGATCGCCGACCTGCTGGATCGGCGCAGGTTGCTGCTCGGCGCGCAGTCCACGATGGCGGTGCTGGCCATGGTTCTCGCGGTCTCGACCGCGACCGGGCACACCACGCCCGCGGTCCTGCTCACCTTGTTGTTCCTGCTCGGCTGCGGTCAGGCGCTGACCGCGCCGGCGTGGCAGGCGATCCAGCCGGAACTCGTTCCGCGCGAGCAGATCCCGGCGGCGTCGGCGCTGGGCAGCATGAACATCAACATCGGAAGGGCGGTGGGCCCGGCGCTGGCCGGGGTGCTGGTGTCGCTGTCCGGGCCGACGCTGGTGTTCGCGCTGAACGCGGTGTCGTTCGTCGGGATCGTCGCGGTGCTGACGGTCTGGCGTCGCCCGGCGACCGATCGGCGCCTGCCCACCGAGCGTCCGCTGGCGGCCTTGCAGGCGGGCACCCGGTTCATCCGCGCGGCGCCCGCCATCCGCCGGGTGCTGCTGCGCTCGATCCTGTTCATCGCACCCGCCAGCGCGGTGTGGGCGCTGCTGCCGGTGATCGCACGGGATCGGCTCGGACTGTCCTCGTCGGGGTACGGTCTGATGCTCGGCGCGCTGGGCATCGGCGCGGTGCTCGGAGCCGCGGCGCTGTCGCGGTTGCGCGCGTGGCTGACCCCCACCCAGCGGTTGACCACCGCCGCGACCCTGTTCGGACTGGCGTCGGCGGGCACCGCGCTGCTGCGCGTCGTCCCGGTGGTGCTTCTCCTGCTGGTGTTCGCAGGCCTGGCCTGGCTGCTGGCGATGTCCACCATGAATTCGACCATGCAGTTGCTGCTGCCGTCCTGGGTGCGTGCCCGAGGACTGTCGGTGTACCTGCTGGTCTTCATGGGCGGACAGGCGATCGGCTCGCTGGTCTGGGGCTTGGTCGCCGACGCGATCGGCTCGGTGCCCGCGCTGCTGTGGGCCGCCGCGCTGTTGGCGTTCTGCGCGGTGAGCACGGTGTGGCTGCCCATCCGCAACGATCCCGAGCTGCTCGATCTCACCCCGTCGGCGTTCTGGCCGGAACCCGAGCTGGTGGTCGAACCCGATCCGGACGACGGTCCGGTGCTGATCCTGCGCAACTACGACGTCTCGGAGGAGTGCGTCGAGGAGTTCCTCGCCGCGATGGCCTTCGTCGGGCGGTCCCGGCAGCGCACCGGTGCGATGGAATGGCGCCTGTATCGCGACGTCGGGGTGATCGACCGCTATGTCGAGGCGTTCGTCGTGCGGTCCTGGGCCGAGCACATGCACCAGCATCAGGTCCGGCTCACCGCCCAGGATCAGCTACGGGAAGAGGCCGTCGCGAAGTTCCGCGCCGACGAAGCGGAACAGGTCACCCATCTGGTCGCGGTCGATCGGCGCTAGGGTCCGGCCGAGTGCCTGATTCGGTGCCGTCGCACCGACCGCATACACTGTCCGGCATGCGGATGTTCCTGGATATCCTCCTGATCATCACCAGTGTGCTGCTGGTGCTGCTGGTGCTGCTGCACCGCGCCAAGGGTGGAGGTCTGTCCAGCCTGTTCGGTGGCGGCGTGCAGTCCAGCCTGTCCGGGTCCACCGTCGTGGAGAAGAACCTCGATCGCGTCACCATCTTCACCGGCGTCATCTGGCTGATCGCCATCCTCGGCATCGGCCTGGAGATCAAGTTCGCCTGATCCCGGCGGTCACCGCGCCCGCCGTGAGCGCCGCCGCGCCGAGCACCACCGCGGCGATCACGAACGCGGCGGAGTAACTCGTCCCGAGCACCGGGGCCACCACCACGGGGCCGAGGATCTGTCCCGCGCCGTAACCGGCGGTCAGCGGCGCCGCCGCGGCGCTATCGGTCAACTCGGCGCCGACCCGCATCGCGAGCATGACGATGCCGACGAACGTCCCGCCGAACAGCGTCGCCGCCGTCACCGCGGCCCAGAGCGCACCGGACACGGCCGGGAGCATCGCCGAGACGCATTGCGCACCCAACGCGACGGGCAGCAGCGCCGCCGGAGACCAGCACCGGGCGGCCGCCGCCCACAGCACGGTCGAGACCGCGGCCGCCGCGCCGACGACGATCCACATCGCGGAGCCGGTCACCGGCCCGCGCTCCGCGCTCACCGCCGCCACCGAGAAGGTTCCGATCACGATGTATCCGAGGCCTTCGAGGAAGTAGGCGGCGAGCAGGGCACGCCAGGAGCGTGAGACGCGCGCCGCGCCGCGTGGGACGCGGTGCCCAGCGCGGATATCGAGACGCCACACAGGAATCAAGAGGGCGGCGGTGAGCGCCGCGGAGACCAGCCACAGCAGCTGCCAGGACAGCACCGGTCGCAACGCCAGCACCAGCAAGCCGGTCGACGCGATGCCGAACCCGATGCCACCGAAGACGATTCCCGCCGACTGCCCGCCGCTGCCGGGACGGCTCGCGAAACTCGCGCAGGCGACGAAGATCACCGCGCTGGCGATGCCCGCGACCAGGCGCAGGACGGCGGGAAACAGGATCGGCCCCGGCACGGCCATCAACGCCTCGCTCGCGATCAGCAGTCCCGCCGACGCCAGGAAGACCCTGCGATCGTGCAGCGCCGGACGCCAGGTGAGCAGCAGCGCGCCGAGCAGATAGCCGGCGTAGTTCGCGGTCGCGATCAGGGCGCCGTCGTACGCGGTGATGCGGTGCGCGTCGACCATGAGCGGCAGCAAGGGGGTGTAGACGAAGCGTCCGACCCCCATCGCGGCGGCCAGGCCGGATGCCGCGGCCACGGCGGGAGCGAGGCCGCGGCGCTGGGGTGCGGCGAGGGCGACAGTGGTCACGGTTCGACCGTACGAGTGCCGGGCAGCGCTCCGGAAATGCTTTCCACGCACGATGTATACGCTCGACGCATGGATATGGAGCTGCGGCACCTACGGGCCTACCTCGCATTGTGCGAGGAGGCGAACTACACCCGTGCCGCGAGCAGGCTGCACCTGAGCCAACCCGCGCTGACCAGGACGATCCAGCAGCTGGAGCGTCTGGTCGACTGCCGGTTGGTGGAGCGGACGTCGCGGCGGTTCGCGCTCACCTCCGAGGGCGCCGAATTGCTGGCCCACACCCGCCGCATCCTGGCCGATGTCGACGGGGTCGCCGCGGAACTGCGCTCGCGCGCCACGCTGGAAGTCGGATTCTCGTGGTTGCTGCCGGACGCGTGGTTCGCCGCGACCCGTCGTCGGTACGAGGAACAGGGTGGCCGGATCACCCCGCGGCGCGTGGACGATCCGCTCGCCGCGCTCGGCGAGCGGACGGTCGACATCGCGATCTACCGCAAGGAGACCCGGCTACCGCGTCACCTGGCGTCGCGGATCATCGCCACCGAACGGCGGGTGCTCGCGGTGGCCACCCACTCGCCGCTGGCGAGCGCGACGCGCGTGTCATGGTCGGAACTGGCCGATCGGCCGCTGGTGGTCAACACCGTTTCCGGCACCACCGACGCGGCGTCGTGGCGGCCGGTCGACCCGACCCGACCCGTCATCAGCTGCACCAATTTCGACGAATGGATCGAGTTGGTGGCGGCCGATCGCGGGATCGGGGTGGTTCCCGATCTGGCGCGTACCAGGGCGCCGCATCCCGGCGTGGTCTATCTGGACATTCTCGACGCGCCACCGTCGCACGTGTACGTGGCGTGGCGCTCCCGGCCGATCCCGCCACGCTCGGTGCAGCGCTTCCTCGGTGTGCTCTGATCGGAGTCAGTCGAGGCGATGAACGCGCCCGTCGATGTCGGTGAACCCGTAGTACTCGGCGAGATCCGCTACCGGCCAGGGCAATCCGGTGCGGGAGCGCCGCCCCGGGTCGGTGGCGAGTGCGACGACGGCGCGGCCGGTGAAGCGCGGCGTCTGCGCGTCGCCGAGGTCGAAGGTGCCCTCGCCGGGCAGCGTGACCAGCCGCCTGCCGTCGGCGTCGGCCGGAATCGATTGCAGCAGTTCGGTGTCCACGATGCCCGGCCAGAGCGAGACCACGGTGACCTCGGTGCCCGCGAGATTGTGCGCCAGGTCGGCGGTGAGCCGGTCCACGGCGGTCTTCGCCACGCCGTAGACCGCGTTGTGCATGTACCGGCGCGCGCCCGGCGACGAGATGTTGACGACCAGCCCGCCGGACTCGAGCAACAGCGGCGCGGCGAAATAGCTTGCCACGTAATGAGACCGGACGCCCACGTCGAACGACTCGTCCCATGCCGTCGGCGGGACCTCCCAGAACGGCTTGCCCAGCCAGCGGGCCGCGGCGGGGGAGTTGTAGACGTTGTTCACCAGCACGTCCAGCCTGCCGTGCTCGGTGCGGATCAGCTCGAACAGCCGCTCCACCGCGTCGTCGTCGCGGTGATCGCACACGAACGGTATCCCGATCCCGCCCGCGGCATCGATCTCCGCGGCCGTGGCGTGTACGGTGCCGGGTAGCCGTCCCTGCGCCGTCGAGCGGCCGGTGACGAACACCGTGGCGCCCGCGGCGCCCAGCTCCAGCGCGATGCCCTTGCCGATGCCGCGGCTGGCGCCGGTGACCACCGCTACCTTGCCTTCGAGCCTTTCGGGTATTCCGCTCACGAAACCGGAACATTACCGTGAAACGATAACGTGTTCTAGGCTTTGGAGGCCCGAGTGGAGCTGACGCACCGGTTCGTGACGACCGGCGAGGTCCGTATGCACGTCGCCGAGCAGGGAACGGGGCAGCCGGTGGTCTTCTGCCACGGCTTCCCGCACACCTGGTACATCTGGCACCGCCAGCTTGCCGCGGTCGCGGCGGCCGGGTACCGCGCCATCGCGCCGGATCTGCGCGGTTACGGACAGACCGATGTCCCGGCCGATCCGCGGGCGTACACCAATCGCGCGGTCTGCGGTGATCTGCTCGCTCTGCTCGACGACATCGGCGCCGAACAGGCGGTGTTCGTCGGCTTGGATTTCGGCGCGGCGCTGGTGTGGGAACTGGCGTTGCGCGCGCCGGAGCGGGTGCGTGGCGTCATCGTCCTGAACAACCCGTTCGCCCCACGTCCGCCGCGTGCTCCGTCGCAGCTGTGGGCCAAGGCGGCGGCTCGGCACTTCCTGCACCTGCACTACTTCCAGACCCCCGGCGTGGCGGACGAGGAACTCGGTGCGCGTCCCAGGGAATTCCTCGCCCGCGTGTACCACGCGCTGAGCGCCGACTATCACTACCTGGACACCTGGCGTTTCCCGGCCGAGGGCACCGGTTACCTCGACGTGCTGCCGGAGGCGCCCGCGCTGCCGTGGCGGTGGCTCGGCGCGGAAGAGTTGGACGTGCTGACAAGGGATTTCGAACACACGGGGTTCACCGGCGGACTGAACTGGTACCGCAACCTGGATCGCAACTGGGAGCTCACCGCCGACTTCGCGGACGCGAAAGTCACTGTGCCCACGTATTTCCTGTACGGCGACCGGGATCCCGACATGGAAGGTTTCAGCGGCCGCGATCCGTTGGCGACCATGCGTCGGCACGTCGCCGACCTGCGCGCGGTGACCGAGATCGGCGGCGCCGGACACCTCGTCCAGTTGGAGCGGACCGAGCAGGTGAACGCGTTGCTCACCGATCATCTCGCCCATCTGGCCGCGCATCCGGCCGGGCTTCCGGCCTGAGCCGAAAGGTATTCGGGCTCAGCGGCGTTCGGTGTCGGTGGGCACCGCTAATGTTCGGTGAATGAGTTATAGCCTGAGCATCTACGTCGTCGAGCTGGACCGGATCAAGGGCGCCATCGGCTGCAAGGACGACAAGCTCCGGCGGATGATCGGCGGCCGATTCAAAGCCCAGCTCACCCACGACGACGACTGGTTCGCCGACGAGATCGCGGCCGGCGCGCCCACCCGCTACGAGGCCGTGCGCGCCGTCATCGAGGGCGGCCCGTTCGACCCGGCCTACGGTTTCCAATACGGCTACGCCTACCAGACGATCTGCCAGTTCTACGGCCGGTTCGTGGACAACCGCTACTTCTCGGCGTTCCGCGGCCGCTGGCTGGACCACATCGACGACGGCCTGGCCACGCTCGGCATCAAAGCGGTGAGCGTCCGCGCGTTCATGTACCACTCGCTGCCGTCGTCGCTGCCGCAGCCCGACGAGTTGCCCGGCTACGGCGAATGGACACCGGAGCAGTGCGCGGAAGCGCTCGTGCAGTGGGAGTCGACCACGCCGCCGCAGCGCGAGGAGGTCGACCACGAAGTGCTCGCCGCCATCGAGTCCTGCGTCGAGTGGATCCGGGAGGCGCAGGCTCGCCCCGGCTGGGGTATCGCCGGGTTCTTCTACTGAGCCGCGGGCCTAGCGGTATTCCCCGGCCAGTTTCGGGTAGTCCGCCCACCGCGGCAGCGGCTGGTAGTCGAGGTAGGCGGTGAGGCGGTCGAGCAGGTACTGCCAGCGCGGGCCGATCGCGCCCGCGTCGGCGGGGCAGACGTGGCGGCGGGTCAGTTCCACGGTGGTGACCACGCCGACCTGGGCCATCCGGACTTCGAGCAGGCAGCCGTCGATGTGCACGACCAGTTCGTGCGGCGCCTGGCAGTGGTCGACCCGCACCGCGACCGGGCCGGAGACGGGACCGTCGAACAGGTCGATGGTCAGATTGCCGTTGCCGCCGGAGACGGCGCCGAGCCAGCGGGCGAGCTGGCCCCGCTCGGTGGCCGCCGACCACACGTCCAGCACAGGCTTGTGGAACGACCGCAGGTAGTGCAAGAGCACGAGATCGCCGTCTGCCGTGTGCTCGTGCTCCGGTCGTACCTCGCCGAGCATGGACACCGTGGTCATCGCGAGTCCTTTCCGCTGCTGGTCACCGTCGTGGTCACTGTATTTCCACTATTCCCCGGCCGAATCGAATTCCGGGGAATACCGTGCCTCGGCGCGCCGCGGCGGTGCGCCGGTCGCCTCGCTCACCAGGCGGAGGGCCGCGGCTTCGATCCGGTCCTCGTCGAGTAGCACCGTCGCGGCGGCCGGACCCAGCGGCACGAAGCTGTCCTCGCTGGTGACGCGCCCGAGGCGACCGGTGAAACCGGCGTCGACCAGCGCGGCGCACACCGCCTCGGACACGCCACCGCTGCGGCGGGTCTCGTCCGCGACGAGCACCCGTCCGGTCGCGCGCGCATGGCGCAGCAGATCCGCCACCGGCAGGGGAGCGAGCCAGCGCAGGTCGAGTACGCGCGCGTGAACTCCGTGGCGGGCCAAGCGCCGCGCCGCGCGCAGGCTCATCGGCACGCCGTTGGCGAAGCCGACCAGGGTCAGGTCTGCGCCGTCGCCGTAGACGCGGGCGCGTCCGATTTCGACGTGCTCGGCCGGAGACGGATGCGCCAGCCAGGCGTCGTCGCCGGGCTGGTGCAGGTCGCGGGTGTGATACAGCGCGATCGGCTCGAGATACAGGCACACCCTGCCGTCCACGCGGGCCGCCGACACGCACGTGCGCAGCATCGCAGCGGCGTCGTCGGCCCGGGCCGGGGAGGCGAGCACCACACCGGGGATGTCACGCAGCGCGGCCACCGAGTTGTCGTTGTGGAAATGGCCGCCGAAGCCCTTCTGGTAGGCGTATCCGGCGATCCGCACCACCATCGGATTGCGGTAGCGGCCGTCGGAGAAGAACGACAGCGTGGCGGCTTCGCCGCGGATCTGATCGGCGGCGTTGTGCAGGTAGGCGAGGTACTGGATCTCCGGGATCGGCACGAAGCCGGCCAACGCCGAGCCCAGCGCCGTGCCGAGGACGCTCTGCTCGTCCAGCAGGGTGTCGAACACCCGGCGGGCGCCGAACGTCTTCTGCAGACCCTTCGTCACGCCGTACACACCGCCCTTGCGGCCGACGTCCTCGCCGAAGACGAGGACATCGCGGTCGCGCGCCAGCAGGCTCGCGAGGGTGTCGTTGATCGCCTGCGCCAGCGTCATCGGCTCGGTACGCGCAGTGCCGTCGAGGCGGTGCGGCGAACCGACGGCATTCCCGGTGTCGGCGTGTTCGCGCTCGTCGCGCGGGATGGGGACCGTCCGCAGCGCGTCGGCGCGCACGAGCGCCGGGCGCGCGGGAGCGATCGGCGCGATCACGGCCGCCGCCGAGGCGAGTCTCGGTTCCGCCGAGACGAGTTCGGCGGCCGTGGCGACGCGGCGGCCGATGTCGGCATAGCGGCCGAGCACGTCGGCGGGTGTGGCCACGCCGGACTCGATCAGCACCCGTGCGGTGGCCAGGACCGGATCGCGGGCGAGGTCGGCGGCGATCTCGGCCGGGCGACGGTAGGCGGTTTCGACGTCGGATCCCGCGTGACCGAGCAGGCGCACGGTCCGCAGCCGCAGGAAGGCGGGCGCGCGGCGCTCCCGCACCCACCGCACCGCGGTGTTCGCGGTGGTCAGCGCGTCGAGGGCGGCGCATCCGTCCGCGTGGAAGTAGGCCAGGCCCGGGCGGCTGCCGTACGCCTGCCGGATCCAATCCGGCGGCGTGGGAACGCTGATCCCGATGCCGTTGTCCTCGCAGACGAACAGGATCGGCACCGCGACCCCCTGGCGGGCGGTGTGTATCGCGGCATTGATCGCCCCGGTGGCGGTGGAGTGGTTGGCCGACGCGTCGCCGAAACTGCACACCACCACCGAGTCGGCGGGCCAGGGACCGGCCACACCCAACCGGGCCGCGCGATCGATCGCGAACGCCAACCCGACGGCGCGCGGAAGGTGTGAGGCGATGGTCGAGGTCTGCGGGATGACGTTGGCGGCGGCGCTGCCGAACACCTTGTGCCGCCCGCCGGAGATCGGATCCGCCGCCGCGGCCACCACGCCGAGCAGGATGTCTCGGATCGGGTCGAGCCCCGGCACGCGCCGGGCCCGGTGCACGAAGAAGGCCCCCGAACGGTAGTGCAGCAGCGCGGGGTCGGTGACCCGCAGGGCCGCCGCCAGGGCGGCATTGCCCTCGTGACCGGACGATCCGATGCTGTAGTAACCGCGCCGGGCGCGGCCGAGGCGGCGTGCCGCGAGATCGAGCTGCCTGCTCGTCGCTTGTGCTTCGAACAGCTCCAGGCACGCCGCACCGGTGATCGCGCTGCCGGATGCGATCGGCTGATCCGCCGCACGGCTGGGGCGCGGTTCGAGTGCGGCGACGGCGGTGCGAAACCGCTCGTCCAACTCCACTGCCTGATCGGTCACCGACCGATCATCTCGTAAACTGCGCCGTTCGTCGGGATTATCCGACGGTGATCTTCCGAAAAACTAGTGTGGTGGCGGGCAAATTTACGAGATGATCGGTGACGGCGGCGACCGCTCAGCGCAAGGCGGACGCGGCCTCCTGATCGAGCAACCAGGTGGTGGAATCCGTACCGGTCGCACCGGCCGCGGGCACGTCCACCGGATCCGCGCCGCCGATGGCCGCGGCGACCGCTTCGGCCTTTCCGGCACCGCTGACCACCAGCACGACGTGCCTGCTGCGGCGGACCGCGGGCAAGGTCAACGTGACCCGCACCGGCGGCGGCTTCGGCGAATTCGTCACGGCGACGACGAGTTCGTGGGCTTCCCGCACCGCGTCGGTATCCGGGAACAGCGAATTCACGTGGCCCTCGCCGCCCATACCGAGCAAGTGCAGATCGAACGCGCCGTGTTCGGCGAGGTGGGCGTGCACCGTCGCGGAGTACTCGGCGGCGGCTTCCACGGGATCGGGGTACTCGCCGTCGGAAACGGCCACCGGATGCACCCGAGCCGGATCCACCGGCACATGGTCGAGCAGCGCCTGCCTGGCTTGCAGGTCGTTGCGCTCGGGATCGTTCGCGGGCACGAAACGTTCGTCACCCCAGAACACCTCGACTCTGGACCAGTCGATGCCGCCGGGCGACTTGCGCACCTGTTCGAGCAAGGCGATGCCGGTCCCGCCGCCGGTCAGCACCACCGACGCGGACCCGCGCTCGGCCTGCGCGGCGACGACGATCGAGACGAAGCGGGCCGCAGCGGCGGCCAACAGCGACTCGGTGTCGAGATGTACCTCGACGGTGTCACTGGGAAACGGTGAATCGGTGTGCTCACTCATAGATCACCTTCTCGATTCCGGCCAGCGCCTCCGCGTAGATCTCGTCGGCGTCCAGCCTGCGTAGGTCTTCGGCGAGGCAGTCACGAGTTTCCCTGCGCGCCAGCGCGATCCGCTGCACCGGCTCGCCGGTGCGGGTCAGCGTCGCGGTGCGGCCGGTCTGCGGTCGTTCGATCGCGATGGAGACGGTGGGACGATGCAGTTCCACCCGCAGCGGGCCGGTGCGCCGGTATACCGGGCAGCCCAGCCGAGCGGACAGCCAACCGGCCAGCATGTCCAGGGCGGGCTCGTCGCGCAGCCCGGACACCGTCACCGAGTCCACCGATTCGAACGGCGGCTCGTCCATGGCCGCCGCCAGCAGCGCCCGCCAGTACGTGATCCGGCTCCACGCCAGATCGGTGTCGCCGCTGGCATACGACTGCAGCCGTCGCTTGATCGTCGCCTGGGGATCGGCCGCGAAGGTGGCGTCGGTGATGCGGCGGCCCGCAAGGCGGCCCACCGAATCCTTGGACGGGAACTCCGGCGCGCCGCGCGGCCACCAGGCCACCACCGGCGTATCCGGCAGCAGGAACGGAGTGACGACGCTGCTCTCATGGCTGACCAGCTCGCCTTGCAGCCGCAGCACGATGACCTCGGCCGCCCCCGCGTCACCGCCCACCCGGATCTGCGCGTCCAGCCGGGTGGCGGCCTCCCGGTCGCCGCGCGCGAGCACCACCACCCGACACGGGTGCTCACGGCTGGCCTCGTTCGCCGCCTCGATCGCGTGCTCGGCCTCGGAGCTGTCCAGCGTGCATACCACCAGCGTGAGCACGCGGCCCATGGTGATCACGCCGTTGCTCTCGCGCAACTGCACGAGGCGCTTGGTGACCTCGCTGGTCTTGGTGTCGGGCATGTCGACGATCACGGGCGCCGCCATTCCCGCCCGGTGCGGGCGATCATCTCGTCTGCGGACGACGGACCCCAGGTGCCCGCCTCGTACGGCTCCGGCCTACCGTCGCCTGCCCAGTGGTCGAGCACCGGATCGAGGATGCGCCAGGACAATTCGACCTCCGCGTTCACCGGGAACAACGACGGCTCCCCGAGCAGCACGTCGAGGATCAGGCGTTCGTAGGCCTCGGGGGAGGACTCGGTGAACGCCTCGCCGTAGCTGAAGTCCATGTTGACGTCGCGCACCTCCATGCTGGAGCCAGGCACCTTCGAGCCGAAACGCGTGGTGATGCCCTCGTCCGGCTGCACCCGGATGACCAGCGCGTTCTGCCCGAGTTCCTCGGTCATGGTCTGATCGAACGGCAGGTGCGGCGCCCGCTTGAAGATCACCGCGATCTCGGTGACCCTGCGGCCGAGCCGCTTTCCGGTGCGCAGGAAGAAGGGAACACCCGCCCAGCGGCGGGTGTCGATCTCCAGTCGGATCGCGGCGTAGGTCTCGGTCTTCGAGTTCGGGTCGAAGCCCTCTTCCTGCAACAGCCCGACCACGTGCTCGCTGCCCTGCCAGCCCTCGGTGTACTGGCCGCGCGCGGTGGTCTCGTCCAGCGGTTCGATGAGCCTGGTCGCCGAGAGCACCTTGATCTTCTCGGTCTGCAATTGCTTGGGCTCGAAGCTGATCGGCTCCTCCATGGCGGTGAGGGCCAGCAGTTGCAGCAGGTGATTCTGGATCACGTCCCGCGCGGCCCCGATGCCGTCGTAGTAGCCCGCGCGTCCGCCGAGACCGATGTCCTCGGCCATGGTGATCTGCACGTGGTCGACGAAGTTGGCGTTCCAGATCGGCTCGTACTGCTGGTTGGCGAAGCGCAGTGCGAGGATGTTCTGCACTGTCTCCTTGCCCAGGTAGTGGTCGATGCGGAAGACCCGCTCCTCGGGGAACACCCCGTTGACCAGCGCGTTGAGTTCCTGCGCGCTCTTCAGATCGTGTCCGAACGGCTTCTCGATCACCACCCGCCGCCAGGGCTTGCGTGCGGCGTCGGGCCCGGTGGTCTGGGCCAGACCGTGCGCGCAGAGCTTGTCGAGCACGAGCGGGAACATGTTCGGCGGAATCGACAGATAGAACGCGTGATTGCCGCCGGTGCCGCGCTCCTTGTCCAGCGTGGTCAGGGTGTCGGTGAGCCGATCGAAGGCCGCGTCGTCGTCGAAGGTGCCCTGGACGAACCGGATGCCCTCCAGAAGCTGATCCCAGACCTCCTGGCGAAAGGGGGTACGCGCGTGCGCCTTGACCGCCTCCAGCACCACCCGCGCGAAGTCCTCGTCCGCGTAGTCGCGGCGCGCGAAGCCGACCAGGCCGAAGGCCGGGGGCAGCAGCCCCCGGTTCGCCAGGTCGTAGATGGCCGGCATCAGCTTCTTCCGAGACAGGTCACCCGTGACGCCGAAGATGACCATGCTGCACGGTCCGGCGATGCGCGGAAGCCGTTTGTCCCGTTTGTCCCGCAGCGGGTTGTGCCATTCGGCCGCGTCGGGCCGATCCTCGGGCGCTGTCCCGGCCATCGATCAGCCGTTCCCGGTCGACGCCGACTTCAGCTCGTCGGCGGTGGCGGAAAGCAGCTCCTCCCAGGACTTCTCGAACTTGTCCACGCCCTCGCGCTCGAGCACCGCGAACACGTCGTCGAGGTCGATACCCACCGCGGCGAGCCGATCGAAGACCTCCTCGGCCTCCTGCGCCTTGCCGCTGACCGTGTCGCCGGAGATCGCGCCGTGATCGGCGACCGCCTGGAGCGTCTTCTCCGGCAGCGTGTTCACGGTGTTGGTGGCGACCAACTCGGTGACGTACATCGTGTCCGGGTATTCCGGGTTCTTCACGCCGGTCGACGCCCACAGCGGACGCTGGCGGTTCGCGCCCGACGCGGCCAGGTTCAGGAACGTGGAGGTGTGCTTGCCGCCGTCGAACACGTCCTGGTACTCGGCGTAGGCCAAGCGGGCATTGGCGATGCCGGCCTTGCCGCGCAGCGCGAGCGCATCCTCGGTGCCGAGCGCCTCCAACCGCTTGTCGATCTCGGTGTCCACGCGGGAGACGAAGAAGGAGGCGACGGAGTGGATCTTGGCGGGGTCGTGCCCGGCGATCTTGGCCTTCTTCACGCCCTCCAGGTAGGCGCCCATCACCGCACGGTAGCGCTGCACCGAGAAGATCAGCGTGACGTTCACGCTGATGCCCTCCGCGATCACGGCGGTGATCGCGGCCAGGCCCTCCTCGGTGGCCGGGATCTTGATGAACAGGTTGGGGCGGTCGACGATCTTCCACAGTTCGACCGCCTGCGCGATGGTCCGGTCGGCGTCGAACGCCAGGCGCGGGTCGACCTCGATGGAGACCCGGCCGTCCACGCCGCCGGTCGCCTCGAAGACCGGAGCGAACACGTCGCAGGCCGCGCGGACGTCATCGGTGGTGATGGTGCGGATCGCGGCGTCGGCGTCGGCGCCTTGGGCGGCAAGCTCTTTCAGCTGGCCGTCGTAGGCGTGACCCTGGCTGAGCGCACCCTGGAAGATCGTCGGGTTGGTGGTGACCCCGACGACGGACCGGGTCTCGATCAGCTCGAGCAGGTTGCCGGAGCGGATCCGGTCCCTGGACAGATCGTCGAGCCATACGGACACTCCCGCCGCCGAGAGGGCGGCGAGATTCTCGTTCTGAGCCATGAGCGCTTATCCCTTCACGTTCTCGAGCGTGCGCTGCGCGGCGGCAACGACGGCTTCCGGAGTGAAACCGAATTCGCGGAACAGGGTCTTGTAGTCGGCGGAGGCGCCGAAGTGCTCGATCGACACGATCTCGCCCGCGTCACCGGCGAACCGGTGCCACGGCATCGCGATACCGGCTTCGACGACGACGCGCGCGGCGACCGCGGGCGGAAGCACTTCGTCCCGGTAAGCCTTGTCCTGCGCGTCGAACCACTCCATGCACGGCATCGACACCACGCGGGTGGCGATGCCCTGCTCCTCCAGCGTAGTGCGGGCGGCGACGGCGAGCTGCAGCTCCGAGCCGGTGGCGATCAGGATCACTTGCGGTGTGCCCGTGGACGCCTCGGCCAGGATGTAGCCGCCCTTCTTCACGCCTTCGTAGCTGGTGCCCTCGAGAATCGGCAGATCCTGCCGGGTCAGCGCCAGACCGGACGGGCCGTCCTGGTGCGGCGGCTCGGACACCGAGAAGTGCGAGCTGTGCTCGCTGCTGTCGCGCTCCAGGATGGTGCGCCAGGCGTAGGTGGTCTCGTTGGCGTCACCCGGACGGACCACGTTCAGGCCCGGGATGGCGCGCAGCGCGGCCAGGTGCTCGATCGGCTGGTGCGTCGGGCCGTCCTCGCCGAGACCGATGGAGTCGTGGGTCCAGACGTAGATCGCGGGCACCCGCATCAGCGCGGCCAGGCGCACCGAGGGGCGCATGTAATCGCTGAACACCAGGAACGTGCCGCCGTAGGGACGGGTCGGGCCGTGCAGCGCGATGCCGTTGAGGATCGCGCCCATGGCGTGCTCGCGCACACCGAAGTGCAGGGTGCGGCCGTACGGATCGGCCTTCCACATGCCGGTGGAGATCGACTCCGGCCCGAAGCTGCGCTGGTCGGGCATGGTGGTGTTGTTGGATTCGGCCAGGTCGGCCGAACCGCCCCACAGCTCCGGCAGCACCGGCGCCAGCGCGGCGAGCACCTTGCCGGACGCCTTACGGGTGGCCATACCCTTCGGATCCGGTTCGTAGCTGGGCAGATTCGCGGTCCAGTTCTCCGGCAGCCGCCGCGCGAAGAGGCGGTCGAACAGCGCCTTGTTCTCCGGGTTGGCTGCGGCCCACGCGTCGAACGACTGCTGCCACTGCTCATGCGCCTTCCGGCCGCGCTCGATGGCCTTGCGGGTGTGCTCGATGACGGCCGGGTCCACGTCGAAGCTCTTGTCCGGGTCGAAGCCGAGGATCTTCTTGGTGGCGGCCACCTCGTCGGCTCCCAGCGCCGCGCCGTGGGC
This sequence comes from Nocardia araoensis NBRC 100135, assembly GCF_000308435.1. Classification (GTDB taxonomy): domain Bacteria; phylum Actinomycetota; class Actinomycetes; order Mycobacteriales; family Mycobacteriaceae; genus Nocardia; species Nocardia araoensis. Next base: position 2,538 of record NZ_BAFR01000124.1, on the reverse strand, counting down.
GGTGCCGGTGTTCATCTTGCTGGGGGCGGGGTAGCCGATGATGGTGCGCAGCACGATGATCGAGGGCTTGCCGGTCTTGGCCTTGGCGGCTTCCAGCGCGGCCTCGATCGCGACGACGTCCTCGCCGCCCTCGACCACCTGCACGTGCCAGCCGTAGGCCTCGTAGCGCTTGGCGACGTCCTCGGTGAACGCGATGGTCGTGTCGTCCTCGATGGAGATCTTGTTGTCGTCGTAGATCACCACGAGGTTGCCCAGCTGCTGGGTGCCCGCGAGCGACGACGCCTCGGAGCTGACGCCTTCCTCGAGGTCACCGTCGGAGGCGATGACGTAGATGAAGTGGTCGAACGGGCTCGTGCCCGGCGCGGCGGCGGGATCGAACAGGCCGCGCTCGCGACGCGCCGCCATCGCCATACCGACCGACGAGGCCAGGCCCTGGCCGAGCGGGCCGGTGGTGATCTCGATGCCGTCGGTGTGCCGGAATTCCGGGTGGCCCGGGGTGAGCGAACCCCACTTGCGCAGGTTCTTCAGGTCGTCGAGTTCCAGGCCGTAACCCGCCAGGTACAGCTGGATGTACTGGGTCAGGCTGGAGTGACCGGCCGACAGCACGAACCGGTCCCGGCCGACCCAGCTCGGATCGCTCGGGTCGATGCGCATGGTCCGCTGGTAGAGCGTGTACGCCAGCGGCGCCAGGCTCATCGCGGTGCCGGGGTGACCGTTGCCGGCGTTCTGCACCGCCTCGGCGGCCAGGACCCGGATGGTGTCGACAGCCTTGGTGTCCAGATCCGTCCAGTCGTCCGGGTGGTTCGGCTGAGTGAGGGCGCGGATGTCGTCTGTGATCGACACGACCGAGGTTCTCCTGACATTGGTTTCGTCGGCGGCGGGTGGGGTTTCTGACGGCGATGATCGCGCGGCAGCTACGGCGTGCTAACCGGGTATACCCACCTACCCTAGATGTGCCCGTTGACCGGCACACCATTAACCCTGTGTTGGTTTCGCGGCGCCCATTGCGCTGCGTGTTCGCAGGTGGTTTTTCGCAGGCCGGGACCGCGGCGGCGGTGTGTTGGCGGCCTTGCAGGTCGGGTGTCGAAGCGGGTCGGGCGGGCGTCTTCGGCGCTGGCGGCGCGCTCGCGCGGAACGCCGGACCGGTCGCGAACACCCACGTAGGACGCGCCTTCGGTGCGGGGGGACGTTGCTGAGCAAGCGACTGCTTTGGGTATGCGCCGGTGCGGTCGGGAGAGTTGCTACGAAACCCGGATCGGTGCACGCGGTGGGTTCGCCAGGTTCGGCGGGGTCGACGAAATTTTTCATGGCACCGGATCGGTATCGAGCGGCCCACGGCTCTCGTGGGAGTCGTGGACGTCGAGGAGGAGGGGCGAGCGGATGGCGCGAACGAGTCGAATGTTCCTGGGAAAGCTGCCGCGGCGGCGTGAAAAGAGCCGTAGGGCCCGTCACATTCCGGTGCGGTAGCGCGGGGGCGACGGGAGGGGCGAGCGCGGCGGGGGTCTACCATCCTTTGTAGTAGTAGTCGCGCCGCACCGGTCGGAAGGGGCGCCGGGGCGGACGGAAGTCCGGCGCGGGCGCACCCGTACCACCGGGACGAGTGCACTGCTGGTCGATGCCGGATGCGATGCACAGCGTGCGAGGAGAGACAGTGCGGATTGGGCAACAGCCGGGTGGCGATGGTGCGCACGGCTCCTCCGCGACGGCGCTGGCCGACCGGTTCACGGGTCCCGGCCTACCGTCCCGGCTGATGCGACGGATGCTGGCCTATGTCGCGCTGACCAAGCCCAGGGTCATCGAGCTGCTGCTCGTCGCCACCATCCCGACCATGCTGCTGGCCGACCGCGGCACCGTCGACATCCGCCTGATCCTCGCGACCCTGTTCGGCGGCTGGATGGGCGCGGCGAGCGCGAACACCCTCAACTGCGTCGCGGACGCCGATATCGACAAGGTCATGAAGCGCACCGCCAAGCGGCCGCTGGCCCGGGAGGCGGTGCCGACCCGCAACGCCTTCGTGTTCGGCGTCGCGCTGGGCGTCGGCTCGTTCGCCTGGCTGTGGTGGCAGGCCAACCTGCTCAGCGGCCTGCTCGTCGTCGCGACGATCCTGTTCTACGTCTTCGTCTACACCCTCGGCCTCAAGCGACGCACCTCGCAGAACGTGGTGTGGGGCGGCGCGGCGGGCTGCATGCCCGTGCTGGTGGGCTGGTCGGCGGTGACCGGCGGCATCGGCTGGCCCGCCATCGCGCTGTTCGGCGTCATCTTCTTCTGGACGCCGCCGCACACCTGGGCGCTGGCCATGCGCTACAAGGAGGACTATCGCGCGGCGGGCGTGCCGATGCTGCCGGTGGTCGCCACCGAGCGGACCGTCACCAAGCAGATCGTCGTCTACACCTGGCTGACGGTGCTCGCCACGCTCGCCTTGGTGCCCGCCACCGGCGTGATCTACGCGGCCGTGGCGCTGGTGGCCGGAGCGTGGTTCCTGCTCATGGCGCACCAGCTGTACGCGGGCGTGCGGCGCGGCGAGTCGGTGAAGCCGCT
>NZ_BAFR01000125.1 GCF_000308435.1 Nocardia araoensis NBRC 100135 | reverse complement strand
GTGACGCGTGGGCGGCGCTCACCGGCGAGTACGTCTACAAGCGGGTCGCGTTCGTGCTCGACTCGAAGGTGGTCAGCGCACCCGTCGTGCAGCAGGGCCCGCAGCAGGGTGGTCGCACCCAGATCTCCGGCAACTTCACCGCCACGTCGGCGAAGGAACTGGCGAACACGCTGAAGTACGGCTCGCTGCCGCTGTCGTTCCAGACTTCCGAGGCCGAGACGGTCTCCGCGACGCTGGGTCTGTCCTCGCTGAAGGCGGGCCTGCTCGCCGGTGCCGTCGGCCTGCTCGTGGTGCTGCTCTACTGCCTGACCTATTACCGGATGCTCGGTTTCGTCACCGGTCTGTCGCTGGTGGCCTCCGGATTCGCGGTCTACGGCATCATGGTGCTGCTCGGGCGCTGGATCGGATTCACGCTCGACCTCGCCGGTATCGCGGGTCTGATCATCGGTATCGGTATGACCGCCGACTCGTTCGTGGTGTTCTTCGAACGCATCAAGGACGAGATGCGCGAGGGGCGCAGTTTCCGTTCCGCCGCTCCGCGCGGCTGGCAGCGCGCCCGCCGGACCATCCTGTCCGGCAACGCCGTCAGTTTCATCGCCGCGGCCGTGCTGTACATCCTGGCCGTCGGACAGGTGAAGGGCTTCGCGTTCACCCTCGGCCTCACCACGATCCTCGACGTGGTCGTGGTGTTCCTGGTCACCTCGCCGCTGGTGCTGCTCGCCTCGCGGACGGCGTTCTGGTCCAAGCCGTCGGTGAACGGCCTCGGCGCGATCCAGCAGGTCGCCCGCGAGCGGAAGGCGGCCGAGGCCGCCCTCGGGAAGGCGTGAGGACGATGACCAACAGCCACACCACCCACTCACTCGACAAGACGAGCGCCACCGAGATCACCGACGTGTTCGCCGCGGTCGGCGACCCGCAGCCGCCCAAGCACGGCTTCTTCAACCGCCTCTACACCGGCACCGGCGCGATCGACGTCATCGGCAAACGCCGGATGTGGTACCTCATCACCGCCGCGATCGTGCTCGTCTCGCTGGGCAGCATCATCTTCCGCGGCTTCAACTTCGGCATCGACTTCGAGGGCGGTTCGCGCATCCAGTTCCCGGCGGGGAACGCGACCACCAGCGCGGTGGAGGACGTCTACCGGGGCGCGATCGGCACCGACCCGGTCTCGGTGCAGACCGTCGGCACCGGCGGATCGGCCACCATGCTGATCCGGTCCGAGGCGCTGAACCAGAAGCAGGTGGAGGCGCTCAACAGCGCGCTGTTCACCCAGTTCCAGCCGAAGGACAAGTCCGGCAATCCGAGCCGGGCCGCGATCAGCACCTCCGACGTCAGCGAGACCTGGGGCAGCCAGATCACGCGCAAGGCGATCATCGCGCTCGCGGTCTTCCTCGTGCTCGTCGCGGTCTACATCGCGATCCGCTTCGAGACGCACATGGCCATCGCGGCGCTGGCGGCGCTGTTCTTCGACGTCACCGTCACCGCGGGGGTGTACTCGCTCGTCGGGTTCGAGGTCACTCCGGCGACCGTGATCGGCATCCTGACCATTCTCGGCTTCTCGCTCTACGACTCGGTCGTCGTGTTCGACAAGGTGGAGGAGAACACCCACGGTATTCTGCACCTGACTCGGCGCACCTATGGCGAACAGGCCAACCTCGCGGTGAACCAGACGCTCATGCGCTCGATCAACACCGCCTTGATCGGTATCCTGCCGATCGTCGGGCTGATGGTGGTCGCGGTGTGGATGCTGGGCGTCGGCACCCTGAAGGACCTGGCGCTGGTGCAGCTGGTCGGTCTGCTGGTCGGCACGTACTCCTCGATCTTCTTCGCGACCCCGCTGTTGGTCTCGATCAAGGAACGCTGGGGTCCGGTGGCGGCGCACACGAAGAAGGTCCTGGCCAAGCGGGCCGGTGCGGCGAGCGCCCGTGCGGGTGTGGCGGCCGAGCGCCGGGCGAGCATGGCGGCGGGGCGGGATCACGAGCCGCGCAAGCAGCGCGCGGCCGGGCAGGCGCCGCGACCCGGTGCGCGCCCGAGCGGCAAACGGCACAAGAGGCGGAACTGACACCAGGCAAGGGGTTTCATGCGACAGCCACGCAGTGCGGTACGACTGATCGGAGCGCTCGCTGCGGGGACGCTGGCCGCCGGGCTGATGGTCGGCTGCTCCAGCAAGAATCAGGTGCCCTCCATCGGTTACGCGACCGACGCCACCATCGCCACCTATAACGGCGCGAGCACGCTCGGGGCGAGTTCCGGGTCCGCCGCGGTGTTCTCCCGGGTACTCACCGGCTTCTTCTACACCGGGCCGGACGGCCAGCAGGTCGCCGACACCGACTTCGGGACCGCCAAGGAAGTGCCGGGCGAGTCGCAGACCATCCAATACCGCCTCAACCCCGACGGCGTGTACTCCGACGGGGTGCCGACCTCCTGCGACGATCTGGTACTGGCTTGGGCCGCCCGCAGCGGGCGGTTCACCAAGCCCGGTGACCGGGGCCCCGTTCCGCTTTTCGACGCAGCGAGCACCAGCGGCTACGACGCCATCGAGCGGGTCGACTGTCAGCCCGGTTCGCGGGATGCCACGGTGGTGTTCCGGCCGGGGCGGCGGTACCTGCCGTGGCGCAATCTGTTCACGGCGGGTGAGTTGATGCCCGCGCACGTCGCGGCGCAAGTGGCGAACGTGCCCAACGTCGTGTCTGCGTTGCAGACCGGCGATCCGAACGCCCTCGGCAGGATCGCGGAGTTCTGGAACACCGGATGGACCATCCCGGCCGACGGACGACTGGACCTGTCGCGGTTCCCTTCGTCGGGGCCCTATCGCATCGAGTCCTTCGGCAGCGAGGACGGTTTGGTGCTGGTCGCCAACGAGCGCTGGTGGGGCAACAAGCCGGCGACGGGGCGGATCGTCGTGTGGCCCAAGACCTTCGACTTGAAGAAGAAGGTCGGCGACAACGCCGTCGGCGTGCTCGACATCGGCGCGCACTCGGTGAAAGACCTGAACCTGAACGGTTTCTCGGTGCAGACCGTGCCGGGCCGCGGCGCCGAGCAGCTGGCGCTGTCCACCGGCGGGGTGTTCGCCTCGGTCGAGGCGCGCCGCGCGTTCGCGCTGTGCCTGCCGCGCCAGACGCTGTTCGACAAGCTCGGCAAGGTACCGGACGCGCCCAAGACCGGGCTCGGCTCGGGGCCGCTGAACGCGCACATCGTGCAACAGGACGCCTTGCTCTACCCTGCGGTCATCAGCGGGGCGAACAAGTATTCCGGCGGCGACGTGGCGAACGCCACCAGGGCCGTCGCCGCCTCCGGTGCGCCGAACCCCACCGTCCGGATCGGCTACCTGGGTCCGGACGACCGGCGCGCGCAGACCGTCGCCATGATCGCCGAGGCCTGCAAACCGGCGGGCATCACCGTGGTGGACGCCGGATCGCCCGATTTCACTCCGGCACGGCTCACCGAGGGCAAGGTCGACGCCGTCCTGGGTAGCACCGCGTCGACCCCCGGCCCGGCGGGCTCGCTCGCGGGAGTGGCCGCGACCAGCGCGTTGCGCACCGGTAGCGGTCTCAATTTCGGACGGTACGGCAACGGCCGTTACGATGCGATCACCGATCAGCTCGGGGCCGACGACAGCGCGGCCGCACAGCTGAATCTGCTCACCGAGGCGGAGAACCTGTTGTGGGCGGAGCTGCCGAGCATTCCGTTGTTCGCCACCCCGCGCACGATCGCCTTCGGCAAGGGGCTGCGCAACGGGATCGCCGCTCCCAACCAGGCCGGAACCGGCTGGAACATGGACCGGTGGGTGCTCGAGCGGTGACAGACGGTGTGGGTGATGTGACCATGGAGAGGTGTCGATGAGCAAGCACGCGGCGATCGAGTCCGAGGATGTAGCCGCCGAACGGACCACCAGAGCTGCCGAGATGGTCGACCGTTTGACCCGTTGGCACGACGACTTCCCCACAGCCGGTGTACGTTTCGCGGATCTCACCCCCGTCTTCGCCGATGCCGAGGGCTTCCGGGCCGTGGTCGACTGCCTGGCCGCGTGCGCACCCGACGCCGATCTGGTGGCCGGCGTCGATGCCCGTGGCTTCCTGCTCGGCGCCGGTGTCGCCGCGTCCCTCGGCACCGGCGTGCTCGCCGTCCGCAAGGCGGGCAAGCTGCCCCCGCCGGTGATCAGCCGGGAGTACAGCCTCGAATACGGCACCGCCGCGCTGGAGATTCCCGCGGACGGCGTCGACCTGACCGGCCGTCGCGTTCTGTTGCTGGACGACGTACTCGCCACCGGCGGCACTCTCGCCGCGGCGGCGGAACTGTTCAAGCAGGCAGGCGCCGAAGTGGCCGCGGCCGCGGTGGTGCTGGAACTCGGCTTCCTCGGCGGGCGTGCCCGGCAGGGCGACTACCCGCTGACCTCGATCGTCAAGCTCTGAGCTGACGCAGGCTGCGTGCGGAAGCCGCTCGCCGCCGAAATCTGTTCCGGTACGGATCCAGTGGGACCCGGAACGCGATCTCGTGCGTCGGCCGCTGGCGTACCGCTCCGTGCAAGTGGGCCTGGGCGGCGTCGCCGTCGGGCATTACCTCGACGGCTGGATCATCGGGATCCGCGATGTCACCGGGGAGGCGCGCCAGCTGCGACAGCTGGTAGCCGAAGGGAAGCTGGAAGCGGCGACTCGGGCACTGCCCGAAGAGCGCCCTTATCCGCTGCCCGCGTCCGTCGCCGCCGTCATCGGCGCGTCTGCTCCATACGACGTGTGATCTGAATCGCACTGGCGCAGCGGCCGGAGTTGTGCTTAACCTGTACAGGTCGTATTCCCGTTGATCGGAGTTCTGCCGTTGCTCATTTGAGGTAGCCACCGTGCGGCCCGCATTCGCGCGCCGTGTCTCGTCGCAACCTCTGGGAGCTGGCATGACCAATCTGTCTTTTTCCGATCTCACTTTCGGCTGGCCGGACGGTACTCCCGTCTTCGAGGGGCTCGACGCCGTTCTCGGCCCCGGTCACATCGGCTTGGTCGGCGGAAACGGTGCGGGCAAATCCACCTTGTTGCGGTTGATCGCCGGAGAGCTGAAACCCGTTCGGGGGTCCGTCACGGTCACCGGGCATCTCGGGTATCTGCGCCAAGACCTCGGTCTGGGCGCGGGGCAGCGGGTCGACGCGGTGCTCGGCATCGGTCAGGTGCGAAAAGCGTTGCACCGCATCGAATCCGGGCTGGGGAGCGAGGCCGACTTCGATCTGGTCGGCAACCAGTGGGATGTCGAGGAGCGGGCGTTGGCGTTGCTCGCCCGGCTCGGCCTGCACTACGTCGCCGACTCGGTGGAACATCTCGATCGCACGCTCGACACCCTCTCCGGCGGCGAGACGGTACTGCTCGGACTGGTCGCCGAGTTGCTCGCCGAGCCGGAGGTACTGCTGCTGGACGAACCGACGAACAACTTGGATCGGGTGGCTCGCGCGCGGCTCTACGAGGTGATCGGTCAGTTCTCCGGCACGGTGCTCACGGTCAGCCACGACCGTGCGCTGCTGGAACGGATGACGACCATCGCCGAGCTGCGCCACGGCGAACTCCGGTTGTTCGGCGGCAATTTCAGCGAGTACGAGCGGATCGTCGCCGCCGAGCAGGAGGCGGCCCGTGCCGCGATCCGGGACGCGCGCAGCGATGTCCGCAAGCAGGCTCGCGAACTCGTCGAGGCGCGCATCAAGCTGGACCGCAGGCAGCGGTACGGGCAGAAGATGTGGGACCAGAAGCGGGAGCCCAAAATCGTGATGGGCGAGCGCAAACGGCAGGCGCAGGTGTCCGCGGGCAAGCTGCGCAACAACCACATCGAAAAGCTCGACACCGCCAAGGAACAGCTCGAGCATGCCAAGGAGCTGTTGCGCGACGATCGGGAGATCCGGGTCGAGCTGCCCGATACGCGGCTGTACCCGGGCCAGGACGTCATCGAGCTGGACGGAGTCGAGCTGGCGTGCGGGCCGAGGGTGACGTTGCGGGTGTCCGGTCCGGAGCGGATCGCGTTGACCGGCCGCAACGGCATCGGCAAGACGACGCTGCTGCGGCGGATCGCCGAGGAGGGGCCGAAGGTGCCGTGGCGGATGCTGCCACAGCGGTTGGACGTGTTCGACGAGCGGCGGTCGGTATTCGAGAATGTCGCCGCCACGGCGCCGCACGCGTCCGCGGAGCGGATCCGGGCGCAGCTGGCCCGCTTCCTGTTCCGCGGCGCGGACGCCGATGTCGCGGCCGCGGCGCTGTCCGGCGGTGAACGGTTGCGCGCGGCGCTGGCGATGCTGCTGCTCGCCGACCCGGCGCCGCGCCTGCTGCTGCTCGACGAGCCGACCAACAACCTCGACCTGCCCAGCCTCGAGCACCTCACCCAGGCACTGGCCGGCTTCGAGGGCGCGCTGATCGTGGTCAGTCACGATCCGCGGTTCCTCGACGACATCGGGGTCACCCGTCGCCTGGAACTCACGGCGGAGGGATTGGCGGAGACGCTGCTGACCTGACCCGCTACCTGGGCACCACATCGTCGTCCCCCGCTCCGTGTGGTGTTATGCGGCCCGGGCTGCCCGTCGGATGACGCCGGGATTTCTGACCAGGCCGGCTGCCAGTCGCACCGCGAGATAGGTGAGCGTCGACCACGGACGCAGGTGCGGCTGCAACGTGTGGATGCGACCCTGCTCGTCGAGCCGCAGCACCAGCGCTTCGGTCAGCCGGAACGGCCCGATCATGGCTTCGGCCAGCAGGACACGGCGCGCGCCGTCGCCGATCTCCTCGGTCCACCGCAAGTTCCTCAGACTGCCGTACGCGGCGGAGAGCAGTACGCGCAGGTCGTCCCGGCCGCGGAAGACCAGTCGGCCCGACAGCGGTGAAATCAATTCGGCATCGGGTGCGAGCACCCGTGTCAGCGCAGCCATGTCGCCGCTTTCGGTCGCGGATCGAAACTCGGTGATGGCGTCGGACATGGTGGTCAACCCCTTCGCTCGTCGTTGGGTCCGAACCTAGTTCAAGTCACTTGCAAAAAGCAATGGACTAGACTGGGCACATGCCCAAGGCCGCTTTCTCCGACATCGTTTGCTCGATCGCGCGCACGGTCGACGCGATCGGCGAGCGCTGGACGCCGTTGATCCTGCGCGATCTGTTCGTCGGCCTGACCCGTTTCGAGGATCTGCGTCGCGATCTCGGCATCGCTTCCAATGTGCTCGCCGCTCGTCTGGAGGTGCTGCGTGAGCACGGCATCGTGGAAAAGCGGGCGTATCAATCGAATCCGGCCCGCTACGAGTATCTGCTCACCGAACGTGGCCGTGATCTGTATCCGGTCCTCGCGATGCTGCTCACCTGGGGTGACAAATGGCTCGCGGGCGCGGAAGGTCCGCCCGCCGTAGTGGTCCATCGCGAGTGCGGGCGCCGAACGTCCGGCGTGGTGGTGTGCCGGAAGTGCGGTGGGCCGCTCACCGCGGACAATGTCCGGTGGCTTTCCGGACCCGGTGGCAGGCAAGGGCCGGGAACGATGCTGATCGGGGGAGTGCTCGAAGTCGCGGACGCCGCGGACTGACCGAAGTCCTGTGCGCCCGAATGCCGCCGCTGTTCAGGTGACCGGCGGCTCGGGAACTGGAGGGGCCCGCGCTGGGCCGCAACGCCCGGTCGGACGCCTGGGGTTCGACCCTTGACCTTCTTGTTTTGGTCAAATAGACTAAAACAAAGAAGGGATGTGATCGCATGGGATATGGACACTGGGACGACTCCGCCTACCGCGCGGCCAAGACCTTCCGTGCCGCCCGCGGCATAGACGACTTCGGCTACACCGCCGACATGCGAGCCGAGCCGCACGCCGACTGGCGCGTGCATCCGATGCTCGATCCGCTCGGGGTCACGGCGCGCGAATGCCGGGATTCCGCCGACCATGCCAACTCGCTGCCGATCGCGGTGCTGTTCGACGTCACCGGATCGATGGGCCGGGTGCCGCGGATCATGCAGGACAAACTGGGCACCTTGCACGGTCTGTTGCGGCGCAAGGGCTATGCGGACGATCCGCAGATCCTGTTCGGCGCGATCGGTGACGCGGACACCGACCGCGTGCCGCTACAGGTGGGACAGTTCGAGTCCGACAACCGGATGGACGAGCAGTTGCGCGCCATCTTCCTGGAGGGCGGCGGCGGTGGGCAGAAATCCGAAAGCTATGAACTGGCCGGCTATTTCCTGGCGACGCACATCGCGACCGACGCGTGGGAGAAGCGGCGCAAGAAGGGCTACCTGTTCCTGATCGGCGACGAACTGAACAAACCGCGGCTGGCCTCCCGGCACATCCGCGCGATCATCGGCGACAGTGTGCGACAGGACATCTCGGTGGAATCGATATACCGTGAGCTCGCCGAACGATGGCACGTGCACTACATCCTGCCCGATCAGTCGAGCTACTTCCGGGACCCGGAGATCGCCGAACACTGGCGCGAGCTGCTCGGACAGAACTTCCTCCGCCTGGACGACCCTGCCGCGGTGTGCGAACTCATCGCGTTGACCATCGGATTGGCGGAGGGACGCGTCGACCTGGCCGGTGGGCTGGCGGATCTGCGCGATGTCGGTTCCGTGGCCGAAGCCGTGTCGGTCGGCAAAGCGCTCGGCGTCGACGATGTGCGACCACGGGCCTTGCCGCGTGGCCGCGGCTGAGATCGGCTGGGGCTCTGTGATGTACGGCTCGCACATCATCGTCGTGGATCTCGGTTTCGGGGACGCGGGCAAAGGAGCGACGGTCGACTGGCTGTGCGCAACCGAGTCGGGATTCGACGTCTCCGCCGTGGTTCGGTTCAACGGTGGGGCGCAGGCGGCGCACAACGTGGTAGCCGAAGGGTGGCATCACACGTTCGCGCAATTCGGCTCGGGGACGTTCGCGGGCGTGCCGACGCTGCTGTCGCGGCACATGCTGGTCGAGCCGATCGCGCTGGCCGCGGAGGCGCGCGGGCTGGCCGCGCTGGGTGTCCGGGACCCGCTGTCGTTGCTGCGGATCGACGGGCGGGCCCTGCTCACCACGCCGATCCACATCGCGGCCAACCGTGCTCGCGAAGATGCGCGGGGTTCCGCGCGGCACGGTTCGTGCGGGCGTGGCATCGGCGAGACCGCCGGGTACGCGCTCACGCATGCGGCTCCGACCGTGTCGGATTGCCTGGATCCCCTGGTGCTGCGGCGCAAGCTGCGTGCGCTGGCGGCCCACTACGGGCCGCTCATCGCGTCCAGCGGGCATCGCTACGAACCGATCGACGACCTGGTCGAGATGTATCGCGAGTTCGCCGCGGCGGTGCCGATCGTCGGGGACGGCCAGCTGGCTCGGTTCGCGCGCCGGGGCACGGTGGTGTTCGAGGGCGCCCAAGGCGTCCTGCTCGACGAGTGGCGCGGTTTCCATCCGCACACCACCTGGTCGACCGTCGAGCCGCGCAACGCGCGGGCGATGCTCGCCGAGATCGGCGCGTCCGGTTACGTGCTCGGCGTCACCCGCACCTATCAGACCCGCCACGGCGCGGGACCGTTCCCCACCGAGGATTCCGGTCTGGACCTGCCCGAACCGCACAACACCGCGGGGCATTACCAAGGCGAATTCCGTCTGGGGCATCTGGACACGATGTTGCTGCGTTACGCCATCGCTGTCTCGGGCGGCATCGACGGCCTCGCGGTCAACCACCTCGATGTGGCCGGAAGCCGGTACGCCGCAACGGGTTATACCGTAGAAGGCGTCGCCTTGGACGCGGTGCCCGTCGGCCACCGGCAGGATCTGGACCACCAGCGGGAACTGACCCGTTTGTTGACGCGCGCCGAGCCGGTCCTCGCCGAAATGCCCGATGACCCGGTGCCGTGGCTGGCCCGGACGCTCGGCGTGCCGGTGGTCCTCACCGCCGACGGCCCCGGCCGCCGTCACCGCACCCGCATGGCGTATCCGGTCGCGGCGTGAATGGTCGCGGACACGTCTGCGGTGTACCGCGAGGAGGGGTCCGCGTACTACGCGGCCGGTCGGGCAGGATGGACGGCTGTGGAGCAGTCCGTTGTGTCGGTGGATGTGGTGGCGTTGCGGTTCTGGGACGAGGACGGCGACGTCCGCTTCGGGATCGCGCCACGCGCGATGGAACCGTTCGCGGGGCAGTTGGCCCTGCCGGGTGTGCTGCTGGGGCGAGGGGAGCGGCTGGCCGTCGCGGCACGGCGAGCCGTGCACACCAAATTGGGCGTCCCCGAGGCCGCCATCGGGGCGGTGGGGCAGTTGGTGACCTTCGACGAGCCGAATCGCGACCCACGCGGGCCGACGCTCTCGATCGCGATGTGGGCGGTGGTGGGGCCGCACGAGGGCCCGGCGCGGTGGACCGGGTTCGACGAGGCGCCCGAGTTGGCGTTCGACCACAATCGCATCGTCGGCGTGGCCCGCGGTGTCCTGACCGGGTTGCTGTGGAAGGACCTGACCTTCACCCGCGCCCTCCTCGGCGCCGAGTTCCCCGCGACCAGAGCGGTGGATGCCGCCACGGCGCTGTCGGGAGCCCGTCCCGATGCCGCGAACCTGAACCGAACGCTTGCGGCCATTCCGGGCCTGACACGCACCGCCGAACGGCGTCGTGTCAAAGCGACCGGGCGGCCCGCCGCAGTGTGGGCGTTCGGCACACCGGAGTGAGTCCGCTCGGCCCTCATTCCCTGTGGGTGTGGATTCGGCCTCCCGAGCTGTCGAGGCGATATCCCGCTCAGCTACGCGGCGCGTACATGATGACGACGACTCCGACGAGGCAGATCGCCGCGCCCAGGTAATCCCAGCGGTCGGGGCGGAACTTGTCCACCAGCATGCCCCAGGCCAGCGAGCCCGCGACGAAGACACCGCCGTACGCGGCCAGGATGCGGCCGAAGTTCGGGTCCGGCTGGAAGGTGGCGACGAAGCCGTAGGCGCCGAGCGCGAGCACGCCCGCGGCGATCCAGACGACGCCGCGCTGTTCCCGCCAGCCCTGCCACACCAGCCAGGCGCCGCCGATCTCGGCCAACGCGGCGAGGGCGAACAGCAGCAGGGAACGGGCGACGATCATGGCGGGGACGGTACTTGCCCGCGCGCCGCCGGACGACGCGAGGCGGGGCGAACCTCGTAGACGGCGTAGCTGCGCCGCAGCACGGGGTGGGAGACGTTGCGCACCGGCACGCCGCCCTGGGTGCAGCCGGATTCCGTGCCGCTGTGGGCATGTCCGTGGACGGCGAGCACCGCCGCGCCCGCGTCGATCGCCTCGGCCAGATCATGGCAGCCGAGCCCTGGGTAGATATTCGTCGGCTCTCCCGCCAACGTATCGATGACGGGGGCGAAATGCGTGAGCGCGATGCGTGTTTCGCAGTCGATCCGTTCGAGCGCCCGGCGCAACCGAAGCGCGTCGACCGGGCCGCGGCGCATGCGGGCGCGGTGTTCGGCGGATCCCTCGTCCGGTGTGCCGGGATAGCCGGGGAAGCCGCCGCTGCCACCCATGACTCCGGCGACGCCCAGCTGAATTCCTTTGATCCCGAGAGTGATCGCGCTGCCGTCGAGCACATGGACGCCGAGCGCGGCGAGCTGTGCCGCGATCACATCGCCCGATCCGTCGTCGTGGTCGTGATTGCCGAGCACGGCGACCACCGGCACCGGAAGGCCCTCGAGTTCCGCGCACAGCAGATCCGATTGCGAGCGCGTACCGCCATCGGTGAGATCGCCTGCCAGCAAGAGGATGTCGGCAGCTTCGGCCAAGCGAAGCAGATCCGGACGGAAACGTCCGGCCACGGCCGCGCGCAGGTGCAGGTCGCCGACGGCCGCGACGCGAAGGCATTCAGCGGTGCGCGCTGCGGTCACAATGGTGAGCCAGCCATATCGGCGGAGGTCGTGTCAAGGGGCGGTGTGAGGCTCGGGGCGTGGTGGCCGGCAGTTCAAGGGCTGTTCAGTGAGGCTACGGGCAGTATGGCGCCCGATGAAACGTCCATGAACACTGCCGCGGCAGGCTATCGCGCGCGCCGGTCGGTCCCGCATGGTCGCGATATGAGCCGAGCGCAACTGCTGCCGAAAGTCGTTGCCGTCGCGGCGGCCGTGTTCCTTCCGCTGTCCGTCGCGGCCGGAGTGGCCCAAGGGCAGGCGCCCGCGGCCAAGGTGGTCGTGATCGGCTTGGACGGCCTGATGTACGGCAAGATCGAGCAGGCGCAGGCGCCGAATCTGCTGCGGCTCAGCGGCGAGGGCTTGCTGAGCCGTTCGTCCATCGCCCCGCACATCACGATCTCCGGTCCGTCCTGGGCCACCGTGCTGACCGGCGTGTGGGATCGCAAGCACGGCATCACGAACAACCAGTTCACCGCGACGCCCTTCGAGCGGTACCCGACGGTGTTCACCCGACTCGAACGGGCTCGGCCCGCGTCGAAGACCCAGTCCATCGCCACCTGGGACCAGATCGCCACGATGACCGGCAGCGGCAGCCCACGCGCCGACGTCGTCGTCTCCACCGCGCCCGTGCCGGACGATCCGGACGAGTCCCGCACCGACGCCGCCACCGCCGACGCCGTGGTGGCCGCGATCGGGAAGTTCGCGCCCGACCTGCTGTTCACCCACCTGGACCAGGTGGACCACGCCGGTCACGACGCGGGCGGCGCCTCGCGCGCCTACCTCGACGCCGTGACTCGCATCGATGTCCTGGTCGGCCGCATCGTCGCCGCCGTGGACGCCCGCGCCGCCGCCCATCCCGCCGAGCGGTGGACCGTTCTCGTCACCGCCGACCACGGCCACACCCCCGGAGGCGGGCACGGCGGACAGTCCCCGGACGAGACGACCAACTTCGTCATCGCTCGCGGCCCGGACTTCCGGCCCGGCGCCACCAGCACCCGAGCGACCCTGGTCGACATCACCCCGACCGTGCTCGACCTGCTCGACGTCGCCCCCTCCGCCGATTTCGACGGCCGTTCGCTTCGTTCCGAGCCGGGCTCCGACCGGACGCCGTTCGCCGGATCCCAGCCCGCCGCCATTCGCTGACCGTGCCTGTTCCCGCATCGACTCGTACGGTTGCGGTATCTCGGTGCCAGGAGCTTCGCAAGATCGCCTCATCGAGGTAAAAGCGCTGGTCGAAGCCGGTGGCGCGATCTGCCGACAGCAGCGCATCCGCGGGGAGGCGGCCGAGTCCCGCCTACGGTGCATGTCCGGAATGCGACGGTCGGAAAGGGCAGGCGGGACCGCTTCGCACCTGCTCCGGTCACCCGTCCCGACAACCCGGCGCGCGTCCTTCGTCAGCAGATCGGACGTGGGTGCTTCGCCCGGACTAAAGTTGGTGGTCCGGGAGGTTGCACCGGTCGGATAGGGTGGTCCGATCGAGGCGCGGAGAGGTGGTGGCATGACTCAGCATCTGGGCGAGGCGAAGGTCGAGCAATCGACGTCGGGCCCGCGGCCGAACGGTGCGGGCGCCACCGACGCCGCGCAGTCCCCGAAGCCGCCCGCGCAGGCCGACGCGACGCCGCCGCGCCAGCCCGGCGCGTCTTCCGCCGTTCCGACCTCGGCTTCGCGCCGGGTGCGCGCCCGCTTGGCCCGCCGCATGACCGGACAGCGCGGCATCGCGGCGGTCAAGCCGGTGCTGGAGCCGCTGGCCACCGTGCACCGCGAGTTGTACCCGAAGGCGAACCTGACGCTACTGCAGCGCGCGTTCGACGTCGCCGACGAGCGCCACAAGCATCAGTTCCGCAAATCGGGCGACCCGTACATCACCCATCCGCTCGCCGTGGCGAACATCCTCGCCGAACTCGGCATGGATACCACCACGCTGGTGGCCGCGCTGCTGCACGACACGGTCGAGGACACCGGCTACAGCCTCGAACAGCTCACCCAGGACTTCGGCTCCGAGGTCGCCCACCTCGTCGACGGCGTCACCAAGCTGGACAAGGTCAACCTGGGCGCGGCCGCCGAGGCGGAGAACGATCCGCAAGATGATCATCGCGATGGCCCGCGACCCGCGCGTGCTGGTGATCAAGGTGGCCGACCGGTTGCACAACATGCGCACCATGCGTTTCCTGCCGCCGGAGAAGCAGGCCAAGAAGGCCAAGGAGACGCTGGAAGTCATCGCGCCGCTCGCCCATCGCCTCGGCATGGCGACGGTGAAGTGGGAGCTGGAGGACCTCGCCTTCGCGATCCTGCACCCGAAGAAATACGACGAGATCGTCCGGCTGGTCGCCGACCGCGCGCCCTCGCGCGACACCTACCTGGCGAAGGTGCGCGCCGAGATCGTCAACACGCTCGCCGCCTCCCGGATCAACGCGATCGTCGAAGGCCGTCCGAAGCACTACTGGTCGATCTATCAGAAGATGATCGTCAAGGGTAAGGACTTCGACGACATCCACGACCTGGTCGGCATCCGCATCCTGTGCGACGAGGTGCGCGACTGCTACGCGGCCGTCGGCGTGGTGCACTCGCTGTGGCAACCCATGGCGGGCCGGTTCAAGGACTACATCGCCCAGCCGCGCTACGGCGTCTACCAGTCGTTGCACACCACCGTGGTCGGTCCGGACGGCAAGCCGCTGGAAGTGCAGATTCGCACCCAGGACATGCACCGCACCGCGGAGTTCGGCATCGCCGCGCATTGGCGCTACAAGGAGACCAGGGGCAAACACTCCAACGACACCGCCGAGGTCGACGACATGGCGTGGATGCGCCAGCTGTTGGATTGGCAGCGTGAGGCCGCCGACCCGGCCGAGTTCCTGGAGTCGCTGCGCTTCGACCTGAAATCGCCGGAAATCTTCGTGTTCACGCCGAAGGGCGACGTGATCACGCTGCCGCAGAAGTCGACGCCGGTGGACTTCGCCTACGCCGTGCACACCGAGGTGGGGCACCGCTGCATCGGGGCGAGGGTGAACGGACGCCTGGTCGCGCTGGAGCGTCAGCTGGAGAACGGCGAGGTCGTCGAGGTGTTCACCTCGAAGGCGCAGAACGCGGGCCCCAGCCGCGACTGGCAGAACTTCGTGGTGTCCGCGCGCGCCAAGGCCAAGATTCGCCAATGGTTCGCCAAGGAGCGTCGCGAGGAGGCGCTGGAGAGCGGCAAGGAGCAGATCTCCAAGGAGGTCCGCCGCGTCGGGCTGCCGCTGCAACGGCTGATGAGCGTCGACGCGATGACCGCGGTCGCCCACGAACTGCACTACACCGACATCTCCACGCTCTACACCGCCGTCGGCGAGCACCAGGTCTCCGCGCACCACGTGGTGCAGCGGCTGATGGCGCAGCTCGGCGGCATCGGCGACGTGGAGAACGAGCTGGCCGAGCGCTCCACCCCGTCGACGACGCCGAGCAGGCAACGGGTCACCGGTGACGCGGGCGTGCTGATCCCCGGCGCTCCCGGCACGGTCGCCAAGCTGGCGAAATGCTGTACCCCGGTGCCCGGCGACGAGATCATGGGCTTCGTGACCCGCGGTGGCGCGGTGAGCGTGCACCGCACCGACTGCACCAACGCCGGTTCGCTGCGCGAGCAGTCCGAACGGATCATCGACGTGTCCTGGGCGCCGTCGCCGTCCTCGGTGTTCCTGGTCGCCATCCAGATCGAGGCGCTCGATCGCACGCGGCTGCTGTCGGACGTGACCAAGGTGCTGGCCGACGAGAAGGTCAACATCCTGTCCGCTTCGGTGGCCACGCACGGCGACCGGGTGGCGATCAGCAAGTTCACCTTCGAGATGGGCGATCCGAAACACCTGGGGCACTTGCTGAATGTGGTGCGCAACGTGGAGGGCGTCTACGACGTCTACCGCGTCACCTCCGCGGCGTGATCCGCCTACCTTTCCGGTAGCTGTCAATTAGCTCCAACGGCAAGAGTTTTCGCCTGCCCGCAACTCGGCTCCAGGGGTTGCCATTCGGGGCGCGTTGCCGGAAACTTGTCGGACCCTTCCCCGGAACGCGCCACCGCGTGTCGCGTTCATCTCGGTGTGTCCTGGAAGATTTCCGTCGATGCGGCAGTAATAGCCGGAATCTGTTACCGTCTATTGCGTTTCATGGCGTTGAGGTAGCTGCGGCAGACGACTTGATTGCGGATCGCTATGACTGGATACTCGGCAAGACTCGCGGGGATGCTGGTAGCACTCGCCGTGGCTGTGGCGACCGCCGGGGTCGCCGCGGCGGAGCCGCCGGATCCCGCGGGTCCGTCCACCCGGATTCGCCTCGCCACCTGTCCCGCTCTGTACGCCTTGGGAATTCAAGGCACCGGTGAATCGTCGCCGGACGCGGCGCCTACCACCGACACCGGCATGCTCTCCACCGTTTTCCGCCCGATGATGGCGAAAGCTCCGGACACCGGACTCGTCGATCGGGCCTACGTGCCATACGAATCCGGCTTCGGCGGTGTGACAGCCGGTGGGGCGGTGCCCTATTCGGAATCGGTGGCAGGCGGCCTCGCCCGCCTGCGCGGTATGGCGGGGACCGTCGCCGACGCCTGCCCGAACAGCCGCTTCGCGGTAGTCGGCTACTCGCAGGGCGCGCACGTCGCCTCGATGTTCGCTCAGGAGATCGGCCAGGGCCGCGGTGTGCTGCCCGCCGAAAAGGTCGCCGCGGTCGCGTTGTTCGGCGACCCGACGCGCAATCCCGGTGCGCCGCTGTTTCCCGGCGCGCCCGGCAAGGCGACGCCGGACCCGGTGCCGGGCACCTCGGGCGACCGGCTGGCGTCCATCGCCGCGCTGCCGCAGGCGCCCGCCACCGGCGGCGGCATCGGCCCGGAACGGGACAAGGCCGCGAATTTCGGGGCGCTCACCGGCCGGGTGGCGAGTTTCTGCGCGGCGGGCGATCTCGCCTGCGACGCCCCGGACGGCGCGCCGATCCTGAGGGCGGTCGCCAACGTGGCGGGCCAGTCCAAGCTCAGCGGCGGCGACCCGATCGCCTCGCTGGTGTCGATCGCGCAGGCGCTGGCGTTCACCTCCATCAAGACCGCGACCGAAGTGGTCACCGACGACATCCAGGGCAATTCGCTGGCGAGCCTGTCGATCTCGCCGCGGAAGTCGATCTCACAGCGCCTCGCCGACGCTTCGGATCCACGCACGCCGCTGAATCTGCCCGCCGCGCTACAGGCGCTGCTGAAAGTCGGCATGATCGGCTTGAACTCGGTGATCGCGGTGGTCCGGACGGTGATCGCCCCGGCGAACATCGCCGAACTCGCCACGGCGGGCCTGGCGAATCCGCCCGCCGCTCTGCTGTCGTTGGGTGTGAAACTGCTCGGCGCCATTCCCCAGCTGATCCCGCCGACCACCGGCGTGCGTCTGATCACCCAGGCGTTCGACGCGGTGGTGCAGAACATCACCGACAACAGCGAGTTGCTGAACACGACCACCTGGGTGCGCTACTGGGACACCGTGCAGCGCCACACCGCCTACAGCAGCGCGACCGTCTCGGCGAACGGCGCGGCTCCCACCCAGTTCGTCGCCGACTGGTTCGCGGCGCTCGCTCGCGACATCGCCGACGCCTTCGGCAGCAAGGCCGAGCCGAGGGCGGTGCCGGAGAAACAGCCGACCGGATTCTTCGGGGACGGCTCCGGCGCGTCTCCCACGCCGAGTTCGTCCGGTACGGGACAATTTCCGTTCGGGACAGGAGCCGATGGCGCCTCATCCAGCGGCGTGACGTCGATTCCGCCCACCGACCGAACCGGCACACCCAACACCTACCCGTTCTCCACGAACTGATCGCCGAGAGGGTCCGACGATGCGATACTGCGTGCCCTGCTCTGCGGGAATGGGGGAATGTTGAAGTCGTACAAACAGCTTTCCCGCTGGTACGGCGCTCTGGAGCCGGAGGCGGGCGCGCCGGAGGCGAGCAAGCCGGATGAGGCGAACACCATCGTCCCTGCGGACGACGACACGCCGTCGCGCTATCCGGACTACATCCGCGACGACGCCGAGCCCTGGCGGCGCAAGCCCGAGGAGGTCCCGTCGGATCTGCCCGCGCAGCGCAGCGAATTCACCGGCGGATGGTCGGACTGGGTGGTGACGGGCCGTGCGCCGGGTCCCGACGACGACTACGTCGCGCCGCGGCAGGCCGGTCCCGCGCACTTCCCGTGGGCCGACGACGAGCACGAGCCGGTCGAGCAGCCGCGTCCCGCTGTCTCGCGCGCGCTGCGGCAAGCCGCCCGCGCCCACCCGGCCGTGCGCCGGGCCCGGCTGTTGCTCATCGCGATCGCGGCGGTGGTGGTCATCGCCGTCACCGCCGTCGTCGTGCTGCTGCTGCTGCGTTCGGCCGCCGATCGCGCCGCGCTGCCCAAGGACTCGCACATGTCCGCGTCGGTGCAGCTCACCGTCGGAAGCGTGCACGCGGCCGGCGATCCGCGCGCGGTGAGCGCGGGCGCCTGCCCGACCGAGCGCAGTGACGCGATCGTGCGCAGCGCGGAGCCGGGTGGCACGGGCTCCGGACCGGACGCGGTGCTGTCGTTCCAGTACGCGTACTACGTCGAACGTTCGGGGGAACGCGCCCGCACGGCCGTCGCCCCCGATGCCGACGTCCAGCCCGCCTGGGTCATCCAGCGGGGCATCGACTCCGTCCCGATCGGCACGACGCACTGCGTGCGGATCGTGACGGTCGCGGACAACCGGTATTCGGTGGAGGTCACCGAATACCGGCCCGGCGGCGCGCCCGCCACGTACAACAGGCAGACGGTCACCACCGCGGTGATCGACGGCCGCACCCTGATCACGGGTATCACGGCCGGATAGGAGAGCAGAGGCGATGGGAGAGGACTGGAGCCGCTGGCTCGACGAAGCGCCCGGAGACGGCGCGACGTCGAGCCGGCCGGTGCGTTCCAAGGCTCCGGTGGTGCGGTTGCGGCGCAAGGGTGACGGCTCCGAGGCGGATCGTCCGGCGCAGCGGCCGATCCTGGTGGTCGGTGGGTGCGGTGGTGCGGGTACCACCACGACGGCATTGGGTTTGGCGGGCGAGCTCGGCACCGGGGGCACACCGACCGTCGCGGTGGACGCCACCTCGGCGGGCAGCGATCTCGCGCTGCGCGGCGCGGACGAGCATCTGCACCCGATCAGTTTGCAGTCCTGGTTGTACGGACGCGGTGACGACGAGCCGGCGCCGTTGAAAGAGTGCCTGTCGCGAGCGACCTCGGGCATCGGCCTGCTGTGGCGCGACGCCGCGCCGCTGCGCAGGCGTGCGACCTATCTCACGGTCGCTCGCGCGGTGCGCGACGCCGGATACACCGCCGTCTACGACGGGGGGCATCCGATTGCCGCTCGGCAACTGCTTCCCTTGCTCGATGACGCGGATGTCGCTCTGGTGCTTGCCATCCCGGCGCGCACCGACGCCGCCAACCGGCTGCGGGTCGCCCTGGAATGGCTCGACGACCAGTTCGGCGACGCCGAGCAGGGGCATGGCGGCGGCATCGTCGGCGACACCACCATCGTCGTCTCGCACCAGTATCCTGGCGACGACTCCCGGGTAGCGGATCATTTGCGCGAGCACCTGTCCGGCTGGGTCCGCGATATCAGGGAGATTCCCTACGATCCGCATCTGGCCCGCGGTGAACTCGTGCGGCACGCCTCGTTGGCCGCCGAGACGCGCCGGGCGTATGGGCGCCTGCTCGCCGGGGTGGCATCATGACCGCCGCCATGATTTTTCCGCGTCAGCCCGACCCCGCGCCCGCCGGTGTGATCGCCCCGCCGGAGTCCCGCCGTGCCGCCATCTGGGACCGCCCCGTGCCGGGCGTCGGCCGTGCGCCGCTGGTCTGGCTGCTGGGTGTGCACGGCGGAGCGGGAGCCAGTACCCTCGCGCATGTGCTTGCGCCCGCGGCGGATTCGGGCCGCCGCTGGCCCGGCGTCTTCGACCGCGAAAGTCCGTTCGTCGTCCTCGTCGCCAGGGAGACCATCGCCGGTCTGTCCCGCGCGCACGACCTTCTGCGCCAACATCTTTCGGGTTTCGCCGGTCCCTCCGACGTACTGGGACTGATCACCGTCGCCGCCCGGCCGGGCCGGATGGCTCCCGAGATCCGGCGCTACCGCGACGTGGTCGGCTCCCTGGCCGGACAGGTGTGGCAGGTGCCGTGGTACGAGGAGTGGACGCTGGTCGAACCGGAGCAGCTGCCGGTGTGGTCGCCCGGCGACCCGGTGCCACCCAGGAAACGCAAGCTCGATCTGCTGGAGGAAGTCCCGCTCGATGTCCGGGAGCTCGGCGCCGACATCGTGGCGGCCGCTCGGACGGCACTGGAGGAGGCCAGCTACGACCGCGGGTCACCGGATCTCCGCAAGCCGTCCGATGAGTGAACGTCCGCATCGCATCGGCGACCACCACCCACTATTCGAGAAAGGCACCCGATGAGCACGCTCCTCCTCGCCGTGCAGGACACGTACGGCACCGTACTCGCGCAAGTCGGTAATCCGACGCCCGAGGCGCCGCCTGGCTCGGAGAAGATCCTGCAGCTGGTGCGCTATCTCACCTGGTTCGTGCTGCTGTCCGGCATCTGCGGCATCGTCTACGCGGGCGGCAAGTTCGCCTGGGAGAAGTGGACCGGTGGCGGTCTGGAGTCGCCGAAGATGGTGGCGGGCGCGATGATCGGCGGCGTGGTCGCCACCAGCGCGGGCACCATCATGAACGCGGTCATCGGGACCTGATGCCGACGATGGGTACCGTACACGTGCTCGCGGCCGGATCGCTGGCCTACAAGCAGATGCCCGCCGACGTTCTCGCACCGCTGATGCAGCTGCTGAACTGGCTGCTGTGGTTCGTCCTTCTGGTGTGCCTGGCCTGGATGATCGTCTCCGCGGGGAAACTGTGGCTGGTCTTTCGCAGTGACCTGGCCATGAACGATGCCTCGCACGGCGTGCTGATGAGCCTCCTCGGTGCGATAGTGGCGAGCACGGCGTCGGGGATCGCCCTGGCGTTCCTGCCCGCGTGAGCCGCCGGAGCGGGACGGGGACGACGCGGGAATGACTTCGACAGTATTGCGGCCGGCGGACTCCGCGGCGCTGCGGCGTGACATCCGCCGCCCCGCGGCGGGAGTCGTCGGCGCCGCGCTGCTGTTCGCGGCGGTCGGCTGCGGCGGCGGCGCGGATTCGGTGGGGCCGGACCTCTCGGCCGCTCCCACCGATGTGCGGTGGCAGCCGTTCCAAGGGGTGCCGCTGCCGCACACCGGCCAGGGGCCGCGGTCGACGGCCGACGGCGCGGCGACCGGTTTCGAGCACTCGCCGCGCGGCGCGGCCATCGCCGCGCTGACCCACTCGGTGCGGCTGGCGGTGGCCGCCGATACACAGTGGGCGAAAGTGGCCGCAGCGGAGCTGGTTCCGGGACCGGCCAAGGACGAGTGGGCGATCAACCGGGTACAGCTGTCGATCACCGGCCCGGCGGGCCCGGAGTTCGCGCCCCGTCTGCTCGGCTACAAGATCACGGGCTATACCGAGTCGCGGTCCACGGTCGACGTGTACACCGAGTACTCCGACCGATCGAAGGCGGTGCATCACACGGCCGTGGAGTGGTTCGGCGAGGACTGGAGATTGCGGCTGCCGGATCCGGATTCGACTGTGCGACCCATGGATTCGATCGACGCATTACCTACCGACATCGTGAAAGTGGAGGCACCGACGTGAGCGACAGGGAGTCGTACGCGCGCGACCGTGTCTCCTTCGGGATCGTCGCCTCCGCCGCCGTGCTGGCGCTCATCGTGGTGGTCGGGATCTTCGTTTTCGTCAGCCGTGACGACGATCCGGTCGAAGGCGCGCCCGCCGTCACCGAAGGCTCCGGCGGCACCGGTTTCGCGAGCCCCGAGGTGGACATCCTCGGCAGGCGTGTCGACATCCCGAACAACGCTGCCGGGCAACCACTTCCGCAGGATCCGTCCCGCCAGCGCAAGCCCAGCGACGCGGACTGGCTGACCGCGGCGCCGGAGGGCACCGCCGAACCGCACGGCTGGCAGCGGGTGTACGGCGCGTCGGTCCCGTTCTCCACCTCCGACGGGCCGACGCGCATCGAAGACGACCTGGCCGTCGGGTACTCGCACACCCCCCAGGGCGCGGTGCTGGCCGCGGCGCAGATCACTTACCGGCTCAACGCTCGTCCCGCCGACCGCGACCTGTACGTGCGCCAGGTACGGGTCTCCGCCCAGCAGATCGCCGCCTACGACAAGGCGCTGGCCGACGACCGGCTGCCGCGGCAGCAGCCGGAGAAGGTGACCCGCTACTTCGTGGCCTCGGACGCGTTCAAGGTGGACGACTACGCCGACGATCTCGCCATCGTCCGGCTGGCCACCCGGGGACCGGTGATCGACGGAAAACAACTGTGGGCGGCGACGCGTCTGGCCATGGTGTGGGACGCGGGCGATTGGCGCCTCAAGCCCGTGACCACCAGCAACCCGCAGACCGAGTACATCGAGTCGCTGCAGGGGTGGACGAGGTGGTGAACCGTAGGAGGTCTTTCGATCACATGCCGCCCGCCGTGCTGGGCGCGGGTGCGGTACTGGCCGTGGCGGTGGTAGCGGTCGTCACCGTGTTCGCTGTCCGGGACGACGCGCCGCCCGGCCAGGGGTCGCGGCCGACCACGGCATCGGCCGATCCTTCCGGTGCGCCTGCTCCGGGGCCGT
This sequence comes from Nocardia araoensis NBRC 100135, assembly GCF_000308435.1. Lineage (GTDB taxonomy): Bacteria > Actinomycetota > Actinomycetes > Mycobacteriales > Mycobacteriaceae > Nocardia > Nocardia araoensis. Next base: position 1,662 of record NZ_BAFR01000125.1, on the reverse strand, counting down.
CCTTCGCCGGCTCGGGTAAGGACTCGTTCGGGCATCGTTTCGATATTCCGAAAGATCCGGCCGGACAACCTCTTTCACAGTCCGGTGCGCCACGGACGCCGACCGACCCGGAGTGGCAGAGCGGCGCGCCGGGCGGGACGAACCAGCCGGGCGGGTGGCAGCAGGTGTACGGCGGCCCGGTCGTTCCGTTCTCGACGACCGACGGTCCCGCGCGCATCGACAACGGCGTACCTTCCGGATTCGCCAAGACCCCGCAGGGCGCCGCGCTGGCCGCCGAGCAGATCTACTGGCGGACCGTGGCCCGACCGACCGACCACACGCTGTGGCAGCAGTTGGTGATCCTCGCGCCGGAGGAGCTCGCCGAACGGGACCGCAAGATCGCCGACGGCAAGGTGCCCGACGTCTTGCCGGAGAGCGTCAAACCGCTGCTGTACGCGTCCGACGCATTCCGAATCGAAAGCTATGGTGACGATTTCGCTGTTGTTCGTGTCGCCCGTAAGACCCGTGAGTTCCTGCACGGCGGGCGAAGTTGGGTGGCCATGAGACTCAACGTGGTATGGCGTGACGGTGGCTGGAGATTGAAGTCGTCCGCGGGCGACGCGCAGCCGCTCGAAACGATCGGCTCGATCGATGGGTGGACACAATGGTGAGGCGGCTAGTCACAATTCTCGCGGTCATCTTCACAGTGATGATCGCGACTCCGACCGTGGCCTACGGCCAGACGTACGGCTTCGACGATACGTGCAACGAGATCCACGACAGCCTCGACGGCCTCGGACTGCCCGGCTTCACCCTCGGTGACGCCGCGTCCGCCGCGTGCAAGGCGGGCAATGCCGCCTCGCATCCCGGCCAGGCGGCGACGGCGGTGAAGGACAAGGCCTGGGATTCCACCTTCGGCAAGGTGGTCGATTCGCTGATGAACGGTCTCGGCGAGGCCATCATCCTGGCGTTGACCTTCTGGATGAAGGTGCCCAACGAGGCGGCCAGCGATTCCGGTTCGCTGTTCACCAAGATCAACGACTACACCTATCAAGCGCAGATCCTGCTGTTGATAGCGTCGGTGATCCTGTCCGGGGCGCGATTGGCCGAAGCCAGACGCGGGGCCGCGATGAACGAAGCGGCCGAATCGTTCCGGATGTTCACCCGCGTCGTGTTCAGCTCCTGGATGCTGGGCGCGGTGATCGTCGCGGGCACCCAGGCATCGGACCGCTTCGCGGAGTGGATCATCAACGACTCGACCAACGGCAATGCCAAGGACCTCGCCGAGCTGATGGTGAAAACCAGCAAGCTGCAAGCCTTTTCGCCCGGCTTGGTGCTGATCATCGCGATCGTGGGCCTGCTCGGCGCGCTCGCGCAGATCGTGCTCGCCATCGTCCGGCAGGGACTGCTGGTGATCGCGGCCGGTGTGCTCCCGCTCGCGGCGGCGGCCTCCGGCATGAACATCGGCAAGCAGTCCTATCAGAAGCTCATCGGCTGGATCATCGCCTTCATGCTGTGGAAACCGGTGGCGGCGATCGTCTACATGATCGCGTTCACCACGGCGGGCCACGTCGACTCGCTCACCCCGACCAGCGGCCTGCCCGACGGCGAGCAGGCGCAGCGCATGCTGGTCGCGATCGTGCTGTTGTGCAGCGTGGCATTCGTTTTGCCCGCGCTCATGCG
>NZ_BAFR01000126.1 GCF_000308435.1 Nocardia araoensis NBRC 100135 | reverse complement strand
GATCGAGAGGGTGGCGGCAAGCACGGCGGCCCGAGTCCAGCGCATTGCTACAGCCTGCCAGGTTCGGGCGGTTCTTTCATCGACGGGCCCATCGCGTGAGCATCGTGCCGTCGTCGTCCAGCAGCACGTGCGCGCGCGTCATGCGGACGCGGAACTCGTGCGCCGACAGCGAGATTCGCCGCGCCGCCCCGCCGACCAGCAGCGGCGCCGTGGTCAGGCACAGTTCGTCGACCACGTCGGCCTCCAGCAGTTCGCCGAACAGGTGCGGGCCGCCCTCGGTGAGCACCCGCAGCAGGCCGCGCTCGGCGAGCACCCGCAGCAGGCCGCCCGGCGTCACCGCGATGTCACCCGCTTCGATCACCTCGGCGCCCGCGTCCGCCAACCGCCGCTTGCGGTCGGCGGGAGCGGTGGCCGTCGTGATGATCAGCGGCGGCACCCGGGTATCGGTGAGCAGGCGCGCGTCGGGGTCGATCGCCGCGCTCGCCGTGACCACCGCGATCGGCGGCGGCGCGCCGTCGGGATGCCCGCCGATGCCGCGCTCGTGGAACGCGCGGCGGCGCGCCGGGTCGGTGCGCGCCCCGCCGTAGTTCTCCGCGCGCGCCGTTCCCGCGCCGACCACGATCACCTCCGCCAGCTCACGCAGCAACATGAACACCGTCCGGTCGGCCGGGGTGCCCAGTCCTTCGGTCAGGTTGCCGCTGGTGGCGGCGCCGTCGATGCTGGAGACGAAATTGGCGCGGACCCAAGGCGCGTCGAGCGCGGCGGGGAAGGCGTACATCTGGGCGAGGTCGTCCGGGCCGAGCCCTGTGAGCTGGATCGCATTCTGGCTACGCTGCATGAAATCAGATCTCACCACGACTTTAGGCTTCGTCCATGCAAGAACGCCTCGTCGATCGTCACCCGGAGGTCCCGGCCGATCAGCTCGTCGCCCAGATGGTGCCGCCGCCCATGTTCGACGAGGTGAGCTTCGCCTCCTACATCCCGGATCCGAAGGAGCCGAGCCAGGCGGCCGCCGTGCAGAAGGCCGAGGGGTTCGCCGACCAGGTCGTCAAGATCACCAGGGCCGCTCACAAGAAGAGCATCTTCGGCAAGAAGAAGCAGGTCAGCGGTGCCGGGCTGTATCTCGACGGCGGATTCGGCGTCGGCAAGACGCACCTGCTGGCCTCGATCTTCCACAGCTCGCCCGCACCGAAGTCCTTCGGCACGTTCGGCGAGCTGACCAATCTGGTCGGCGCGCTCGGTTTCGCCAACGCCCTCGAGCGACTCTCGGGCAACAGCGTGCTGTGCATCGACGAGTTCGAGCTCGACGATCCCGGCGACACCATGCTGGTCTCGCGCCTGCTGACCGAACTGTCCGCGGCCGGTGTCTCGATCGCGGCCACATCGAACACCTTGCCGGGTCAGCTCGGCGAAGGACGTTTCGCCGCACAGGATTTCATGCGCGAGATCAAGAAGCTGGGCGCCATCTTCGAGGCGGTGCGCGTGGACGGGCCGGACTACCGCCACCGCGACCTGCCCCCCGCGCCGGAACCCACGGCGCCGGAGATCCTGGCCGAACGGGCGGCGAACACCCCGGGTTCCACCCTCGACGAGTTCGACGCGCTGCTGAAACACCTCAGCACGCTGCATCCGTCGAAGTACGGCGCCCTGATCTCCGGGGTGTCGTCGGTGTTCGTCTCGGGCGTGCACCCGGTCACCGATCAGGCCGTGGCGCTGCGCATCGTGGTACTGGCCGACCGGCTCTACGACGCGAGCGTCCCGGTGACGGTGTCCGGCGCGAAACTCGACGAGATCTTCTCGGCCGAGATGCTCGAGGGCGGCTACCGCAAGAAATACCTGCGCGCCATCTCGCGCCTGCTCGCGCTGTCGCGGTTCGAGGTCGCGGCCTAGCGATGCCGGTCCGGCCTGGTCGGTCGGCGAGAAGACGTGGGCGAGCCCCGCAGACCTGATGATTGGAGCAGCCGAATGGCCACTCGTTTCCGCGCCCCGGTCGCGATGGCGACCGGTCTGGCGGTCGCCTTCGGACCGGTAGCCGCCATCGCGCAGGCCGACCCGCCCGCGGCCGTCGTCGCCGATCCGTCCCTGCACCTGCAGGGGGTGCAGAACGCCAGGGACATCGGCGGGTATCGCACGACCGACGGCAGGATCGTGCGCACCGGTCTGGTGTATCGGACCGGGCAGTTGAACAACGCCACGCCGGAGGATCTGGCCGCGCTGACCGATCGCCGCGTGCGCTCGGTCCACGACCTGCGCACGGTCTTCGAGCGCGCGCTCGGGCCGGACCGGCTGCCCGCGGGCGCGACGGCCCACTGGGCCGACGTGATCGGCCAGGCTTCGCCGGAGGTCATCGCCACCACGCTCACCGGAGGCGACGGGCTCTATCGGGCGTTCGTCACCGCGCCCGGCGCGAACGAGGCGTTCGCATCGGTGCTGCGCGACATCATCGGCGCCGACGGCGCGGTGCTGTTCCACTGCACCGCGGGCAAGGACCGCACCGGCTGGACCGCGGCGGTGCTGCTCACGCTGCTCGGCGTCGATCGCACCACGGTCACCGAGGACTACCTGCTGTCCAACCGATTCCGCAACGCGAGCGAGGGCGACCCGCTCAACGGCGTCCAGGAATCCTGGCTCGACGCCGCCTTCGACCAGGTGAGCCGGACCTACGGCAGTTTCGACGCCTACGTCCGTGACGGCCTGCGACTCAGCGACGGCGATATCGCGGCCCTGCGGACCCGTCTGCTGGGCTGAGCACGGGCGTCCCGATCGAGCGGCGCCCTCGGCGGTCGTGCACTACGATCCCGGCATGGCGAAGTTTGAGACATGGGACGGCCTGGAACTCAATTACCGGGTATGGGAGGGCGAGGGCGTCCCGGTCGTGCTGCAGCACGGAGTGGTCGCGGATACCAACGCGAACTGGATGAGCACCGGTGTGGTCGCCGCCTTGCAATCCGCCGGGCACACCGTGGTCTCGCTGGACGCGCGCGGTCACGGTCGTTCCGGCAAGCCGCACGACGCGACGCGCTACTCGTGGCAGGCCATGGCGCGTGACGTTCGCGCCCTCTACGACGAGTTGGAATTCGACGAAGTCGTGCAGGTCGGGTACTCGATGGGCGGGGTGATCTCGCTGATGGTGGCCGCGACCGACCGGCGGGTGCGGCGGCTGGCCGTCGGCGGTATCGGGTCGGGCGTGCTGGACTGCGGCGGCGTCGATCGCCGGGTGATCGACCTGCCCGATCTGCAGGCCGCGATGACCGGAGACGGCGCGGGCGCGTCGCCGACCGCGAAGATGTTCCGCGTGCTCGCCGACGCGGTACAGGCCGATGTGGAAGCCATCCGCGCGGTCGCGACGGGTCTGGACGATCGTCCCATCGAGACGCTGGCGGACATCACCGTGCCCGCACTGGTGCTGGCGGGCGAAGACGATCCGTTCGCCGCCGAACCGGAGCGACTCGCCGCCGCCCTGCCGAACGGTGAACTCGCCGTGGTGCCCGGCGATCACCTGATGGCGGTGCCGAACCCAGCGTTCCACACGGCGCTCGTCGATTTCCTGCGCTGAGACGGGGCTAGAAGTCCAGCCGCAGCACGTAGTCGTGATGCACCTGGTTGCCCACGGTGAACGTCCTGGTGCCGACCTCGGTGAAACCGTGTTTGGCGTAGAAGCGCTGCGCGCGAACGTTCTCCTGGTTGACGCCGAGCCAGACGCCCGGATATCCCTCGGCGCGCGCCCAATCCAGCGCGGCGTTCATCAGCGCGGTGGATACCCCGGTGCCGTGATGGCCGGGCAGCACGTACATCTTGCTGATCTCCACCATCGGGTGCGGCCCGGCCGGCTCGGCCACCGCCGGGTCCGCCCGGCCATCCGTGATCAACATCGCGTAACCGACGATGTCCTCGTCCGCGACGGCCTTGAGCACGATCCGCGCCGGATCGCTCAGATATTCGCCGAATCGTTCGCCCGACAGGACCTCGCCGACGAAGACCTCGATGTCGTCGGCTGTCGCGTCCGGCGGGCACGCGAGCGGAAAAGTCGCCGCGGCAACGTCACTCAGCGCTTCCGCGTCCCACAGCCCGGCCCGGTCGACGATGACTGGGATGTTGCTCATGGCTCCATCAGAGCATACGAACGGCGTCGCCACCGGTGGTGTGCAGATCAGGCCCGGTTCCCGCGCCGACGGATCGACGGGAAAGGCCTACGGCAACTCTCGTTCGGATGCGACATTCTTCTCATGCTTCAGAACATGGTTTCCAACTTCGTCGAACGCGCACGTTCGGGTCGCGTTCCCGGTGTGCCTCGGCGGAAGATCGGCGCGCGCGGCGTAGCGGGCGCTGTCGTAACCGCCGTCGTGGCGGCTTGCGCGCTCACATCGAGCGCGGGCACGGCAGGGGCAGACGAACAGGAGACATCGCCCGCTCCCGTCGCCTCCGCCGGGTGCGCCGCGCCCGCCGCCGCGCCGGGACGATCGACGCTGCGCTTCGCCGCCGGGGACGAGGCGGGCACCTACATCCAGGACGTCCCCGTCACCGAGGCGGGGCGGCCCACACCGGTCGTTTTCGATCTGCACGGTTACCTCGAGCCCGCGGAACTCGAACACGTCGGCAGCGGAATCAGTCTGCTGGGGGCCGTAGAGCGCTTCGTGACGATCACCCCGCAGCTCGAGCAACCAGGCCTACCGCGATGGGACTTCGGCGAGGGCAGCGGCGACATCGCCTTCCTGTCCGACCTGATGTCCCACGTCGAGTCGTCGCTGTGCGTCGACCAGCGCCGGATCTATGTCACCGGCCTGTCGATGGGCGCCTTCACCACCTCGTCGCTGGCATGTCAGCTGTCGGGACGGATCGCGGCGATCGCTCCGGTGGCGGGTCTGCAGGATTTCGCATGGTGCCGCACCGAACGTCCGGTACCCGTGGTCGCGTTTCACGGCACCGCTGACCCGATCATCGCCTACACCGGAGGCACGGGGCCGAACGCCCGGTTCCTGCCGTCTCCGGACGGCTCGGGTTCGGTCGTGCAACCGGACGCCGGGACGGGCCGCCCGGTGATCGAAGGGCCGGGCCCGGAGAGCATTCCGGCGCAAACCGCGGCATGGGCGCGCCGGAACGGGTGCGGAGCCGAGCCGGTGCAGCGGCAGATCGCTCCCGACGTGACGCTGTCGAGCTATCCGTGCCCGGCGGCGGGTTCGGTCGAACTCTACTCGATCATCGAGGGCGGTCACACCTGGCCCGGCAACCCTTCCGTGGTGTCGCCCGTGCCTCTTGTCGGTGCCACCACCACGTCGATCAGTGCCGACCGGATCATGTGGGACTTCTTCCGGGCGCATCCGCTGGAAGGTCCGCCGCACCGCTGATCGTCCTACCGCCCGCCGCGACTCATCCCGCGGTAGGACCGAGCTCCGTGGGCTGATCCAGCCTTTGTTGCGGAGAGGCCGCGCTCGCGACCCGATGAGAGCGGAAGACGCGCGAGAGCGCGATCAGGGCCAGCGCGAACAGCAGCGGGATCACGAAGCCCGCGCGGTGTCCTGCGCCTGCCGCGACCGCGCCGACCACGCCGCCGCCGAGCAAGGTCCCCGCGTAGTTGAACAGGTTGAGACGCGCGATCAGTGCGTCGAGTTCCCGTCCGGCCGCGAGCTGCCCGGCCGCGCTGAAACACAGCGGTGCGATCACGGGCAGTCCCGCGCCCGCGACGAGGAAGCCCGCGATCGCGACCGCCGGACTCGGCGCGGCCACCACGAGTGTCAGACCGAGGAATCCCGTGCCCGCGGCGGCCCGCACCACAGGGCGGGCACCGAAACGGCGCACCAGCGAATCGCCGGCGATCCGGGCGACCAGCGACGTCCCCTGATACGCGGCGAAGGCGAGCGCCGCGGTCGCCGAGCCCGCGAGTAGGTCGTCGGTGAGGTACAAGGCCGACCAGTTGCCCACCGCCAGGTCGACGGCGAAGACGAATGCCATCGCGATCCCGAATCCCAGGTACGCGCGCAGCGCGACGGAGGAGCCGGGCGCGGCGGCCTCGGCCGGACTCGTCTCCGCATCCCGCGCGCCGAGCAGTCCTCGTCCGAGCGCCCAGCCGAGCAGCAGAACGATCGCCGCGGCCGCGAGCAGCGATTCGCGCAGCGTCACCTCCAGCGCCTCGCACCCCGAGACGAACAGTGCCCCGGCGATCGTTCCGGCGCTCCACGCGGCGTAGAACGACGACAGGATGAACGTCCCGTACCCGTGCTGGACGAACACCGCCTGCATGTTGGTGCTCGCGTCGACGATGCCGACCGCGATCCCGTAGCAACCGAGCGCGGCCACCAGCAGCGGCGTGTTCGGCGCGAAGGCCGCCGCCGAGCCGGTGACGGCCACGAGCAGCAGCCCGATCCGCACCGCCGCACGGCTGGACCAGCGCAGCGCCAGCCGCTCCGCCAGGACGCTGCCGCCGCCCGCCAGCAACGAGATCAGCACCACCGAGACGGCGATCACCCCGTCCGACAGCCCGAAACGCTCCTTTTGCTGCGGCAATTCGGTCAGCACGACGGCGAGGAAGAAGCCCTGTGCGCCGAACGCGAACGAGTTCGCGATCCGGGCGCGCCGCAGGACGGGCGCGATCGAACTCATTGGCGCAGGGTAGCCGGACCCGGACGACGATGCGCGCCGGGCCGGGACGCGACGATGGACAACGCCGATCGCACGGGATGGTCCTGTGCCGCGGCCTGGCCGTGATCCGTGATCGGTGTCACCATCGAAGGGCCGCAACGACACTCGTGAACAGAGGGGGAACCGATGAGAGAGCTGCCCGCGGATTTCTTTCGCACGCCGCATGCCTTCTACCAGCAGTTGCGCGCCGAGGGGCCGGTGCATCGGATCCGGTTGCGCACCGGTGTGCGCGCCTGGCTCGTAGTCGACTACGACGCCGCCAAACAGGTGCTGCGTCATCCCGACGTCCGCAAGGACCCACACGATCCGGCAGGCGCGCACGCGCGGCGAGCGGCCGCGGGCGGCAGCGGCCTCACGGCGGTCAACCAGCGCCTGAGCCACCATCTGCTCAACTCCGACCCGCCGCGGCACGCACGGTTGCGCAAGCTCGTCACCCCGGCGTTCGCACCCGCGCGGATGGAGGCGCTCGCACCACGGATCGTGGCGATCGCGGACGATCTGCTCGACGCGATCGATCGGACGGCGGGCGCCGGGCCGGTCGACCTGCTCGCGGAGTACGCGTTCCCGCTGCCGATCACGGTGATCTGCGAACTGCTCGGTGTGCCGGTCGAAGACCGCGCCCGCTTCCGCGAGTGGTCCGCGGCCGTGGTCGACACACCGATGTCCACGCCGGAGGCCATGCGCACCGCGACCGACGCCATCGTCGACTACTTCGACGAATTGGTCGCCCGGCGGCGCGCGGAGGGGCCGGGCGAGGATCTCATCTCGCAGTTGCTCCTCGCCACCGAGGAGGGGGACCGGCTCAGCCACGACGAACTGATCTCCATGGCCTTCCTGATCCTGGTCGCGGGCCACGAGACCACGGTGAACCTGATCGGCAACGCCGTGCTGGAACTGCTCGCCGATCCCGCCCGTTACCTGGCCCTGCGCGACGATCCGGCGGGCGTCACACCGCTGGTGGAGGAGACGCTGCGCTACAACGGTCCGGTCAACGTGGCGACCTTGCGGTACACCGCCGCGCCGGTCCACCTTGCCGACGGCGTCATCCCGGCGGGGGAGCTGGTGCTGGTCTCGGTGGCGTCGGCCAACCGCGACGAGCGGCACTTCGCCGCGCCCGCGGCGTTCGACCCGGCCCGCGGCGCGAACGGCCACCTGGCCTTCGGCCACGGCATCCACTACTGCCTCGGGGCGGCACTGGCCAGGCTGGAGGCCCGCATCGCGCTGACCCGGCTGGTGCGGCGCTATCGGCTGCTGCGGCCCGCCGTCGACGACGCGGACCTGCGGTGGCGGGAGAGCATCCTGATCCGTGGGCTGCTCGAGATTCCCGTCGTTCCGGTGGGTACGCCGGCAGTGCGCTGAAGAGCGGATTCGGTCGACCGACTTTGCTGTGCGCCGCTGGCGACGTAATCTCTCGCGCATGACAAGCGGAAGCCGCATCGGGATCGTCGGTGCGGGTATCGCAGGTCTCGCCTGCGCGAAAGTGCTGAAACAGGCGGGTTTTCCGGTCGAGGTTTTCGACCGTGCACCCGATGTCGGTGGTGTGTGGAGCGCGACCCGGCGATACCCGGGACTGCAGACGCAGAACTCCAAGGACACATATCACTTCTCCGACTTCCCGATGCCCGGCGACTACCCGCGCGTCCTCGACGGGCAGCACATGCAGGCCTATCTGGCCGCCTACGCCGAGCACTTCGGGGTGACCGAGCACCTGCGGTTGGGCACCGAGGTGGTCGCCGCCGACCCGGTGGACAGCGGCTGGTTGCTGGAGATTCGCGATGAGAGCGGAATCCATCGGGCCTCGTGCGACCACCTGGTGATCGCCAACGGCGTTTTCAGCGAACCCGCGATGCCGGAGTACCGCGGCGCCGACTGGTTCCGCGCGGCGGGCGGGCGCTTGTGCCACTCCTCGGAGTTCACCGATCTGGAATCGGTGCGCGGCAAGTCGGTCGTCGTGGTCGGCTACGGCAAGTCCGCCTGTGACATCGCCACCGCGGTGAGCGAGGTCGCGGCGTCCACCTCGGTGGTGGCTCGGCGGCTGTTCTGGAAGATGCCGCGCAAGCTGGCGCGGGTGATCGACTACGAGCGGCTGATGCTCACCCGCTTCGGCGAGGCGCACTTCCACTACCTGCGGCCCCGCTGGATGGACCGGTTCCTGGACGGCCCCGGCGAATCGGTGCGGATCAGCAACTTCGACCTGATCCAGGAGCTCGTCACCAAGCACTCGAACCTGCGCGAACTCGGTCTGGTGCCCGGCGGGCGGTTCGAGGAGATCGCCGAGAGCACCGTCAGCCTCGTGAGCGAAGGCTTCTACGAGCAGGTCGCCAACGGACGTATCACGGTGCACCGGGACACCACGATCACCGAGATGGGCGGCGGCCCGAAGGCGGCGCCGGGAATCCGGCTGTCGAGCGGGCAGGTGTTGCAGGCCGACGTCGTGATCTGCGCGACCGGTTTCCAGCAGCGCGTGCCCTTCCTCACGCCGTACGTCCAGCGCAGGCTGACCGACGAGCACGGCAACTTCCGCCTGCACCGCCAGATCCTGCCGTTGGAGGTCCCCAATCTCACCTTCGCCGGCTACAACTCCTCGGTGATCAGCACGCTGAACGCCGAAGTTTCCGCGCACTGGACCGCCGCGCTGCTCACCGGCAGGCTCGTTCTGCCGCCCACCGACGAACTCGACGAGGAAATCGACGCCCGCCTGCGCTGGATGGAGGAACGCACGCACGGCCGCCACGCGCACGGCACGGCGGTCGTCCCGTTCTCCATCCAGAACATCGATGAGATGCTCGCCGACCTGAAGTTCCGCCTGCCGCTGCACACCCGCGTGGCACAGGTGTTCCGCCGGATCAAGCCGGAGTCGTACCGGGGACTGGCGGGCCGCCACAAGCCGGGGCCGGTGGCACATCCGGCCGCGCCGATCGAGGCGGAGCTGCTTCCGTACGAGGGTGAGAGCGGCCGGGTCAGCCATTAGGCGTCCCGGTCCTTTCCGGACGATGGCGGTCCGCTCACCCGGCGGGTAGGGAGCTCTCCATCCGCGGTGCCGGACGTGGCCGCGGCTGGGTGACCGCCTGCGCACACTTGCAGCGACTGCCGAAATCGGCGGGTGGCGCCCAGCGAATCGTGCCGGGCGGTGCGGTGACCAACCCGGCTTCGCGGTCTCCAGCGTGCTCGGCGAGAACTGTACGCGGCTGCGCGGCCGACGTGGCAGGGCATATCGCCAGGTCGGACGCTCGCGACGCCACCGTGTCCGCAGCGATGACTTCCTCGACCGCTCCTCGGTTTCGTCGACGATTCTCCGGCGGCGGCGCTCGGGTAGGACTCGCCCCGGTTATCGCGCGCGCAATACCGAGGGGCGCGGTTTGCGTTGGCGATAATCCAAGGGTGGAAGCGCTGGACATGAATCTCCTCGTGGCCCTCGACGCATTGCTGGACACCAACAGCGTCACCCTGGCCGCGGAGCGCCTACACACCTCGCCACCCGCGATGAGCCGGACGCTGGCCAGATTGCGTGACGTGCTCGGCGACCCGCTGCTCGTGCGCGCCGGTCGCAACCTGGTGCCGACGCCGCGCGCACTGGAATTGCGTTACGAGGTCAGCACCCTGGTCGAGCAGGGACGCGCGCTGCTGACGCCCCGCGACGACCTCGACCCCGCGGCACTGCGCCGGACGTTCGCGGTACAGGCGGGCGATATGGTGCTCACCGAGCTGGCCGGGCCCCTGCTGTCCGCGGTGCGGGCCCAAGCGCCGGGCGTGACGTTGCGCTTCCTGCCGGACATTCTGGAGGGCACCGCCGCGTTGCGCGACGGACGCGTCGACCTGGAGGTCGGTGTGATCGACCACACCGACCCGGAGACCACCGTCCGCAGAGTGATCACCGACCGCCTGATCGGAGTCGCTGCCGCCGACCATCCGCTGGTCACCGATCGCGTCACCGTCGCCGCGTACGCCGCCGCGCCACACCTGAGCATTTCGCGCACCGGCCGATCGCACGGCCCGATCGACGACCGCCTCGCCCTGCACGGTCGCACCCGGCGAGTGGTCGCGACGGTGCCGACGCTGACCAGCGCGCTGTTCGCCGTGCGCGGCAGCGACCTGGTCTGCTCCGCGCCCGCGCTGCTGAGCGCCGCCACGCTGCCCGCGATCGGATTGAGCGCGTTCGAGATACCGCTGCCGTTGCCCGAGGTCGCCATCGGGATGGCGTGGCATCCGCGCAACACCGCTGATGGGGGCCATCGCTGGCTGCGCGATCTCGTTCAGCAGATCCTGCTGCGTTCGTCCGCGGCGGCGCGTCCGCCGAAGCGGCGACGCGCCAGGGTCCTTCAGGACACCGGGGGCGGGCTGGACAGCCGGTAGTCGGCCGGTCGACGCTGCGACTCGGTGCGCTCGGACTGATATCCGTTCGTGGTCGACTCGCCCGGTGCGGACCCGAAGAGGTCGGAGCGGCCCAGTGGAGCCGCCGCCGTGCGCTTGAGTTCGTCCAGCATGGCTTGCAGCTTGTCCACGTGCGTGTTCTCGACCGGCGTCCGGTCGTCGTCGCCGGCGCGGTGCGCGCCGGTGAGGCCGACGCTCGCGGTCTCGGGGGGCGTCCCGTTCTCCGCGCCGCCGTGGGTTGTGCTCGAGGTGGACGCGACGATGCTCTCGTACGCGGCGCTCTCACCGGAGGAGTACGAGGTGGCGGGTTCGCGCGAGCCGGTGAACGTCTCCTGTCGTCCAGTGCCCGGGTCGCGCGGGGTCGGCGCGGTGAAGGGGGATACCGGCTCCCGCTGGACCGGAGTGGTGAAAGCCGGCTCACGCGGGGGCGGGGCGGTGAAGGTCGACGCCGGGTCGCGGGGCGCGGTGAAGCCCGGCCCGGAGGTGGCGTTCGGATCGAGCGCGCTGAGCGCGGCCTCGGCCTGCGGGGTGAACTGCGCAGCGGCACTCGGTTCCGCGGCCGCGTGCACCGGCTCTCGCGGTGTGCTCTGCGGTTGCGCGCCGTTCCTGGCACCGGCCGGTTCGCGGGAGTCGCTCTTCCGCGCCGCGGTTTCGGCGCCGCCGTGCTCCGGTCTGCGCGCGTTCGATCGCCCCGCGGCGGCCCGGGGTAGCGGGCGTTGCGCCGCCGTTTGCCGGTCCTCCTGCGCCGGGTCGTCACCTGATTCCAGGCGCTCCACTCTGGCATCGAGACCCGAGATGTCCTGTCCGGCACGGAAAGCCCACGCCTCGAGCTTGGCCAACCGCCCCTCGACGCTCGGTTCGCTCACCACGGCCTGCGCACCATCGATCCGCGCCGCCACCGCGTCGAGCTTCTCGCTGACCTCTCGGAGCGCCGACGCGACACTCGCCAACATCGCGCCGATCGACTCGCCGGTCTGCTGACCGTGCTCCATCCAATACCCACTTCCCCGTATCGGCCCAGCTCGCACTCGGCCGGACGATTCTATCCGTCCAGTTGGACATCCGCGGTTCGCGAAGATTCGGCGGTGCATCGATCGATGACCTGACCGAAGCAGCCTAGGCCTCCGGATTCGGCCCCCTGCAGGCGGATTACGCGGCGACCCGGTTTGTCCGGAAACCGGCCGACGCATCTGATCGGTCATTATCCGCGTGAATCGGGTTCGCCGCGACTCCGCGCTCCGTGGGGCCCGGCGTCGCCGAGCCGCCCGAGACCCCGGGCGCGTCGCGGGATGGCGGCAACAGTCAATGCGCCGTTCCCGCAGTACCCGCCGCCGCTCCGTGGCATGATGAAAGTCCTTGTGCCGCAGAGTACAACGCCGATTCCGCCGATCGACCACGCGTGTGGCACACCCGAGCGCGGGGTGAACGGGGCTGGCGAGGTAGCCGAGTCTGACGCACTCTTGATCTATGGCGTAGGTCGCCGGGCCTGCGGTGGTTTGTGCAGGGGAGTGGTCGCGTGAGAACGAAGCAGCGGGCGGAGATCGCCTGCGGGCGCCGAGCGATGCTCGCCGAGCTGGGTATCGGAGAGGCTTCCGGCCGTAGCCGCGGGTCGACGACCGGGTACGCATGCGGGTGCCCGGAATGTTCCGCCGCCCAGTGGGATATGCGGCGGCTCAAATACTGGTTGTGCGGCAGGTTGCTCGCCTACGGAGCCGACGAGGCCGAAGTGGATCGGCGCATCGGGACATTGCCGGTGGACGTGTACTGGCGCAAGGGTGACCGGGTATACGCGATCGAGGTGCGCAGCGGGCCCTTGGAGCGTGGACTCGCTCAGGAGCACACCGAGCGGCTGCGCGCCGAGGGCTGTACGGACGTGTTGTGGCTGTGTCCGCCCGGTTACTGGGTGCCGTACCTGCATGCTCTCGGCATCGCGGATTTCGCGCCCGCCGCGTGTGATTACCGCGCGGTCACCGGCGTGCTGGACACCGAGCACGCGATGGCGGCGCCGCGGCGGGAGCCGGTCGAGCTGCGCGAGTTCATCGCAGGCTGGGTGCGCGGCGAGTACGTCTGGGGCTATCGGGACGAGAGGACAGGAGGCTGGGCCACCGTGACCGACTGGGAGTACCACACGAAGACGCAGGCCACGGTGATCGCCCGGCAGCGCCAGGAGTTGGTGAACCAGCGCACGTCGCTGGCTGTGGCTCGGAAAGCCTTGCGCGACAAGCAGAAACACCTGCTGAAGATGACCACGCGACTGGAGCGCGCGGAGCAGGCGGCGCAGGAACGGGCCGACGCGCTCGCCGTCGCCCAGCGCACGATCGCCGATCACGACCGGCTCGACAAAGCCCTGCGCAACACGATCGCCAATCTCGAGGTGGCCATCGGCCGCTGGCAGTTGATCACCATCTGCGCGATGCTGCTGATCGTCACGTTCCTGGCGGCGGCGATGGTGGTGCGCTGAGCCGGAACGGCGCCCGGTCCCACCGCCATTCGTGGCGCAGCACCAGCGCGAGGAAGTCCAGCAGCTCCAGGCCGGTCTTCGCGCGTACCTCACGCAGCGCGGCCCAGTGCACGGGGCCGCGCTCGACGAGTTCGCGCAGCATCAGCTCACCGGCGGCGTCGACGGGGCGGGCGCGCAGATCCGGGACGCCGATGCGGCTGCCGGTCCACACCAGCCAGCCCCAGCCGTTGGCGTGCGCGTGTGCCCGCGCGGCGGCGGATTTGACGACGTTCACGTGGAAGCCGACATGGCCCAGCGGCGCGACGTCGATCAACACCGTGCGTCCGTCGGTGAGCCGCGCGACGATGCTCGGATAGTGCACCCGCTCGGTGCCGTCGAGCTCGTAGACGACCGCCGCGGGCTGTTCGAGGAAGGTCTCGACCAGATCGCTGGCGTTGAGAATCCACAGCAGCCTGGCCTCCAAACCGGAGTCGAACGGCACGTCGCGACCGACCTTGTCCAGGTAGAAGCGTCCGCGGCCGTCGTCGTCGCTGTCCACGGTGCGCGCGGATGCGGTCGGGATCGCGGCCGCCGCGCGGGCGCGGGGCCAATCGACCTGCCCCAACCACGGGTTCAGCTGACTGGTCGCGCGCGGCTCGGCGTCGTGCAGTTTCGCCAAGCGCCGGTTGGTCTTCTTCTGCCAGGCCGCGATGCGCTGGGTGACGAATCCGGCGATCCGCTTGGCGTCCTCGGCCGCGTGCCCGGCCAGCCGTAGCTTCAGGTACGACAGCTCGGTCGCGGCGATATCGGTGTCGGTCGCGTACGTCTCCACCAGTAGGGCCCGCGTGAGTTGCCGATCCCTGGCGTCGAGTGGATAGCGCGCGGACAGGACGGCGGCGGCGCGATGCCCGGACAGCTGCGCCATCCGGATCATCTGCCCTACCGCTTTGGTGTGCAGTTGCCGCACCCGGTCGCGGGAAAGGTCGTAACGGGCGCCGATCCGGGCCAGCGTCTCGGGCTTGTCTCCACCGACCCCGAGGCGAGCCCGCAGCAGGTCGCCGTCCTTGGCCTTCTGGTCGGCGCGCATCGCGATCAACTCCCCGAGCACCTCGTTGACCTCTTCGAGTTCGAACGAGATGTCGTCGCGCAGATCGAGCGAGTCGGGATCGTCGCCATCCGGCGCCGCGCCCTGCGCGACCTCCGCACTGATCGTCACGCGACAACCCCCTGACTCGGCTCCGGCACTGTGCGCCACAGCGTATCCCCACCCACCGACACCGGACCCCACGCCGGCCACGATGGTTCCCTGGCAATCGCCGCGCTGGAACTGGTGTGGTGCGACGGCACATGGCAGCTATGACGTGTTATCCATGCGGAGAGTCAGGGGGATTCGGTGCGCGTTCGGGGCACGGCCACCGCACGGCTTCGGGTCGTGGATTGTCTTCGGCGACGTCCTTGAAGGCGCTCGATCGTGAGACGCTGACGATGGAGCCGTGGGCAGGAACGATGACCGCGAATCCGTTGTCCTGGGACCATTTGGCCGGGACGAGTACCCACAGGTCGTCTCGTGCTACCAGGACGCGGAAACACTGGTAGCGGAATCGTGCAGGCTGTGGCGACGGGGCCTCGACCAATGTCTCCGCGACGAGGTTCCTCGGCACGTCCAAGCGTTGGTCCGTCACGACGGAGACGACGGACTCCCGCGTCCACAGGTCGTGGGCGGCGGATCGGGCGGCGTTGTCGCCGAGCCGGGTGGCGAAGGAGTTCATCACGGCGAAGAGGGCTAGAAGGCTGACCGCGATCGCGATGGTCTGATTGATCCGCGTGGTCGAGGTCGGTTCCCCTGCGCTGGGCTCACTCATCGACGCGGACATGACCCAGTAGCCGACCACGATGAGCAGGCCACCCGCTCCGAGCGTGGCGGGTGAGAACATCCAAGAAAGGACAGGGGCCTTGGGGGTGAGCCAGGGGACCAATATTCCCGTGATACCGGTAGTGATGAAGATGGCGCCGATCGTGAGGACGACTCTGCCGATATTGCGAACCAGGCGTGGTCGCCGTCCGCTCCGGACGAAGCGCCGTGCGTAGGTGCCTACCCAGGTAGCCGAGAACCATCCGACCAGCAGTAGCAGGAGCGGTACGTACAGCACGCTCACACTCCCCACCACATAGTCGCTGGAGGCGAAGCCGAGGGCGTCGCAGTCGACACCGAAATAGGCGAGTTTCTTACGGGTGTAGACGTAGCCGAAGTAGTAGCACAGCGCCGTGATGATCGTGGTCGGAGCGACGACGGCCCCGACGAAGCCGACCCATCGTTGGAGCATCGCCGGGGAACCCTGCGCGGACGGATGATCGGCCATCTCACCGGCCTGGAGGCGTTCCGTTGGGGACGGGCAGCTGCCCACCCGGTGTCTCCTGCGAAGGTGGAGTACCCGTGTCGATCGGCCCCGGTCGTGAGGGCGCCGACTGCGGCACGGAAGGTCGGACGTTGCCCTCCGGACCGGAGGGGCGAGCACCCGGTACGCGGGTGCCGAACGGTTCCGCCGTGGGGAACGAATGGCCGTCGGGTACCGGCGCTTCGGCGGGCGGTGGGGGAGAAGCGGAAACCGAATCCACAGGCGAAACCGTCGTCCCGGGCTGTCGCGGGTTCGACGTAGGCGTCACTGCGGGTGAGGCCGGCTCGGGCGGGGCGGGGTCACTGTCGCCTTCGCAAGCAACGAAGACGACCGCCGAGCATCCGAGCGCCGCGACCGTCGCGGCGAACCGAGCGGCTTTCGTAGCTCTCGAGCGCGGGTTGATTGGAGATCGCATCGGAACTCCTGATTCGACTACTCATGATCAGGGAGAACGCTGCCAGAAGGCCTCGGGTTGCTCACGGGTAGCCGACTACCTGTTCTTGCGTCGGATGGAGGCATGCAACCGGCGACAGGTCGGCACTGTTCGTGGTACGCGCCGCGCCTCGGCAACGCGTTACGCGCGGGTCCCATGAGCACGAGTCGGGCACAAACAAAATCAGACCCGGTGAAAAACCGGGTCTGACCTCGTGAGACGGTGGTGCGCGATACTGGGATTGAACCAGTGACCTCTTCCGTGTCAGGGAAGCGCTCTCCCGCTGAGCTAATCGCGCGAGGTGGAGACGGGAATCGAACCCGTGTGCACGGCTTTGCAGGCCGTTGCCTCACCACTCGGCCACTCCACCGCGCAAAGGGGGACGGCGTATGTTGCCTGGCCCTACCTCTCGAGCGGATGACGGGATTCGAACCCGCGACCCTCACCTTGGCAAGGTGATGCGCTACCAGCTGCGCTACATCCGCATTCTGCCTCCCCGGGGCTCGTTTCCGGCCTCCGTGGTGCGAGACAGAACATTAGCGGACGCTCGGTGAAAGGTACAAATCCGCTGGTAGAACGGTGGAAATCCGAAAGGTGGCGCACTGTGACGCCCGTGACCCATGTGGTGCATGGGGGGCTAGAGGCGATCGGGTTGTCATCCCTGGGCTGGCGCGTCGAACCGGCGAGCGAACCGGGTGCCGGTCATGAGCGGCACGCGCCCGTCGTCGGACCCTGTGCGCCGGGCTCGGATGGACTGCTCGCGGGCGGTGGCTCCACGCGAAACAGCCCCTGTCCGGATGGCGATTTGGTGAACCGGCGGTAGCGCGTGCTAATGTTTCGTCTCGTCCGGAGAGGCTCGCGAGCCGCCGGAAAACCCGCCAGGTCTCATAGCTCAGCGGGAGAGCGTCCGCCTCACACGCGGAAGGTCGCTGGTTCGATCCCAGCTGGGACCACTTCATCCCCTCGGCATATCAGCAGGTCGAGGGGATTTTGCGTACTCGGCCGCCCGTCGTAGTTCGGCAGCCTGCTTATCGCGGAACGGCCCTGGTGCGCGGAGGCGTGCACGCCGGGAGTTGACGACCAGCCGGCCTATCACCTGACCGGCGGTGCACTGCACTTGACTGAGCTTGATCAGGCGTGCTCGCGATGGACGTGGGCGACGCACTTTGCGGCTCAGGGTGAGGATCCCAACCCCTGGGGTACCTGGTTGCCGGGCTTCAGCTATTCGACGATTGGAGTACGCATTCCGAATCGCTCGAGTCAGGAAGAACGGCTCTATGTCAATCGTTCTCGACCAGGCATTTCGCACCTGCGCTGCTGTGCAAGAGCACACGATCCCCTCGGCGCCGCCGACGAACGTCGTCCCCATCATCGAAGCAATTGCGACCGGTGCGCCCAGCCTGGTGCTCGACCAATCCGTCGCGGCGGACTGGATGGCCGGGCAATTCACCGATCCGGAGCAGCGGAACCGGATCAGACGCATCTTCCGCAAGACCATGATCGACACCCGGCGGTTCGCGGTCGACCCGCTGGATGCTCGACTTCATGCGCCCGGCGGCAAACCCGCGACGATCCAGGATCGCATGCGCCTGTTCCACCGCCACGCCGTTCCACTGGCGGTCGATGTGGCGCGGCGCGCGCTCGACGGTGTCGACCCGGCCGACCTCGGACTTCTGGTGTTCGCCACGAGCACCGGCGTCCTCGCGCCCGGCGTCGATGTCGCGGTCGTCGAAACCCTCGGACTGCCTAGGTCGGTCGCTCGCCTGGTCGTGAACTTCATGGGCTGCGCGGCAGCGATGAACGGAATTCGCACCGCCTCCGACTTCGTCCGGGCCAACCCGGACAAGAAGGCGATGGTCTTGTGTATCGAGCTCAACTCCGTGCATGCCCTCCCCGTCCAAGACATCAACGACGCGGTGACTCGGAGCCTGTTCGGAGACGGCTGCGGCGCGGTCGTCGTCGGGGGGAACCGGGGGGCGCGACCGGCGGAAGCCGGGACGATCGTCATCCGGGACCAATTCACCCACCTGTTCGAGGCCACCGAAGACGGCATCGCGGTCGGCGTCAACCACGACGGCATCACATGCGAGCTGTCGGAGAACGTACCTCGGTACATCAACAACGGTGTTGCTCCTGTGATCGGAGATGTCTTGCGCCGCAATGGATTGCGGCAGACGGACATCGATGTGTGGGCGATTCACCCTGGCGGGCCGAAGATCTTGCTCGAATCCGCGCGGTCGCTCGGCCTCCCGCCGGAAGCCTCGTCGACGAGTTGGGCGGTCCTCGGCGAATACGGAAACATGTCGAGCGTCTCACTGATCTTCGTGCTCGAACGGATCGCCGGCGAAGTAGATGCGAACAAGCCGATCTCGACGGGCGTCGCGTTCTCGTTCGCGCCGGGAATCACGATCGAGGGAATCGTCTTCGACGTCGTGCGCCGGTGATCGGGCGGCTGTCCCTCGGCCCTTTGTTGCATTGTGACCTGAGTCACATTATGGTAGCGGTTGCTGCCAGCGGGACCGGAAACCTTTTCATACGCTTTGCGAACTCTTTACTATCGTCTCGACCGCTGCGTCAGGGGCCGCACCCCCGTCGACCGGAGGGACGGCCGAGCTTCGCCCGCCGCTCGCTTTCGATGCCAAGAACATGTTTGACCGATGAACCGGGGCCACCCCGGCGAAGGAGAAAATATGTCCACCGACACCGATTCCGCACCACGGACGTTGCCGCACGCGAATCTTGCCGGTCGCCTGACCAGCATCGGCCGTGCCGATCTACCCGCCTCGATAGTGGTCTTCCTGGTCGCGCTTCCCCTTTCGCTCGGCGTGGCGGTGGCCTCCGGCGCTCCGGTGGCCGCGGGCCTGATCGCGGCCGTGGTGGGTGGTGTGGTGGCCGGATTGCTCGGTGGTTCCGCGATCCAGGTCAGCGGGCCCACCGCGAGCCTCACCGTCGTCGTAGCCGAGAGTGTGCACCAATTCGGTTGGGCGGCAACGTGCTTCATCACCGTCGGTGCGGGTGTGCTGCAGATCCTCTTCGGGCTCAGTCGGGTCGCGCGCGCCGCGTTGGCCATCGCCCCGGTGGTCGTGCACGGCATGCTGGCCGGCATCGGCGTGGTGATCGCGCTGCAACAGGTGCACGTTCTGCTCGGCGGCAGGTCGCTGAGTTCGTCGTTCGCCGCGCTGGTCGGTCTACCGCAGCAGCTGCTGTCGGTGCGCACCGGTGACCTGTGCGTCGGCCTGGTCGTCATCGTCATCCTGGTCGCTTGGCGCTTCGCGCCACGGCGGGTGCGCGTGATTCCCGGGCCGCTCGTCGCGGTGGTCACCGCCACGCTCTTGGCGCTCGCCCTGCCGACACACGTCGAGCGCATCGGATTGAGCGGCTCGTTGCTCGATTCCTTGGGTCTGCCCGCAGTACCCTCCGGCAGCCTGACGGCCGTCGCCTCGACCATGGTCACGATCGCCCTCATCGCCAGTGTCGAAAGCCTTTTGTCGGCCGTCGCGGTGGACAAGATGCGGCCGGGTCACCGCACCGACTTCGATCGGGAGCTGATCGGGCAGGGTTCGGCCAACGTCGTCTCCGGCCTGCTCGGCGGCCTGCCGATCGCGGCGGTCATCGTGCGCAGCATCACCAATGCGAACGCCGGGGCCCGCAGCCGGGCGGCGACCGTGCTGCACGGGGTATGGATCCTGCTGTTCGCGGTGGCGCTGGCCGGGCTCGTGCGGCAGATCCCGACCGCCGCGCTGGCCGGACTGCTCATCTTCGTCGGCGTGCAGCTGATCAAACTGGCGCACATCCGGCTGGCCAGGCGGGCCGGTGAGATGTACGTCTACCTGGCGACGGTGCTGGGTGTCGTGTTCCTGAATCTCCTGCAGGGCATGCTGATCGGGCTGGCGCTGGCGTTCGCGCTGCTGCTGTGGCGGGTGGTGCGCGTGATGATCGTCGCGGCGCCGGTGGCGGGCTCGCGCCGATGGGTGGTCGCCATCGACGGCACGTGTACGTTCCTTGCCTTGCCGAAGCTCACCGCGGAACTGGCGAAGGTCCCGGCCGACGCCGACGTGACCGTCGAGATGGCGGTCGACTTCCTGGACCACGCCACCCACGAATTCCTCACCGAATGGGCTCGCGAGCGCGAAACCCGCGGCGGCACGGTGGAATTCGCCGAACTCGGCAGCGCGCGGATGGCCGCCGCCTTGGCCGGACCGCCCGAGCGCGGGCACTTCAGGCAGGTGGTCGACCAGGTCATCGGACCGTGGCGGCGCACGGGCGACCGGGAGGACCGTATCGCGGCGGGCATCGCCGCCTACCACCGCGGCCATGCCCACCTGCTGCGCCCGCACCTGGACAAGCTGCGCCATCGGCACGACGCCGACTCGTTCTTCCTCACCTGCGCGGACGCCCGGATCGTGCCGAACGTCATCACCAACAGCGGTCCCGGCGACCTGTTCACCGTGCGCAACGTGGGCAACCTGGTGCCTACGCGCGGTGGGGACGTCTCGGTGGAGGCGGCGCTGAGCTACGCGCTGGAGCGGCTGAACGTGCGCGCGGTCGTGGTGTGCGGTCACTCCGGCTGCGGTGCGATGGAGGCGTTGCATCGCGAGGTTCGCCCCGGGGCCGGGCTCGGTGACTGGCTGGTGCACGCGCGGCCGAGCCTGGAGCGTTATCGGCTGGGGCATCCGGTCGCCGCCGCGGCGGCCGTCGCGGGGTTCGGCCCGGTGGACCAGCTGGGCATGGTGAACGTCGCGGTGCAACTGGAGACGCTGTATGCGCACCCGGTCGTCCGTAGGGGAATCGAGGAACGGGGTGTGGCGGTATCGGGATTGTTCTTCGACCTCGCCACGGCCCGGGTGATCGAGATCATGGTCGACGGAATCGCGGAGTTCGGCGACGAGCGGCGGCCGATCGCGGCGGAACCCGTCTGACCAGCCTTGTGCGGTGGATCACGATGATCAACGACGACAGGCCAGTGGGGAATCACACACAATCGGCGAACTTCTCAGGCTTTGCTAAGTCTTTACCAATACACTTGCGCTCGTTTACATCTCGACTCATCGCTGTGTCGGGACTGCTTCACCGCGAGATGCCGGTTCGCGGTCTTGTGCCCTGCTGGACATGTTGATCGTCAACCGACCTCGGCGAGACAGCCGAGTCGGCGAAGGAGAGTCATGGCTATCGATCAAGATTTGGCCCCGCCACCGTCAACGCCCGCCCCGGCGGGCTCGGGCCGCAGTTCCGGACCGCTGTCCGACCGCTTCACCGATATCCTCCGCCACGACGTACCCGCCTCGATCGTGGTTTTCCTTGTCGCACTGCCCCTTTCGCTCGGCATCGCGATCGCTTCCGGAGCCCCCGTCGCCGCCGGGCTCATCGCCGCCGTGATCGGCGGTATCGTCGCCGGAACGCTCGGTGGTTCGGTCCTCCAGGTGAGCGGCCCCGCCGCGGGCCTCACTGTCGTCGTCGCCGAGACGATCAATCAATTCGGTTGGCGCACTACGTGTTTCATCGTCTTTGCGGCCGGCGTGCTGCAAATCCTGCTCGGCCTCAGCCGCGTGGCCAGAGCGGCGCTGGCCGTGGCGCCGGTGGTGGTGCACGCGATGCTCGCCGGTATCGGCATCACGATCGCGCTGCAGCAGATCCACGTGCTGCTCGGCGGTTCCTCGCACAGTTCGGCCTGGCGCAACATCGTCGAGCTGCCCGGGCAGTTGCTGTCCCTGCACGGCGGCGGCACGCTGATCGGCACGGTCGTCATCGCGATCATGCTCGGCTGGAAGTATCTGCCCGCCAGGGTCCGCGTCGTGCCGGGTCCGCTGGTCGCGGTGCTCGTGGGTACGGTGTTGTCGCTGGTGCTGCCGCTCGACGCGGTGCGCATCGTGCTCAACGGCTCGCTGTTCGACGCCATCGGCCTGCCCGCGTTGCCGCGCGGCGACTGGTCGGGTCTGGTACTGGCCATCCTCACCATCGCGTTGATCGCCAGCGTGGAGAGCTTGCTGTCCGCGGTGGCCGTGGACAAGATGCATTCGCGCAAGCGCACCGACTTCGACCGGGAGCTGATCGGCCAGGGCTCGGCGAACGTGCTGTCCGGCCTGCTCGGCGGCCTGCCGGTCACCGGCGTGATCGTGCGCAGCGCCACCAATGTGCAGGCGGGCGCGCACAGCCGCGCCTCCGCGGTGCTGCACGGTGTCTGGGTGCTGGTGTTCTCGGTGGCGCTGGTCTCCGTGGTGGAGCAGATCCCGAAGGCCGCGCTGGCCGGTCTGCTCATCGTGATCGGCATCCAATTGGTCAAGCTGGCCCACATCAAGTTGGCCCGGCGCACCGGCGACCTGCTGGTCTACGTCGTGACGGTGCTCGGTGTGGTGTTCGCGAACCTGCTGGAGGGCGTGCTGATCGGCCTCGCTCTGGCCTTCGGCCTGCTGCTGTGGCGGGTGGTCCGCGTGGCGATCAAGGCCGAACAGGTCCCCGGCACGCAGCGCTGGCTGGTCACCATCGACGGCTCGGCCACCTTCCTGGCATTGCCGAAGCTGTCGGCGCAGTTCGCGAAGATCCCCCCGGGAGCCGACGTCACGGTGGAGATGACCGTCGACTTCCTCGATCACGCGGCTTTCGAGGCCATCGAGGAATTCGCCCGCCAGCAGGTGAACAACGGCGGGACCGTCGATTTCGTCGAGATCGGCGGCGCGAGGATGGCGCACGCCGCGGCACAGCCGCCCGCGCGGAGCTTCGCGCGCTCGGTCTGGGACGACATCCTCGGCCCGTGGCGGCGCGACGAGCGGCACGAGAACCCGGTCGCCGCGGGCGTCGCGGCCTACCACCGCAGTCACGCGCACGTCGTCCGGCCGCACCTGGACGAGCTGCGCGATCAGCAGGACCCGGATTCGTTCTTCCTGACCTGCTCGGACTCGCGGATCGTGCCGAACATCATCACCAACAGCGGGCCGGGCGATCTGTTCACGGTGCGCAACGTGGGCAACCTCGCGCCCGCCGAAGGCGACGCGTCGGTGGAGGCCGCGCTGGTCTTCGCGCTGGAGCAGCTGAACGTCCGCTCGATCGTGGTCTGCGGGCATTCTTCCTGCGGTGCCATGAAGGCGTTGCACGCGGGCGCCCGGGTTCCCGGCGTGGACGCCTGGCTCGCGCACGCGCGACCGAGCGTGGAGCGGTTCCACGCGGGCCATCCGGTGGCGGGCGCGGCGCGGGAGGCCGGTTTCGGCGAGGTGGATCAGCTGGCCATGGTGAACGTCGCGGTGCAGCTCGAGTTGCTGCATCAGCACCCGGCGGTGCGCAAGGCGGTCGCCGAGCGCGGCGTCAAGGTGTCGGGCCTGTTCTTCGACATCGCCAGCGCTCGGGTGGTCGAGGTGACCGAGAACGGCATCGCGCACATCGATGACGCGGGCCAGCAGTCCGCTCCGCAGCTCGTCTGATCGACGGGGATGGGTGATCCCGCTCGGGCGGCCTGCCCGGGCGGGATCACCGTTTTCGGGCACGTGGGAGCGGGCTTCGGATGCGCGGACCCTCGTACCCTGGGGAACGTGCCCACAGACCTCGAAACCAGCTCGGCCGATCGGCCGACCCGCTGGCGCGCCTTCCGTGCCGGGCTCGAACGACGACCTACGCTGTACTTCGGCTACCGGATCGCGGTCGCGGTGGTCGGTGTCGCCGTGCTCGCGGCCGGTGTGCTCGCGATTCCGTATCCCGGTCCCGGCTGGGCGATCGTGTTCGCCGGGCTCGGCATCCTCGCCACCGAATTCGCTTGGGCGCGTAAGGTCTTGGCCTGGCTGCGGGACCGGTACCGGCAGTTGATGGACTGGTACTCCCGGCAAGGCCTGGCCGTGCAGGTGGCCGGCGCGGTCGGCACCGCCGCGCTGGTCGTCGCGACGCTGTGGGTATTGGGAACCTTCGAGCTTGTGGGTAGTTGGATCGGAGTCGAATGGGAATGGCTGCGCAGCCCCCTGTAACGGTCACCACCGTTCCGGGGCGCATGCTCACCCACCCGGAATGGCTGGCGGCGCGCATCGCGGAGATGGGCCATTCCTGGGGGACCACCTCGTTGCGTATCGCGGGCACGCTGTGGTGGTGCATGGTGGCGTCCGCGCTGGTGGAGCAGATCGCGCGGGCGTACGCGCACGACGAGGACGGCCCCGAAGCCGCGCTGGACCGGCTCGAGTGCGAAGTTCGACCTGACGGCGGTATCGAACGGGTACGAATCCCGGCCGACGGCGGCCGGGCCTCCGGTAGCGCGGCGGCGCTGCACGAGACGCTGGCGAGCGTCATCCCGCCGGTCGCCCGGGTGTCGAGCGCGGGCGTACCCGCGTTGTGGGCGATCGTGGCCGACGCGATCGGCAACCGCGCGCTGGACGCCGGGTCGCCGGACGCGGGCGCGCGACTGGCCGCCGAGATCGGCGGCAAACTCCCGGTTCCGCGTTTCGTCGAGATCGGCGGACGCACCTTCGTGCGGCGCATCTCCTGCTGCCTGGTGTTCGAGGTGCCCGGCTGCGACATGTGCACCAGCTGTCCGAAACGCCCCGCGGCCGAACGCATCGCACTGCTCGCGGACCTGGCCGCCGAGGGCTGACCATCCGGCGCGCGACAACTCGACGGGTACGCCGGGAACGTGGGCGGCGCCCGAAGGATGACTCGAACGCAAACCTCGCGCCATCCGACCGCAACCGCCCAAAACCCGGAGGGGCGGGCCGAAGCGGCGGGACAGTAGCATGGTCGCGCCGGGCGAACATGCGATCGGCCACCATCCCGCGGGACCCAGCCCGCACCCGAGAAACGTCAAGGAGAGCGCAGCCGTGACCACCTCAGCCGCCATCAGCCCAGTCGCCCTCGTCCGGGTGCCGGCCGGGACGACGGCGGGCGCCGCGGTGCGCGAGGCGGGCCTGCCCACCAAGGGGCCGGACACCGTCGTAGTCGTCCGGGCGGACGGCGAGCTCAAGGACCTGTCGTGGACCCCGGACGAGGACGTCGACGTGGAACCGGTCGCGGCGAACACCCCCGACGGCCGCAACGTCATCCGGCACTCCGCCGCCCACGTGCTCGCCCAGGCGGTGCAGCAGGAATTCCCCGAGGCCAAGCTCGGCATCGGCCCCTTCATCAAGGACGGGTTCTACTACGACTTCCGCGTCGAGCGGCCGTTCACCCCGGAGGACCTGGCCAAGCTGGAATCCCGGATGAAGAAGATCGTCAAGGGCGCCCAGAGGTTCTCCCGCAGGGTGGTCGAGGTCGACGAGGCCAGGGTCGAGCTGGCCGGTGAGCCGTTCAAGCTGGAGCTGATCAGCGACAAGTCCGGCATCGACGACCCGGAGGTCATGGAGGTCGGCGGCAAAGAGCTGACCATCTACGACAACCTGGACCCGCGCACCGGCGAGAAGATCTGGGGCGACCTGTGTCGCGGTCCGCACATTCCGACCACCAAGTTCATCCCGGCCTTCAAACTGACCCGCAGCTCGGCCGCCTACTGGCGCGGCGACCAGAGCCGGGAGGACCTGCAGCGCATCTACGGCACCGCGTGGGAGTCCCAGGAGGCGCTCGACGAGCACCTGCACCTGCTCGCCGAGGCGGAGCGCCGCGACCACCGCAAGCTCGGCCTGGAACTGGACCTGTTCAGCTTCCCCGACGAACTCGGATCCGGTCTTCCGGTGTTCCACCCCAAGGGCGGCATCATCCGTAAAGAGCTGGAGGAGTACTCGCGCCGCAGGCACGTCGCGGCGGGCTACGAGTTCGTCAACACCCCGCACATCACCAAGGGCCATCTGTTCGAGGTCTCCGGCCACCTGGACTGGTACCGCGACGGCATGTTCCCCGCGATGCACCTGGACGCCGAACTCAACGAGGACGGCACCGTTCGCAAGCCCGGCCAGGACTACTACGTCAAGCCGATGAACTGCCCGATGCACAACCTGATCTTCCGTGCCCGCGGCCGGTCGTACCGGGAGCTGCCGCTGCGGCTGTTCGAGTTCGGATCGGTCTACCGGTACGAGAAGTCCGGCGTGGTGCACGGCCTGACCCGGGTGCGCGGCATGACGCAGGACGATGCGCACATCTACTGCACCAAAGAGCAGATGCACGGCGAACTGACCGACACCTTGCGGTTCGTGCTGGACCTGCTGAAGGACTACGGCCTCGACGACTTCTACCTCGAGCTGTCCACCAAGGACCCGAAGAAGTTCGTCGGTTCCGACGAGATCTGGGAGGAGGCCACCGAGACTTTGTCCAAGGTCGCCTCGGCCTCCGGGCTGGAGCTGGTGCCCGATCCCGGCGGCGCCGCCTTCTACGGCCCGAAGATCTCCGTGCAGGCCAAGGACGCGCTGGGTCGCACCTGGCAGATGTCGACCATCCAGCTGGACTTCAACCTCCCCGAGCGCTTCGACCTCGAGTACACCGCGTCGGACGGCACCAAGCAGCGGCCGGTCATGATCCACCGCGCGCTGTTCGGCTCGATCGAACGCTTCTTCGGTGTGCTCACCGAGCACTACGCGGGCGCCTTCCCCGCCTGGCTGTCGCCGGTGCAGGTCGTCGGCATCCCGGTCGCGGAAGCCTTTGCCCCGCATCTGGATCGGGTGATCGAACGGTTGCAGGACGAGGGCATCCGCGCGCAGGTGGATCGCAGCGACGACCGGATGCAGAAGAAGATCTTCAACAACACCGCCCAGAAGGTGCCGTTCATGCTGCTCGCCGGTGAGCGCGACGTGAACGCGAACGCCGTGAGCTTCCGCTTCCGCGACGGCACCCAGGTCAACGGCGTGCCGGTCGACGACGCGGTGGCCACCATCGTCGCGTGGATCGCCCAGCGGGAGAACGCGTCGCCGACGGCCGAGGGCTTCGAGATCCGAGCAGCGAACAAGGGTGGGGCATGACCGAGCGGACGGTGCCGGAGGGGCTCGCGGATCTGGACGGGACCGCGGTGTCGGCCGAACCGGGCCGCATCGTGGACACCGGCGCCGGGGAACAGGACCGGCTGCAGCGCCTGTGGACGCCGTATCGCATGTCCTACATCGCGGAGGCGGCAACCAGCGCCAAGGATGCGACCGGCCACCCGTTCACCGATATCCCCAAGATGTCCGACGAGGACGGCTTGGTCGTCGCCCGGGGCGAGCTGGTGTACGCAGTGCTCAACCTGTACCCGTACAACCCGGGACACATGATGGTGGTGCCGTACCGCAAGGTGGCCAACCTGGAGGATCTCACCGACGCGGAGAGCGCCGAGTTGATGGCCTTCACCCAGCAGGCCATCCGGGTGATGAAGAAGGTGTCCCGGCCGCACGGCTTCAACGTGGGGCTGAATCTCGGGGGAGTGGCCGGCGGGTCGCTGGCCGACCACCTGCACCAGCACATCGTCCCGCGCTGGGGCGGCGACGCGAACTTCATCACGGTCATCGGCGGGGCGAAGGTGATGCCGCAACTGCTGCGGGAGACCAGGGCGCTGCTGTCGGCGGCCTGGAAGGAGGCGTAGATGAGCGACCGGGCGGATCTGCCGTGCTGAGTTTCTTCGGCCGCGAGACGTTCGCCAAGGCGACGGCTCCGCTGGGCCGGGCGCTGGTCGGCACCGGCCTGACGCCGGATGCCATGACGCTGATCGGCACCACCGCCTCCATCGTCGCCGCGGTCACGCTCTTCCCGACCGGACACCTGTTCTGGGGAACCATGGTGATCTGGTTGTTCGTCATGTTCGACATGCTCGACGGGGCGATGGCGCGGGCGCGCGGCGGCGGCACGAAATACGGCGCGGTGCTGGACGCCACCTGTGACCGGCTGGCCGACGGCGCGATCTTCGGCGGACTGGCCTGGTGGGCGGTCTACCACGAGCAGCACAAGCCGTTGTTCGCCGCGACGCTCGTCGTCCTGGTGACCTCTCAGGTGATCTCCTATGCCAAGGCCCGCGCCGAGGCCAGTGGCCTGTCCGCGGACGGCGGCATCATCGAGCGGCCGGACCGGCTGATCATCGTGCTGGTGGGCGCGGGCTTCACCGGAATCGGCGGCTACTGGGGGATCGAGTGGCTCACCTACGCCGTGCACGTGGCCATGTGGATCCTCGCCGTGCTCAGCATCGTCACCGTCGTGCAGCGGGTGCTGGCCGTGCGCAACTCGCCGGGGGCGCGCACCGTGATCCCGGCCGGGCAGTCACAGCGTCCCGGCGGGGGAACCGCCGACACCTCTGGACTTCCGTCGTGATCTCACCTGATACCGGGCGCGGACCGATCGACGGTGGCGTCCGGGTATCGCTGACGGCGGATCGCGGATCGATGGCGCGGAGGCGCGGATGACTATCGGGGAACAGCTCGGCGCCGCCGGATACGTGGCGGGCTGGCGACTGGTGCGCGCGCTGCCGGAGCCGACGGCACGGCGAGTGTTCGAGTGGGGGGCCGACCGGGTCGCCCGTCGCGCCAATCGGAAATTCCACGCGGGCGGCGCGCCGAACCAATTGCGGCGCAATCTGGCGCGCGTGCTGGGCGTGCTTCCCGCCGACGTGCCGGACGAACTGATCGGCGCCAGCATGCGCTCGTACGCGCGATATTGGCGGGAGGCGTTCCGGCTGCCCACGATGGACCACGCCGCGATCGACTACTACGTCGGTGGGCTGGAGCATCTGGATGCCGCGCTGGCGGAGGGCCGGGGCGTGATCTTCGTGCTGCCGCACTCCGGCAACTGGGACATGGCGGGCGTCTGGCTGGTACAGCACTACGGTGGCCTCACCACCGTGGCCGAGCGGCTGAAGCCGGAATCGCTGTTCGAGCGGTTCGTCGCGTACCGGGAGAGCCTGGGCTTCGAGGTGTTCCCGCTGACCGGCGGTGAGCAGCCGCCCTTCGGCCTGCTGGCGGCGCGCCTGCGGCAGAACAAGATCGTGTGCCTGATGGGCGAACGCGACCTCACCGGCAAAGGTGTACCCGTGCAGTTCTTCGGTGAGCGCACCTGGATGCCCGCGGGCGCGGCGAAACTGGCCGTCGACACCGGGGCGGCGTTGCTGCCGGTGCACGCGTGGTTCGAGGCCGACGCCGAAGGCCGCGAGAACTGGGGGCTGAAAGTCGAAGAGCCCATTGACGTTTCCGTGGGAGTGGCCGCGGCGACCCAGGCGTTGGCGGACCGCTTCGCAGCGAACATCGCCGAGTATCCGGCGGATTGGCACATGCTGCAACCATTGTGGGAGAGCGATCTCTCGCCCCAGCGGCGTGCCAGGATCGACACCGCGCAGGCGAGCATCGAGGCCGAACAGGGAGACGTATCGCCATGAAGATCGGCATGGTCTGCCCCTATTCGTTCGACGTCCCCGGCGGGGTGCAGGCGCATGTGGTCGAACTGGCGCGGGTGTTCATCGAACGCGGGCACAAGGTGAGCGTCCTGGCGCCCGCGTCCGAGGGCACCCCGCTGCCGGAATTCGCAGTGTCGGCGGGACGCGCCGTGGCCATCCCGTACAACGGGTCGGTGGCGCGGCTGTCGTTCGGGCCCATGGCCTACACCAGGATTCGACGCTGGATCGAAGGCAACGATTTCGACGTCCTGCACATCCACGAGCCGAACGCGCCGAGCCTGTCGATGCTCGCGCTGAAGATCGCCGAGGGCCCGATCGTGGCGACCTTCCACACCTCCACGACGAAATCGCTGGTGCTCAGCACTTTTCAGGGTGTGCTGCGGCCGTATCACGAGAAGATCTCCGGTCGTATCGCGGTCTCCGAACTCGCGCGCCGCTGGCAGGTGGAGGCGCTCGGCTCGGACGCGGTGGAGATCCCCAACGGCGTCGACGTCCCGGCGTTCGCCCGCGCGCCGATGCTGCCGGGCTATCCGCGGCCCGGCGGGACGGTGCTGTTCCTCGGCCGCTACGACGAGCCGCGCAAGGGCATGGAAGTGCTGCTCGGCGCGCTGCCCGAGCTGGTGCGCAAGCATCCCGACATCCAGATCCTGATCGTCGGCCGCGGCGACGAGGACCGGTTGCGCCGCGAAGCCGGCCGGCTGTCCGGTCATCTGCGCTTCCTCGGTCAGGTGTCCGACGAGGAGAAAGCCTCCGCGATGCGGAGCGCGGATGTGTATGTCGCGCCGAACCTGGGCGGCGAGAGTTTCGGCATCATCCTGATCGAGGCGATGGCGGCGGGCACCGCCGTCGTGGCCAGTGAACTGGACGCCTTCCGCCGGGTGTTGCGGGACGGTTCGGCGGGCATGCTGGTCCCGGTCGGCGACTCCGCGGCGCTGGCAGGCGCGCTGCACACCGTGCTCACCGACGAGGTGCGCAGAGAGGCGCTCGTGCACACCGCGACCCAGGTCGTCGGTGAATACGACTGGCCGGTGGTGGCCGAACAGATCCTGCGCGTCTACGAGACGGTGACCGTCGGCGACACGAGAGTGCGGGCCGCCGGATGATCACCTTCTCCGCGACGACCGTCCTCGTCCTCGCGCTGATCGCCGCGGTCGTCGTCGCGATCGGCCTGTGGGCGTACTCCACCGCCAACCGGCTCGACCGGCTGCACGTGCGCTCCGACCAGTCCTGGCAGGCGCTCGACGCGGCGCTGGCCCGGCGGGCGGTGGTGGCCAGGTCGGT
This sequence comes from Nocardia araoensis NBRC 100135, assembly GCF_000308435.1. Lineage (GTDB taxonomy): Bacteria > Actinomycetota > Actinomycetes > Mycobacteriales > Mycobacteriaceae > Nocardia > Nocardia araoensis. The sequence continues at coordinate 20,509 of NZ_BAFR01000126.1, read as the reverse complement.
CGCCATGGCGATCGCGGGTCCGGTGTCCGATCCGGCCCTGTCGGAGCAGGCCAGGCAACTGACCGTGCTGGCGGACCGGGCCGAGCGCGCCGGGCGCGCCGATCGGGAGACCGTGGAGAACCGGTTGTCCAGCGCACTGTCGGCGGTCGATATCGGCACGCTGCGCCCGCAACTGGTCGCCGAGCTGGCCGACGCGGAGGCCCGGGTGCTGATCGCACGCCGCTTCCACAACGACGCCGTGCGCGACACGCTGGCGCTGCGCACCCGCCGCCCGGTCCGCATCCTGCACCTCGGGGGCACGGCGCCCTTGCCGACCTACTTCGAGATCACCGAGCGCGCCACCCCCGCCGCGTCCACCGGCCTCGCGGTGGACACCATCCGCACCACCGCGCGGATCGTGCTGTTCGATGAGAACAATCGGACCCTGCTGATGCGCGGCAACGATCCGAAGACGCCGGAGGTGTCGTTCTGGTTCACCGTCGGCGGCGGCGTGGAGCCGGGGGAGAGCCTGCGCGAGGCGGCGGTACGGGAGCTGTACGAGGAGACCGGATATCGCGGAGATCCTGCCGCGCTGCGCGGTCCGATCTGGCGGCGGGTAGCGGTATTCCCCTTCAACGGCGAGTTGATCCGGTCGGAGGAGCTGTTCTTCGCTCTGCGAGTGCGTGGTTTCGATCCGCAACCGGCGAACCTGACCGTGATCGAACGTCGCTCCATCACCGGACACCGATGGTGCACCGCCGCCGACATCGTCGCGCTGGACCGCTCCGGCGAAACCGTCTACCCGTATCACCTGGACGAACTGCTGGCCGAAGCGGCCGAGGCGGCATCGGGTACCGGCGATCCGGAGGTCCGCTCCATCCGCTGACCGGCCGCGGAACGAGTGTGATGTGTTTCACGATCGTGATAGCGTCGCGATGATCCAGGGCGCCGGAGGGTACTGATGTCGGGGACGCATGTGATTTCGGTGTCGTGGGCCCGCTGACGGCGGAGCTGTTCCTGTTCGGTTGTGGAGGTAGTTGATTCATGTCGTACCTGCTGTTCGATTTCCTGTTGCCGCTGCTCGGTCCCGCGGCCGCGGAGTACTGGGCGCAGTTGCTGGTGGTCGGCCCGCTGTGACCGGGCGCCCGGCGCGGACCGGGCAGGCCAGTGCGGCGCCGGGACGGCAGGACGACAGAGCCTTCTCGGCGTAAGGCGCCATAACCGAGATCACACCAGGCCAGTGCCCTCCAACTGGCTATCAAGTGGCCTTTTGTGGCCACCTAGAATCGTGGCGTTCGACTGCGAGTGATCGATTTGGCGCACATGCCTGGAGGAGTTTGCCGTGACCACCCCCGAGTCCACCCAGACCGTCGGTACCGCCCGCGTGAAGCGCGGCATGGCCGAGATGCTCAAGGGCGGGGTGATCATGGATGTCGTCACGCCGGAGCAGGCCAAGATCGCCGAGGACGCCGGTGCGGTCGCGGTGATGGCGCTGGAGCGCGTCCCCGCCGATATCCGCGCCCAGGGCGGGGTCTCCCGGATGAGCGATCCGGACATGATCGACGGCATCATCAACGCCGTCTCCATTCCGGTCATGGCGAAGGCCCGCATCGGCCACTTCGTCGAGGCGCAGATCCTGCAGAGCCTCGGCGTGGACTACATCGATGAGTCCGAGGTGCTCACCCCCGCCGATTACGCCAACCACATCGACAAGTGGAACTTCACCGTGCCGTTCGTCTGCGGCGCGACCAACCTCGGCGAGGCGCTGCGCCGAATCACCGAGGGCGCGGCCATGATTCGCTCCAAGGGCGAGGCGGGCACCGGTGACGTGTCCAACGCGACCACCCACATGCGCAAGATCCGCCAGGAGATCCGCAGGCTGTCGTCGCTGCCCGAGGACGAGCTGTTCGTCGCGGCCAAGGAGCTGCAGGCGCCCTACGAGCTGGTCCGTGAGATCGCCGAGACGGGCAAGCTGCCGGTCGTGCTGTTCACCGCGGGCGGGATCGCGACTCCCGCCGACGCCGCGATGATGATGCAGCTCGGCGCCGAGGGCGTGTTCGTGGGTTCGGGCATCTTCAAGTCCGGCAACCCGGCACAGCGCGCCGCCGCCATCGTCAAGGCCACCACCTTCTACGACGACCCGGACGTGCTGGCCAAGGTGTCGCGTGGGCTCGGCGAGGCCATGGTCGGCATCAACGTCGAAGAGATCGCCCAGCCGCACCGCCTGGCCGAGCGCGGCTGGTGATTCCCGGCCGGTAGCGTCTGCCGCGTGGAGTTGCGGCAGCTGCGGTACTTCGTGGTGCTGGCGGAGGAATTGCACTTCCGCCGGGCCGCGGAGCGATTGTTCATCTCGACGCCGACGCTCAGCCAGCAGATCAAGGTGCTGGAACGGGAGCTGGGCGGTCCACTGCTGGTGCGGGAGCCCCGGGTGGAGCTGACGGCCGCGGGCGCGGTGCTGCTGCGCTCCGGCAGGACCGTCCTGCGCGCGATGGACGAGGCGATGCGCGAGACCAGGCGCGCTGCCGCCGCCGGTGCGCCGGTGCTGCGTCTCGGGCTGCTGAACGGTGTCCCGCCCTGGCTGCCCGCCCGCATCGGCAGCCTGCTCACCACCGCGCTGCCCGGTGCCAGGATGGTGCTCACCGGCGGGACGACCGCCGATCAGGTGCGGTTTCTCGATGACGACGAAGTGGATCTCGCGTTGGTCCGTGCCCCGGTGGATCTGCCCGAACGCTTCGCGCAACGTCCGGTGGCCCGCGAGGAACTGGGTGTCGTGATGTCCGAGCGGCATCCGCTCGCCGGTGCGGCGCCGCTGGACCCGGCCGAGCTCAGCGGACACGAGCTGATCTTGTTCGCCCGCGAATCGGCTACCGGCCTGCACGACTTGCTGTTGCGCACGCTCGCGGGCCACGGCGCCGCCGTGCGGCTGAGCGACAGCGCGATGGGGCATGCGCAGATGCTGGCCGTGCTGCCGTCGCGTCCCGACATGATCGGGCTCAGCTCGTCACGCGTGAACGGACTGCCTGGTCTGGTTTGGCGGCCGCTACGCGGCACGCCGTTGCTGGTGACGTACGCGCTCGCCTGGCGCGCGGCGGTGCGTGATCCGGCCGTCGCGGCGCTGCTGGCGGCACTGGCGGCCGAACTGTCGCCGGAATGAGCCCGCCGGGACCGCTTCCGATGCTAGGTTCACTTCTTACGGCGGCCAGAAGGTCGCCTCATGGTTCTCACAATCACGCTCAGTAGCTTCGCCATTCGATGGCCATCCCGGCCATATCGCGCCCTATCACCGTCGGATCGATCCGAGCGCAAAGGACGAACAGTTGAAGCTTCTCAAGACCGGACGCATCGCAGCAGCAGGCGTGGCCCTAGTGGCCGCCCTGAGCCTGGCCGCCTGCGGCAGCGACGACAAGAGCGATTCGCACACCACCCACACCACCACCGCAGCCGCCTCGGCGACCGCGAACGTACCCGCCCCGCCCACCAAAGAGGAACTGAACGCCAACCTGCAGCGTGCGCTCGACCCCGCGGTGCCGAACGAGGAGAAGCTCGACCTCGTGCAGGGCATCGAGGCCGATCCGGGCCTGCCCAACCGCTTGGCCCAGGCGTTTCAGCAGGCCAACGCCACGGCAGTGGTCACGGGCGTGACCGCCTTCGGTGACACTGTCACCGCCCAGGCCACGTTCACCATCAACGGGCAGGCGAACCAGGTCGACGTTCCGTTCGTCCTCGAAGACGGCAAGTGGAAGGTGCAGAAGGCCTGGGCCTGCCAGGCGCTGGCCAACCTGAACCAGCAATCCCCGGCCTGCACCGCCTGACGGCCGGAGCCGGCCCGGGCGCGCGGGCGATGAAGTTCGCCTCGTCGTGACCGGCGTCGGCTCCGCCCGCCGCGGTCCCTGCGTCGAATCGGCCCGCTACCTGCGGTGTTAGCCTGCGCCCAAGGCGTATTCGGCAGCGCGACATGGACACTCGACCATGGCGATGGTCGGGTGGAGTCATGACAACAAGCAGCACAACACCCGAACGTGTCGTCATCGTCGGCGGCAGCTCCGGCATGGGACTGGCGCTGGCGGCGTCGCTGATCGGTGCGGGCGCGCAGGTCACCATCGCGGGTCGTTCCGCCGAACGGCTCGCGGAGGCGGAGCGCGCGTTGTCCGAGGGGCCGGGCACGGTGCGCTCGGTCGTCGCGGACATCACCCGGGAAGCCGACCTCGAGCGTCTGTTCGCCGAATCGGAGCCGGTCGATCACGTCGTCACCACCGCCGCCGACGTCACCGGCGCCTATCAACAGCTGGACCGGTTCGACGCCGACCTGGCCCGAAACCTGGTCGCGGCCAAGTTGATCGGCCCCATGCTGCTCGCCAAGCACGCCCGGATGGTCCCCGGTGGCTCGCTGACGTTCACCTCCGGCGTCGCGGCTTATCGGCCCGCGCCGGGCGGTGCCATGGTGGCGGCGGTCAACGGCGCTCTCGCCTCGCTGGCCTACGCGCTGGCCCTCGAACTCGGCCCGATTCGCGTCAACGTGGTCTCGCCGGGGTGGGTCGACACGCCGATCTGGGACACCATCGCGGGGCCCGCGAAAACCGAACGTCACCAGCAGCTCGCCGCGCGACTGCCCGTCGGCCGCATCGGCCGCCCTTCCGACATCGCGCAGGCGATGCTGGGCGTGATGCGTAATCCCTTCATCACCGGCACGGTTCTGCACGTGGACGGCGGACATCGTCTGGTCTGAGCTGGGCAAAGCGGTGGGCGTGCGAGTATCCATCTCGATACTCGGATATGCGCATCCAACCATGAGAACGCCCGAGCCTGGTAGTCATCGAGGAGAAATCGGGAGGACCGGGAACTCAATCGTCCCGGTCCGCGCCGACTCGAAGCGCCGGACGATCAGGGTGGTCCCAGCGCACGAAGAACGTTGGCATGTATGGGTTCTCGGCATCATGCCGGAGCAGGGCGGGAATGGTCCACTGTGCGTCGGGCGGGGTGCGGCGGCGGAGCGCGGCCTCGGACAGGTCCAGCCGGAGGCTGAGGTCGGCATCGAGCCCGCGGCCGGCGAGCATCGGGCCCGCGATGACGAGGCTGGTCGCGCACGGCGCGGTGCGGATCGCGGCGCGCGCGGAGCGGTCGGCGGCTTCGTCCCACAACGCGGGCAGCCACCGGCCGTGCTCGCGCAGCGCGTTCACCACTTCGCGGCGCAGCGCGGCGTAGTCGAACCAGGCGGTGCGATAGGACATCTCGTCGGTGCGGCCGAACTCCATCCGCAGCGAGGCGGGGCGCACGTAGTCGTGCAAGGAGACCACCCCGGCCGACCGGCCCGCATCGCGCAACGACTCGGCGATCCGCTCGGCGAATGCCACCGGCTCGGCGGCGTCCGCGCCGTCGACGGCGATCACCGTGTGCGAGGTCGCGGTCAGCACGGGTTGGATCACCTGCGCGAGGAGGGCCTCGGGCGTGATGGGCAGGAAGCGCGGCACCCGTCCATCTCAGCAAAAGGGCGACGGCCGGTGGGGGCGTGGGCGTTGCCGCGCGTTCACCGGCGGCCGAGCGGCGACGCCGTGAGCGGCCGGGATAATCTCAGCGCATGGCGACAATCGAAGAGGCGCTGGAGATAGAGCGGCTGGAGCGGGACATCTTCCGTGGGGCGTCCACCAAGACCCAGCTTCCGCGCACATTCGGCGGCCAGGTTGCCGGCCAGGCGCTCGTGTCCGCGGTCCGGACGGTGGAACCGCGGTTCCAGGTGCACTCGCTGCACGGCTACTTCCTGCGCCCGGGCAATCCGCAGGAGCCCACGGTCTACCAGGTCGAACGCATCCGGGACGGGCGGTCGTTCTGTACCCGGCGAGTGACCGGCATCCAGGACGGCGCCGCGATCTTCACCATGTCGGCGTCGTTCCACATCGGCGACGAGGGGCCCGAACATCAGGACGTCATGCCCGCTGTCCCGATGCCGGAGGATCTGCCCGACGCCAGCACCACGATGACGCCCGAACGGCTGTGGGCGATGCGAGAGTGGGAGCACTGGGACATCCGCATGGTCCCACAGGAGAACGTGTCGCGCCGCGACGGCGTGGTCTCCCAGCAGCAGGTGTGGTTCCGCTACCGGCACCTGCTGCCCGACGATCCACTGGTGCACGTGTGCACCCTCGCCTACATGAGCGATATGACGCTGCTGGGATCCTCCAAGGTCATCCATCCCGACGAGCCGACCCAGAACGCCTCGCTCGACCACGCGATGTGGTTCCTGCGCCCCTTCCGCGCCGACGAATGGCTGCTCTACGACCAGTCGTCGCCGTCCGCCGGTTTCGGTCGTGGACTGACCGGCGGCAAGATCTTCACCCGAGAGGGCACGCTGGTCGCGGCCGTGGTGCAGGAAGGCCTCATCCGCACGTTGCGGGAGGACTGAACCGGCCCCCATCGCGATGCGCCCGCGGCGGCCGACCGTGAGCGGGCCCACATCGGTACGGCTCGTAAGCTTTCCGGCGTGAACGCTACCTCGGTCACCGCACCCGCCGCCGACGCCGGACAGGCACAGTCCCGTCCCACGATCGGCGTGCTCGCGTTGCAAGGCGACGTCCGGGAGCACGTCGCCGCGCTCGCGCACTGCGGCGCCGAGCCCGTGCTGGTCCGGCGCGAGGCGGAGCTCGCGGCCGTGGACGCGCTCGTGCTGCCCGGCGGCGAATCGACCGCGATCAGCAAGCTGCTGCAAGTCTTCGAACTGCTGGAGCCACTGCGCGCGCGGCTGCGCGACGGCATGCCCGCGTTCGGTTCCTGCGCGGGCATGATCCTGCTCGCCTCGGAGGTGCTCGACACCCGCCCGGACGCCGAGCATCTGTCCGGCATCGATATGACGGTGCGGCGCAACGCGTTCGGCCGTCAGGTCGACTCGTTCGAAACCGACCTCGCGTTCTCCGGCCTGACCGACGGCCCGGTGCGAGCGGTGTTCATCCGGGCGCCCTGGGTGGAGCGGGCGGGCGAGGGGGTCGACGTCCTGGCCACGGTGCCGGCCGGTCCCGCCGCGGGCCGGATCGTCGCGGTGCGGCAGGGCAACGTTCTGGCGACGTCGTTCCATCCCGAGGTCACCGGCGATCTGCGGGTGCACCGCATGTTCGTGGAGATGGTCCGCTCGGCCACCGTGTGATCGGGGCCGCTCTGCACGGCCGTGGCAGGGGCCCGAGTAGGCTGGAGAAGTTGTCCGCCCGGCCGTGCCGGTACCGTACACACGACCAGACGTGCCACCGACCTGAAGGAAGTAGGGAATGAGCGGCCACTCCAAATGGGCCACCACCAAGCACAAGAAGGCTGCGATCGACGCGAAGCGCGGCAAGCTGTTCGCGAAGTTGATCAAGAACATCGAGGTGGCGGCCCGGACCGGTGGCGGTGACCCGGATGGCAACCCGACGTTGTACGACGCCATCCAGAAGGCGAAGAAGTCGTCGGTCCCCAACGACAACATCGAGCGCGCCCGCAAGCGCGGCGGCGGCGAGGAAGCCGGCGGCGCCGACTGGCAGACGATCATGTACGAGGGTTACGGTCCCAACGGCGTCGCCGTGCTGATCGAGTGCCTCACCGACAATCGCAACCGGGCCGCGGGTGAGGTCCGGGTCGCGATGACGCGCAACGGCGGGAACATGGCCGATCCGGGCTCGGTGGCCTACCTGTTCCATCGCAAGGGCATCGTCACGCTGGAGAAGAACGGCCTGTCCGAGGACGACGTGTTGCTGGCCGTGCTCGACGCGGGCGCCGAGGAGGTCAACGATCTCGGCGACTCGTTCGAGATCATCAGCGAGCCGGGCGATCTGATCGCGGTCCGCTCCGCGCTGCAGAGCGCCGGCATCGACTACGACTCCGCCGAGTCCGGGTTCCAGCCGTCGGTGTCGGTCGCGGTGGACGTCGACGGCGCCCGCAAGGTGATCAAGCTCGTCGACGCCCTCGAGGACAGCGACGACGTGCAGAACGTCTACACCAACGTCGACATCCCGGACGACGTGCTCGCCGAGCTCGAGGACTAGTCGATCAATCCCGCGTAGTACTCCCGCATGGCGGGATAGTAGTGCGCGAAATCGGGGCGGCCGGTCTGCGCACGGGCCGCCCCGAGCATGTCCAGGTAATACTCCCAGCCGGGGCCGACCTGCGGCAGCTGGGCGATCTCGGTATCGGTGCCCAGACGGTGGGTGAAACGTAGTTCGGTGGTCCCCGCCGTCTCGCTCAGAGCCAGCTCCAGCCGCCACGACCCGTGGTCGTCGATGGCCGAGACGGCGAGGCGGCGTGGCGGTTCGCAGGTGTCGATGCGCAGCTCCATCCATGGCTGCCCCTCCTCGAAAACCATGCACACCTTGACCGTTCGTCCCGGTCCCGCCTCGCCTTCCCATGGTCCGAACCAGCGGGCCGTGCGGTCGGATTCGGTGATACTCGCCCAGACGTCCTCGATCGGGGCGCGGTAGGCGCGGGTCAGCACCAGATCTTTGCCCGTATCGGCCGGGAGCAGTCGTCCCGTGGGTCGCTCGGTCATGGGGTGTGCCTTTCCAGGAGTGCGGTCACGCTGTGCTGCCTCCTCGGAGCCTGCCCGGCTCATGCGGTGTGCTCCCGGGAGGTGTCGTGGTCACCGGAACGGCGCTCGCGCCTGGTCCGATAGACCTCGGTTTCGAGTGCGTCGAGATGCTGGGCCCAGGCGGCCGGTTGCCGGAAGCGGGCGAGCCATTCGGTGAGCGCCGACAATGGACCGGTGTCGAGCACGTAGTAACGCTCCCTGCCGACGAGTTCGTCGCGCACCAGGCCGCTCTGCCGTAGCACCCGTAGATGCCGGCTGACGGCGGGGCGGCTGATCGTGAAGTGCCCGGCGATCTCCCCGGCGGTGCGCCGGGTTCCGACGAGCAGTTCCATGATCTGCCTGCGTACCGGATCGGCGATCGCGCCCGCCACCTCGTCCACGACAAAAGCGTAACCGATAGGTTACGCTTTTGTCGACGGTACGGCGAGATCCAGGCGGAATCGTGCGGCCGGTCGGTGCTTCAGTGCCGCCGGGAAGGGATGGCCGGAATCACTCCGCGATCTTGGTGCGGTCACACCACTCGTACACGCGCAGTCGACCTTCGGGCGTGTCCTGTTCCCGCTGGGTGACCTTGAAATGCTCGTATCCGCCGCGGAACGGCACCTTCAATTCCACGCCGGGCGGGGTGATCGGGACGATGCGCGCGGGCAGATCTTGCGGCCCGCCTTCGAGGACTGCTTTTGCGCCTTTGCTCATCCTCGGATGGTAGAAGCGTGGACGCGCTGATCGTGGCACATTTCATGGCACGGTGAGTACCAATTTGCCGACGGTTCGCCCGGTGTCGCCCAGCGCGTGCGCCTCGGCCGCCGCGGACAGCGGGAACGACCGGGCGATCGTCGGGCGCAGCGCACCGGATTCGACGAGTTCGGCGAGGGCGAGCATGCCCGCGTGATCGTGCTCCACCAACATCCGGATCGCGCGCACGCCCAGCGCCTGTGCCGCACCGGCCAAGTCGATCGCGCCGAAGGCCCGTAGCGTCACCAGCAGACCGCCGGGGCGCAGGGTGCGCAGCGACCGGATGCTGTTGTCGTCATCGATGGAGTCAAGTACCACGTCGACGTCGCGGACCGCTTCGGCGACATCGGTGTCGCGGTAGTCGATCACCTCGTCGGCGCCGATTCCGCGCAAGAACGCGTGGTTCGGTGCGCTGGCCGTGCCGATGACGTAGGCCCCGCGCGCTTTGGCGATCTGGACCGCGAAGTGGCCGACGCCGCCCGCTGCCGCGTGGATCAGGACGCGTTGTCCGGCGGCGAGTCCGGCGGTGTCGACCAGCGCCTGCCAGGCGGTGAGAGCGGCCAGCGGGATCGCCGCCGCCTGCGTGTGATCGAGCGCGGCAGGCTTGGGGGCGAAGGCGCGGGCCGGGCCGACGACGTATTCGGCGCAGGAGCCGTGGCCGTACGGATACGGGAGCATGCCGAACACCTCGTCGCCGGGGCGGAACAGGGTGACGCCGATGCCGGTGGCCGCGACCTCGCCGGAGACGTCCCAGCCGAGGACGAACGGCGGTTCCGGGAGGAACAGTCCCGCGGTCGCGCGGTGGCGCCAATCGGTCGGGTTGAGTCCGGCGGCGCGGACCCGGACCAGGATCTGGCCGGGTCCGGGAACCGGCTGCGGAAGCTTCACTTCGGTGAGCACCTCGGGTCCGCCGAGGGTCTGCTGGCTGATCGCACGCATGGTCGCGGTGCTGTCGTTTTCGGTCACGGCTGTCAGCCTGCCGGGATCCGACGGCGAAGAAAATGGCACGATTGCCATTCTTCGATATGATCGTGCCATGAACTCGACTGCACCCCATCGCGTGGTGGTGCTGGCGCTGGCGGGGGTCTACCCCTTCGAACTCGGTATCCCGAATCGGGTGTTCGGCAGTGCCGCAGGTAGATACGAGGTGATCACCTGCTCGGTCGACGGTCGCCCGGTGCGGACCGCCGCCGATTTCGACATCGCGGTGGCCCACGACAGCAGCGCTTTGCGCAATGCCGACACCGTGGTGCTGCCCGCCTGCGACATCACGGCGGCTGTCACCGGCACGCTGCCGCAGCCGGTGCTCGACGCGTTCGCGCGGATTCCGGCGGCGGCCAGAATCGTCGCGATCTGCACCGGCGCCTTCATCGCCGCTGCCGCGGGACTGCTCGACGGGCGACCGGCCACCACGCATTGGAATCAGGCCGGTCTGTTCCGGCGCGCCTTCCCCCGGGTCCGCCTGGACCCCGACGTGCTCTACGTCGACGACGGGGACGTCCTCACCTCGGCGGGCGCGGCGGCGGGGGTGGACGTGTGCCTGCACCTGGTGCGGCGCGATCACGGCAGTGCCGTCGCGAACGCGGTCGCGCGCCGCTGTGTCGTCCCGCCGTGGCGCGACGGCGGCCAAGCGCAGTACATCGAGCAACCGGTGCCGCCCGAGACGTCGGCGGGGACCGCAGCCGCCCGGCAATGGGCCCTGGAGAACCTGCGCCATTCGCTGACCGTCGACGAACTGGCCGTCCGGGCTCGGATGAGCAAGCGCACCTTCGCCAGGCGCTTCCGCGACGAGGTCGGCATGAGCCCGGGGCGCTGGCTGATCCAGCAGCGCGTCTTCCGCGCCAGGCATCTGCTGGAAACCACCGACTTGACCGTCGACCGCATCGCGAGCGAGGTCGGTTTCGCCACCGGGACCTCGTTGCGTCAGCACCTGACCGACGCGATCGGCGTGTCCCCGCAGGCCTATCGGCGCACGTTTCGAGCGCGAGCGGCTGTCGCGGCGACCTGAATGCGCGCGTCGGTCCGGCGGTTCAGGTGGTGGCCGGAACGGGTAGACCCACGCGTCCGGCGATCCACGGCAGAGACGAGGTGAACGCGGCCGACGCGAACTGCCAGGTGTGCCCGCCCCGGGTGGTGTAGACGGTGCACTCGATGTCAACCGCGCGTCCTGCGGCGCAGAGTTTGTCGGCGGCGCCGACCTCACCGGCGTCGGGCATCCCGTCCCGGCCGCCGAGCCCGGCGCGCTCGTCGTCGGGAGCGGGCGCGTGCGTGATCCCACCGCCGGAGCGCTGTGCGGGGACGAGGTCGTCGAACAGGCCGGCGACGCCGCTGTAGGGACCGTGCGCGGCCATGACGGTCAGCGGGTCGAACGCGGCCCAGGCGGCGGCGTCACCGCCGAAGAGCCTGGTGATGGTCTGCTCCTTGGTGCCCGACGACGGCCCGAGATCACCTGCGATGTCGAGGAAGGTGTGGACCAGTTCGGGATGCATGACCGCCAGGTCCACCGCGCAGGTTCCGCCCATGGACCAGCCCACCACCGCCCAGTTCGCCGGATCGGCCGAGGTGCCGAACCGCGATTCGAGGTAGGCGGGCACGTCCTCGGTCAGATGGCCGGCGGCGTCGCCGCGGGGCCCGTCGACGCATTCGGTGTCGTTGTTGAAACTGCCGCTGGCGTCGACGAAGACGAGGATCGGCGCGCGGCCGCCGTTGGCTGCGGTGAAGCTGTCCAGGGCGGGCATGATCTGGCCGCTGCGGATCCAGTCCGCAGGCGTGTTGAACTCGCCGCCGATCATCATCACCACCGGCAGGGCGGGCGGGGTCGGCCCGGCGAACCATGCGGGCGGCAGGTAGACGTATTCGGTGCGGTGCGGGAAACCGCTGCTCGCGTCGGGAATTCGCACCGGCACCAGCTTGCCGTCGGTGACGGTGGTGTTCCGGAGGGCGGGCAGCGCCGAGAGGTCGGTCTGGTGCGGGAGCGGGTCCGCGGTGACCGCACCCCACGCGGCTTGCACGGTGGGGTAGTAGCCGACCCACTGGTTCAGCACGATGCCGGCGCTCACCAGGGTCAGCGGGATGGCGAGTACCGCGATCCCGCGCCGCCACCAGCGTGCGCCCGGCCAGCCGACGACGGCGATGGCCACGGCCGCGGCGGCCGCGCCGACCCACGCCCACAACCGAATGGGCGCGGGGTCGGAGGCCAACCCTTCGTCGGCCACGTACCACGCGGCCGCCAGCGCTCCCCCGACGCCGACCGCCACGCAGACCGGCAGCTGGATCAGCCACCACCACCGGTCGCGCCGAGCGACGGCGACCAGCACGACCACCGCGGCGAGGAGTGCGACGGTCACCGGTAACCAGCCGTGCAGCAAGGAGACCCCGTGGTGGAAGGCGTGCTGCTGGTTCGATGCCGGGCTCGCCGGCGGAACCTGCGGTGGCGCCGGAGACGGGGGAGCAGCGAGTATCGGCACGTCCGGCATTGTCCAGGCCGTTCCTCGAGGCACGCTGTGAATCGGCTTCGGCTCTCCTTGGGGCGGTGCGCGCGGCAGAATGCGAGCATGGTCGAACTGGTGCTGGTGCGCGGCGACATCACCGAACAGCAGGTCGACGCGGTGGTCAACGCGGCCAACTCGTCGCTGCTCGGCGGCGGGGGCGTCGACGGGGCGATCCACCGGCGCGGCGGACCGGAAATCCTGGCGGAATGCCGCCGATTGCGGGCCTCCCGCTACGGCAGGGGTCTTCCCACCGGAGCGGCGGTGGCCACCACGGCGGGCAGGCTTCCCGCGCGGTGGGTGATCCACACCGTGGGTCCGGTGTGGTCGGACGTCGAGGACCGCTCCGCTCTGCTGGCCTCGTGTTATCGCGAGTCGTTGCGCGTGGCGGACGAATTGGGCGCGCGATCGGTCGCCTTCCCCGCGATCTCGACCGGAATCTTCGGCTGGCCGATGGACGACGGGGCGCGGATCGCTGTCGACACGGTCCGTGCGACCGAGACGGCGGTCTCCGAGGCGCGATTCGTCCTGTTCGACGAGCGGGCACACGGTGCTTTCGCGCGGCAGGTCTCCGGGATCTGATCCACCGGACTCCCACCACGTCCCCTGTGCACCGGTTGGAGTCGCCGAACTTGTCGGTCGGCACTGGCATAGTCGGCGCGTGTCGTTCAGTACTCGCATCGAAGTCCGGGTGTCCGACCTGGATCCGCAGTTGCACGTCACCGGCGCCGCCTATCACCAATTCGCCGATCACGCGCGTTTCGCCTGTGTTCAGGCGGCGGGCGTGTCGGTGGACGAGTTGATCGCGTCCGGTCTCGGGCCGGTCAACTTGGAAACCGTGCTCCGCTTCCAGCGTGAGCTCCGTGGCGGCGACACCGTGGACGTGTCGTGCGAGTGGCAGTGGGGAGACGGCAAGACCTACCGGGTCGAGCACGTCCTGACCCGCGCCGACGGCGTGGTCGCCGCGACGGTGACCAATGTCAGTGGCCTGCTCGATCTGACGGCGCGGCGTCTGATCGCCGATCCCGCGCGGCAATGGGCGGCACGCGCGAGCCGGCCGGCGTTGCTGGGGTTGCCGGGCGCGGCGGTTGTCGGCGAATAGCCGGGCTGTGTCGCTCGGCGGTGAAAGCCGAAGCCTCCGCTAGACTCTCGAACAATTGTTCGTGTCTGCGAGAGGGATTGTCGTGCGGGTGATGGGCGTCGACCCCGGCCTCACCCGATGCGGCCTCAGCATCGTCGAGGGCGGATCGGGACGGAAGGTCACCGCCGTGGACGTCGACGTGGTCCGCACTCCCGGCGATATGGATCTCGCGCAGCGCCTGCTCGCGGTCGCCGACGCCGCCGAACGCTGGATGGACACCCACAAGCCGGGGGCCGTCGCCATCGAACGCGTCTTCGCCCAGCACAATGTCCGTACCGCGATGGGCACCGCGCAGGCGGGCGGCGTGATCGCGCTGGCCGCAGCGCGCCGGGGGATTCCGGTCGCGTTCCACACACCCAGCGAGGTGAAGGCCGCGGTCACCGGCAACGGCACCGCCGACAAGAAGCAGGTGACCGCGATGGTCACCCGTATCCTCGGCCTGCCGTCCGCGCCGAAGCCCGCGGACGCGGCGGATGCGCTGGCGCTGGCGATCTGCCATTGTTGGCGGGCGCCGCTGCTGGAGCGGATGGCGGCGGCGGAGGCCAAGGCGGCCGCGGCGCAGCGCCGATACAGGGAACGGCTGGCCGAACAACGGAAGGCGGTGCACGGGTGATCGCGTCGGTACGCGGTGAAGTGCTGGAAATCGCCCTCGATCACGCGGTGATCGAGGCCGCTGGCGTCGGCTACCGGCTCAACGCGACTCCCGCCACTCTGGCCGGGCTGACCCGAGGCGAGGAGACCCGGCTCTACACCGCGATGATCGTCCGCGAGGACTCGATGACCCTCTACGGTTTCGCCGACACCGAGGCCCGCGACCTGTTCGGCCTGTTGCAGACCGTTTCGGGGGTCGGACCCCGCCTGGCCATGGCGGTGCTGGCCGTGCTCGAGCCCGAGGCGCTGCGCAAAGCGCTGGCCGAGAGCAACGTGGCGGCGCTCACCCGGGTCCCCGGCATCGGCAAGCGCGGCGCCGAGCGCATGGTGGTGGAACTGCGCGACAAGGTGAATCTCGTTCCCGTGCCCGCCGGTCCGCCCGGATCCGCGCCCGCCGCGGTGGTCACGCCGGTGCGCGAGCAGGTCACCGAGGCGCTCGTCGGCCTCGGTTTCGCCGCCAGACAAGCCGAACAGGCGATCGATGCGGTGCTGGCCGAACAGCCCGACGCCGACACCTCCGCCGCCCTCCGGGCCGCGCTCGGTATGCTCGGCAAGAATCGGTAAGGCGTCATGGACCATCCAGAGGAATTCGCCGAATCGCAGGTCAGCGCAAACTATCTGAAGTCCGACGGCGAGATCGAGGCGAGTCTGCGACCGAAGTCGCTGGACGACTTCATCGGTCAGCCCCGGGTCCGCGAGCAGCTCGCGCTGGTGCTGCGCGGTGCCAAACAACGCGGCGGCACACCGGATCATGTCCTGCTGTCGGGCCCGCCCGGTCTCGGCAAGACGAGCATGGCGATGATCATCGCGGCGGAACTCGGCACCGCCTTACGGATCACGTCGGGTCCCGCGCTGGAGCGGGCCGGGGATCTCGCCGCCATGCTCAGCAACCTGGTCGAGGGCGACGTGCTGTTCATCGACGAGATCCACCGGATGGCGCGCCCCGCCGAGGAGATGCTCTACCTGGCGATGGAGGACTTCCGGGTGGACGTGGTCGTCGGCAAGGGGCCGGGAGCCACGTCCATTCCTCTGGATATCGCACCGTTCACGCTGGTCGGAGCCACCACCAGATCCGGAGCGCTGACCGGCCCGCTGCGCGACCGTTTCGGTTTCACCGGGCACATGGACTTCTACGAGCCCGGCGAGCTGCTGCGCATCCTGCAACGGTCGGCGCACATCCTCGGGGTCGTCATCGAGCAGGAGGCGGCGGCCGAGATCGCGGGCCGCTCGCGCGGCACGCCCCGTATCGCCAATCGCCTGCTGCGCCGCGTCCGCGACTACGCGGAGGTCCGCGCCGACGGCCGGATCACCCGCCCGATCGCCCAGGCCGCGCTCGAGGTCTACGACGTGGACGTGCTCGGCCTCGACCGGCTCGACCGCGCGGTGCTCGGAGCGCTCGTCCGCAGCTTCGGCGGTGGCCCGGTCGGGGTGTCCACTTTGGCCGTTGCGGTCGGGGAGGAGGCCGCGACGGTGGAGGAGGTCTGCGAACCGTTCCTGGTTCGCGCGGGCATGGTCGCGCGAACACCTCGCGGCCGGGTCGCCACCGCCGCCGCCTGGGAGCACCTCGGTCTCGTCCCGCCGCCCGACCTGGTGTTCGGTTCCATCGAAGTGCGCGGTCGCGAGCCGCACCCCACGCTCGACCTCTTCGAATGAACCGGGTGAACGCAGCCGCGGCGGCAGGTCAGCGGCGACGGCGCAGGGCGGCGGCGACCAAGTCGCGGAAGGCGTCGACCTCGTCGCGCTGATACCCGCGAGTGCCGAGGCGGGCCTCGGTGAAGCGGACGGCCTCGACATCGGCGAGGGTGAGGCTGCCCGGTCCGCCGTGCGCGAGAGTCGCGGCGACCAGATCGAGGAACGCGCCGACCTCTTCCTCGTTGTATCCGCGCCTGCCCACCGGGGCCTGGCTGAACCGCATGCGCTGCACGTCGTCGAACGTGAGCATGGCGTGGCCGTTGCCGTTCGCTGCGGGCACCGGCCGGACGCCGCGCTGCCGGAACTCCAGCTCGGCGCGCAACTGATCGAGATACTCGTCGACCTGGTCGGCGCGGTAACCACGCTGACCGAGCCGGGGCGCGCCGAAACCGACATGTCGCAGATCGTCGGCGGCGAGCACGCCTTGCCCCGCCAGCGTCGCCGCGACGAGTTCGAGGAAGGCATCCACCTCGTCCGCGTGGTAGCCGCGATGCCCGAGCGTCGGGGTCGCGAAACGGGTGCGGCGCACGTCCTCCGGAGTCACGGGCGACATTCTGTCAGGCTCGGTGTGCCGGGCCGATCGGAAGGGAAACTTCGCGTTTCCCTGGCCTTTTGCGAACAAGGGCCGTCCCCTTGGCGGAAGCGTCGGATCAGTGCGCCTCACCCTAGCGCCGGTGGCGGTGTCAGGGGGATTGCCGAGGTGCTCAGTCCTTGCGCACGCCATCCACGAGCAGGCGGCGGATCGCCTCGTTCAGCCCGGCGATAGCGGCCTCGTCGGGTTCGCGCAGCGAGTAGACGATGCCGCCGATCAGCATGCCGGTCACCGCGCGCGCGGTGTTCGACGTGTCCAGGTCGGCGCGCAGGTAGCCCTGCTCGACGCCGTGCTCGAGATAGCCGGCGGTCAGCGCGTCGGCGGTGTCGAGCAGTCCGTAGAGCCGCTGGGTGAGTTCGTCATCGATGCCGGTGGCGTGGAAGAGCAGCAACTGGGCGACCCGGCGATCGGTCAGCAGGATCTCGGTGAGGGCCACCCCGATACGGTCGATCTGGGCGCGGTATTCGTCGAGGGTGGCGGCGGCGTCCGGGGCGTTCTCGGTACCCAGGGCGGCGATGATGCGCGCCGCCAAGTCGTCGATGACGTGGTCGATGATGTCGCGCTTGTTGCTGAAGTAGCGGTAGAAGGTGCCGTGACCGATGCCGAGCTGTCCCGCGATGTCGGCGATGCCGGTGGCGTGATAGCCCTTCTCCGCGAAACAGGCGAACGCGGTGTCGATGATCTCTTGGCGCAGTTCGGCTTTGCGTCGCTCGGCACGCGTGGATGGCTTCGTCACCTCCCCGATGATACAGTCATCACAAACGGAATGATGTGTCATTCCGTGATATGTGGTTCAGCTAGCAGGAGGTTCGGTGTGGCGCCTCAATACGACGCGGTCGTGGTCGGTGCGGGGTTCGGGGGCATGGGAGCGGGCATTCAGCTCGATCGGCTCGGCCTGAGCAATTACGTCATCCTCGAACGCGAGGACGATCTCGGCGGCACCTGGCACGTCAACCATTACCCGGGTCTCGCGGTCGACATCGCCTCGGTCACCTACTCCTACTCGTTCGAACCGAACCCGCACTGGTCGCGGCTGTTCGCGCCGGGGGAGGAGCTGAAGAAGTACGCCGCCCACGTCGCCGACAAGTACGGCCTGCGTCGTCGCATGCGCTTCGGCACCGTCGTCGACGGCGCGCGCTGGGACGAAGAGCAGCAGCACTGGGTGGTCTCGATCGCGGGCGGAGAAACCGTCACCGGCCGGTACCTGCTCACCGCGACGGGCTTCCTGTCCCAGCCCTACACCCCGCCGTTCCCGGGGATCGACTCGTTCGCAGGCAAGATCATCCACACCACCGCATGGGAGGACGACTTCGACCTCACCGGCCGCAGGGCCGCGATCATCGGCACCGGCGCCACCGCTGTGCAGCTGGTGCCCGAGGTCGCCAAGAAGGCGCGGGCGCTCACCGTGTTCCAGCGCACCCCGATCTGGGTGGTCCCGAAGATCGACACCACGATTCCCGCGCCGGTGCGCAAGCTGTTCGAACGGGTTCCCGTCACCCAGAAGGCCGCGCGACTGGTCAACACCAGCCTGCTCGAGGCGCTGATGGTGGTCGGGGTGCTGCATTTCAAGCAGGCCGGGCTGGTGAACAAGGGAGCGGGAGCGCTGGCCAAGGCGCACCTGCGAGCGTCCGTGCGCGACAAGCGAACGCGCAGGCAGCTGACCCCGCACTACGACTTCGGGTGCAAGCGGCCGACCTTCTCCAACCACTACTTCACCACGTTCAACCAGCCGCACGTGCGCCTGGAGACGAATTCCATCGACCACATCGAGCCGGACGGCATCGTCACCGCCGACGGGCACAAGACCGAGATCGACACCCTGATCCTGGCCACCGGCTTCAATCTGTGGGACGTGAACTTCCCGGCCATCGAGATCATCGGCCGGGACGGGGTGAACCTCGGAAAGTTCTGGCGCGACAACCGTTTCCAAGCCTACGAGGGCATCACGGTGCCGAAGTTCCCCAATTTCCTCAGCCTCAACAGTCCCTACTCTTACAGCGGCCTGTCCTACTTCACCACCATCGAGGCGCAGATGAAGCACATGGGCAGGTTGTTCGGCGAATTGCGCCGCCGGGGCGAGACCACCTTCGAGGTCAGCGAGCAGGCCAACGCGGCGTTCCTGGACCGGGTGACCGACAAGCTGGGCTCCTCGGTGTTCTACGGCGGCGACTGCGCCACCGCGCGCAGCTACTACTTCAACCAGCACGGGGAGGCCGCCCTGCTGCGGCCGACCAGCACGCTCAACGCGCATCGCGAAGCGGTGAGCTTCCCGCTGGAGGATTACGTCTACGGCAAGACGGCCTGACGCCGGTGCCGCGGCTCGCCCGCCGGAGCGTGTCCCGGCGGGCGAGCCGGTGTCGATGTGGGCCGTTGTAGCTGCCCAGCGGGCGTGCGGGTGTGGCACCCGCGCAGCGAACTGGCAGACTGTGTGGGTACTTGCCCATCCCACCCACGACACTAGGGACTGACTTCGACGATGGAACTGCTGTTTCCGCTGCTACTGGTAGCCCTGCTCGTGCCGATGTTCCTCGGTGTCCGCCGTCAGAAGCGGGAAGCCGAGAAGGTCGCCCAGATGCAGGACAGCCTGAAGATCGGCGATCAGGTCGTCACCACGTCGGGTCTGTACGGCACCGTGGTCGAACTCGACGACACCACGGTCGACCTCGAGATCGCCGAGGACGTGGTCACCACGTGGCTGCGCCAGGCCGTCCGTGAGGTGCGCACCGACGACCAGGTGAGCACCGAGGAGACCGGCTCGGAGGCCACCGGCTCGGACACCACCGAGGCCGTCGAGGAATCCGCCGAGCAGACCGAGACCCGCCTGACCAAGGACTGATCGTTCCGGTTGTGCCCCGGCTCGCCGGATGTCGCCGCGGCCGTCCGTCCGCGCACCCGGCGTCGCTGGTGCACGTCCGCATGTTCCATCCTCGACTTCCCGCCTAGGAGATGACGTACTGTGCCACCTTCCCAGGGATCGGCGCACCCGCTGCGGCTGCTCGGTGTCTATGCCGCGCTGCTGGCCGTGATCTATGCGCTGGTGTTCTTCACCGGTGACAAGTCCCCGACACCCAAGCTCGGTATCGACCTGCAGGGCGGCACCCGCGTCACGCTCTCCGCGCGCACGCCGGACGGCAGCAAGCCCAGCCAGGACAGCCTGAAGAAGGCGCAGGACATCATCGAGAACCGGGTCAACGGGCTCGGCGTCGGCGGATCCGAGGTCGTCATCGACGGCGACAACATCGTGATCACCGTCCCGGGCGACGACGGGCAGCAGGCGCGCGCGCTGGCGACCACCGCCAAGCTCTACATCCGTCCCGTGCTGCAGGCCGTGCCCGCGGCGGGGCGCGGTGCGACGACGCCGGGCGCCCAGCCCGCGCCGGCCGCGCAGCCGACGACGCCGGAGACGACGCAGCCCGCCGCGCCGGAGACCACCCAGCCCGCTCCCCAGCAGCGCGTGTTCCCCGCTCAGCAGCCGACACAGCCACCCGCGGAACCCGGCCGCGAGCCCACCGAAGAGGCGAGCAAGGAGATCCAGGCGGCCAAGGCACTGCGCCAGAGCACCGATCCGTCCGTGCAGCAGGCCGCGCTGGCCGCCATGGACTGCGGGAAGGCCGATCCGCTCGCGGGCAACGACGACCCGGCCCTTCCACTGGTGACCTGTTCGACCGACGGCACCGAGGTCTTCCTGC
>NZ_BAFR01000127.1 GCF_000308435.1 Nocardia araoensis NBRC 100135 | reverse complement strand
GCCGGTTGACCGATGCCCCGTTCCTGGCCGCCGCTACCGGCGCGACGCCCAGCAGGCGTCCGGTGTGGTTCATGCGCCAGGCCGGACGCTCGCTGCCCGAGTACCGCGAGGTGCGGGCGGGCATCGGGATGCTCGAATCCTGCTTCGACCCCGAGCTGGTGTGCGAGATCACCTTGCAGCCGATTCGCAGGCACCGGGTCGACGCGGCGATCTTGTTCTCCGACATCGTGGTTCCGCTCAAGGCGGCGGGGATCGACCTGGACATCGTCCCCGGTGTGGGGCCGGTGGTCGCCGCACCCGTGCGAACGGTCGACGATGTGCGCGCCCTGCCCCGGCTGCGCCCCGAGGAGGTGGGGGCGGTCACCGACGGCGTGCGCCTGCTGGTCGACGCGCTGGGGGAGACGCCGCTGATCGGGTTCGCGGGCGCGCCGTTCACCCTCGCCTCCTACCTGGTCGAGGGCGGTCCGAGCAAGAATCACGAGCGCACCAAGGCGATGATGTACGCCGACCCGCGGACCTGGCACGAGCTGCTCGGTGTGCTCACCGATATCACCATCGCGTTCTTGCAGGCGCAGTTGGCGGCCGGCGTCGACGCCGTGCAATTGTTCGACTCCTGGGCGGGCGCGCTCTCGCTGGCCGACTACCGCAGTTTCGTGCTCCCGCATTCGGAGCGGGTGTTCGCGGAGATCGCCGAGGCGGGCGTGCCGCGCATCCACTTCGGCGTGGGAACCGGCGAGTTGCTCGGCGCCATGAGCGAAGCGGGAGCCGACGTGGTCGGCGTCGATTGGCGGGTGCCGCTGACCGAGGCCGTCCGCCGGATCGGGCCCGGAAAAGCGTTGCAGGGCAACCTCGATCCCGCCGTGCTGTTCGCCGGGCCGGAGGCGATCGAGGAGCAGGCGCGGCGGATCGCGCGCGAAGCGGACGAGGCGATCACGCTCGGCGCTGCCGGGCACATCTTCAACCTCGGCCACGGGGTGCTTCCGGAGACCGATCCGGGCGTGCTGACCGCCTTGGTGGAGCTCGTGCACGAGCTGTAGGCCGGGCCGAGGCGGTGGGTCGGGCCACCGGGGCGACGGTCGCGGTGGCGGCACGCGATACGGTCGAGGCATGCGTATCGCGGTGGTCGGCGGCGGGATCAGCGGACTGGTGGCCGCGTATCGGTTGCGGACGTTGCTCGGGCCGGATGCCGACGTGCTCGTGCTCGATCGCGCCGAACGGGTCGGCGGCATCCTCTATACCGGTGAATTGGCCGGGGAGCCTTTGGATCTCGGCGCGGAAGCGTTCGTCGGGCGGCGGCCGGAGGTGCCCGCGCTGCTGCGGGAGCTCGGGCTGGAGTCGCAGCTGGTGACCCCGGCGGGTCTGCGGCCGCTGGTGTGGTCCTGTGGAAGCGCGCATCCGCTGCCGGAGGGCACCCTGATGGGTGTCCCGGCGAACGCGGAGTCGATGCGCGGGCTGGTCGACGCCGAGACACTGGCACGGATCGCCGCCGAACCGGACCGCCCGCTGGACTGGGAGCCCGGCTCCGACACCGACGTCCACCGCCTGGTCGCCGATCGCTTCGGCGCGCAGGTCGCCGAGCGCAGCGTGGATCCGCTGCTCGGCGGCGTGTACGCGGGCAGTTCCCGCTCCATCGGTGTCCGCGCCGCGCTGCCCACCCTCGCCGCCGCGCTGGACAACGGCGCCCCCAGTCTCACCGCCGCGGTCGGCGCCGCGCTGCCGCCGCCGTCGAACGCGCCGGTCTTCGGTGGAATCCGGGACGGTTACCGGGTGCTGCTCGACGCGCTCGCCGACCGCTCCGGGGCCAGGTTTGTCACCGCGACGCCGGGAACGCGTCTGGCCAGGGGGCTGCGCGGTTGGGTGGTCGACCCGATCGGCGCCGTCGACGCGGTGGTGCTCGCCACCCCCGCGCCGGTGACCGCGCGACTGCTGAGCGCCGTCGCCCCGGTCGCGGCGGCGGAACTGGCGGGCGTCGAACTCTCCTCCTCCGCCGTGGTCGCGCTGGCGCTGCCCCGCGAGACCGCTCTGCCGCGGAACTCGGGCATCCTGGTGGCCACCGGAGAACCCCTGCGCGCCAAAGCGTTCACCCTGTCCAGCCGCAAATGGACACATCTCGCACAACGCGAAACCGCGCTCGTCCGCGTCTCTTTCGGCAAGTTCGGCGACGACTCGCCGCTGTCGTGGCCCGACTCCGAACTCGTCGCCGCCGCCACCGCGGACCTGGCTACCGTGACCGGGGTCGCGATCGAGCCGGTGGAGGCCGTCGTACAGCGCTGGCCGGGTGGCCTCGCCCAGTACGCGCCCGGCCACCCTGCCCGCATCGCGACCGTCGAAGCCGAGGTCGCGGCGCTGGACGGGCTGGCGGTAGCGGGCGCGTACCTGCACGGCGTCGGCGTGCCGGCGTGCGTCGCCTCCGGCACGGACGCCGCACAACGTATCGCGGCGCAGGTCGGCGCGGGCACCGCACGCTGACCGGGTGCGGGCGTGCCGCATCTGTGCTTGCGACGCCAGCTGCGCGCCCTCGGCATCCCCGACGCCCGCGTGCACATCGAGCAGTTCACGCCCGGCGACGCGGGCGCTCCCAAGCGAGTGGCACGATAGTGCTATGGCGCGACTCGACTATCAGGCTCTCAACTCCACCATCCGCTACCTGATGTTCTCGGTCTTCCAGGTGCAGCCCGGAGTGCTGGGCGAGGACCGGGACGCGGCGACCAAGGAGGCCAAGGCGTTCTTCGACGGTCTGGCCGACCGCGACGTCGTGGTCCGCGGCGTCTACGACGTGGCCGGGATGCGCGCCGACGCGGATTTCATGATCTGGACGCACGCCGAGCGCGTCGAGGACCTGCAAGCCGCCTACGCCGACTTCCGCCGCACCACCGAGCTCGGCCGGGCCAGCGCGCCGGTCTGGAGCAACGCGGCGCTGCACCGTCCCGCCGAGTTCAACAAGAGCCACATTCCGGCTTTCCTGGCCGGTGAGGAACCGGGCGCCTACATCTGCGTGTACCCGTTCGTCCGGTCCTATGAGTGGTACCTGTTGCCCGATGACGAGCGCCGCCGGATGCTGGCCGAACACGGTAAGGCCGCGCGTGGCTATCCGGACGTGCGGGCGAACACCGTCAGCTCGTTCGCGCTCGGCGACTACGAATGGATTCTGGCCTTCGAGGCGCCCGAATTGCACCGGATCGTCGATTTGATGCGCGACCTGCGGGCCACCGACGCTCGGCGGCACGTGCGCGAAGAGATCCCGTTCTTCACCGGCCCCCGCGTGGAGATCGAGAAGCTGATCGCCGCTCTGCCCTGACACGGCCCGCCCCGGCGTCGGCAAACGCTTGCCCGGAGTTTTCGGGGCATGCGCCGCACGCCGGGGCTTCGTACGCTGCCCGTGAGCGTCGGGCTGGTTACTCCGCTGCGCTGCCCGAGGGGTGCAGTCGCAGGGCGATGGAGTTGATGCAGTAGCGCTTGTCGGTGGGCGTGTGGTACCCCTCGCCCTCGAACACGTGGCCGAGGTGGCTGTGGCAGTTGGCGCACAGCACTTCGACCCGATGCATGCCGAGCGAGTCGTCCGACCGGAGAATCACCGCGTCGGACGCCGCCGGATCGAAGAAGGACGGCCAGCCGCAGTGCGAGTCGAATTTCTCGGTGCTGCGGAACAGTTCGGCGCCACAGGCCCGGCACACGTAGACGCCCTCGGTTCTGGTGTCGGTGTACTCGCCGGTGAACGGCCGCTCGGTGGCGGCCTCGCGCAGCACCGCGTATTCCTCCGGGTTGAGCTTCGACCGCCATTCCTGCGGCGAGAGCTGGATACGCGGCGCGGGCACGGAGGTGTCGGCTTCGGAACTCATGGCTCCACGCTAATACGATTCTGCTCCACCGGCGCCGAACCGTTGTGTGGCCTGGAGGTTTCCGCCGGGAGAGCCGCGGCGGCAGCGGAAACCGGCGTCTGCGGCTCCTCGGCGCGCGGGTCCGGTGCCGATTTCATCCATGCCGGATCGATCCCGAACGGCAGCCGTCCTTCCCGCCGCGCGGCCAGATAGCGTTCGCCGAGCACGCAGAACACGACGATGAGCAGCAGGCCCCAGCCGAAGGTGATGCGCAGGTACTCCAGGTTGCGGCCGATGTGCTGCCAGCGGTCCGACAGCCACTTGTCGTAGCTCATGAACCCGAAGATCGCCAGCCAGGCCGGCCAGTTGCGCAGCACCGAATTGCGCAGCACGACGGTCATCAGGAATGGGAACAGCATCATCGAGTAGTACATCTGCCCCAGCGAGCTGAGCAGGAACGAGGCCGTCAGCAGCACGCCGGAGGAGGTGCAGACGAAGAACAGTTCGTCCTCGCGGTAGTAGCGGTACAGCAGCCACAGCGAGATCAGCACCAGCACGCCGAGCCCAACGCGCATGCCCCAGGTCAGCCACGGCGGCAGCCCGTAGTACTCGCCGTTGCCGACGATCGCGCTGTTGAAGTAGTCGCGGGATTCGAAGAGGTAGGGCGCGGTGCGGGTGAGGAACTCCTCCGGGTCCTTCACCAGCGGCCAGGCGATCGCGGTGAGCGCCAGCGGCACGCCGAGGGCCGTCACGAAGACTTTCCACTGCCCGCGGACGAGCGCGATCAACAGCAACGGAGCCAGTGTGGGTTTGACCGCGATACTCAATCCGAGCGCGGCGCCCGCCCACAGGTCGCGCCGTTTCAGCAGCAGGTGGATGAACATCAGCTCCGCCAGCAGTACGCAGCCGTTGACGTTGGTGAACACCAGCGTGTTGATCACGGTCTCGGAGGAGAACATCGCCAGCAGCAGCGCGGGCGCGGCGACCGAGTTCAGCGTGTACCGGAACAGTCGCAGCAGCAGATACCAGGCGATGAGGATCGCGATCGCGTTCAGGGCGATGAACAGCCAGCGCGACTTCTCGTAGTCGATGGCGGCGATCGGCGCGATCAGCAAGGTGCCGCTGGGCGGGTACAGGTAGTGCGGGTCCACCGAGTCGAAGTTCGCGGTATAGACCGGCCGCCCGTTCAGAAAGTCGAGCGACGCCTGGTAGACCGGCTTGTAGTCGTCGGTGATGAAGCCGTTGACAGCCTTGATGAAAACCCGGTTCAGCACGGTCATGACCGCGAGGGGCCAGAGTGCGAACTTGATCACCTCGGCGGTGGTGCGAGCGGTCCGGGGCTCGAGCTGTCGAAGGAACACTGGGGCACGGTACACCGGATGGGTTACCGGTGGTTGGCCGGACCTGCCGGACGCGCCGCTCGACGACCGCGCGCCACCGAGGCTAAGCCGGGCAGGCGGTGCCATCCGCGGGAAGTTTGCCGTCCTTCAGATAGTCGAGCACCGCCCGCTGCGCGCAGCTGGAATGGGTGGCCACCGGATGCCCGAAGCCCTGCCAGGACAGCGCCGCGTGCCGGGCGCCCGCCGAACCGATCGCGCCGGTCACCGACGACTGACCACCGTTGCCGACCACCGGATCGGCGACCCCGCCCAGCACGAGCACCGGGATGCCCAGCTTTTCGGGCAGCGGGGGCGCGGTCGACACCGGCCAGGCCGCGCATTCCATCAGTGCGATGGCCGCCGCTTTGCCGAAGACGGGATACTTGCCCGCCCACGTGCCTGCGAGCTCGTTGGCCTTGTCCGGCGTCGGCGGCAGCTGTGTGTCGGTGCACCGGTTGACGAACTGGCCGTCGCTCTCGGTGGCCGCGGCTTCGCGCCTGATCAGATCGTTCAGCGGTCCCCGGTCGCCGCGTCCGGCCGCGGCCAGCGCGTCGGACAGCTCGTTGACCCGAGTGGCCTGGTCGGCGCGCGGGCTGCCGAGGAAGCCCGACACCGCGGTCAGCAACGCGTTCGCCGAGATGTCGCCGAGGTCGCCGGTCCCGGCCCGGTTCACCAGATCGGTGATCGCGGCGCGTGGATCGGCTCCCAGCGAGCAACCGACGCCGACGCAGCGCTGCGCGAACGCCGTCAGCGCCGCCTCGGCGCCCTGCACGGCTTGCTCGGAGCGGGTCACGGCATCGGTGCCGACCGGCTCCGGGGAGTCGAGCACCAGCCGGGCGACGTGGTCGCCGTACTTGCGGGCGTAGCTGAGCGCGACCTTCGCGCCGTTGCCCGTGCCAAGTAGCGCGATGTGGTCCACCTGCCACTGCCTGCGCAACTGCTCGATGTCGTCGGCGGCGTGCGGTGCGTCGAAGGTGCTCTCGTAGGGCTGCAGGAAGTCGCGGCAGGCGATGGTGCCGTCCTGGCTCAGCTTCGTCATCCGCGCCACCGGGTCGCCCGCGCCGGGGCCGGACTGGGCGTTGTCGGCCAGGCCGCGACGGATCTCCGGCGGCAGGCAGTCGATCGGCTGGGAGCTGCCGATGCCGCGCCGGTCCACCGCGACGATCGGGCGGGCGGCCAGCAGCGCGGAGGCCGGGCCCGCGGCCAGCCCGGCCAGGGTGGCGGACGAGGAACGATCCGAGCCCGAGGTGAGCACCAGCGGCGGTGCGTCGGCCGGGGTCTGTGCCAGCCGGGCCCGCAACGCG
>NZ_BAFR01000128.1 GCF_000308435.1 Nocardia araoensis NBRC 100135 | reverse complement strand
GGGCCGGGCCACCCTGTCACTCTAGGCCGGGTACCGTATGTCGAGGCTCACATTTCGACGCGATGTCGGTCGGTGTGATCGTTCTCGTGCGGGGGCACCGGCCGCCGCTCCGTAGACTGATCGGATCAGATGCGCTATCCGGAGGGAGCTAGTTCAGGTGGGAGTGCTTTCCCGGGTCGACACGCCCGATGATCTGCGCCGGCTGACCGCGCCGCAGGTGCGCGAGCTGGCGGAGGAGATCCGCGAGTTCCTGGTGCGCAAAGTCGCCGCGACCGGTGGGCACCTCGGCCCGAACCTCGGTGTGGTCGAACTCACCATCGCCCTGCACCGGATCTTCGACTCGCCGGCCGACCCGTTGATCTTCGACACCGGCCACCAGGCCTACGTGCACAAGATCTTGACCGGACGCAAGGACCAGTTCGACTCGCTGCGCAAGCGGGGCGGCCTGTCCGGCTACCCGAGCCGGGCCGAGAGCGCCCACGACTGGGTGGAGTCCTCGCACGCCTCGGCGGCGTTGTCCTACGCGGACGGCCTGGCGAAGGCGTTCGCGCTGAGCGGGCAGGACCGGCACGTGGTCGCGATCGTCGGCGACGGCGCGCTCACCGGCGGCATGTGCTGGGAGGCGCTGAACAACATCGCCGCCGCGGACCGCCCCGTGGTCGTCGTGGTCAACGACAACGGCCGCTCCTACGCGCCCACCATCGGCGGTCTGGCCGATCGGCTGACCGCGCTGCGCACCCAGCCCGCATACGAGCACGCCTTGGACACGGGCAAGCGCATCCTCAAGAGCATCCCCCGGGTGGGCGAATCGGCGTACTCGATGGTGCACGCGGTGAAGGCGGGCATCAAGGACGCGGTCAGCCCGCAGGAACTGTTCAGCGACCTCGGCCTGAAGTACGTCGGGCCGGTGGACGGCCACGACGTCGTCGCGCTCGAGGCCGCGCTGCGCCGGGCCAAGGACTTCGGCGGCCCCGTCGTGGTGCACGCGGTGACGCAGAAGGGCCGCGGCTACGCGCCCGCCGAGAACCATGTCGCCGACCAGATGCACGCCTGCGATCCCATCGACCCGCTCACCGGCGTCCCGGTCGGCGGTCCCAAGGCGCGCGGATGGACCTCGGTGTTCTCCGAGGAGCTGATCGCGCACGCCGAGCGCCGCGCCGATATCGTGGCCATCACCGCGGCGATGCCCGGCCCGACCGGACTGGCGGCATTCGGGGAGCGCTTCCCGGATCGGATGTTCGACGTCGGCATCGCCGAGCAGCACGCCATGGCCTCCGCGGCGGGGCTCGCCCTCGGCGGCATGCATCCGGTGGTCGCGATCTACTCGACCTTCCTCAACCGCGCCTTCGACCAGTTGCTGATGGATGTGGCGCTGCTGAAGCAGCCGGTCACCGTGGTGCTGGACCGCGCGGGCATCACCGGCTCCGACGGCGCCAGCCACAACGGCATGTGGGATCTGTCGGTGCTCGGGATCATCCCCGGTATCCGGGTCGCCGCTCCGCGCGACGCCGCGACGCTGCGGGAGGAACTGGCCGAGGCGCTGGCCGTCAACGACGGGCCGACCGCACTGCGTTTCCCGAAAGGCAGCGTCGCCGAGGACATTTCGGCGGTCGAACGGCTGGACGGCATCGACGTGCTGCGGATGGCCGAGCCGGACGGCGGCTCGGTGCAGGCGGTGCACGGCGACGTGCTGCTCGTCGCGGTGGGCGCATTCGCGAGCACGGCTCTGGAAGCGGCGAATCTGCTGGATTCCGAGGGGGTCTCGGTCACCGTCATCGACCCGCGCTGGGTGCTGCCGGTCTCCGACACGCTGCTGAAACTGGCGGAGAACTACCGGCTCGTGGTCACGCTGGAAGACGGCGGGCTGCACGGCGGCATCGGCTCCACGGTGTCGGCCCGCCTGCGCAACTCCGGGCTGGACATCCCGACCCGCGATCTCGGTGTGCCGCAACAGTTCCTGGACCATGCCTCACGCGGTGAGGTACACACCGAACTCGGCCTCACCGGCCCGGATATCGCCCGCCGGATCAGCGGGTGGCTGGCCGCTCGCTGACGCCGAAGCCTCGGGCGAGCGGCCGGGGCGGACACTAGTCCGACGGCGGCAACGCCGCGGTCAGCCGCGGGACGACGAGTTCCCGCTGCCACGGCCGGGCGCCGCCGGACTTCAGGAATCCGTCGACGGCGGAGGGTTCGACCGTCTCGTAGTCGGGCAGTCCGTCCCAGCACAGACGGCGGACCAGGTCCGGCGCGAGCAAGTTCTCCACCGGGATCGCATGCTGCGTCGACAACTCGGCCATGGCGGCTCGGGCCCGGGTCAGACGCGCCGCCGCGGCCGGGTCGCGGCGCTCCCACCGATTGACCGGCGGCGGGCCGTCGAACGGCTGGGTGAGCGGGGGCAGGTCGCTGTCGGGCAACGTACGGCCGCGCTCGATCGCGGCGAGCCATTCGCGGGAATACCGGCGCTGTCGCGGACCGCCGAACACGGGCAGGGTGCGCAACTGCGCGATGGATCTGGGTTCCGCGGCCGCCGCGGCGATGATCGCGGCATCGGGCAGGATGCGCGCGGGCGCCACGTCGCGGGCGCGGGCCAGCGCGTCCCTGGCGGTCCACAGCTCGCGCACCACCGCCAGTTGCCTGGCGCGGCGCAGGGTGTGGATGCCCGAGGTACGCCGCCAGCGCTCGGCCTTCGGCGCGGGCGGGTCCAAGGTGCGAATGTGCTCGAATTCCTGTGCCGCCCAATCGGTTTTGCCCTGCTCATCGAGAGCGGCGGCGACGGCGTCGCGCAGCTCCAGCAGCAATTCGACGTCCAAGGCGGCGTAATTCAGCCAATCGGCGGGCAGCGGCCGGGTGGACCAGTCGGCCGCCCCGTGCCCCTTGCGCAGCGCATGGCCCAGCAGCCGCTCCACCATCGCCGCCAGCCCGACACGCTCGAAACCGGCCAGGCGTCCGCCCAGTTCGGTGTCGAACAGCCGGGCCGGGCGCAAGCCGAGTTCGGCGAGACCGGGGAGGTCCTGGTCCGCGGAATGCAGGACCCACTCCAGCCCGTTGATCGCGTCGGCCAGCGGGCCGAGAGCGTCGGTGACCGGGATCGGGTCGATGAGGAACGTGCCCGCGCCCGCCCGGCGCAGCTGGATCAGATACGCGCGCGCCGAATAGCGGAAACCGGAGGCGCGCTCGGCATCCACGGCCAGCGGGCCGGTGCCCGCGGCCAGCCGGGCGGCGGCGGCACTGATCTCGGCGGCGGTGTCCAGTACCGGGGGCACGCCCTCCACCGGCGCGAGCAGCGGCGTCGCGGCCGAGGGTTCGGATTCGTCTGGTACGGACATGGTGTTGAACTCTACGTGCCGACGCCACGGCGCCGCCGTCCTATCGGCGCATAAGTGTGTCGACGAATCGCGCGCGGGGGGCCGGGCACACCGGCTCGGGGCGGCTCCGGCGCAGGTCACGGCGCGCCGACGGCGCGCTCAGGGGTGATCGCCGGGCAGGCCGGGCCGGACCTGCAGCTGGGTCACCCCGGCCGGCGGCAGCCCCGCCGCGTAGGCCAGTACCTCGCAGAACGCCTCCAGATGCGGGCGCATGTCGGTGGTGACCGGCGTCCACGACGCGCGTATCTCCAACTGATGGGCGCGCGGCGGGCCTGCGATGTCCCCGTAGCGCACCGAGCTGGTCGAGGTCACCGTGCCGCCGAGCGCGGTGAACGGCTCGGTGCGTGTCTCCAGCGCGTCCACCAGCCAGCTCCACGCCACCTCGGGCAACAGGGGATCGGTGGCGAGCGCGGCGTCGATATCGGCCTGGATGTAGGCGACCAGGCGCAAGGTGCCGTGCCAGGTGTCGTCGCCGTCCGGATCGTGCAGCAGGATCAGCCTGCCGAACGCGTCGCCTTCGGAATCAACGGGCACTACAGGAGTTTCCGGATGTGTTACCTCCGCGCCGATGGCGTAGGAGAACGGTGCGAGTCGTTGCGGCGGCCGGATGGGCGCGAGCTCGATCCGAGGGTGCACGGTAGCGGTGCCCATCGCCTCGACCGCGGCGCGAAACTGAGCTGGCTCGCCATGGGGTCCTTCGGTCGGTGCGGCGCCGTCGCGGAAGTCGAGCGGTGTCAC
>NZ_BAFR01000129.1 GCF_000308435.1 Nocardia araoensis NBRC 100135 | reverse complement strand
CACGGCTTGAACGCCTGGGACTGGGGCGCGGGCGCGCTGATCGCCGCCGAGGCGGGCGCGCGGCTGACGCTGCCGCCCGCGACGGCGCCGGGCGCCGACGGCGACCTGGTGGTGGCCGCCGCGCCCGGCATCGCCGTCGAGCTCGGTGAACTGCTGGCCCGGGTCGGCGCTACCGAGCCGATCCCGGACCGGTGATCAGCAGCGGGCTTGCCGTGCGGCGTCGAGCAGCTTGATATCGATGGATGTGGAGTTGCCCGGCGCCGGATTCTTGAGCGAACGCAGTACTTCCTCGGCGTCGTTGCTGGGGCGGATGTCCCGGAACAGCGAGCCGAGCACGAGATCGACGGTGTCGTCGCCGCGCTGATCCTCGATCAGCTCGGCGCACGGCGCGACCAGCTGAACGGACGCGGCGGCCGGACGGCCGTTGACACCGAAGCGGATCTGTCCGGTGCACTCCAGGTCGCCGTTGACGTATACCGAATCGTTGCCGTATTGCGTTCCGGGTGCGCTCGCGAAACCGAGGTCGCCGAGCTGAGCGGCGACGTGCGCGGCCTGGCCGCGCTGGTTGTTCGCGTTCAGCACGCGCACCTTGCTCCCGGCGAGCGGTGCGGGTTCCACGTCCTGCAACCGGCCCGCGCCGACCCGCTGGCCGAGCGGAGTCGGTTGCGGCGCACCGGGATCCGAGGCCGGGCTCGGCGAGTTGCACGCCATCGCGGTGTGGTCGGTGTCGTGCGTCGTGAGGGCTTTGATCCAGACGATCCCGCAGATGAGTGCGAGAACGCCGAGCATGATGAGCCAGGGCTGGGGGCGGCGTCGCGCATACGGCCGACCTTGCGAATCCGTCGCGGTACCTTCGGTGATCAGTGAAACCACCAGCACACTCTACGAAAATGTGGCGGGGTCGCGGCGCAAGGTCTCGGTGCGTTCCACGGATGGTGTCGATTGGCCCTCATTTTCGACTCGGCTGTGTTTTGATTGCGACTTTTGCTCCGGCGTCCGCTATTGTCTGGCGGCCCAGATCGAATCGCCGGTGCGGAAATCAGTGGTCGGTCGCGGGAACAAGAAGGGCATGTCCTGCGTTTACCCAGCGCTATCGGGAGTGGATCGGCATGATCCGCCCTGATAGGCGACCGGTGTACGTGTGACGTGCACCACCGGCGGGGCGGTACCGGTCGCGCCGATTCCGGCAGGAATCGGGTGTGAGCGGACCGGTCCGGGATATACGGAGTTAGGACGAGGGGAAGACGACATGGCAACCGACTATGACGCACCGAGGCGCACCGAATCCGACGATGTGTCGGAGGATTCGCTGGAGGAGCTGAAGGCTCGTCGTAACGAGGCACAGTCCGCCGTCGTGGATATCGACGAATCCGATACCGCGGAGTCGTTCGAGCTTCCCGGCGCCGACCTGTCCGAGGAAGTGCTGACGGTTCGGGTGATCCCGAAGCAGGCCGACGAGTTCACCTGTTCCAGCTGTTTCCTGGTTCATCACCGGAGCAGGCTGGCCAGTGAGAAGGGCGGTCAGATGATCTGCATGGATTGCGCCGCCTGATCTCGACGAGATCGAAACAACAGTGTCAGCCCGCGCTCGGTAGACCGAGCGCGGCGAGGACCCGTTCGGGCCGCCGCGTACTGACCAGCCAGTACGGCGTCGGATCGTCCGGGTCGTCGAGCACGAGCAAGACCATCGGCCCGACCCAGGGGCGATGCTGGACATAGGCGGCGGGGTCGAGCTGGCGACCCAGCGCCGCGCTTTTCGCGGTGGGGGCGACAGCGGCCGCGCGGGCGACGAAATTCACCGGAAGATGCGCCCGATCGGCGCGCAGCTCCGGTGTGCCGTTCGCATCCGGCGCCACTTCGACGCGGTGGCGGCTCAGCCACAGCAGCACCCAGACCGGCACCGGGAACAGCAGCACGTAGGGCAGCCACGCACGCAATCCGGGCGCACCCATGTGGATCTCCGCCGCGAGCAATCCGGTGACGGCGAACGCCACCGGCCACCACCACAGCGGCACCCACAGGCGCTCCCGATATCGCTGCGCAGGCTGCGCTTTCTCGTCCGCGGTCATGGGATTGGGCTGGTCCGACACGAGTCAACACTAAGTCACGAGGGCAAACAGCCTACGCGTAGGCTCGTCCAACGTGAGCGCACTTTCACCCATACCCTTGCTGCGGTTGGACCCCGGCATACCCCTGCCAACGCGTGCCCATGCGGGCGACGCGGGCGTGGATCTGTGCACCACGCAAGACGTCATCCTGGAGCCGGGGGAGCGGGTGCTGGTCGGCACCGGCGTCGCCGTCGCGCTGCCGATCGGTACCGTCGGCCTGATCCATCCGCGCTCGGGTCTGGCGGCCAAGGCCGGGCTGTCGGTGGTGAACACCCCGGGCACGGTCGACGCGGGGTACCGGGGCGAGATCAAGGTGTGCCTGATCAACCACGACCCGCGCACGCCGATCGAGTTGCGGCGCGGTGACCGGATCGCGCAACTGCTGGTGCAGCGGGTGGAGCTGGTGAATTTCGTGGAGGTCGACTCGCTCGACGAGACGACGAGGGGAGCGGGCGGCTATGGCTCCAGCGGCGGTCACGCGAGCCTGACCGCGCAGACCAACGGGGTGGGCCGGGCTACCGGCGAGGAGGCATGACGAGAATGTTCGGAAAGCGAAAGAAGTCGAGCCGGGCCGCGGACGACCGGTACGACGAGGCGGAGGACTACACCGACTACGACTCCGGCTACGAGGGCGAGTCCGCCTACGAGTACGACGACGATTTCTACGACGACGCCCCCACCGACGAGCGCTCGTACGAGGGCGTCGATATGGACGTCGAACGGCCGCACGGCAAGCCCGGCCCCTACGACTACGACGAGGTCGCCGACCTGCTGGATTCGGTATCCGAACAGCGGCTGGATCTCGGGTCGGTGCTGCTGCCGGTCCCGCCCGGCGGTCAGCTGCAGGTCGAGATGAACCCCGAGGGCCAGCCGCAGGCGGTGCACCTGGCCACCGAGCACGGCCGGATCACCGTCGCGGCCTACGCCGCGCCGAAGACCTCCGGCCAATGGCGGCTGGTCGCCGCCGATCTCGCGGACTCGCTGCGCAAGGACGGCGCCAGGGTGTCGGTCGAGAACGGGCCGTGGGGCCGGGAGTTGCTGGCCCTGACCGAAGGCGCGGACCTGCGTTTCATCGGCGTGGACGGCTACCGCTGGATGGTGCGGCTGGTCGCCGCGGGTCCCTCCGGCGCGGCGAACGACGGCAGCCCACTGGTCAAGGCGGCGCGGGCGATTCTGAGCGAGACGGTCGTGCGGCGCGGTGAGGATCCGCTGCCGGTGCGCGACCCGCTGCCCGTGGTGCTGCCGCAGCAGCTCGCCGAGCAACTGGCCGCGGCCCATCAGCAGCAGGTGGAAGCTCAGCAGCAGGCGATGGCCGCGCAGGTGGCGGCGCAGACCGGTGCGCAACCGGTGGTGCCGCGGATGCCGCAGGGCCCGCGCCGTGGCGCGGACGGATCGGCCATGCAGCAACTCGGCCTGAACTGAGCGGACGATCTCACCCGAAGGCGCCGATACCCGCGTGTCCCAGGATCGCGGGGTCGGCGCCGAGCTCGTCCAGGGTGATCCGGTGCAGGTATGAGCGCGGGGCCAGCGCCGCCCACTCCTCGGCGACCGCACGCGGGTGCACCGGGTCGTCGACCGCGGTGACCACCGCGAGCGGCAGGTGGAAAGCCGACAGCACCTCGGCATCGGGCCACTTGTAGTCCGCGGCCTCCTCGAGCGCCCGCGGGAGATTCGGCCACTGTGCCCGCCAGGACCGGGTCAGCGCGTCCGCCAGCCACCGCGGGCTGCTGGACCGCATCCGGTCGATCACCTGGTCCAGACCGTCCGCGCGCAGTTGCACCGCGGTGGCCGCCGCGCTCAGCGCCGCGGGGCAGGCGGCGGTGTCGGGTCCGGTCCAGGCGGGCAGCGCCGCCACGACCCCGACGACGCGGTCCGGGTGCTCGGCGGCCCACTCCAGTGCGATCGCCGCGCCGAGCGAGATGCCCGCCACCAGCACCGGGGCCGAGTCCGTCGCCGCGTCGAGCGCTGCTCGGCAGCTCGCCACCACCCGGCGGGGGTCGGGTTCCACCGCGACGAAATCCAGGCCGCGTGCAGCGCTCGCGGGCCCGAAGGCGCGCCTGGCGAAATCGGCGTCGGACCCGGTGCCGGGTAGCGCCACGACGCGAGCGGGGTGTGGGGAGTCGAACATCGGTCCGAGCGTAGCGGGGGTTGCCCGGCCCATCTACAGTGGCGTTGTACGGCCGCGACAGGCCGTGCGGATCGGATCCCTCACGATGGTGTGCGACCCACGCCATCTGCTCTATGCAGGAGAGCGTGCACAATGTCATCCGCAGCCTCAGGGTATTTTCGACGTCTGGGCCGCAGGCTGACCGAAGACATCGATCAGCTGGATGCCGAGGAACTGGCCGAGACATCCGAGGCCTCGGGCGCATCTCGCGCGTCGGAGTGTCGGCGTGGTGACGAGGCCACCATGCTCGGTAGGCTCCGCAGTGTCGAAGCGTGTCCCAAGTCGGCGGGCGCCAGCGTCCAGGCCGAGTTCTTCGACGGCACCGACGCGATTACGCTGGTCTGGATCGGGCGCAGGCGCATTCCCGGCATCGAGCCGGGCAGGCGCATCCTCGTCCGTGGCCGGGTCGGCGACCGCGACGGCCGCAAAGTGATCTTCAACCCCTACTACGAATTGCGCGGGAACAGCTGACGTATGCCATTGAGCAACGACAACGCAGGATCGGACGACCGCACCGGGCTCGACTCGCCCGATCGTGACGAGGAACGCGCCGAGCAGACCCTCCTCGAACAACTGGGCGGCTTCAGCGGCCTGATCTACTCGACACTCCCCGTTGTCGTGTTCGTTCCCGTGAACAGCGTCGCCGGGCTGGCCGCCGCGATCTGGTCGGCCCTCGGGGTGGCCGCCGCCATCTTCCTCTGGCGTCTGGTGCGGCGCGATCCCCTCCAACCCGCCATCTCGGGCTTCTTCGGCGTCGGCATCTGCGCCTTCATCGCCTACCGGATGGGCGAGGCCAAGGGGTTCTTCCTCTTCGGCATCTACACCAGCCTCGTCTACGCCGGGGTGTTCCTCGCGTCCATCCTGGTGCGCAGGCCGCTGGTCGGCGTGATCTGGGGCGTGCTGAACGGCCACGGCTCCGACTGGCGGTCCGATCCGCGCTCGGTGCGCCTCTACGACCTGGCCACCACCACCTGGATCCTCGTGTTCGGCGCGCGCTACCTGGTGCAGTCGGAGCTGTACGACACCGACCGCACCGGCTGGCTCGCCTTCGCCCGCATCGCGATGGGCTGGCCGCTGACCGCGGTGGCGCTGGCCGTCACGATCTGGGCCGTGCGCCGGGCCGGCCACCTGCCGGCCAAGTCGGTGCGCGCGACCGAACCCGCCTGAGCGTTAACCCTCCGCAGCCTTCCGGCGAAAACCACAGGGGTGGGAGATCCCCACCGCCGAGGTGGGTGCTTCCCCACCCTAAGGTGCCTGGTTGCCCTACCGAGTTCATCAGACGATCTATGCGTACCGAAAACACGCACTGATCGGCGAGAAAGGACTCGGACGTGGCTACCGAGCACAACACCGCGGCGCTGCCCGCCAAGCACAACCCCGCGCTCTCGGAGAGCAAGCGGATCTCGGCCGAACTGGACAAGCTGATCGGTCCGGCGGCCGGTGGCGATCGCCGAGCGGTCTCCGAGATCATCCGGATCGTTCACCCGCTGGTGCGGCGCTACTGCGGCGCGCGCCTCGGAAACACGGCCCATCTGCAGGTCACCGCCGACGACGTGGTGCAGGAGGTCCTGCTGGCCACCGTCAACGCCATCCCGCGCTACCGCGACCAGGGCAAGTCGTTCCTGGCCTTCGTCTACGGCATCGCGGCCAACAAGGTCGCCGACGCGTTCCGCCGCTCGCAGCAGCACCCGGCCTACCCGGTGGCCGACGTCCCGGACTACGCCTCCTCCGCGGCCGGACCCGAGGAGTGGGCGCTGGCCTCCGAAAGCCGCGCTGCCGCAAAGGAACTCATGAAGGTGCTGGCGCCGGCGCACCGCGAGGTGCTGGTGATGCGCATCGTGCTCGGCTGGTCGGCGGCGGAGACCGCCGAGGCCATCGGCACCAGTCCGGGCGTGGTCCGGGTGATGCAGCACCGCGCACTGAACAAACTGCGCGCGGAGCTGAAGCCGGCCGCGTAGTGCTCCGGCGGTGCTTCGCCGAGGACACGCGTCCGGCCGTATACGGGGAGTTATGGCCTGATGCCGTGGTTGGCGAGTTCCAGCCGGAGATCCTCCTCGGCCTCCACCGAGGTCACGAAGAGCAGCTCGTCGTCGCCTTCCAGCGCGTCGTCCGGCTGCGGCACGATCACGCGCCCGCCGCGCAGGATGGTCACCAGGGCGGCGTCCCGCGGCAGCGTGAGGGTGCGCACGGGTTTGCCCGCCAGGGAGGTGTCCGCGGGCAGCGTCATCTCGACCAGGTTCGCCTGGCCCTGACGCAGCGTCATCAGTCGCACGAGATCTCCGACGGACACCGCCTCCTCGACCAGGGAGGCGAGCAGCCGGGGTGTGGACACCGCGACGTCCACACCCCAGGAACCGTCGAAGAGCCATTCGTTGCGCGGATCGTTCACCCGCGCCACCACCCGGCGCACCCCGAACTCGGTCTTGGCGAGCAGGCTGTGCACCAGGTTCGCCTTGTCGTCCCCGGTGGCCGCGATGACCACCTCGTAGGTCTCCAGACCGGCCCGCTCCAGCAGTGCCAGTTCGCACGCGTCGGCGTGAACCCAGACCGCATCGGGGATCGCGGCGGCGTCGATGTGCTCGAGCTCACGCTCCAGCAGCATGACCCGATGCCCGCCGCGCAGGAGTTCCCTGGCGATCGATCGGCCGACGGCGCCTGCTCCGGCGATGGCCACCTTCATGTTCAGTCCTCGCTCGCTGGGGGCTTCCCGGCCAGGGCGACGGTCTCGCCCACGGCGCCGGATGCGGCGGCCACATAGACGATGTCGTCGGCCTGGATGATCGTCTTGCTGTCGGGGAGCACTGCCCGGCCGAACCGGATGATGAACGCGACCCGGGCGGCGACGGTCTGCTCCAGATCGCGCACGGTGCGGCCGTACCACTCCTCGTGCAGCGTCAGCTGGGTCACGGCGACCGTCCCGGTGGGGTCGCGCCACGTGGTGGTGCCGGTGTCGCCGACGAGCGCGCGCAGGAAGCGGTCGGTGGTCCACGGGACCGTGGCGATGGTCGGGATGCCGAGCCGCTCGTAGACCGCGGCGCGCTTGGCGTCGTAGATGCGGGCCACCACGCGCTCCACGCCGAACATCTCCCGGGCGACCCGGGCGGAGATGATGTTCGAGTTGTCGCCGGAGGAGACCGCCGCGAACGCGTCCGCCCGCTCGATTCCCGCCTTTATCAGCACATCTCGATCGAATCCGACGCCGGTCACCCGCTCACCGGGGAAATCGGATCCCAGGCGTAGAAAGGCACTGGAGTCCCGATCGATCACGGTGACGTCATGACCTACGCGGACCAGGGCATGGGCCAGCGACGAGCCGACGCGCCCGCACCCCATGATCACTACGTACACCGTGCAACCTCGTTCCTGGAACCGTGGTGTTCGGTCTGCTTCGCCATTCGGTCGAACGCTACCCGTCGAATGATTCCACCGGCCACGTTCCCCCTCCAGCCGGCGAGCAAACCTGCGAGCCACCCGCGCGATCCACTGTGCGGGGGCCTATGCTCGCTCCAGTGTCCAAGTTGACGACGGCAGCGAAGCGAGTGCTGCTGGGCAGGCCTTTCCGTAGCGACTCGCTGGGCCACACGCTGCTGCCGAAGCGAATCGCGCTCCCGGTGTTCGCTTCCGATGCCATGTCATCGGTCGCCTACGCCCCCGAAGAGATCTTCCTCGTGCTTTCGGCCGCGGGGGTCGCGGCCTACCTGTACGCCCCGTGGGTCGGATTGGCCGTCGCGTTCGTCATGGCTGTCGTGGTGGCCAGTTACCGGCAGAACGTGCACGCCTACCCGTCCGGCGGCGGCGACTACGAGGTCGCCACCACCAATCTGGGGCCGAACGCGGGCTTGACCGTCGGCAGCGCGCTGCTGGTCGACTACGTGCTCACCGTCGCGGTGTCGATCTCCTCGGCCGCGTCCAACATCGGCTCGGCCATCCCGTTCGTCGCGACGCACAAGGTGCTGTTCGCCGTCGTCGCCATCGCCCTGTTGACCGCGATCAATCTGCGCGGTGTGCGGGAGTCGGGCACGGCGTTCGCGATTCCGACTTACGCGTTCATCATCGGCATGTTCATCATGCTGGGCTGGGGCCTGTTCCGGATCTTCGTACTCGGAGAGGACCTGCGGGCCGAATCGGCGGGCTTCGGCCTGATCGCCGAGCACGAGCACCTCTACGGGCTGGCGTTCGCCTTCCTCATCGCACGCTCGTTCTCCTCCGGCTGCGCCGCGCTGACCGGCGTGGAGGCGATCAGCAACGGTGTGCCCGCGTTCCGCAAACCCAAGTCGCGCAATGCCGCCACCACCTTGCTGATGCTCGGCACGATCGCGATCGTGTTGCTGATGGGCATCATCATCCTCGCCCAGAAGATCGGGGTCGTCTACGCGCACGACGTCGCCGACCTGACCGGCGCACCGTCGGACTACCACCAGAAGACGCTGATCGCGCAGCTGGCCGAGACCGTGTTCGAGGGATTCCCGCTGGGGTTCTTCTTCATCACGACGGTGACCGCGCTGATTCTGGTGCTCGCCGCGAACACCGCGTTCAACGGGTTCCCGGTGCTCGGCTCGATCTTGGCGCAGGACCGCTACCTGCCGCGCCAGCTGCACACCCGAGGCGATCGGCTGGCGTTCAGCAACGGCATCCTGTTCCTCTCCGGCGCGGCCATCGCGTTCGTGGTGCTGTTCGGCGCCGAGGTGACCAAGCTGATCCAGCTGTACATCGTCGGCGTGTTCGTCTCGTTCGTGCTCAGCCAGACCGGCATGCTGCGGCACTGGACCCGCCTGCTGCGCACCGAGACCGACCCGGCGCAGCGTGCGCGGATGAAGCGATCGCGGGTGATCAACGCGGTCGGTCTGAGCGCGACCGGAGCGGTGCTGGTGATCGTGCTGATCACCAAGTTCTTCGCGGGCGCCTACATCGCCATCTTCACCATGGTGGCGATCTTCATCGTGATGAAGATGATTCGCAGGCACTACGATTCGGTCTCGCGCGAGCTGGAGGAGCAGGAGTGGGACGGCGTGCTGCCCAGCCGCTCGCACTCCATCGTGCTGGTCTCCCGGCTGCATCTGCCGACCCGCCGCGCCCTCGCCTACGCGCGCGCCAGTCGTCCGGACACGCTGGAGGCGGTCACGGTGAACGTCGACGAGGCCGACACCAGGGCGCTGGTGCGGGAATGGGAGAACAGCGATATCACGGTGCCGCTCAAGGTGATCGAATCGCCCTATCGCGAGATCACCAAGCCGGTGCTCGATTATGTGAAGCGCGTGCGCAAGGACGCCCCGCGCGACGTGGTGACCGTGTTCATCCCCGAATACGTGGTGGGCCACTGGTGGGAGCAGGTGCTGCACAACCAGAGCGCGCTGCGTTTGAAGGGCAGGCTGCTGTTCGAGCCGGGCGTGATGGTGACCAGCGTGCCGTGGCAGTTGAGTTCCTCCGCGCGGGCGAGGACACCCGGTGTGGTGAACGCTCCGGGCGCGGTGCGCCGCGGGTACGAGGACCGGACATGACGTCCGCGGAGCATTCGGCATGAGCGATGGGCGGACCGGCACTTTCGAGGCACGGCTCGGGCCGCCGGGTCACGGCGGCTTCTGTGTCGCGCGGCACGAGGGGCGTGTGGTGTTCGTCCGCCACGGCCTGCCCGGCGAGCTGGTGCGGGTCCGGGTCACCGAGGATCGCGGCGGCTCGTTCTGCCGTGGCGACGCGGTCGAGGTGCTCGAGCCGTCCCCGGATCGAGTGTCGGCCACCTGCCCGGTGTCCGGCCCCGGTGGCGCGGGCTGCTGCGATTTCTCCTTCGCCACGCCGGTGGCCCAGCGCGCGCTGAAGGCCGCGGTGGTCGCCGAACAGTTGCGGCGGCTGGCCGGGATCGAGCGGGAAGTGGTGGTGGAGCCGATCGGGCCCGGCGACGAGGTCGGCGGGTGGCGTACCCGCGTGCGCCTCGCGGTCGACGCCCATGGTCGTGCGGGCGTGCACCGCTACCGCAGCACCGATGTAATCGCGGATCTGCGGTGCCCGCAACCGGTCGAGGGAGCGTTGGACGGGATCGCGGACCGGCGGTGGACGCCCGGCGCCGATCTGGTCATCGCGGTGGACGGTGACGGGATCCGGCACGTCGTCGAGCTCGCGCCCGCCGCCGAGACGGAGCCGGACAACCGCGGCGGGGATCGGCGCGGCCCCGGCGGGAGTGGGCGGCGATCGGAGCCGGGCAGCCGGGATCGGCGCGGAGGCGGTCGCCGCGACCGGCCGCACGGGCGTGATCAGCGTGGGGGACGGCGCGGTGGAGAGCGGTCCACCGCGGAGTCCGCTCACCGCGACGACCGGCGCGCGGCGTCCGCACGGCGTGCCGCGGCGCACGCGGCGCGCGACGAGTGGGTGTTCGAGGGCAGCGGGCGCGCGGTCGAGTACGTGGCGGGCCGCCGGTGGGAGGTCGCGGCGACGGGCTTCTGGCAAGCGCATCGCGGTGCGGCGCAACACTATTCGGACCTCGTCGCGGAATGGTCGCAACTCGGGCCCGGCGGGCGGGCCTGGGATCTCTACAGCGGCGCCGGGGTGTTCGCCGCGCGCCTCGCCGAGCTGGCCGGACGGACCGGTGTGGTGCTCGCGGTGGAATCCGCCCGGCCTGCCGTGGCCGACGGCGCCGCGGCGTTGCGCGACCTGCCCTGGGTGGAACTGCGGGCCCAGCGGGTGGAGCGCTGGGTGCGCGAGCACGTCGGTGCGGCCGCCCCGGACGTCGTCGTGCTCGATCCGCCGCGCGCGGGTGCGGGCAAGGAGGTGATCGGCGCGGTCACCGCAAGCGGGCCTACGCGGATCATCCATGTCGGCTGCGATCCCGCCGCGTTCGCCCGCGATCTCGGCCTGTATCGGGCCGCGGGCTATCGGCTCGGCGATCTGCGCGCCTTCGACGCCTTCCCCGCGACGCACCACGTGGAATGCCTCGCGCTGCTGGAACGCTGAGCGGTCAGTCCTCGTAGACCGGCGGTCTGCGGTCGCGGCGGGCGCGGATCGCTTCGTCGAAATTGCCGGTGGTGAGGCGGACGTACAGCTGCGCCGTGCCTTCGTGCTGCATGTGCGATTCGAATCCGCCCGCCTCCATACCGCTCCACAGCATGCGCTTGGTGAGCTCGGTGCCGACCCGGCTGAAGCCGATGATGCGTTCGGCCAGGTCGTAGCAGGTATCGAGCAACTTCGCCGCCGGAACCGTGCGGGAGACCAAGCCGATGCGCTCGGCTTCGGTCGCGTCGACGTCGCGGCCGGACAGCATGATCTCGAACGCCCGCGACGCGCCGACCGCGCGGGGCAGCAGATAGCTGAGACCCAGTTCGGCCGAGGTGAGGCCGTTGTTGATGCCCGCGGCGCGGAAGTACGCGTCTTCGGCGGCGATCCGGATATCGGTGCCGACTGCCAGGCAGAGCCCGCCGCCGATGGCCGCGCCGTTGACCGCGGCGATC
Source organism: Nocardia araoensis NBRC 100135 (assembly GCF_000308435.1). GTDB lineage: Bacteria > Actinomycetota > Actinomycetes > Mycobacteriales > Mycobacteriaceae > Nocardia > Nocardia araoensis. Next base: position 2,288 of record NZ_BAFR01000129.1, on the reverse strand, counting down.
ACCGGCTGGTGCATCCGCCGCAGCGTGATCAGCACGTCGTTGAGCAGATCCATCGACCGGCGCGCGACACTGGTGACGGTCAGTCCGTCGACGTTCGGCACCTTTCCCGCGCCGGTCAGGTCGGCTCCGGAGCAGAAACCGTGGCCGGCGCCGGTCAGCACGACGACCCGCACGTCGTTGTCGGCGCGCACCTGCTCCAGCGCTTCGCGCAGCGGGATCATCACGTCGAACGCCATCGCGTTCATGCGTTCGGGCCGATTGAGCGTCACCAGGGCGATATGCGGCCGTGGTTTGTCGATGAGCACGAACGACATGCGACCTCCTGAGCGGTGACGACCTCAATATAGGCACGCCGGGTCCGGCGCAGCGGTGGATTCGGGGGCGGCGCCGCCGAATCCGTGCGGTGCCGCCCGGCCGTCCAATTAGAGTCACAGCCATGACCGTGTACGCAATTGCCCAACTGAAGTTCACCGATCGCGCCGCCTACGACCGCTACCAGGCGCGCTTCCTGGACGTCTTCGTCCGCTACAACGGGACGCTGCTGGCCGCCGACGAGTCCCCGCAGACCATCGAGGGCGTCACCGATCGCGAAAAGGTGGTGCTGATCTCCTTCCCGGACGAGCAGTCCTTCCGGGCCTGGGCCGACTCGCCGGAGTACCAGGAGATCTCGAAGGATCGGCACGCCGGAGCGGACACCGTCACCCTGCTGGTGCGAGGCCTCGGCCACGGTTCCTGAACCGGATCCGGGGCACGAGGGAACCATGATCCATCACGTCCAATTGTGCTGCCCCCCAGGCGCGGAAGACCGGCAGCGCGGCTTCTGTACCGGAGTGCTCGGATGGACCGAACTCCCGAAGCCACCGCTGCTGGCCGCACGGGGCGGTTGCTGGTTCCGTGTCCCCGGCCGCGGTGGCCCGGACGGAGAACTGCACATCGGCGTGGAAGCCGACTTCCGCCCGGCCGGCAAGGCGCATCCGGCGTTCGTCGTCGACATCGATGCCGTCGCCGCGGCGGTCTCTGCGGCCGGATATCCGGTCGTCTGGGCCGATCCGGCGGAGATTCCGGGTCGGCGACGGTTCCACACGCACGACGCCGTGGGAAACCGGGTGGAGTTCCTGGCGGACTGATGTGCGGCGGCGCACCCGACGCGCATCGCGTCAGTCCAGCTGCCAAGTGACGCGGATGTCCGCGGTGATCTCGCTCTCGCCCAGCTCGACCGGGATGGCGACGGCGCGGTAGGCCTCCATCGGAGCGGACATGCCCTGTGCGCGCGGAATCGGAGGTGCGGCGGCGGTGTCCTCCGTGATCTGGACGACCTCGCCGAGCGAGCGCCGCGCCCGCCGGGCGTATTGCTCGGCCTTGGCGAGGGCGTTGTCCCACGCGGCGTCGCGGGCGCGGGTGAGCAAGCCTTCCTGGTCGGCGAAGGCGAGGACGAGACCGCCGAGACGGACGTCGTCCCCGCCTGCCTCGACGCAGCCTGCGATGATCGTGCCGGGGCCGGGATCGGCGTCCGCGCCGATATCGCGCAACGTGACCGTCAGCGAGGTGCTCGCCAGGTACCCCGTGACGCGGTTGCCCTGTCCCTCGGTCCACACCGTCTCGGTCTGTACCGAGAGTCCGCTGGTAGCGATGTCCGCGCCGTCGACGCCATCGGAGCGCAGTGATCGCGCGACCGCGGCCACGCGCTCACCGGCCCGGCTGTAGGCGAGGGCGACCTTGCTCGCGCGTGATTCGACCGAGATCGTCACCCGCATCAGGTCGGGGACGGCGCGGGCGGTGCCGTGCCCGTAGGCGGTGACGGTGCCTGCGCTCGAATCGGTGTTCTTGCCCACGGAGCTCTCCTCGTCGATCGCCGTCGATGCGTACCGCACCATCGTGCCCGCTTCAATAGTCGCCGCCGCGGGCCGCGATCGCCCGTACCGCCGCGTCGATCTGCTCGAAGGCCTCGGCGGCGAGCATGCCGCAGGTGGTCATGACGCTGAGGACCTGTTCGGTCAGCGCCGCCGAGGCCGCCTGCTCCCCGGTGACCGGATTGCGCCCGTCGTTCGCCGGCGACGCGGCCATCAACGCCAGATCCTCGCAGGTCACGGTGACCGAGCACTGCCGGAAACAACGATCGACCGCCTCGTCCGGGTCGCCGTCGAGGATCCACGCAGATGGCGAACGAATCGAGTTGGACGGCGGCCGGTTCCGGGATGTAGTCGGCCGGCGTTCCGGACCGGTCGTCCCGGCAGCGCCGGTGGACGTCGTCGAGGATCCGTGCCACCACGCCGGGTTCGATTGTCCGC
>NZ_BAFR01000130.1 GCF_000308435.1 Nocardia araoensis NBRC 100135 | reverse complement strand
ACGTTGCGCGCGCACGGCATCTCCAGTCGCGCCGCGGGCCAAGGGGCGATGCAGGTCTCCCCGGCCTTCGTCATGACCGACGACCAGGTCACCGAGCTCGTCGACGGGTTCACCCGCGCGTTGAACGATGTCTGACGCGTCGGGCGGCGTGCACCGGACCCATCGTCACAGTGCGCGGGTCATGAAGACACTGTGCGGATCAGGGCGGTAGTCGCCGAACGGCGCGCAATCGGCGAAGCCGTGGGCGGCGTAGAGCCGCCGTGCGGGCCGGAAGAAATCATGGGCACCCGTTTCGAGGCTGAGGCGGCGGTAGCCGCGCTCGGTGGCCTCGGCCAGCAGATGACGCAGCAGTATGGAACCGATGCCACGGCGTTGATGCGTCCCGGCGGTGCGCATGGATTTGATCTCCGCGTGGTCGTCGTCGAGGCGTTTCAGCGCGGCGCATCCCGCGAGGGCCGCACCGTCCCATGCGGTCCAGAACGTGATGCCGGGACGGCGCAGCGCTGCCGGGTCCAGCGCGTGCATGCTCTCCGCGGGCGAGTGCGCGGCCATCTCGGCGAGATGCTCGGTGAGCAATGCCGCGATCTCCGGTCCGGTCAGGTCGTCGACGACGATGCGCAGGCCGTCGCGCTCGATCTCGGTGGTGTAGTGCTCGGTCTGGTCGGACACGGCTCCCATCATCCTGGGCAGTCGCCGAGGCCGCACCTGAGCATTGTGCAACCAGCCGATCGAGGCGCGGAGCAGACTTCCCGCGACACGGCCGAGCACGCCGCGGAGCGTCGATACGACGGCGGCTAGCGCTCGCACATAGGCCTCTGTCCGACAGCGCATTTCAAGATGGCTTCTCGCAACACCGTATCTGAAGTGCGCGATCCGAAACTGACACCCCGACCGCTCCGGGATGCGAGCATGGAAGGGCGACGACCGTGGTCGCCGTGCTGAGAGGTGGTGGGGTGTGGCGCAGTTCGTGCAGGAGTATGCCGTATTGCGGTGGATGGTGGTGGCGGCGTTCGTGATCGCCGCAGGGATCGTGCTGTCGCGGGTCGCGGCGGCAGCGACGCCGTCGTCGGCCGGATCCGTCCCGGAAACGCCTCCGGCATCGGAGGTCTCGGCCGGGCACTCCGAGTCCGACGCGGCGCACCTGGTGATGTGCCTGGTCATGCTCGGCATGCTGCTGTTTCCCTCGGGCGCGAGCCCGCACGCGGTGCGCGGCGTGCTGACGGCGATGGCCGTGGTGTTCGCCGGACTGCTGACGATCCGCGCCGCGGAGCACGCCGCCCAGGGGCGGCCGTTGCCGATCGACCGGCTGGTACCGCTCGGTTACCACATCGTCGCCGCCGCGGCGATGCTCTACGCGATGTCCGGCCACACGGCTACCGGCCATGTCGGCGGTCCGGCCGCCGGACCCGCGCTCGGTCTCGCCGTCCTGTTCCTCCTCGACGCGCTCCTGGTCACGTTCACCGCCGGTACCGGCGGGACGCGGGCGCACGTGCCGGGGCCGCTGCGGCTGCTGGTGCGTTCCGGCGGCTGCGTCGCCGCCCTCACCGGTCCCGCGAAACCGTGGGCGGCGGTGCCGCACGTGGTGATGGACGCGGGCACCGCCTACATGCTGGTGGCCGTGATCATTCGGTGACCGCGACCAATCCGGTTTCCTCCGCATACCGAACCCCTGTGCATGCAGGCACGGGATTCGGCCATGAGCAACGAACACGGTTCTGCTTCACTCCATCGCTCCGGCGGTCCGGCGCGTGCGCGAGAGGAAACCGATGACCCGGTGCTCGCGTGCCCGCTGCCCAGCGGCTACGACCGCGCGCAGGCCACCCGTTCGAGCCGTGAGCTCGCGGCGTTGCTCGCCGCCGCCGGTGCGGGCGATCGCGGCGCGTTCACCGAGTTCTATCAGTTGACCAGCCCTCGGGTGTTCGGCCTCGCGGTGCGCGTCCTACGCAGTCACGCCGCGGCGGAGGAGGTGACCCAGGAGGTCTACCTCCAGGTGTGGTCGATGGCCGATCGCTACGATGCCACGCTGGCCAGTCCCGTCGGCTGGCTCATGATGCTCGCCCATCGCCGGGCGGTGGACCGGGTCCGCGCGGAGAGTTCGGCCACCATCCGGGACCTGGTCTACGCGCACGAGCAGCTCGGGCGCGCCCACGATGTCGTCGCCGAGTCGGTCACCCAGCGCATCGAGGAGCAACAGGTGGCCGGCTGCCTGGATACGCTGACTCCGACCCAGCGCGAAGCGATCACATTGGCCTATTACGGCGGGTGGACCTACCGAGAGGTCGCCGATCATCTCTCGGTGCCGCTGCCCACGATCAAGACCCGCATCCGCGACGGGCTGAAACGATTGGAGAAATGTTTGTCCGGGGACGGCACCGATGGTTGACACCTCGCCGCGGTCGGAGGCGGACCTCATCGACCTCGCCTACCCTTGCGCGCTGGACGCGGTCGCCGATATCGAACGCAGGCACATCGATGCCCGCCTCGCTGCCGCCGCTCCGGAGGTGCGGCAGGCGTTCTCGGACACCGTGTGGCAGGTGCGCGACGTCATGGGCCGACTGGCCGTGCTCGGTGAACTCGCGCCGCCGCCGGAGCTGGAACGCCGCATTCTGGCCGCGCTGCCCGACGAGCGCGCCGAGCGGTCGATCACGCGGATCGCGTCGTGGTGGCCGCCGCTGCGCTGGGCGGCGGCCATCGCGGCCGTCTTGTGTCTGGTGATCGGTGGCAGCGTGGTGACCGCACAGCTCATCGACTCCCGCTCGGACCCGGCCGCTGCCGACCGGGTGCATATGCGAACGGTGAACGGATCGTTCGCCGGGGGCGGGCTGCTCGTCGTAGACGCCTCACCCGAACTCGGACGCGCCGTCGTCGTCTTCGATCAGGTCGCTCCGCCGCCGCGGGGCCGGGTGTACCAGGTGTGGCTGGTGGGTCCCGACGGACAACCACGCTCGGCGGGTCTACTGAGTGATGTGCCCTCGATCGAGCGGCCGTTCGTCACCGGTTTCCGGTCGGGCGAGGTGCTCGCGGTGAGCGTCGAGCCGGACGGTGGCTCGGACGCGCCGAGCGGCGATCCCCTCGTGGGCGTGACCCTGCCCTGAGCGGCGTCAGATCTCCACGGGCTGGTCCGCCACGACTCGGCCGCCCAAGTGCACCCAGCCATCGGAGTCCCACCGGGTGAACAACTGAGAGCCTTTGCCCTGCGTGATGACCAGCCCTTTGCGCAGCAACGCCGTCAATGCCACGGCCGCGGCGCCGGTCGCCTCGTCCTCGGCGATACCCATGGTCGGCGCGAACATGCGCGAGCGCAGGGCGGCGCGATGCTCGTCGGTCCATGCCCACAGGTAGTGCGGGCCGCCGGGGAACTCCTCCGGCCGCAGGGCGTCCAGCTCCTCGACGTCCTCCAGTTGATGGAAGGTGAACGGGGGTGCCCACTCGCCCCGAGCGGTGATCCAGGTCAGCCCCTCGGTGAGCTCCACGGCCACCGGGCCCGCGGGGACATCCAGCGTGCGCGCCGGGATGCCCCGCGCCGCGAACCACCATGCGGTTCCCACCGAAGGGTGACCCGCGAACGGAAGCTCCATCGTGGGGGTGTAGATCCGTACCGCGGCGGTGCCGTCGACCGGCTCTTCGACGACCACCGTCTCGCTGTATCCGGCCTTGGCGGCCAGCGCCTGCCGGTCGGCCGCGGCCACGTCGGCCGCCCGCGCGATACCCAGCTCGTTGCCGAACCGCCCGGCGGCGTCGGTGAACACTCGCACCACATCTACCTGTGTGCTCATGCTCGCCGAGCCTACTCGGCTGCCGCGGGCGAGAGCTGTCGTCCAGACCACATCGGGAGCGCGAAAGAGGCCCCCGTCGCAGGACGGGGGCCTCTTCTCCGGCGAAATCAGATCGCGGCCGCGGTGAGGGCCTCGGTCGACTGCACGGCCTGGCCGACACCGGCCACGATGGCGGCCGCGCGCAGCGATTCGAAGATCACCTCGCGCGACACGCCCGCTTCCCGCAGCGTGTGCTCGTGCGCCTCGAGGCAGTGCGCGCAGCCGTTGATCGAGGAGACCGCGAACGACCACAGCTCGAAATCGGCCTTGTCGACGCCGGGCGTGCCGATGATCTGCATGCGCAGTCCGGCCCGCAGGTCGTCGTAGCGACCGCCGAGGAACGCCTTGCCCCGGTAGAACACGTTGTTCATGCCCATGATCGAGGCGGCGCCGAGCGCGGCGTTGTACGCCTCCGCCGACAGCACGTCGGCGGCTTCCTCGGCGATCTCGCGCAGCGTGGTCGTCGACCGGGTCGCGGCCGCCGACGCGAGCAGGGTGCCCCACAGCTGCTGTTCGTTCAGCACCGTGGTGCGCGCGATGGATGACAAGTTGAGCTTGAGGTCCTTGGCGTACTCGGGAAGGGAGTTCTTCAGGTTCTCAATGCTCATTCGGCGATTCCTCTACTCGAAGCGGTCCGTGCGTGGACCAGGTCGGTTCTCGATGGTGTGGGGTGGGACGAACCCGGAAATCCGGGTGCGACGGCGGTTTTCAGACGCTGGCGGCCAGGAGTTCGCCCGCGTCGATGGTGGGGTCGCCCTTCTTCCAGTTGCAGGCGCACAGCTCGTCGGACTGCAGGGCGTCGAGCACACGCAGCACCTCGTCGACATTGCGGCCCACCGAACCCGCGGTGACGGAGACGAACTGGACCTCGTTGTTCGGGTCGATGATGAAGGTGGCCCGGTCGGCGACGCCGTCGGCGTTGAGCACGCCGGTGGCCGCGGCCAGTTCACGCTTGAGGTCCGAGAGCATGGGGAAGGGGAGGGTCTTGAGGTCCTCGTGCTGTGCGCGCCACTGGAAGTGCACGAACTCGTTGTCCACCGACGCGCCGAGCACCACGGCGTCCCGGTCCTCGAATTCGTCGTTGAGCTTGCCGAACGCGGCGATCTCCGTCGGGCACACGAAGGTGAAGTCCTTCGGCCAGAAGAAGACGATCCGCCACTTGCCCGCGTGGTCGTCGCTGGTGATCCGGGTGAAGTAGTCGTCAGGCTGCTGAGCGTCGACCTTCGACAGGTCACCGCCGATCACCGCGGTGAGGTTGTATGCCGGGAATTGGTCGCCGATGGTCAGCAGGGCCATGCTCGTCTCCTCGTCATTTGGTTGCCAATGGTGTTCTGCGGCATTGCGGGACCGTTGCGGCAAGCGAGCCACCGGCTCGGACCCGGTACTCACACCGCGGGTGAAAAGCTCATGGGCGATCTTGCCCAAGGGGCGGTAAAAGGTAAAGGTGATCAGTGGCACTACACTGATAGGGGTGACTGATCAGACTTATCAGCCCACCCTGTCACAGCTGCGTGCGTTCGTGGCGATCGCGGAATATCGCCATTTCGGCACCGCGGCCGCCCGTCTCGGTGTGAGTCAGCCCACGTTATCGCAGGCGCTCGCCGCACTGGAACACGGACTCGGGCTCCAGCTGATCGAACGCAGCACCCGGCGCGTGCTGGTGACCGCCGCCGGGATGCGTTTGCTGCCCAAGGCAATGGCGACGCTGGAGGCCGCGGACCGTTTCGTCGCGTCGGCCACCGGTGACAGGCTCGGCGGCATCCTGCGGATGGGCATCATCCCGACGGTCGCCCCCTATGTGCTGCCCGGTTTGCTGCCGGAGCTGCGCAAGCGGCTGCCCGAGCTGCGCCCGCAGATCATCGAGGACCAGACCGCGCGGCTGCTGGACGGGCTGCGCACCGGCGTGCTGGACGTCGCGCTGCTCGCGGTGCCGACCGAGATGCCGGGCGTGGTCGAGATCCCACTGTATTCCGAGGAATTCGTGCTGGTCACCCCGCGTGGCCACGAATTGGCCGGGCGCAGCGACCTCGTGGCGTCGGTGCTGGACGCCCAGCCACTGCTGTTGCTCGACGAGGGACACTGCCTACGTGACCAGACCTTGGAGGCGTGCCGCTCGGCCGATGTGCACCCGGCCGCTGTCGGCGATACCAGGGCCGCGTCCCTGTCCACCGTGGTCCAGTGTGTAGCGGGCGGCCTCGGCGTGACGCTGATCCCGCAGATGGCGGTGCCGACGGAGACCGCCCGCGGCACGCTGGATGTGGCGCACTTCTCCGCGCCCGCCCCCGGCCGCACCATCGGCTTGGTCTTCCGCGCGTCCAGTGCCCGCGCCGACGACTACGAATACCTGGCCGCCATCGTCCGGGCGCAACGGCCGATGTAGCCGCGTCGAACCCGGGGCGCAGCGGAGAACAGGTGAGAGGAGAGGCGAGTTGGCATCGGCGGCGCTGGGAGGTGGGCGGCTGGGTCGCCTGATCGGATCGGATCATGCGCTGTTCGTCTACGGCACGCTGCAGTTCCCCGAGGTACTGACGGCGCTGCTCGGACGGGTGCCGTCGCTGGAGCAGGCCGAGCTGAGCGGATGGCGCGCCGCCGCGCTGCCGCGGCGGCTGTATCCGGGACTGGTCGCCGCGGCACAGGGGTGCGCCCGCGGCTGTGTGCTGAGCGGTCTCAGCGCGACCGAGTGGACGACTCTCGACGCGTTCGAGGACGACGAGTACGACCTGCGCCAGGTGCGCCTCGACGGCCGGAACGCTCCGGTGTGGACCTACGTCTGGACGGTGGCGGCGGACCCGGCGGACTGGGAACGCGACCGCTTCGCCGCCGAGCATCTCGCGTCCTTCGCCGCCCGGTCCGCACGCTGGCGGCGCGACCCGGCGAGCTTCTGGGACTCGGCCGGGCCCGGGTGGTCCGGTCCTGTGGCGTGAGGCCGCCGCGCGCTGTTGCAATTCCAAGACGACCGGTCGTATAGTCGGCACATGGCACGACCCCGGCGCAGTGAGGACACCCGGCGGCTTCTCGTCGAAGAGGGCGCCGCGGGATTCCTGACCAACGGATACCACGGCACCGGGATCAAACAGATCCTGGACAAGGTCGGTGTGCCGAAAGGTTCGTTCTACAACTACTTCGACAGCAAAGAGAGTTTCGGTCGCGCGATCATCGAGCATCACTCCGTCTGTGTGCAGCGCAATCTGACCGAAGCGTTCGGCGCGGCGCCGGATCCGGTGAGCGGCTTGCGAGCGTTCTTCGGGCGGCTGATGGACGACTTCGTCGCGACGGATTTCACCGGCGGCTGCCTCATCGCGAATCTGGGGGGCGAGCTGGAAGGCAGTGAGCTGTTACGCGAATCGCTGTCGGCGGCCTGGCGCGCGTGGCGCGATCGCGTCGCCGAGCAACTCGCGCAGGCGCAGCGCCTCGGCACGATCCGCGCCGACATCGAGGCGGTCGAACTGGCCGATCTCCTGCTCGAATCCTGGGAAGGGGCGGTGATCAGGATGAAGATGGAGCGCACCCTCGCTCCGCTGCACAAGTGTCTCGATCGCCTCCTCGGTGACTACTTCCTGCCCTGATTCCCGGCAGCACCACTGTCCGGCGTATTCGGCTACCTGTTCCGAGACGACCGGTCGTATAGAAGAAAGGATCACTGTGGCGAAGACCGTCATCGTGACCGGTTCCTCCAGCGGGATCGGTCGCGATATCGCACGGGCGTTCGTGGAACGCGGCGACAATGTCGTGCTCAACGGCCGAGACGCGGAAAAGCTGACCCGGGTGGCCGCCGAACTCGGCGCCCCGGAGCGAGTGGCCGCGGTGCCGGGCGATATCGGCGCCGCCACCACCGCGACGACCTTGGTGCGCGTCGCGGTGGAACGGTTCGGCGGTGTGGATGTGCTGGTCAACAACGCGGGCGTCTTCGGAGCCAAACCGTTCGTGGATGTCACCGAGCAAGATCTCGACGTCTATCTGAACGGAAACCTCAAAGGCACGTACTTCACCACGCAGGCCGTGGTGCGGCGGTTCCTGGCCCAAGCCAGGGGCGGCAGCATCGTCAACATCGGCACCGTGCTGATCGATCACGCTCTCGCCGGGTTGCCCGCCTCAGCGGCCTTGGTCAGCAAGGGCGGCGTGCACGCGCTCACCACCAGCCTCGCCGCCGAACTCGCCTCCGACGGCATCCGGGTCAACGCCGTTGCCCCCGGCATCATCCGCACGCCGCTGTTCGGCGACGGCGACGAGCCTGCGTCGGGCAGACTCGCGCTGTTGAACCGTATCGGCGAAGTCGCCGAAACGACGGCCGCGGTGCTGTATCTCGCCGACGCGGCCTTCACCACCGGACACATCCTCCCCGTCGACGGCGGGTACATCTCTGGAAGGGCGGCCTGAAATGCCTTATGTGAACATCAAAGTCACCGACGAAGGCGTGACCCGCGAGCACGGCCTGTCGGCCGGACCGTTCGGGCGACGGCGCCGCGGCCGCCCGCGGACCCGGCGCGGCTCTGATCGGTTCGAAACGGCGAATGCGCCGGTCCCGGATCCGGAACCGGCGCATTCGGGCGCCGTCGTCTAGACCCGCAGGGCGTGCGGCTCGATCGCGCCGCGCTCCAGCGCCCTGGCGTCGATGGTTTCGGGCTTGTAGGGCAGCAGCGCCAGGCGATCGGTCATCCCGCCGACCGGGTCGTCGACCCGGTCCACCAGACCGAACAGGAACGACCACTCGTGTTCGTCGCTGCCGTAGTGCACCACGGTGCCGAACTGCTCGTGGAAACGCTGCCAGGACCGCTTCAGGGTCTCGTTGCGCCACATCGTCGCGCAGCCGGCCTGGGCGCACAGCACGCCGCCGGGCGCGAGCAGCGCACGACATCGGGACAGGAACTCCGCTTCGTAGAGGCGGTTGTGCTGCGCGTCCTCGACGCGCTCGTCCGGCAGGTCGATCACGACGACGTCGTAGCGGGTGCCCGCCCGCTCGGCTTCGGCCAGGAAGTCCCAGCCGTCGGCGTAGTGCACCTTGATCGGCCCCTCGCCCTTGACCGCCGCGGCCAGCTCGTCGCTGGTGTAGCCGTAGGGCAGGTGCTCGGCGCACAGCTCGACCTCGAGCTGGTCGATGTCGACGTGGTCGACGAGGGTGGCGCCCGCGGCGACCGACATCTGGCTGGCCACACCCTCGCCGGAGCCGATGATGAGCACCTTGTCCAGCTTCTCGGCCAGCACGAAGGCGGGGACCATCATCGCCTCGTGGTAGGTGAGCTGCGAGAACTCGGTGGACTGGCGGTCGTCGTCGGAGAACAGGCTGATGCCCTGCTCGGTCCGCGCGATGACCATGTGCTGGAACGGTGTGTTGGTGTCGACGATCACCTCGTGCAGGTCCCAGATGCGGGTCAGGCCCGCGCCCACCGGTTCCTCGATCCGCTGACCGCCGTGTCCCCTGCGGATGACCTGCATGCGAACATCCTTGGGCGCCAACGCGTCTCGCAGTAGCTCGACCGCCTTCGAGGCGCCGGCGCCGATGCTGCCGCAGGTGAAGACGTCGACGAAGATGTCGCCGGACTCCGGATAGGTGTGAATCGAGGCGTGGGACTCCGACAACAGCGCGAGGACGGTCACCCCCTGCGGTTCGAACTTCTTGTGTACGACATCGCAGATGGTGACGCCCGCCGCGATCAGAGACTCACGCAACGCCGATTCGAGTCGTTCGAGATCGTCGCAGAGGTCTGCGTCGACACCACCGAACTCGGCCAGCACATGCCAACCGGTGAATTCCGCCGTCATGGGCAAACTCACTCTCGCTCAGCGCCCGAGACATGAACGGTCAAGGGCGGAAAACCATTGAAGGACACCGACGAATAACTCGCGGTATAGGCACCGGTGTCGAGGATTCGAACGCGATCACCGGCTCGCAACGTGGTCGGTAGGAGGACTCGCGTGCGTTGATACAGTACATCGTCGCCGTCGCAGGTCGGACCGGCCACCACCGCCTCGTCGACGGGGTCGCCGTCCCGGTCGGTGACGAACCGGTAGGCGATGTACTCGTTCTCGGTCTCGGCCATGCCGTTGTAGCGGCCGATGTCGAGATACACCCAGCGCCGGCCGTCCGGCGCGGTGCGGACGCCGACGACCTCGGCGTGGATCGTGCCCGCCGAACCGACCAGTGCCCGGCCCGGTTCGACGACCAATCCGGTGTTGCCGGAGAGGAATTCGGTCGCCGCGTGGTTGACCACCGCGGCGATCTCACCCAGCGCGGGCGCTGGGTCGGCGTAGGAGATCGGCAGCCCGCCGCCGATGTTCACCGAGCTGACCGAGATGTCCTTGTCGGCCAGTGCCTCGGCGATCCGGCCCGCCTGTTCGATCCCGATCCGCCACGCGGTGGGGTCCAGCTGCTGGGAGCCGACGTGGAAGTACGGTCCGGCCACGACCAGCCCGAGATCCCTGGCCCGGACCAGCAGCCGGAACGCCTCGCCCGGGCTGCAGCCGAACTTCGTGCCGAACGGGGTGCGCGACTCCGGCGCCGAGGCGAGGAAGCGGCACTCCACCTCGGAGCCGGGCGCGTACTCGGCGATGCGCAGCAGGTCGTCCTCGGTGTCGAAGGCGAAGCGGCGCACCCCGAGGGCGTAGGCGCGGGCGATGTGGGCGGCCTTCTTGATCGGGTTGCCGTAGCACAGCCGCTCCGGCGCCACACCCAGCCCGAGGCAGAGGTCGATCTCGCCGATGCTGGCGACGTCGAATTCCGCGCCTTCCTCGTCGAGCAGCCGCACGATCTCCGGCACCGGACTCGCCTTCACGGCGAAACGGATCCTCGTCGTGACACCCGTGCCCGGGGACAGGGCGCCGTCGAGCGCGCGGTAATTCTGGCGGACACGCTCGGGATGGATGACAAGGTACGGCGATTCGGGCATAGTTGATCTTTCGCTTCGGCAGCGGGGGAGAGAGTATCAGCGGCCCCTACCCAGTAACGAATCCGTCGAAACCTGGATTCGCCATATGGTCGCGCACCCCCGTCCTTCGGACGCGACGGAGCTGCTGACCTGCGGGGACAGTGGACCGGTAGGCGGTGCGGGGTCAGCCGGCGGACACGGTGACGTCGTCGAAGACGACCTCGCCCGCAGCGTCGGACTCGGCCAGATCGACCACCGCGTCGATCGACCAGCCGTGGTCGCCCGCCGGATCGTCCAGCACCTGCCGCACGTGCCAGAATCCGGGTCTTCGTTCCACTTGGAACAGTTGCGGCCCCCTGGCGTCGGGTCCCGTGCCGATGCGCTCGTACTCCGCGTAGTAGTCCGCGAGCGCCTCGGCCCAGTCCGGGCCGGCGCCGAGATCGGCCAGCTCGTCCCAGCGGCGCAGCGCGGCCAGTTCGACCCGGCGGAACATCGCGTTGCGGACCATCACCCGGAACGCGCGTTCGTTGGCGGAGATCGGGCGAACGGTTTCGGCGCCGAACGCGAGCTGGTCGGCGTCGGTCTCCGCACCCGGGTTGGTCAGTTGCTCCCATTCGTCGAGCAGGCTCGAATCGACCTGGCGCACAAGCTCTCCGAGCCACTCGGTGATGTCGTCGAGCTCCTCGGTGCGCGCTGACTCCGGCACGGTACGCCGCAGCGCCCGATAGGCGTCGGCGAGGTAGCGCAGCACCACGCCCTCGGAGCGGGCCAGCTCGTAGAAGGAGATCAGCTCGGCGAAGGTCATGGCGCGTTCGATCATGTCCCGCACCACCGACTTGGGCGCGGGCGCGAACTCCGACACCCACGGGTGCCCGGCGCGGTAGGTCTCGTAGGCCGGTTCGATCAGTTCGGCCAGCGGCTTGGGCCAGGTCACCTCTTCGAGCAGTTCCATCCGCTCGTCGTAGTCGATGCCGTCGGCCTTCATCTCGGCGATCGCCTCGCCGCGCGCCTTGTGCTGCTGGGCCATCAGCAGCTGGCGCGGATCCTCCAACGTGGATTCGATGAGCGACACCACGTCGAGGGTATAACTCGGGGACTGTTTGTCCAGCAGGTCCAGCGCGGCCAGCGCGAACGGCGACAGCGGTTGGTCGAGGGCGAAGTCGCGCTGCAGGTCGACGGTCAGGCGGGCGCGGCGGCCCTGCGCGTCGGGTTCCGGCAGTTGCTGCACCACCCCGGCGTCGCGCAGTGCGCGATACAGGCGGATGGCGCGCAGAATGTGCCTGCGCTGGGCGGGACGCGGCTCGTGGTTGTCCTCGAGCAGGTGCCGCATGGCGGTGAAGCAGTTGCCCGGCCGGGCGATCACGTTCAGCAGCATGGCGTTGGTGACCGTGAAACGCGACACCATCGGTTCCGGCTGCGCGGCGACCAAGCGGTCGAAGGTCTCCTCGCTCCAGGAGACGAAGCCTTCCGGCGGTTTGCGCCGCTGCACTTTGCGCTGCTTCTTGGGATCGTCGCCCGCCTTGGCCAGCAGCCGGGTGTTCTCCACCTCGTGCTCGGGAGCCTGCACGACGACGGTTCCCATGGTGTCGTAACCCGCCCGGCCCGCGCGACCCGCGATCTGGTGGAATTCCCGCGCCTTGAGCCTGCGCGTGCGGACGCCGTCGAATTTGGTCAGCCCGGTGAGCAGCACCGTGCGGATGGGCACGTTGATGCCGACGCCGAGGGTGTCGGTCCCGCAGACCACCTTCAGCAGGCCGTCCTGGGCCAGACGCTCCACCAGCCGCCGGTACTTCGGCAGCATGCCGGCGTGATGCACGCCGATGCCGTGCCGGATCAGCCGCGACAGGGTCTTGCCGAAGCCGGCGGCGAAGCGGAACTCGCCCAGCGCGTCGGCGATCGCGTCCTTCTCGGCGCGCGTCGCGAAGTTCACACTCGTCAGCGCCTGGGCCCGCTCGAGCGCGGCGGCCTGGGTGAAGTGCACGACGTACACCGGGGCCTGGTGGGTGGTGACCAGCTCTTCGAGCGTCTCGGTGATCGGAGTGCGGGCATAGGAGAAAGTCAGGGGCACCGGGCGCTCGGTGCCCGCGACGACCGCGGTGGAGCGGCCGGTCCTTCGCTCCAGGTCACGGGCGAAAAAATCGACCTCCCCGAGGGTGGCCGACATGAGCAGGAACTGGGCGCGGGGCAGTTCCAGCAGGGGGACCTGCCAGGCCCACCCCCGATCGGGGTCGGCGTAGAAATGGAACTCGTCCATCACGACTTGGCCGACATCGGCGTCCGCGCCCTCGCGCAGCGCCAGATTGGCCAGGATCTCCGCGGTCGCGCAGATGATCGGCGCCTCGGGATTCACCGCGGCGTCGCCGGTGACCATGCCGACGCGGTCGGCTCCGAAGACATCGCAGAGGGCGAAGAACTTCTCGCTCACCAGCGCTTTGATCGGAGCGGTGTAGTAGGTGCGCAGACCCTGGGTGAGGGCGAACAGATGCGCGCCGACCGCGACCAGCGACTTCCCGGAACCGGTTGGGGTGGCGAGGATGACGTTGGATCCGGAGGCCAGCTCGAGCAGCGCTTCGTCCTGAGCGGGGTAGAGCGGGGTGCCCTGCTCGGCGGCCCACATGCCGAACGACTCGTAGAGCGCGTCGGCGTCGGTCCCCGGGATGTCGAGCAGTTCGGTCAGATCCACTCCGACAACCCTACGGCCTCGTCCGCGGGCACGCGTGCAGGGGCGATCCGGGCCGGGCGGCCGAGCGGATCAGTTCTGTTCGCCCTCGTCGTCGCCGTTGTTACGGCTCTGCTCGGCCAGAAATCGCTCGAACTCGGCGCCCAGCTCGTCACCGCTGGGCAGCTCGCCGTCACCCACCAGCAGGCTGGACTGCCGCTCCTGCGCGGTGACGAAGCTGTCGTACTGTCGCTCCAGCGCGTGTACGACCGTCTCCACCTCGACGTTGCCCGCGATGTGCTCGTTGACCTGTTCGCGTACCCGGGCGGCGGCCTCGCCGAGCGCGGCCAGCGGGATCTCCAGGCCTGCGTTGTCGGCGACGTTCTCCAGCAGCGTCTGCGCGGCCTCCGGGTAGGCGGTCTGCGCCAGGTAGTGCGGTACGTGCACCGAGAAGCCGACCGACTCGTGACCGTGCTGCGCCATGCGGAATTCCAGCAGCGAGGACGCGCTGCCCGGAACCTGCAGCTCACCCGGCCACCGCTGGTGCTCGGAGATCAGGTCGCGGTTGGAGGAATGCGCGGTGACGCCCAGCGGGCGCGTGTGCGGAATCGCCATCGGAATGGCGCTCAGGCCGATGCTGCGCCGCACGCCCAGCTGTTCGGCGAGCAGCCGCACCGCGGTGGTGAACTTCTCCCAGCGTAGGTCCGGCTCCAGACCCGCGAGCAGCAGGAACGGGGTCCCCGCGGTGTCGCGCAGTGCCCAGAGGTTGAGTTCCGGCTCGGCGTAATCGGAGAAATGATCGGTCTTGAACGTCATGAGCGGACGCCGCGACCGGTAGTCCAGCAGTTCGTCCACGTCGAACGAGGCGACCAGTTCGCTTTCGAGGCTTTCGCGCAGGTGCGTGGTCGCGAGTCGCACCGCGTGCCCGGCGTCGGTGAAGCCTTCCAGCCCGTGCACCAGGACTGGGCCCGCGCCGTCGGCGGACGACAACTGCGGAGCTGGGAACTCCAGTTCGTACATTCGCGACTCGTAGTCCATCGCGTACTCCTTCCTGCGCGGCTCCTGCGGCCCGGACGCGTGCCGCACGCGCCAGTGTGGTTGCCTGCCCGATCGTTCGCCAACCCTGGTGGTGCGAGACGAGCAGTCGTCCGAACCGGGGACCACTGTCCATTGTCCCCCATACCCGTGGCGGTCACCGCGCACGGCCGGACACCGACCCTCACTCCGAGCCAACAGCATCGGTGGGCCGCGCATTCCCGGCCCGGCGGCGTGGCATCGCCGACCGGACACCAGGAGTTTGGCACAGTGGGGATGTGACCGTGGCGGATTCGAGGCGCATGCGGCTGGACCGGATGGTACCCGTCGTCTGCGCGGTACTGCTCGCAGGATGCGGGTCGACGGTGCCGGGGCGCCCGGTCGCGTCGGCGCCGATCGCGGTGACCCGGCACGTGGGCGCCGAATTGCCGACACTGCTGCCGGATCCGAACCAGTTCCCTCCGCCGTACACGGCGGTGGTGCTGCCCCAGGAAGCCGTGGCGCAAGCGGCGGGAGACCTGGACGGGATGGGCCGCGGTGCGAATGTCCAGCCCGGCCGGTGTGTGCCGCCGAGCCAGGACTTCGGGCCAGATCGCACCGCGATGGTGGTCGGCACGGACGATGCCACGCGCGCCACGCTGACCGTCGAATTGACCCGCACCGGCGAACCGTTGGCAGCTGTGCGCGCCCGGCTGGAGCAGTGCGGCTCGGTGCGGGTCAACCGAGCGGGCGCCGCCACCACCGTGACGTCCGAGCCTGCCTCGCCGCCGCCGGTCGCCGCGGACGACACACTTTCGCTGCGCAGAACCGTGCGGCCGGAATCCGGAGGCGCCCGGCTGACCCAATCCATGCGCACGCACGTCGCGCAGCTGGGGGACGTGCGAATCTCGGTGACCTACATGTCTTTCGCCGAGAGCGAACCGGATACCGCGGCGCTGGACGAGTTGTTCGCCGTGGCGGTGCGCAAAGTGCGCGAAGGGTAGCGGGCGGCACGGTAGCAGGCGCCTCCGACACGAATCGCGAGACCGCCGTCGTATCGGTCGAGTCGTGCACAGCGCGAAGCCGATCCCCAGGGCAGCGGAATCGCCAGGTCGGCGTCGAAGACCGGCGACCGCCCAGCCGCATGGTCGGAGCATGACCACTTCCGCGAACCCCTTCCGAGCCCCCGAACCGGTCGATGCCGGACATACCGGCATGGACGACGAATTCCGGCCGGGCTCCGGCCGTAACCATCCAGCGATGCGCGGCGGTCCTTCCGACGCCGTACCGCGCGTCGATCCCGCCGCGATGGTTGCGCGGCAGGTGCATTCGCGTGCGGCGGAGGGCGCGGCAGGTGCCTGGAACCCCGGTGGCCGATCTCGGCCCGCTCGGTGCCGCGAAGATCCTCCGCAGTTTCATGGTGCTCCGGAACACGTTGTCTGCGTGGAGGATCCGGCAGACCTGATCGCCGCGGTGCCCGCGATGCTCGGGTTCACTCCGGAACGGTCGGTGGTCGTGCTCGTCCTCCGGCACGGGACGTCCGGCGGTGCGACGGTCGACGCGGTGGTGCGGTTCGATCTGGATTCGCCCGGTGGCCGGCGTGTGCGGGGTGCGACGCTGGCGGCCGCGGTCGCGCGGATCTGCGCGCACGACCAGGCAGCCGAAGTCATGGCCGTCGTCGTCGACGAACGTGCCGTGGAGCCGGGCGCCGAGGGGGAGGGATGCGCGGCGGGAAGATTCGACGTGCTGGCCGGCTCGCTGGGCAGGCGGCTGGCGGCGTGTGACATCGCGCTGGCCGGAGTATGGGCGGTGCGTGCGATCGCCGCGGGTCAGCGCTGGTGGACGTTGGCTGGACCGCAGCGGCGCGGGGTGCTCCGGGACCCGGCGGCGTCCCTGGTGACCCTGACCCATGTGCTGGAGGGCAGGCCGATCCGCGGTTCGCGTTCCGAGCTCACCGATCTGGTCGCTCCGGACCCGCCGGCCCGTGCCGAGGTGGCGGCGCACTTGACCGATGCGCTCGCCCGCGCTGGGGAGCGCTGTGCGCGAGCCGCGCGTCGCGGCGACCCGATCGGATACAGCAGGCAAGCGCTGGACTATGTGCTGTGGCAGATCGCCAACACCGCCTCGGGCGCCGCGCTGATGGCGCCCGAACTCGCGAAGATCACGGTGGCTCTGCGTGATCGGGCGGTGCGGGACACGATGTTCGCCCTGGCCGTCGGCGACCATGCCGCCGCGGCCGAGGCGGTGTGGACCGCGCTGACCCGCGCGCTGACCGGAACGGATCGTGCCGAGGCCGCCGCTCTGCTCGGCTACAGCGCCTATGTCCGTGGTGACGGACCGCTGGCGGGCATCGCCCTGGAAGCCGCGCTGGAGGCGGATCCGGGACATCCGATGGCGATGCTGCTCGACACCTCGCTGCGCTTGGGCATGCGCCCGGAACAGTTGCGCCGCTTGGCGCACAGCGGCTACCGGACCGCCGCCGGCCTCGGTGTCGACCTCGGGGAACCGACACCGTGAAGCCGGATATGCGAGTCGGTCGTACCGGGCCGGTGTGGCCGGTACCGGATCACCGCGACGATTCGGCGGAGTGGAGTGCTTCCTCCGGGCGTACGGCGTCGAGGCGGTTGCGGGGCAGTGGCGCCGCCGCGGCGGCCCGAGTCGGTGCGGAGCCGACTCGGGCAGTACGCAGCGGATTATTTCGCGCTGTGTGCGCGGGAGCCGAGCGACCGGAGGAAAGCCCAGGCGTCAGTGACGATTTCGTCGAGGTCATTGTGCTCGGGACGCCAGCCGAGTTCGGCGATGGCGCGTTCGCTGGAGGCTATGAGCGTCGCCGGGTCGCCGGGACGGCGGGGCGCGTCCTGCGCGGCGATCGGCAGGCCGGTGACGCGCTCGCACGCCGAGATCACCTCGCGAACGGAGAATCCGGTGCCGCTGCCGAGGTTGTAGATCCGGTGGGTGCCCGGCTCCGCGGTGTCCAAGGCCAGCAGATGGGCCTGAGCGAGATCGCGGATGTGGATGTAGTCGCGGACCGCGGTCCCGTCAGGGGTGGGCCAATCGGTACCGAAGACCGAGATCGCCTTGCGATGCCCGGCCGCGACCTGCAGGACCAGCGGGATGAGATGTGTTTCCACCAAGCGGTTCTCGCCCAGCCCGCCGTAGGCGCCCGCGACGTTGAAGTACCGCAGACTGGTCGCCGCCAGTCCGTGCGCGATGGCGTAGGAGGTGATGGCATGGTCGATGGCCAACTTCGACGCGCCGTACGGGTTGGTCGGGCGGGTCGGGGCGTCCTCGGTGATCGGAACCTGCTCCGGTTCCCCGTAGACCGCGGCGGTGGAGGAGAAGACCAATCGCGGTGTGTTCGCGCGCCGCATGGCCTCCAGCAGTTCGAACGTCTTCACGACATTGCCGTGCCAGTACTTCTCCGGCTGCTGCACCGACTCGCCGACCAGCGACTGTGCCGCGAAATGCAGGACACCGTCGAAGGGTTCGGTGGCCAGCAGTTCCGGCGCGGCAACCGCCACGTCACCCTGGACGAACCGGGCGGCGGAGGGCACGCCCTCGGCGTTGCCGGTGGACAGATCGTCGACCACGACCACCTCGTGGCCGGCTTCCAGCAGAACCTGTGCGCAGACGCCGCCGACGTAACCCGCGCCACCCGTGACGAGAAGTTTCACGTGTCAGGCCAGCTTCACCTGGACGGCGTGCGCCATCTCGTCGGGCAGTTCGAAGCCGTCGTGGCCGGGCAC
Organism: Nocardia araoensis NBRC 100135; assembly: GCF_000308435.1. Taxonomy (GTDB): domain Bacteria; phylum Actinomycetota; class Actinomycetes; order Mycobacteriales; family Mycobacteriaceae; genus Nocardia; species Nocardia araoensis. The sequence continues at coordinate 27,625 of NZ_BAFR01000130.1, read as the reverse complement.
GGTGATGATCACCGAACCCTGCTTCGTCTCCACGGTGACGCGGGCGTCGGGCACCACGCCCGCCTCGCGCAGCCTGCCGATGACCTCCGGGTCGGTCTGGATGTGCTCGGCGAGCCTGCGCACGACGACGGCGTGCTGCTGGCCGTGTGGCAGATCGGACAGGCGAAGCAGCGTCTCGTCGGCGGCGGCGGGTGGAATGATGCCCAGTTCGTCCAGGCCGGGAATGGGGTTGCCGTACGGGGAGGTGGTGGGGTGGTTGAGCACCTCGACCAGGCGGCGCTCGACGTCTTCGCTCATCACGTGCTCCCAGCGACAGGCTTCGGCGTGCACGTTCTGCCAGTCCAGGCCGATGATGTCGACGAGCAGCCGTTCGGCCAGCCGGTGCTTGCGCATGACCGCGACGGCCATGCTGCGCCCCTTCTCGGTCAGTTCCAGATGACGGTCGCCCGCGACCAGCAGCAGACCGTCTCGTTCCATGCGCGCGACGGTCTGGCTCACGGTGGGACCACTCTGTTCGAGGCGCTCGGCGATCCGGGCGCGCAGGGGCACTACGCCCTCCTCTTCGAGGTCGTAGATGGTACGGAGATACATCTCCGTGGTGTCGACCAGATCCTTCACCTGTTACCCCTTCGTCGGCACGAATTCTACCCACGCACGACGGCGCCTCCGTGTGCCGGATCGTGTCGCTCCGCGCTGCGCACGACATCTCCGGCGGCATTGCGGGAACGCGATCGGCGCACGGCAGGCGGCCGTGAGCGGACTTTCTTGTATTTGTACTGCATAGGAACGTTTCGCGGGGTTCCTTACTTCCCGCTAGCGTTGCGATCATGGCCACTGCACCGCGCGGCGAACCCCGGGCGCCGATTTCGCCCGGAACGAGCCGTCCCGGAACCGTCGTCTGGACCGAGCGGTTCCTGGATTACCGCTGGACTCCGGAGCACCCGATGCAGCCCGCGCGCCTGAAGTTCACCATGGCGCTGGCGGACAGTCTCGGCTTGCTCGAAGGCGTCGAAGTGCTCGAACCCGCCGCCGCCGAACGCCAGGAGCTGTTGCGCATCCACACGCCCGACTACCTCGACGCGGTCGAACGCGCCGTGCCGCCGGTGGGTTCGCCGGCCGCCCCGCCCTACGGCCTCGGTTCCCCGGACAATCCGGTGTTTCCGCGTATGCACGAGGCCGCGTCCACTATCGTCGGCGGCACCCTCGCCGCGGCCAGGGAGATCGCGGAAGGCCGCGCCAAGCGAGCGGTGAGCATCGGCGGTGGCATGCATCACGCGATGGCCGATTCGGCGGCGGGCTTCTGCGTGTACAACGACCCGGCGGTGGCCATCTCCTGGCTGCTGGACCACGGTTTCGACCGGATCGCCTACATCGACGTGGACGTGCACCACGGCGACGGCGTGCAACGCGCCTTCTACGCCGATCCTCGGGTGCTGACCATCTCGCTGCACCAGCATCCGGCCACCCTGTGGCCCAACACCGGTTGGCCGGAGGAGACCGGGGTGGGGGCGGCCGAGGGCACGTCGATCAATCTGCCGCTGTTGCCAGGCACCCGGGACGCGCAGTGGCTGCGCGGTTTCCACGCCGTGGTCCCCGGCGCGGTGGCGGCCTTCCGTCCGCAGATCGTGGTCAGCCAGTGCGGGGTGGACAGCCATCGCGAAGATCCGCTGGCCGATCTGGAACTCACCGTCGACGGACAGCGCGCGGCCTTCCGCGCCATGCGGGAGCTCGCCGACCGCTATGCCGAAGGGCGCTGGCTGGCCGTCGGCGGTGGCGGATACGGGTTGGTCCGGGTGGTCCCGCGGGCATGGACCCACTTGCTGGCCACCGCGTTGGATCGCACCATCGACCCCGCGACGGCGATTCCGCAGGACTGGATCGACATGATCCGCGCGGCGGTGCCGCGGGCGGACCCGCCGCGCACCATGGGCGACGGCGGTGACGTCGCCTACCGTCCATGGGACGGACCCGGCGGTACCGGTGAGACCGGTGACGCGCGGGTCGATCGCGCCCAACGCGCCGTAGACATGGCCGTGCTGGCCACCCGCCGAGCGACTTTCGGGTTGCTGGGTCTGGACCCGGAGGATCCCCGTGACTGACTTCCCCGATACCGCGGACGCTCCCGCCACCCCGCCCCCGCCGCCGCAACACTGGTTCGCCGACGTGCTCGCCTCCGACGGTGGCGTCGTACGACTGCGTCCGATCACTCCCGACGATGCCGATCGGCTGCAGGAGTTCCACGGCGCGCTGTCGGATCGCACCAGGTATCTGCGGTATTTCGGCCCCTACCCGCGGATCTCGCCCAAGGACCTGTATCGGACCACGCATGTCGACTACCACGACCGGGTCGGCTTGGTGCTGGAATTGGGTGAGGCGATCGTCGCGGTGGGCCGCTACGAGCTGCTGGAGCGGGACGGGCCGCGGGCGGCGGAGGTCGCGTTCGTGGTCGCCGACGGCCATCAAGGGCGTGGGCTCGGCTCGATCCTGCTGGAGCATCTGGCCGGCGCCGCCGCCGAGAACAAGATCGAGACCTTCGTCGCCGAGGTGCTCGCGGAGAACACCGTGATGGTGACGGTCTTCCGTGACGCGGGCTATCAGGTCGAGCGCAGCAGGGACGGGTCGGTGCTGCATCTCGAGTTCGCCATCGACCCCACCGAAGCGCTGCTGTCGGTGCGTGATTCGCGCGAACGCGCGTCGGAGGCGCGCAGCGTGGGCAATCTGCTCACGCCGCGATCGGTGGCGGTGATCGGCGCCACCCCCGCGACCGGCCGGGTCGGCGGGGCGGTGCTGGCGAATCTGCTGTCGGGCTTGTTCCAGGGGCCGGTGTTCCCGGTGAACCCGAACCGCAAGTCGGTGCGCGGGGTACGGGCGTACGCGACGGTCCGGGAAATCCCCGACGAGGTGGATCTCGCCGTGGTCGCGGTGCCGCCCGCGGCGATCGGGTCGGTGCTCGACGATTGCATGGCCAAGGGAGTCAAAGGGCTCGTGGTGCTGACCGCGGGTTTCGGCGAGACCGGCGACGGGGGACTGCTGGCCGAGCGCGAACTCGTGGCCGCCGCTCGTGGTCACGGCATGCGTGTGGTCGGGCCGAGCGCGCTCGGCATCGCGAACACCGATCCGGCGGTCGCCATGAACGCGACGCTCGCGCCGGTGTTGCCCGGTCGCGGACGAATCGGGTTCTTCTGCCAGTCCGGGCCGTTGGGCGCGGCCATCCTGGGCGAGGCGGCAGCCCGCAATCTCGGTTTGTCGACGTTCGTGTCGGCCGGTAACCGTGCCGACGTGTCCGGTAACGACCTCTTGCAGTACTGGGACAGCGACCCGGACACCGATGTGGTGCTGCTGTACCTGGAAAGTTTCGGCAATCCGCGCAAGTTCTCCCGGATCGCGCGCCGGGTGGCCCGGACCAAGCCGATCGTCGCGGTGAGCAGCGGGCGCTCGGTCGCCCAGCCCGCGGGGGACATGGATCGTTCGATCGTGCGGGATCTGTTCGCCCAAGCCGGAATCGTCCAGGTCGATTCGATCTCCGAACTGTTCGATTGCGCCGCTCTGCTGGGCTATCAGCCGTTGCCCCGCGGTTCGCGGCTGGCGGTCGTCGGCAACAGCACGGCGCTCAACTGGCTGGCGGTCGACGCGGCACAGGGGGAGGGCCTCGAAGTCGGTGAGCCGGTCAACCTCGGCCCGCAGGCGACGCCGGGCGCGTATCTGGACGCGCTGGTCGCAGCGCTGCGCTCGGACGAGACGGACGCCGTGATCGTTGTTTTCGCGCCGCCGGTGCCGCTGCCGACCGCCGGTTTCGCCGACGCGATCCGGGCGGCGGTAGCCGCGGTGCCCGAGGCGAAGAAGCCGATCCTCACCACGTTCGTCGCCGAGCAAGGGATCCCGAACCTGCTCGCGGTGCGCGGTCCCGGCGCCACGGCGGCGCACGGCTCCATCCCGTCGTATCCGGATCCGGAACGCGCGGCGCGGGCGCTGGCCAGGGTGCGGCGATACGCCGAATGGCGAACCAGGCCGGTCTCTCCAGTAGTGCGCCCGGATGGCATCGACACCGACCGCGCGCGCCAATTGGTCGCCGATTGGATGGTCGGGACGGGCGGTCGCAGGCTCACCGATCTGGAAACGGTGGAACTGCTCGCCTGCTATGGCATTTCGGTCGTCGAGTTCCGCGAGGTGCGCAGCGCCGAGGAAGCGGTCGCGGCCGCGGAAGAACTCGGCTATCCGGTGGCGGCCAAGGCGACCGGCGAATTGTGGCGGCGCAGACCCGACCTCACCGGCGTCCGGCTCGATCTGTGGCGGCCCGAAGCGGTGCGACAGGGATACGCGGATCTGGCCGAGCTGTGCGGTGATCCGGTACTGCACATCCAGAAGATGGCCACCAAGGGCGTCGGCTGCATTCTGCGCGTGCAGGACGACCCGTCGTTCGGCTCGGTGATCGAGTTCGGCCTGTCCGGCCTGATCATCGAGTTGCTCGGCGACCGCGCCTATCGGGCACTGCCGTTGACCGCCGACGAGGCGACGGCCCTGATCGACGCGCCACGGGCCGCGCCGTTGCTGTCGGGTACTCCGGCGAGCCCCCGGGTGGACAAAGCGGCTCTCGCCGAACTTGCCCAGCGCATTTCAGCCCTGTTCGACGATCTGCCGGAGATGCGGGAATTGTCCTTCGATCCGGTGCTGGCCTCGCCGACCTCGGCCGAAATCATCTACGCGCGTGCCCGTATCGGCCCGGAGCCCAGCCGTTTCGACACGGGGCCGCGGCGATTGGGTTGACTCCGGCGGATATTCGGCGAGCTGTCTTCCGGAAGCGTGGCACGGCTGAGACATCGGCCCGCACACGTCATAGATGACATGTCCGATAACGGACGATCGCTCCTACGGCGATCTGGACGATGTCACATTCGTCGAAGGAAAGGTCCGCTCGCCATGAAGATCCGCAGTATCGCCCTGCTGTCGCTGCTCGCGGCGACGCTCACCGCGTGTTCCGTCAGCATCGGCACACCGAAGGTCACCGAGGCCGACTTGGAGAAGTCGGTCAAAGACTCACTCACCGAGAAGGTCGGACAGGAACCCGACGCGATCGATTGCCCCGGCGATCTCACCGGCAAGGAAGGGACCATCATGCGTTGCACGCTCACCGCGGGCGGGGACACGCTCGGTGTGATGCTGACGGTGACCTCGGTCGAGGGCGACACGGTCAAATACGACATCGCGGTGGATCAGAGCTGACCTGCCCGGAGGGCGCCCGAGGGGGATACGACACCGCCGACCGGCTCGCGCGACGCCCGGAGGGGACGGGCACGCGCGCATACCGGTCGGCGCGGGAAGGTGACCCCGGCGGAAGGGTCACCGGGCCGAACGCCGGCGCTGTCTCGAGGCGGCCGGCGCCGGACGATCAGCTGGCGTAGGCGCGGAGCCGGTCGGCCCGCTCACCCTTGCGCAGCTTCGCCATGACTTCACGCTCGATCTGACGCACCCGCTCGCGGGAGAGTCCGAAGAGCTTGCCGATCTGGTCCAACGTGCGCGGCTGGCCGTCGTCCAGACCGAACCGCAGCCGGATGACCTGCTGTTCGCGCTCGTCCAGGGTGGCGAGCACGCTGCGCACATCGTGGTGCAGCAGACCCGCGATGACCGCGGACTCGGCCGAGGTGGCCTCGGAGTCCTCGATGAAATCGCCCAGCGGGGCCTCTTCGTCGTTGCCGACCGGCATGTCCAGGCTCACCGGGTCGCGGCTGTGGTCGAGCAGATCGGAGATCTTGTCGACCGGGATGCCGGATTCGGTGGCCAGTTCCTCGTCGGTGGCCTCGCGGCCCAGCTGCTGGTGCAGTTCGCGCTTGATCCTGGCCAGCTTGTTCACCTGCTCGACCAGGTGGACGGGCAGGCGGATGGTGCGGCTCTGGTCGGCCATGCCGCGGGTGATGGCCTGCCGGATCCACCAGGTGGCGTAGGTGGAGAATTTGAAGCCCTTGGCGTAGTCGAACTTCTCCATGGCACGGATCAACCCGAGGTTGCCCTCCTGGATCAGGTCGAGCAGCGGCATGCCGCGGCCGGTGTACCGCTTGGCGAGCGAGACAACAAGGCGCAGGTTGGCTTCGAGCAGATGAGACCGGGCGGCCTGACCGTCGCGGACGATCATCGCGAGATCACGCTTGCGGGACGCCGACAGTCGCTTGCCGGTTTCCAGCAGGTACTGCGCGTAGAGGCCCGCCTCGATGCGCTTGGCCAGCTCGACCTCGTCGGCAGCGGTGAGCAGCGCGGTACGGCCGATCCCGTTCAGGTACACACGTACCAGGTCGGCGGCGGGGCTCTGAGCGTCGAGGTCCGAATCGCTGGTGCGCACACGAGTGGTGGCGGGGCTTGTCATGACTTGCCTCCTGTCGGTGGTGTCTCACTCCGATAAACGGACCCGACAGGGAGAAAGTTCCCCGTTACGGCTGGCATAAACCGCTCTGAGCAGCGGTTTTCGCCCTTCTCGTCTGAGAAGTTCCTGAGAAGCGCCGCAGCGCGGGGACGATCCCCGGCCAGGACCTGCACCGGCCGGCGCGCGGTTGCCGTTACCTCACACGGGCTTGATCAATCCGTGCCGCACCAGGCCGGTGACCACGGACAACGCGTCGGCGGCGAACTCGGCGCCCACCTCGTCGGCTCCATGGGCGAGCGCCAGCAGTTCGATCAGCTCGTACAACGGCAAGCCTTCGGCCCGCATTCCCGCCAGCAGCGAGATCGTCGCCTCATCCACTTCGTGCTGCCAGCGGGGACCGTCGCCGCGGTGCAATCGCGCGACCTCTGGAGCCCATCCCTCGGCGCCGTGCAGGTACACCCGCTCCAGCGCGGTCGCCGGGTCCACGACGAAACGTGAAGACCAGGCGAGATTTTCGTCACCGGCGACGGCCCGCAACCAGGCCGAGCGCTCGAAATACCGGATGGCCTCCGCGCCGAGCGGATCGTCGAAGCCGTGGGTGAGGTCCTCGGCGAGAAGTTCGGTCGGCCCGTCGATGGCGCGCAGATAGACGAACCCGAACCCGATCCCCGCCACGTTCGCGGCCTCGAAGGCGTCCAGCCAGCGCTCCGCACGGGCCTGCGCGGCGGGATCACGCGGGTCCGCGCCCGCGTCACGCAACCAGGTGCCCACGTAGAGGGCGGGGTCGGCCACGTCACGTTGCACCACCCAGGCGTCGACGCCGTGCGCGGGCAACCAGGACGACACGCGCCCGCGCCAGTCCTCGTCGTCCACATGGACCCAGGCGGCGAGCATCGCGGCGGTGCCGCCGGGGGCGAGCAGGTCGGCGGCCTGCGAGATGACCAATTCGCTCGCGCCGTCGAGCGCGAGGCCGGAATCGCGATAGGTGTGCTCGACACGCCCCGGACCCACCACGAACGGCGGATTGGCCACCACCTGGTCGAAGCGCCTCCCCCGCACCGGTTCGAACCAGGAACCCTCCACCAGTTCGATGTCCAGCTCGTTGAGCGCCGCGGTGGCCTCGGCCAGCCACAACGCCCGGGGATTGACATCGGTCGCGGTCACGCGTCGCGCGTAGGAGGCGGCGTGCACCGCCTGGACGCCGCACCCCGTGCCGAGGTCGAGCACCGTGCCGACCGGCCGGGTGGGGGTGGCGCGCAGCAGCGAGAGAGAGGCGTGGCCGACGCCGAGGACGTGATGCTCGGTCAGCGTGCGCCTGCGCATCGAGTCGTCGAGGTCCGACAGGACCCACCGCGTGCCCGTGCCCGCGTCCAGCGGCCGCAGATCGAGCGCCGCCCGCACCTCGTCGCCGTCGCGGTCCAGCAGGCCCGCCGCGACCGCGCGATCCACCTTCACGGGCGCCAGCGCCGCGGCCACCTCCCGCTCCGGCAGCGCGTCGCCGAGCAGCAACAGGCGGATGAGGGTGCCCAGCTCACCGGCCGCACGGGCCGCGCGGCGTACCGGTGCCGGCTCCGACCGGCCCAGTGCGGCGTGCGCGTCGCCGAGCGTCTCGAGCAGGGTGTCGGCGTCGTAGCCCACCCGGGTGAGCGCGGCCCGCAGATCCGGGCACAGCGCGGTGAGCAGCGATCCGGTGGTCGTCGATCGGTTCGTAGGCACACCGGTACTCTGCCACCGCGGCCACCGGGCGCGGATCAGGCGCCCGCGGTATCACCACACCGCGATGCTTTCGCGGGAGGGCGATCAGACACCGCTGGGATCGCGTCCGGTGACGCAGTACAGCGCGTCGCCGGGATCGCTCAGGACGATCCAGTGCTCGTGGCGTTCCACCACGGTCGCGCCGAGCGACTCGTGCCACGCGGCGGTGGCATCGATGTCGCTGGCGGCCAGATCGACATGCGCGCTGGTCGGGCGGTTCTCACCGAGGCGCTGCAACAGCAGTTGCGCGGGCAACTGCCGGTCTTCCGAGCGCAGCCGGGCGAACTCCGGCCGCCTCCCGGGCTGATGGGTCCAGCCGGTCAGTAGCTTCCAGAACCGGGTCTCGACCTCGTGGTCGTCGGGGCCGATGTCCAGGCACACCTGGTCCAGGCGCGACAGCGTGCCATCCGGAGCTCGCACCGCGGGCGCGGGCGTGCTCGTCGCGCGGCCGCTGGGAGTCAGGCAGAACGTCTGGCCGCCGGGGGAGCGCAGCACGGCGTAGTCGGGATGGTTGGCGACCAGCTCCGCCCCGAGGTCGAGCGCGGTGCGTACGGCGGAGGGGATGTCGTCGACGTCCAGGTCGAGGTGGACGCCGCCGAGGCCGGTCACCGCTTGCATCTTGACGCTCGCCGCGGCGAACAGCGCCGGGTCCGGCAACAAGGTGAGGAACTCGTCGTTCGCGCCGCGCCGAGGGGAGAGCTCGGTGCCGGTGACCGTGGACCAGAACTTCGCGCAGTCGTCGAAACGCTGCGCCGGGCGGTCCAGGAAGACCCAGATCCACCGAATCATGTGCACTCCTGTCTCGTTGCCCGCAACAAACCGTGGCCGGTGATCGTGGTGCGCGAGGCTTCATGCGACCCTAGGTACACGTGCCCGCCATGTCGAGAAAATACCGGCGCCGCCGCGTTTGGCACGAATTTGATGGGATGTGGCATTTCAGCCACTCGATGCGTGGACATAGTTCGGGCAGGCTCAACGGGTGACCGAACTGCAGACGCCGACTCCTGTTTCCCTCGATTCCGCGCCGCGCCGGCGCTTGCACCCGGCGTGGCTGGTCGCAGGCGTGGGTTTCATCGCCCTGCTCGGTGCGGCCGGGTTCCGCTCCGTGCCCAGCGTGCTGATGGACCCGTTGCACGAGGAGTTCGGCTGGTCACACGGCACCATCGGGGCAGCGGTTTCGCTGAATCTGCTGCTGTACGGTCTCATCTCGCCGTTCGCCGCCGCGCTGATGGATCGCTTCGGCATCCGCAGGGTGGTCACCTGCGCGCTGCTGCTGGTCGCTGCGGGCAGCGGGCTGACGGTGTTCATGTCCCAGCCGTGGCACCTCGTGCTGACCTGGGGCCTGCTGGTGGGTGTCGGCGTCGGGTCGATGTCGATGCCGTTCGTCGCCACGATCACCGGCCGGTGGTTCGTGCGGCAGCGCGGTCTGGTCACCGGCGTGCTCACCGCCGCCGGCGCGACCGGACAGCTGGTCTTCCTGCCGCTGGTCTCGGCGCTCGCGCACGCCCACGGCTGGCGGCTGCCGTCGCTGATCGTCGCGGGCGCGGCGCTCGCCGTGGCGCCGCTGGTGCTGCTGTTCATCCGGGACTATCCGAGCGACCTCGGCGCGCGAGCCTACGGCGCCGAGCCGGACAGCACGGTCGGCCTGCGCGTACCCGCCGTCGGTGGCGCGTCGCGCGCGCTCACGGTGCTCGGCGCGATCGCGAGTCGTCCTGGATTCTGGTTGCTCGCCGGCGGTTTCGCGGTGTGCGGCGCGTCCACCAACGGGCTGGTCGGTACCCATTTCGTCAGTGCCGCGCACGACCACGGCATGCCGCCGACCACCGCGGCGAGCCTGCTGGCCGTCGTCGGCGTCTTCGACGTGGCGGGCACCATCGCCTCGGGCTGGCTGACCGACCGGATCGATCCGCGCTATCTGTTGATCGGCTACTACACGCTGCGCGGTCTGTCGCTGCTGATCCTGCCGGCGCTGCTGGGTCCGGACACGCAACCGAGCCTGTGGGTGTTCATCGTCTTCTACGGCTTGGACTGGGTGGCCACAGTACCGCCGACGGTCGTGCTGTGCCGCGAACTGTTCGGCGCCGACGGCCCGGTCGCGTTCGGCTGGGTGTTCGCCTCCCACCAGATCGGTTCGGCGGTGGCGGCCACCGGCGCGGGCGTCATCCGTGATCTCCAGGGCAGCTACGACCTCGCGTGGTATCTGGCGGGCGCGCTGTGCGGCGCCGCCGCCGTGATGTCGGCGGTCGTTCGCAGGGCCCCGGCAGCCGCGCGGTGACCCGCCCGTGGTGAGCCGGTCCTCCCGGCGGGGTCAGTTGTCGATGGCGTTGTGCGGGCGCGACTCGATGGCCGTGCGCGGACGGTCCCATCGGCTGGGCTCGTCTTTGCGGCGGGGCGGGCGATCGTTGGCGATCAGCACCGCGATCCACGGCAGCGGAATGGACGCGACGATGATCAGGATGGACAGCAGCGGGTTGCCGAACGCGCTGTAGGCGATCGCCGCGAGGACCAGGCACGGTATGCGGAACGCCATGATGATCGTGTACCGACGCACCCGGGCTCGGTGCTGGTCTTCCAGCGAGGGCGCCGCCTCGGTGATCAAGGCGGGGTGCTTGTCGTCATTGCCTGGGAAGTATCCGGAGGAACGGCGGGGCTGCGTCGGCATCGTCACGTCGGGGTGCTCTTCGCGGTCGCGGCCGTCGGCGGATGGGGAATCGCCGTTCTGCTGCATACCCCGAGTCTTCCACTCGGGGTCCGTCCGCGCACATACGGAGGTCGAATTCCCATCCTTTGCTGGTGGGAGCCCTCGTGGTCGGCTCAGAGGTGACACCGTGGTCAGCGGGGTCGTCGCGCGATGCGGCATCATGGAGTGCGTGAGCACCGACACCATGGTTCGCCCGGATACGACGACCGACGAGACGACGGGCGACGACACCCCGAAGTTCTTCCACTACGTGAAGAAGGACAAGATCGCCGAGAGCGCCGTGCTGGGCACCCACGTGGTCGCGCTGTGCGGAGAGGTCTTCCCGGTGACCCGCTCGCCCAAGCCGGGCTCTCCGGTGTGCCCGGAGTGCAAGAAGGTCTACGACGGCCTACGCAAGGGCGACTGAGGCGAAGATCTACTCGCCGGACGAGGACCGCGCTGCGCGCAGGTCGAGCACGGCGCGTCGGCCGTCGGAGCCCGCGTCGTCCTGACCCGCCGCGGCCTCGTCCCGATCCTCCGTGTCCTCGTCGGCTCCGCTCTCTCCGCGCACCTGATTGGCGATCCACTCCTTCACCTGCTCCATGCGCGTCGCGCGGGCTGGCCAGAACTCCTGCACCGCCGCGTTGAACTCCGCGCCCAGGATCACCGCGAAGCCAAGGAAGAACGTGAACAGGAGGAACGCGATAGGCGTCGCCAGCGCGCCGTAGGTGACGCCGGTGCGGCTCACCCACGACAGGTAGCGGCGCAGCACTTCGCTGGCCGCCATGAAGAACACGCCGGCCACCAGCGCCCCGCCGAAGAGCCGGTGCCAGGGCAACGAGGTGTGCAGGGCCAGCTTGTACAGGGTGGTGAGCCCGACGATCAGCAGCAGGCCGACGCCGGGGTAGTAGAAGAAGTCCAGCAGTTGCAGTCCGGTCGCCCGCCACGCGGTGGGCAGCACCCGTCCGATCAGCGTCGGCCCCAGCGCCACCAGCGGCAGGATGAACACCGACGCCGCCAGGAACAGCAGGTACAGCAACAGCGCGAAGATGCGCTGCCACACGGGGTGCCGTGCGTCCTGCTGGTCGTGGGCCTCCACGATCGAGTCGACGAAGGTGGCCATCGCCGACGACCCGGCCCACAGCGACAGGACGAAGCCCACCGACACCACCGCACCGCGCCCGCGCCCGAGGACGTCCTGGACCGTGGGCTCGATGAGATCGGTCACCACGTTCGCGCTGAACAGGTCCCGGCTGAACGCGATGATCTTGGACTCGACGATCTGCACCGTGTCCGGGCCGAACCATCCGCCCACGTAACCGAGGCTGCCGAGCAGTCCGAGCAACAGGGGCGCCAGCGAGAGCGTCTGCCAGAACGCCGCCGCGGCCGACTTCGCGAAGATGGAATCGGCCCAGGCCTTCTCCGCCACCCGCATGGTCAGCGCGGCGGCCCGCCTGCTCACCACCGCGGTCCGCGCGCTCGCGCGATCGGCCCAGGTGGGCGGGCGCACGGCGGCGGCGCGGGTCGACGGTGCGTCGGTCTGCGGCGGATCGCCCGGAATGGCGTGCTGCTCGGTCATCGTGCTTACAGCATCGCGCACTTCGTCGATCGGCATCGGAGTGTGCGTGCGACGTCTCGGTGGGCATGGGGTGAACTCCCAGCGTCCTGGCTGGTGGCCGTGTGATGCCCGTCGCGCCTGCCGCGTCGGTTTGGCGACACGCCGTGCCGGGCCGCTAGGGTCGTCTGCGTGACTGGGTCGGGTGGCGCCGCTGTGGCGGGAGAGGCAGAGACGCCGGGCGATTCGAAGGCGGCCGGCCCCGCCGGCGCAGGCTCCCTCCGTGCCTGGCAGCGACGTGCGCTGACGAAGTACCTGGCCACCAAACCTCGGGACTTCCTCGCCGTGGCCACCCCGGGCGCGGGCAAGACCACCTTCGCGCTGCGGGTGGCCGCCGAGCTGCTGGCCGACCGCACCGTGGACCAGATCACCGTGGTGGCGCCCACCGAACATCTCAAGCACCAGTGGGCGCAGTCCGCGGCGCGCAGCGGGATCGCCCTGGACTCGCGGTTCTCCAACTCCACCGGTGGCACCTCGGGTGACTATCACGGTGTCGTGGTCACGTACGCGCAGGTCGCCGCGCATCCCTCGCGCCACCGCGTGCGCACCGAGAATCGCAGGACACTGGTCATTCTCGACGAGATCCACCACGCGGGAGATGCCAAGAGCTGGGGTGACGCGACCGCCGAGGCGTTCGGCGACGCCACCCGCCGCCTCGCCCTGACCGGTACCCCGTTCCGCAGCGACGACAGCCAGATTCCGTTCGTCGTCTACGAACCCGACGAGTCAGGTTTCCCGAAGTCCCGCGCCGACCACACCTACGGCTACGCCGAGGCGCTCGCCGACGGTGTGGTGCGGCCGGTGGTCTTCCTGGCCTACTCCGGCGAAGCGCATTGGCGCGACAGCGCGGGCGAGGAGTACTCCGCCCGCCTCGGCGAGCCGCTGAACGCGGAGCAGACCGCCCGTGCCTGGCGGACCGCGCTCGATCCGGCCGGCGACTGGATCTCCGCCGTGCTGCGCGCCGCCGACATCCGGCTGCGCCAGAAGCGCGCCTCCGGCATGCCCGACGCGGGCGGCCTGGTGATCGCCACCGACCAGGACCGTGCCCGTGACTACGCGGAACTGCTGGAACACATTTCGGGCGAGAAGCCGGCGCTGGTGCTGTCCGACGACCCCGCCTCCTCCCACCGCATCGCCGAATTCAGCAACAGCACCCAGCCATGGATGGTCGCGGTCCGTATGGTGTCCGAGGGCGTCGACGTGCCGCGCCTCGCCGTCGGGGTGTATGCGACCAGCGCCTCCACCCCGTTGTACTTCGCACAGGCGATCGGGCGTTTCGTGCGTGCTCGCAAGTCCGGCGAGACGGCGACCGTGTTCCTGCCCTCGGTACCGGTGCTGCTGGATCTGGCAGCGCAGCTGGAGTTGCAGCGCGACCACGTCATCGGCAAGCCGCACCGGGAGAAGAACGGCCTGGACGACGAGCTGCTGATCGACGCGAACAAGCAGCAGGACGAGCCGGGCGAACAGGAGAAGTCCTTCGTCGCGCTGGCCGCCGACGCCGAGCTCGACCAGGTGATCTACGACGGATCCTCCTTCGGTACCGCGACCTTCGCCGGAAGTGACGAGGAAGCCGACTATCTGGGAATCCCGGGTCTGCTCGACGCCGAGCAGATGCGCGCGCTGTTGCGCGAGCGACAGGCCAGACAGGTCGCGGATCGCAGCGTGTCCGTGCCCGTCCCCGATCCCGGGCCGCAGGTGGCAGGCGCCGCGGAGCGGGTCGCCACCGCCGATCGGCTCGGCGAATTGCGGCGCGAACTCAACAGCCTGGTGGCGATGCACCACCATCGCACCGGGAAGCCGCATGGCGTGATCCACGGCGAGCTGCGCCGCGAGTGCGGCGGGCCGCCGACCGCGCTGGCCAGCGCCGAACAACTCGGCGAGCGCATCGCGGCGCTGCGCCGGAAGTAGTCCGCGTCAGCGGTCCGGGGTGGGCCAGGCGGACATGGCGCAGTCGATGGACGCGGTGAGTTCCGCCAGCGTCGCGCCGTCGCGCGCCTGGATGGACAGGCCGTAGAGAACCGTGGTGTAGAAGCCGGCGAGCGCCGTGCTGTCGGTGCCGGGCGGGAGATCGCCCTCGGCGACGCCGCGCTCGATCCGTCGTCGGATGTCCTCGGTCGTCGCGCGCCGCTTGTCGATCAGGAAGTCGCGGATGCCGGTGTTGCGGGTGGTGTAGGTGGAGCCCGCGAGCACGACCATGCACCCGTGCGGCTTGCTCTCCTCGGTGTAGGCCACCGCGTTGTCCCGCAGCATCGCCTCGATGGCTGCTCGCGCGGTGGGTTCCTCGCGCAGCGCGCGGGCGGTGTAGCCGCCGTCGGTGTGCCCGTAGAGGTCCACGGCCGCGCGGAACAGCGCCTCCTTGCCGCCGAACGCGGCGTACAGGCTGGGGGAGTTGATCCCCATCGCGGCGGTCAGGTCGCTCATCGACGCGCCCTCGTACCCGTGCTCCCAGAACACCTCCATGGCGCGGCGCAACGCCTCGGCGCGATCGAAGGCGCGCGGTCGTCCCCGTTCAGCCATGCCGGACCTTTCTGTGTCGATCGTTAAATATACCTCTTGACATCGCGGCGGCGAATGGGCTTGGCTATTTGTGTACTGATTGACACAAAAATAGAAGGAGTACCGATGTCGGAGCTGACGGGCAAGGTCGCGCTGGTCACCGGGGGCAGTCGCGGGATAGGGGCCGCGATCGTGCGCCGCCTCGCCGCGGCGGGCGCGGACGTGGCGCTGACCTATCAGCACGCCGAGGGGCAGGCGAAGACGGTGGTCGGCGAGGTGGAGGCGCTCGGGCGCCGAGCCGTCGCGCTCCAGGCCGACAGCGCCGATGCCGCCGCTGTGCGCGCGGCGGTGGACCGTGCGGCGTCCGAACTCGGCGGCCTGGACATCCTGGTCAACAACGCGGGAATCTTCCCGGCGAAGCCGTTCGGGGAATTCACCGTCGCGGAGATCGACAACGCGCTCCACGTGCACGCTCGTGCCGCGTTCGTCGGTGCGCAGGCCGCCGTCGCGCACATGCCCGACGGCGGACGGATCATCAGCATCGGGACCAACCTGACCGATCACGCGCCGTTCGAAGGGGTGACGCTCTACAACCTCAGCAAGTCCGCCCTCAACGGCTTCACCAAGGCGCTGGCGCGCGAACTGGGCCCGCGGGCGATCACGGTGAACCTCGTCCAGCCGGGTTCCACCGACACCGACATGAATCCGGGCGACGGCGCGCACGCGGCGCGGCAGCGCGACCTGACCGCGCTCGGGCGCTTCGGCGCCGCCGACGATGTCGCGGCCACGGTGGCCTTCCTGGCCGGGCCGTCCGGTCGCAGTGTGACCGGTGCGTTCCTCACCGTGGACAGCGGCACCAACGCCTGATCAGCCGGCGAAATACCGTCCCGGCGGGACACCGACGTCCCGCCGGAACGCCGCGACGTACGCGCTCGGCGTCGCATGACCGACCCGGCCCGCGATCCGCGCGATCGGCATCCCCGCGGCGAGCAGCGACAGCGAAGCGGCCAGCCGGATCCGCGTGCGCCACTGACCGAAGGTTTCCGCTTCCGGGCCAGACGGCCGGAGCGCCCGCGGTTCAGCACGGGGTCGTCGTGAAGAATCGCCGGGGGTCGAGCGCACTGATCGGCGTCCACCGCGTCGCCGGTGCGGACGCGTCCGAATCCGGCGGCGCGGCAGCGAAGTAGCCCTGGATCGCCAAGCCCAGTCGAGGATCCTCGTCGACTCGCCGCGCCATCTCGTAGAAAACGGCCAGGACGTGCACGCACCGCGTCTTGCGCGCCGTGCACGAGCAGTCGGTACCCGCGAGGACGGGCGCGAGCGAGACCCCGGCCGCGCTGATCCCGCGGTACATGTCGTCGGTCAGCACGCTGGGGTCCGGCACGATCCCGGCGATCGCGGCGATGGTCTGCCGGGACAGCGGGGCGACCTCCACCTGCGTCACCGACGCCTGGCCACCCCGGTGGATGGTGGCGCGCACCACCCGTCCTTCGATCGCGGCCTGCACGCCGTTGTTGCGCGCGATGCTGCGCGCGCGGGGCAGCATCGGGTCGGGCCGGGTCTGACGCAGCGGCTCCGCCAGCCGGACCCAGTCCATCCCCCATGCGGTGTAGCCGAATTCGTTGTCCGCCATCAGTTCTCCCGCTTCCGGCGCAGTATCTCGATCAGCTGGGCGTCGTCCAGTGCGGCCAGCGCAGCGATGCCCGCCGCGTCGCCGAGGTCGCGCAGCGCCGCCTTGCGGTCGTGCATGCCCGCGATGTGCTCCTCCACGGTGGTGATCGAGGTGAGGGTGGTGACGGTGACCGTGCGGGTCTGTCCGATCCGGTGCACCCGGTCGGAGGCCTGCGCCTCCACCGCCGGGTTCCACCAGCGATCGAAGTGGACGACATCGGCGGCGCGGGTCAGCGTGAGACCGGTGCCCGCCGCGCGCAGGCTGAGCACCAGCACCGGCGGCCCGTCCTCGGCCTGGAACCTGGTGACGATCTCGGCGCGTTCGGCCTGCGAGAGCGCGCCGTGGAAGAACGGCGCGCGCACGCCGAACTGCTCGGCGAGATGTCGCACCAGCAACTCGCCGGTCTGCCGGTACTGCGTGAAAATCAGCGTCGGGCTGCCGGTTTCGAGATTGGCGGCGATGATATCGGTGCACAGGTCGAGTTTTCCGGACCGGCCGGCCAGCTCGTCGAGTTCGCCGGTGATCAGCCCGGGATGGTTGCACACCTGCTTCAGGGCGGTCAGCGCCGCGAGCACGCGGCCGTGGCGCTCGATGCCCGCGCCGAATCCATCGGCGACGGCTCGGTCGAGTAGTCGGTCGTAGAGCCGTTCCTGTTCGGCGGTGAGGTCGCACAGCAGATCGCTGTGGATCTTGGCGGGCAGGGCGGCGGCGACCTGACGTTTCGTGCGGGCCAGCACCACCGGTTCGATGGTGTCGCGCAACCGCGCCGCTGCGGCGGCCGAACCCTCGTGGATCGGCCGCACGAAGCGCCGCCGGAACTGCGTGCGGTGTCCGAACAGCCGGGGTGCCACCAGGTGCAGCAGGGCCCACAACTCGTCGAGATGGTTCTCCACCGGCGTGCCGGTCAGCGCGACCGTCGCGGCGGCGCCGATCGCGCGCGCCGCCTTCGCGACCTGGGTGCGGGGATTCTTCAGCGCCTGCGCCTCGTCGAAGACGGCCGTCGCCCAGTTCCGCTGCGCCAGCAGTTGCCCGTGTAAGCGCAGCGTCGGGTAACCGGTGACAACGATCGCGTCGGCGTCGACGGCGCCGCCACGCCACACGACCACGCGCAGCCCCGGCGCGAACCGGCCGATCTCGTGGGCCCAGTTGCCGACCAGCGACGTCGGGCACACCACCAGCTGCGTCCCGGCCTCGGCCCGGTCCAGCAGGAAGCCGATGGTCTGCACGGTCTTGCCCAGCCCCATCTCGTCGGCGAGCACCGCGCCGCCGTGCACGGCCACCGTTTCGCGCAGCCAGCCGACTCCGCGCGCCTGGTAGGGCCGCAGCCGGGCTTTCAGCGTGGCCCGCAGGTCGGCGGTGATCGCCTCGGTATCGCGGAGAACATCCAGTGCGCGTCGCGCGGAGACGATGGCCGTGCCGGAGGCATCGGGCACGGCGTGCGCGGCGAGGGGCAGGGCCTCGGCGTCCGCGCCGGGCGACTCCCCGGCGGGGTCGGCGAGCACGGAACGCACCACCCGTTGCCAGGCCAGGACCGACTCTCCCGGGTGGTCGAGGCTCGAGTCGGCGAAAGTCGCGGGATCCACCAGGGCGGCATCGACGTCGATGACCTCGAGGGCTCCGTCCGCGGCGACCGGGACGGCCAGCGCGAGCGTCTCCTGGTCACCCAGGTCGGCCGGGGCCGCACCGGTGGCGTGTCCGAGCCAGGTCCACAGCGCGAACATGTGCCGGTCCGGTAGATAAGTGGCATGTGTGCTTGGCAGGGCGCACCCCTAAAATCAACGTATGGTGTACGGAGTAACGTACACCGTACCGGATCGGTTCCGAGGAGCCCGTGAGCGACGACGTCATATCCGACGAGGCCAGGCGGCTGATGGACTTGCTGTGGCGGCACGAGCTACCGGCGCGTCCGGCCGGGCGCGGCCCGAAGCAGACGGTCAGCGTGGACGCGGTGGTCGCGGCGGCGGTCGCGCTCGCCGACCGGCAGGGCTACGAGAAGGTCTCCATCCGCACGGTCGCCGCCGAACTGGGGCTGCGACCGATGAGCCTCTACACATACGTGCCGAGCAAGGACGCGCTGACGGTGCTCATGGTCGACGCGGTGGCCGAAGAGGATGAGCCCATTCCCGCCGATCTCCCACCGCGTGAGCGCCTCGCCGCCGTGGCCCGCCAGGTCCGCGCGGAACTCCTCGCCCATCCCTGGCTGCTCGAGGTGTCGCCGTGGCGGCTCGTGCTCGGGCCGGGACGGATGCGTCGCTACGAGCGGCAGTTGACCGCGATCGACGGGCTCGGCTTGCCGGATGTGGCGATGGACCGGGCGATCGCCGTGCTGTCGGAGTTCGCCACCGGTAACGCGCGTATGGCGGTGGCCGCGGCCCGCGAGACCGCGCGCATGAGCGACGCACGGTGGTGGGAAGTACACGGTCCGCTGCTGGCCGAGGTCATGCCGCCGAGCCGGTTCCCGCTCGCCGCACGCGTCGGGGCGGCGGTGGGTGAGCTGTACCAGGCGCCGGCCGACCCGGACGGCGCGTTCGAATACGGCCTGGCCAGGCTGCTGGACGGCATCCTCGGCGCGGACTGAGCGCCGCCGGACACGCCAACAGCGGGCGACCTGTGGGTCGCCCGCTGCCGGTGGAAACCGTGTTCTGTTGTTCGATGCTGTTGTGTCAGGACGCGAGGAGCAGGTCAGAGCGCGGGAGCGGACTCCGTGTCGATCACGGCGTCCAGCTCACGCAGCCGATCCATGTGTTCGTTCGCGTGGTGCTGGCAGAAGAGCAACTCTCCACCTGCGGGCAGTACGGCGCGCACACGGGCCGCCGCCCCGCAGCGGTCGCAACGATCGACCGCGGTCAGTGGGGTGCTTGTCAGGGTTCCTGGCATGACTCCTCCGTCCTGGCTCCCGGTCCCGACGACCGTTCACCTGGTGTGGGGCTCGTGGTCACTCACCACGAGCTCGCTACCGCTACTTCCCAGCAGGGGTATGACTACTCTGTCAGACGTTCGGGACGGGGGACTTTGTTCCCGCGAAGGAAGCAGTGTGTTTTCGATAACACGACCAGGGATTTCGCTACGGGCGAACGTTCCAGGTCCCGTCGTCGATGTGCACTGCGTCACACTCTCGATCGGCCGATCCAGTTGTCTACCGGGAGATTACCCGTGACCTATGACACTCACACGCTTGTTCACCTATGTACTTTGGATGAATGGTTATCCGCTCGGCAAACGGGGGAGTACCGAGCGCCCTCGCTCGCCCAGGCGGGGTTCATCCATCTCTCGTCGCCGCAACAGGTGCACTTGCCGGCGAATCGGTTGTTCGCCGGGCGGCGTGATCTGGTGTTGCTGCGGATCGACCCTCGCCGCGTCGGGTCGCCGATCAAATGGGAGCCGGGGGTCCCGACCGATCCGGAATCGATGCTCTTCCCGCACCTGTACGGCCCCTTGCCGGTGGGAGCGGTCACAGGAGTCGTGGAGTACCTGCCGACGGCGGACGGGACATTCGCCCCGCTCCCGGCGTGACTACCGGTCGCGGATCTCGCGCGCCACGATGGCGGCCTGAACCCGCGACCGCACACCCAGTTTGGTCAGCACACGGGATACGTGCGTCTTGACGGTCGTCTCACCGATGAACAGCCGACCCGCGATCTGCGCGTTGGACAGGCCGTCCCCGAGGCAATCGAGCACTTCGCGTTCGCGTTCGGTGAGTTCGCCGAGCCCGGCGGGAGCCGATTGCGCGACAGCCGGATTCGACGCGGCGAACGCCGAGATCACCGCTCGCGTCACCTCCGGAGCCAGCACGCCGTCCCCTCCCGCGACCGCGCGCACCGCCGCGACCAACGCCTGGCCCGACGTGGATTTCAGCACGAACCCCGAGGCGCCGGCGCGCAGCGTGCGAAAGACGTACTCGTCCAAGTCGAATGTGGTCAGGATCAGCACCTTCGCCAGGCCGTCCCCGGTGATCCGCTCGGTCGCGGTGATGCCGTCCACCCCCGGCATGCGCACGTCCATCAGCACCACCTGCGGCCGCAGCGCTTTGGCCTGGGCCACCGCGACATCGCCGTCGGCGGCCTCGCCGACCACATCGATATCGTCCTCGGCCTCCAGGATCATCCGCAGGCCCGCGCGGATCGCGGCGTGGTCGTCGGCGATCACCACCCGAATCGTCATGCGGCACCCACGCAGCCGAGCGGGAGGGTAGCCAGGACTTCCCAGTGGCCGGAATCCGTTCCGGCGCGCAGACTTCCGCCGAGCGCCGCGGCCCGCTCGCGCATGTTCACCAAACCGCGGCGCCCGGCTCGGGCCACGGCCTGCTGCGGCCGCGCGGCTGCGGTCCGGTTGCGAACGGATATCGTGAGTATCTCTTTCTCGGCGCGCACGTCGATGGAGACCTCCTGTCCCGGGGCGTGTTTCATGGCGTTGGTCAAAGCCTCCTGGACGATGCGATAGGCGGCTTGGTCGACGGCGCTGGGCAGCGCTGCGTCGTCCAGTGATTCGCGCACCCGCACCGAGATCCCCGCCGCGCGTGCGGCCTCCACCAGGATGGGCAAGTGGGCGAGTGTGCGCGGCGCGGCCACCTCCGCCGCGCCGTCGTCGCTGCGCAGCAATCCGATCATGGTGCGCATCTCCTCCAGTGCGCTGACGCTGTTGGCGCGGATGGAACGCATGATCCCGGCCACCGCCGGGTCGGCGTCCCGGCGGGCCAGCACGCCGAGCGCCGCCTCCGAGTGCAGTGCGATGGCCGACAGGTGCCCGGCGATCACGTCGTGCAGGTCGCGCGCCATCGTGGTGCGCTCGTCGGCGATGGCCGCGCGACGGTCGAGTTCGGCGACCAAGGTGAGCGCTCGAGCGCGGGTGCGCTCGGCGTCCGCGACCTCCTTGTGCGTGCGCACCGAGTTCGCCCACCAGATCGGCGTCGCGACGAAACTGAACACCGCCACCAGCGCCAGCGCGACCGACCGCAGGTCGCCGGTCAGGGCCAGGGTCAGCACCACGGCGACGACGGAGAGCGCCGACCAGGACAGAGCCGTGATCCGCGACCTCCGGCGGCCTGCGTACAGCACGGCCGCGTAGATCAAGTCGGCGTAGACGATCCACACCGGCACCGTGGCGCCGAGCCGGATGTCCACGGCCAGTGGGATGAGTCCGGCCAGCATGGCCGCGATCGGCACGCGGCGGCGGGAGAAGGTCGCCAGGCACAGGACGGCCAGCACACCGCACCGCACCCACAACGGCACTTGCTCGCCCCGCTCGGTCATGGTGGACAGGCCCGCGAGGTACAGCGCCGCGCCGCCGGCGAACGCGATGACGGCGCCCAGCGCATCGCGCGTCCGCTCCGGCACCTCCGCCCACCGCCACACGTCTCCATCACAGCACAGCGCCTGCGACGCGCCATCGGCCGAAGTGATGACCGATTCGTTCGCGGGAACGGTGTTCCGGCTAATCTGGAAGACGTGAACGTCGACGTCACCGCACTACCCGGGATCGGTGTCCGGAAGGACTTCGAGGTGCGTTCCGGTCGCCGAATCGGCGTGGTCGCCCACCGCGATGGTGATATCGACCTGATCGTCTCCAAGCTCGACGATCCCGACGCCTGTGCCGCGCAGATCCCGCTGACCACCGATGAAGCGGCGGTCCTGGCCAACCTGCTCGGCGCGCCCCAGCTGGTCGCGAAGCTCAACGACGACCACCGCGACCTGCCCGGGATCACCACCCGCCAGCTCCCGATCGGGGACGATTCCCCCTACGACGGCCGCACCCTCGGCGAGACCGAGATGCGCACCCGCACGAAGGCCTCCATCGTGGCGGTCATGCGGGCCGGGCAGCTGCATCCCTCGCCCGGGCCCGATTTCACCTTCACCGCGGGCGACCTGCTCGTGGTCGTCGGCACTCCGGAGGGCTTGGATGCCGCCGCGAAGATATTGACGCACGGCTGAACCGTGACGGACACCGCGCTCGCCCTGATCGAGCTCGGAGCGGTTCTTTTCGTTCTCGGCATGTTGGGTCGTGTCGCGGGCCGCGTCGGTATGTCGCCCATTCCGCTGTACCTGCTCGGCGGTGTCGCTTTCGGCCAGGGTGGTCTCATCGAACTCCGGGCCGCCCACGACTTCGGCCATATCGCCGGCGAGATCGGCGTGGTGCTGCTGCTCCTGCTGCTCGGCCTGGAGTACACGGCGGCGGAGCTGGTGACCGGCCTGCGCCGTTCCTGGGCGGCCGGTCTGGTGGACATCGTGGTCAACGCGTCACCGGGAGCGGTGGTCGCGCTGATGCTGGGCTGGGGTGTCGACGGCGCGATCACGATGGCGGGCGTCACCTACATCTCGTCCTCGGGCATCGTGGCGAAAGTCCTCGACGACCTCGGGCGCCTGGGCAACCGCGAGACGCCGGTGATCCTGTCCATCCTGGTCTTCGAGGATTTGGCGATGGCGGTCTACCTGCCGATCCTCACCACGGTGCTGGCCGGGCTGAGCTGGATCAGCGGGTTGCGTGCGCTGGCGGTGGCACTGATCACCATCACGCTGGTGCTCGTGGTAGCGCTGCGCTATGGGCGGTACGTCTCGGCGATCGTGGACAGCGCCGACCGTGAGGTCTTCCTGCTCACGCTGCTCGGCGGGGCGCTGCTGGTGGCAGGCGTTTCCTCGGCGCTGAGCGTGTCAGCGGCGGTCGGAGCGTTCCTGCTCGGCATCGCGATCTCCGGCTCGACCGCGCACGCGGCGGCGAAGATGCTCGAACCGCTGCGCGACCTGTTCGCGGCCATCTTCTTCGTGGCCTTCGGGTTGAACACCGACCTGCGAGCGATCCCGCCGGTGCTGGGCTGGGCGATCGTGCTGGCGGCGGTGACGGCCGGGACGAAGGTGGCGACCGGGTGGTGGGCCGCCGCACGCGAGGGCATCCGGCAGATGGGCCGGGCCCGGGCGGGCGCCGCGCTGGTCGCACGGGGCGAATTCTCCATCGTCATCGCGGGACTGGCCGTGAGCGCGGGCGCGATGGACGGTCAGCTCACGGCGCTCGCCTCGACCTACGTTCTCCTGATGGCGGTGCTGGGTCCGATCGCGGCGCGGGTGGTCGAGCCAGCGGTGACGCTGTGGCGCAACCGCGGCCGCCGCGAGCCGCAGGTCTCCTGATCAGTCCTGGGCGGCGGGGGCTCTCTTGGCGGCGGTCCGTTCCAAGCGGTGCCAGAACAGGCTCGCGATGGCGCCGACCGCCAGCCCGATGACGGCGGCACAGAGATGGCCGTAGTCGGTGAATGTCGGTTCGACCCACAGCGCCACGCCGAGCGTCACGAGGAGCGTACCGGCCCACACCAGCCGCACCCGGCCGCGGAACCGGAACGCCAGCGCCGCCAGTACGGCCGAGAAGCCGTAGCTGGTACCGACATCCGCGGCGACGGCCACCCGCAGCGGGATGAGGCCACGGTCGATGGCGTGTGAGATGCCGGTGACGGTCAGCAGCGTCGCCCCGATGTGCCCGGTCGCGAACAGCAGGATCCAGCGCGCGGTGCCCAGCCAGCGCTCGGCATATGCCATGACGACCAGGAAACCGGCGATGGTCGTCCAGGGGAAGCCGCCGTCGGTCCAGAAAGCCGAAGCGACCAGCACCTGAACCGGGTTGTGCCGCATGTTGTAGAGGTTGGTCGACGCCGAGAAGATCAATCTGCGCTCCACCGAGTCACCGACTCCGCGCAGCGTCCACCAGGTGACGAACAGCGTGAACGCGTAGGCGGTGCTGGCAGGCGCGGCCCCGAGGTGCGCGCGGATCGCGGGCAGGAGCCGCCGCGCCAGCCCGGGACGCCGCAGCCAGGCCTGCGCGTCGCGCCACTCGGCGCGCAGGTCGACGGTCCGCGTCCACGGTGACCGCAGCCAGCTCGGTGTCGAGGTCGAGGCAACCACCCCGCAAGTCTGCCGGGTGGGAGGTGAGCGCGGCGAAGTGCCCCCGTTTGTGGCGCGATCGGACCGTCGAGCGGCCGTTCGACGCGGCCGAGCCGTGCGTAACCGCACATCGGATCCGGGTCGGCCGGTCGGTACTCAGCGAGTGCGATCGTGAGTGGAGGTGTTGTCCAGCAAGATATTCGGCTAGCGGTCAGGGATGACCGTGAGCGCTGGAGGTTATTGCGATCCCGCGTGCAGGCGCACAGCTCGGACGCGGAAAAGCGCGACGCCCGCATTCGCCGACCGCTGGAAGATTCGAGCGGACAACGAATGCGGGCGTCGAGGCGGTGCGACCTAGTCGAGGTAGTCGCGCAGGACCTGCGAGCGGCTCGGGTGGCGCAACTTGCTCATGGTCTTGGACTCGATCTGGCGGATGCGCTCTCGGGTGACCCCGTAGACCTGGCCGATCTCGTCCAGCGTGCGCGGCTGGCCGTCGGTGAGGCCGAAGCGTAGCCGAACCACGCCCGCCTCGCGCTCCGACAGCGTCTCCAGCACCGACTGCAGCTGATCCTGCAGCAGTGTGAAGCTCACCGCGTCCACCGCGACCACGGCCTCGGAGTCCTCGATGAAATCGCCGAGCTGGCTGTCGCCCTCGTCGCCGATGGTCTGGTCCAGCGAGATCGGCTCACGCGCGTACTGCTGGATCTCCAGCACCTTCTCCGGCGTGATGTCCATTTCCTTGGCCAGCTCCTCCGGCGTCGGCTCGCGGCCGAGATCCTGGAGCAGCTCGCGCTGGATGCGGCCGAGCTTGTTGATGACCTCCACCATGTGCACCGGGATGCGGATGGTGCGGGCCTGGTCGGCCATGGCGCGGGTGATGGCCTGCCGGATCCACCAGGTGGCGTACGTGGAGAACTTGTAGCCCTTGGTGTAGTCGAACTTCTCCACCGCGCGGATCAGACCCAGGTTGCCCTCCTGGATCAGATCCAGGAACGCCATGCCGCGGCCGGTGTAGCGCTTGGCCAGCGAGACCACCAAGCGCAGGTTGGCCTCCAGCAGGTGGTTCTTGGCCCGGTTGCCGTCGCGGACGATCCAGTTGAAGTCACGGCGCATCGCGACCGGCAACTTCTCACCCTGCTCGGCGAACTCGCGCACCTTCTCCGCGGCGTAGAGGCCCGCCTCGATCCGCTTGGCGAGTTCGACCTCCTCCTCGGCGTTGAGCAGCGCGACCTTGCCGATCTGCTTGAGGTAGGCGCGGACGGAGTCGGCCGAGGCGGTGAGCTCGGCGTCCTTGCGGGCCTGGCGCAGTGCCTCGGATTCCTCTTCGTCCCACACGAAGTCGCCGGAGGCCTTGTCGGCCGCCGTCGGCTCGTCGGACTCCTCGCCCTCGGCTTCCTCGGTCTCGGTGTCCTCGGCGACGTCGACCAGCTCGTCGCCGTCGGCGAGGTCCTCCTCGGAGACTTCCAGATCGCCGAGGTCATCGAGATCGAGCGACTCGTCCTCGAGCGCCTCGTCGGTGCCCGGCTCGCCGTCGGGGCCCGCCTTCTTGGTGGTGGCCTTCTTCGCGGGAGCCTTGGTCGCCTTCGCGGCCTTCTTTGCAGGCGCCTTCTTGGCGGCGGCCTTCTTCGCCGGAGCCTTCTTCGCGGCAGCCTTACGGACCGGCCGTGCTGCGGTTACATCTGCGGAGTCGGCATCGGCCGATTCGGCGGTCTGACGGGTATTCGTGGCTACCACGTACGCCCTTTCGTGACGGTCTCGTGCGGCGTCACGCCAGAGTATTGTTCCGGCGGAGCGATCTGTCGGGTTTCACCGGCGGAGGGCCGGTCGGGGTTTCTCCGGCTCAGCCGGGCACGTTCCATTGTAACGATCTAACCAGGGTACCTACGGCACGATGCCCGGAACGGCATCCTCGCGGTCCCCGCGCGCCTCACGGTGCGACGCCCCCCGCGATCGCCATGGCGGCGCCGACGATGCCCGCGGTGTTGCGCAGGCGGGCCGGGATGACGGGCGTCCGGTTGGTGAGCAGCGGAATCCACTGCTCGGCATCCCTGCTGATGCCACCGCCCGCGACGAAGACGACCGGGAAGAACAGGTTCTCCAGCGTCGTCAGCACCAGGCTGACCTGCGCTGCCCACTGCGCGTAGCTGAGGCCGTCGCGTTCCTTGATCGAGGCGGCCGCGCGGTGCTCGCTCTCCATGCCCTGGACCTCGAGGTGGCCCAGTTCGGTGTTGGGCACCAGCGTGCCGTGGTAGAGCAACGCCGAGCCGATACCGGTGCCGAAGGTGAGCAGCATGACCAGGCCCGCGAAATTGCGCGCCGCGCCGAAGTGGTCCTCGGCCATGCCCGCCGCGTCCGCGTCGTTGAGCACGGTGACCGGACGGCCGCCGAGCGCGGCGGAGAACAGCGCCCGCGCGTCGGTGCCGATCCAGGACTTGTCGATGTTCGCCGCGGTGCGCGCCACGCCGCCGATCACCACCGCGGGCAGGGTGATGCCGACCGGCCCGGTCCACTGGGCTTTGTCGACCAGTTCGGCCACCGCCTCGGCCACGGCGAACGGTGTCGCGGGGTGCGGAGTGGCGATCTTGATCCGCTCGTGGACCAACTCCCCGGTGGCCAGATCGACCGTGGCGCCTTTGACGCCGCTGCCGCCGATGTCGATGCCGAATGCGTGCCCCCGAGCGGACATGACTAACCCCTCGTCTCCCTGTGCTGGCCGGTGTGATGACAGCGCTGCACGGGGCCCTGGACGCCACGGCGGGCGTGCGAACGGGATGCCCGACGACGGCGCTGTGTCGTGCACGACAAGAGTAATGGGAGCACGTGGCTGGGCGTTCGGCGAGGATGTGTGATGCGATGAAGGGCGTGCCGGAAACCTCATCGTCAGTGTCCGACTACACCCCCGACTCCTTCGTCTCGATCGTCGCGCGCGGCGACGAAGCCGACCTGCGTCGTATCGCGGTCGACATCGCCGAGACGGCCGCCGCCCACGTTCGTGCCCGCCGTCCCGAAGTGTTCGGGCCCACGGGCGTGCCCGCCGAAGGCGCCGTGCAGTCCAAGAGCCACGAGACCGACCCGGTGACCATCGTGGACACCGAGACCGAAGAGCTGATCCGAAAACTGCTCGCCGAACAGCGCCCCGGCGACCCGATCTCGGCGAGGAGGGCGGCGGCAGTCTCGATGACGCGAGCGCGGACAT
>NZ_BAFR01000131.1 GCF_000308435.1 Nocardia araoensis NBRC 100135 | reverse complement strand
CACGCCAAGCCGTCCTGCTGGCCGACCAGGCCACCGCGGCGGGCGACACCGAGAAGGCGATCCAGTACACCAACGCCGCCGAGGCGTTCGCCGCGCAATTGGTCACCGCCGAGCAGTCCGTCGAGGACCTGAAGGTCCTGCACGACCAGTCGCTGCAGGCGGCCGCTCAGGCCAAGAAGGCCGTGGAGCAGAACGCGATGCTGTTGCAGCAGAAGGTCGCCGAGCGCACCAAGCTGCTGAGCCAGCTGGAGCAGGCCAAGATGCAGGAGCAGGTCTCGGCCTCGCTGCAGCAGATGGATTCGACGCTCTCGGCGCCGGGCAGCACGCCGAGCCTGGACGCGGTGCGCGAGAAGATCGAGCGCCGTTACGCCAACGCGCTGGGCGCTGCGGAACTTGCGCAGAATTCGGTGCAGGGCCGCATGCTCGAGGTGCAGCAGGCCAGCATCCAGATGGCCGGGCACAGCAAACTGGAGCAGATCCGCGCGTCCATGCGCGGGGACCAGCTGCCCGCCGGTGGCGCCCAGCCCGCCATCAACCCGGCGCAGGCCGGTTCGGCTCAGCCGCAGATGAACAAGGGGCAGGCCGCGCAGCAGTAGCGGCGACCAGGTGTTCGGCGAACACGTGTCGGTGGGGGCTGGTTCACTGGGGGACAAGGCATGGGGACCCGACCGGCCGGCCGTCGGCCGAGTCGGGTCTCGGTCTGTCCGATGTGTGCAACCGGTGGGAGAGAAGGTATGAGCGGCAGTGCATTTCGCGAGCGGCGACTCGACCCGAGGCATCTGCGCGGAACGGCGATGATCCGGGCACAAGCCGCGCTCGCGCCGCAGCCGGGCAGCCTGCCGGACAGTCTTCGCGAAGTCGGTGAGAACGCGCTCGTCGCCGTGCGGCGCTGGGCCGATCCACGAGAGCGGGAGCTGCGCCGCCGCCGCAGGGCCCGCCGCCGCAGCTTCCAGTTGGGCACGGTGTCCGGCCTCACCACAGTGGGAACCGTTGGGCTCGTTGCCCTTTCGGCTCCAGTGTGGGCGGTGGTCATGGTCGGCGGCGGTGCGGTGGCACTGGTGACCGGCGCGGCACTGAGCACGCGCCGCTATCTGCGGCTGCGGGGGGCGCCGCTGCCGCAGGCGGCATTCCTCCCGCGCAAGCAGCCACCGTTGTGGTCGAATGCCCGGCCGCCGATCGCGCGTCTGGTCCGGGCGGAGAAGGCGTTGCACGGTATAGGCGTTCAGATCGCGCGTTCCCATCGGCTGCCCCCGGACGAACTGGCCGACATGCTCGAGACGGCCGCATCGGGGGCGGCGGCGCTGCATGCCCTGGCCGACGACATCACGGCGATGGAACAAGGGCTCGGCGCCATCGAAAGCGCGAATTCGCCCGCGGCGGTGGCGCTCAGCGAGAACCTGCGGCTGATCCTGGCCAGGCTCGACGCGGGCGTCGCGGAGTACGAGCAGGTGGTGGCCGCGGCGGGCCGGATTCTCGCGGTGCCGGAGAACACCGTGGTGCGGCACAACTTCGACACCATCGTGGCGGATCTGCGGCACGCCTCCGACCGGCTGGACGGATGGGCGCAGGCTCTCATCGAGGTGGCCGACAAATCGGTGCCCGCGTCGCCGCGGCCACCGATCTGATCCGGGCCGGTCAGCTCGGCCGGTCTTGGCGGCGAAGTTCCTCGACTCGGGCGCGAAACGCCGCCCCGACGAGTTCGCGGCTCTCGGCCATGAGGTCGAGCACCTCCCACGACGCTTTGCGGGCGGCCGACCCGACGATTCCGGCGATCGCCGAACCGTGCCGCCTGGCCGCGGCCGCGAGTTCCTGTGCCAGCTCGTTCGTCTGTTCCATCGGGGACCGGCCGTCAGATGAGATTCAGTGCATGACTGTGTGCTGATTGGGGTGTCTGTGTCATTCGATCATCCCTTCCCTGTTGTCGCGCAGCGCCGTTTGGCGTTCGAGATCAGAGTACATCCGTGCACTGAAATTGCATCGGTCGTGACCGTGCCGATGGCTCCGGCGGATCCCTGAGCGCTCGCTCCCGGACCGAGCGGTCGCGCGGGCGGTCGGGCGGTCGGTAGGCTGCGGCGATGCGGTTTCTCTCGACTCGCGAACGCGACGGCGGGGTGATCGGAATGACGAGCAGCCTGGATCGCTGGCTGGTCGGCCGCAGTGCGCGCGTGCGGGCGACCCCGGCGGACCGGGCGCTGAAGGCTCTGAGCGCCGCCGCCGACAAGAATCGCTTGTGGGTCGCGCTCGGGGTGGTCCTGTTCGTCGCCGGGGATCGCTCGACCCGGCGCGGTGCGGTGCGCGGACTGCTCGCGCTGAGCATCGCCAGCGGCGTGGCCAACGGCGTGGCCAAGCCGCTGTTCCCGCGCCGGCGTCCGCCGGACGAATCCGTTCCGTTCGTGCGCAGGCTGGTCGCACCGCCGGTCTCGTCGTCGTTCCCTTCCGGGCATGCGGCCTCCGCCGCGGCGTTCGCGACGGGCTTTGCGCTGGAATCGCCCGCGGCGGCCGTCGCGGTCGCCCCGGTCGCCGCCGCGGTGGGGTATTCGCGTGTGCACATCGGCGTGCACTGGCCGTCCGATGTGGTCGCGGGTGCGCTGTTCGGTGGCGCGGTCGCGCTGATCACCCGGCGATGGTGGGCGGTGCGCGACGACGAACCGGCTGCCCTGGGGCCGGTCGAACACATCGACCCGCTGCCGAAGGGCGCCGGATTGCTGCTGATCGGGAATCCGCACGCAGGCTCGGGCGACGGTGACGACACGCTCACCGACCTGCGTGAGCGGCTGCCCGCAGCTCCGGTGCTCGAACTCGGCGGCGACGACGATTTCCAGGAGCGGGTCGAGGAACTGCTGCGGCGCGACGACATCCGCGCTCTCGGGGTCGTCGGCGGGGATGGAACGGTGTCCGCCGTCGCGGAGTACGCGGTACGCCACCGGTTGCCGCTGGCGGTCTTCGCGGGTGGCACGCTGAATCACTTCGCCAGGGACGCCGGGGTGGAGCAGGCCGACGTGACCGTCGCCGGGCTGGAAGCGGGTGAAGCGGTGCGCGTCGACGTGGCGGGGGTCCGCCTCGACGACGGCGAGCGACGGACCTTCGTCAACACCGCCAGTCTCGGGGGTTATCCCGATTTCGTGCGCGTCCGCGAGCGCTGGGAACGCCGGATCGGCAAATGGCCCGCGGCGGGAATCGCGATGGTGCGGGTGCTGTTCCGCGCCCAGCCATTGCACGTCACCGTCGATGGGACTCGCGTCGCGCTGTGGATGCTGTTCGTCGGCAACGGCAGCTATCACCCGGCCGACCAGATCCCCATGTCGCGTCCGGATCTGCGCGGCGGCACCCTCGATGTGCGTTACCTGCGCGCCGATGTCCCGTTCTCGCGGCTGCGGCTGATCTTCGCGACGTTCACCGGCACGCTGGCGTACTCGCCCACCTATCGGCACCGTCGGGTGTCCCGCGTGGACGTGCGGGTCGCCGAGGAGCCGGTGTCGCTGGCCACCGACGGCGAGGTCGACCTTCGCGGCAAGGACTTCCGGTTCGCCAGCGGGCCGTCGGCGCTGATGCTGGTCAAGAGCGGGCACACGGAGCGCCCACAGCGAAACGCACGGCAATAGCTACCCAATAGCTACGTTCTCGCATCTGCTGCGGCGTGTCGTCGAATCAGTCACTGTTTCTGGTTTGGTCGTGGCATCGCTGGGTAGTTGCCACCGTGTAGCTGATCATTTCCGGCTCCGTCTGGGGTCGGGCACATGCACTACTGGCAGGAGCACGTCATGCTCGATGTTTCCTACCGTCGATCGCTGCTCGACCAGGACACGCAGCGGCTGGACGTCAGCCGGTACCTGACGTGTGACAGCGCCGAGGACCCGGTGCGGCTGTCGCGCAGAACGCAGCGCGTCGCCGCAGGACCCGACGTCACCGATCAACCCACAAGCGAGTGAACTCTTTTCCCAGCACGCGCGGTGGACAGCCGCGTTCTGTCGGGCTGCGCATCGCACGGACGAACTGCGGAGGAACCCATGACTGAAATGCTGGAAACGCTCATCGGCAACTCGGTGTACGGCCCCGAAGGCGAGAAGATCGGCAAGGTCAAACGGGTCTACGTCGACAACAAATCCGGATCGCCCACCTGGATCGCGGTATCCACCGGTCTGTTCAGCGCCGACGCGTTGGTTCCGCTGGCCGGCGCCGAGCATCGCCCCGATGCGGCCGTGTTGCAGGTGCGAGTCGGCAAGGATGCGGTCAAGGCCTCGCCGCAGCTGGACCACAACGGGCAGATCAGCCCGCAGGCCGAGCAGGAACTGTTCGACCACTACCAGATCGATCCGGATCAGTCCGCCTGGGACGTCTACGGCAGGCAGCCGGTGCCCCAGCCGCCGCGCGCTCGTCCCGCGATGACCCGCCCGCCGGAGGCGCGGGGGGCCGGGGAACCGGGAGACGTCGCCACGGCGCGCATGCGGAATCACCCGGGTCGCGACGAGGAGACATTGCGGATGCCGCCGATCGGCGATCGGTCGCGCGTCGGCCGGGAGCCGATGGTCGATCCCTATGCGGTCGAGACGGCCGATCTCGGTATGCGGGAACCGGATGGCATGCCGCACGATGATCCCCTGGCCGAGGAGTTGCCGGACGTCGAGCCGCGAGGCTGATCGGCTCCTCTTCGACGACGGTGTGCGCGTCCGCCGACGCGCACACCGTCGTCGGATGTCAGGGACAACCCTGATTTCCACCCCGAAATCCCTTCTCACCTGGTGATTCCCGGTACTCCAAGTGTCATGCTCGAAGCGGAAACCGACTTCTTGGAGGCATCGAAATGTTGTGGAAGATCATCGGCATCGTCGCGGTCGTCTGGATCGCGCTGGCCGTCATCGGCGCGCTGATCAAAGGCTTGTTCCCGATCTTGGTGATCAGCGCCATCGTCTTCGGGCTGTACCTGCTGTACAAGGCCGTGTCGGGCTCGGACAACTCGACGGTGAGCAAGCTGTAGCGGTGGAGGCCGCGATGCGGGTGTGACCGGCCCGCACGGGGGTGTGGCAGGCTAGGCGGATGCGAGTAGCCGTCGTCGCAGGGCCCGATCCCGGTCACGCGTTTCCCGCTATCGCGTTGTGCTCGCGATTCCTGGCGGCCGGTGACGAGCCGGTCCTGTTCACCGGTCCGCGCTGGTTCGACGCGGCGCTCGCCGCTGGAATCGGGGTGCGGAGACTCAAGGGCCTCGCGCCGCGACCGGTGGACGACGACGCCGACGCGGGGCAGCGCATTCACGAGCGGGCGGCGCACATCTCCACCGAGATCCTGCCCGAACTGAGCGCCATGCTGCCCGAACTGGTGATCTCCGACGTGCTGACCGCGGGCGGCGGCATGGCCGCCGAACGGCTCGGCGTCCCGTGGGTGGAGCTGTCCCCGCATCCGCTGTACCTGCCGTCGAAAGGCTTGCCGCCCATCGGGAGCGGACTCGCGCCCGGTTCTGGTCTGCGCGGGCGGGTGCGCGACGGCGTGCTGCGCGGGATGACGGCACGAGCCCTGCGGAACGGCCGTCGCCAGCGTGAGCGGGCGCGCGAGAGCGTCGGCCTGCCCGCCGTCGATCCCGGCCCCGCCGCGCGCCTGATCGCCACCTTGCCCGCGCTCGAGGTGCCACGCCCCGACTGGCCGGAGTCCGCTCACGTGATCGGCCCGCTGCTGTGGGAGCCGACCGACGCGATCCTGGACCTCCCGCCCGGGGACGCACCGCTGGTCATGGTCGCTCCCTCGACCGCGCACACCGGTGTGGCGGGCATGGCCGAGACCGTCCTGCGGGCGCTGGACGGAGCCGGTGTGCGAGTGGCCATTTCGATGCTGGACACGCCGCCGGCCGACCTTCCCTCGTGGGCCACGGCGGGGCTGGGGCGGCAAGACGAACTGCTGACCCATGCGTCCGTCGTCGTCGGCGGCGGCGGTCACGGCCTGCTCGCCAAGACGCTGTCCGCCGGCGTACCCATCGTCACCGTTCCCGGTGGGGGAGATCAGTGGGAGCTGGCCAATCGTGCTGCGCGGCAAGGTAGTTCGATCGTCGTCCGGCCGCTGACGCCCGAGGCGGTTCGTGCCGCGGTCGGTACGATCCTCGCCGACCCCGGCTACACCCGCGCCGCACGGGAGGCCGCCGCCACGCCCGATTTCCCGGACCCCGTCGACCTGTGCCACCAGGTCTGCCAGGCCGTTCACCGCTGAGCGAAGCGGGTTCCGGTGTGCCCCTGACCAGCGGGCGCGCGAGACGGGAGTAAGTTCGGGACGGTGCGGTTGACCGAGTTTCAGGAACTGTTGCACACCGAGTTCGGTGTGGCCCGCGGCGACGCCCTGCTGGCCGACCACGTGATCCCCGCGTTGGGCGGACGCACCGGCGCCGCGGCCATCGAGGCCGGGACCGATCCCCGCGACGTCTGGCGTGCCCTGTGCGCCGAATTCGACGTACCCAGGACGCGCTGGTGAACGCCCCCGGGCGGGTGGAGCGGGACGAGCCGCTGTACCGGTTCGACGAGCGGCAGCGGATGATCCCGCACGACCCGGAGCGTTTGGCCGTCCGGGTGGCGCGGGCGCGCCCCGACGACTTCGCGAGCTATCGGCAGACCGGCATCGAGCTCATGCTGCTCGGTCGTTACCACGAGGCGCTCGACCACCTCGATCGCGCGCTCGAACTGGTGGACACGGAGCGGCGCCGGATCACCGTGTGGATCAATCTGGGCGACGTCTACCGCTACCGCGGCGACGCGGGCACCGCGGAGACGTTGTACCGCCGCGCCGTGGAACACGCGCGGGCGGCCGCGCCGGAGGTGCTCTCCTTCGCCGTGCAGCACCTGGGCAAGGCGCTCGCCGAGCGCAACCGCCTGTCCGAGGCGCGCGAGCTGCTGGCCGAGGCGATGCGGCTGCGCCTCGCCGAGGGCGATCCCGAGGAGATCGAAGCCACCCGCGCCGCGCTGGACACGCTCGGCGAGCTGCCGATCCCGTTGCCGCCCAGCGTCTCCGCGCTGTTCGGCGAGGCGCCGAACTGGTCGGACGCGCACGAGGGCATGAGCGGTGGGGTGGTGCGCGTCGACGGCGTCTACTGGCTCAAACGCGGGCCGAAGGCGGTCGCCGAGTACCAGCGGCTCATCTGGCTGCGCGACCACGGGATCTCCGTCCCGGAGGTGGCTGCGTTCGAGGACGACGTGCTGGTGCTCGCGGACGCAGGCGCGCCCAGCTTGTCCGCGCACCCGGGCTCCGGCGGCGCCCACGCGGCGTCGATCGGTACGGCGCTGGGCGCGCTGCTGCGGCGGTTGCACAGCATTCCGGTCGCCGAGTGCCCGTTCGACGAGCGCTTGGATGTGGTGCTGGCGCGGGCGCGCCGCAACGTGGTCGAAGGTCTCGTGGACGCGGACGACTTCGACGACGACAACGCCGGATCCGCCCCGGCGGACATACTGGCCCGGCTGCTGGCTCAGCGGCCGGATGATGAGGATCTGGTGGTGGCGCACGGGGATTTCACCCCGCCGAACGTGCTGGCCAACGGGGTCGTCCTCGATGTCGGTGGCCTAGGTGTGGCCGACCGCTACCGTGATCTGGCGCTTGCTGTCCGCGATCTGCGCGCGGATTTCGGCGAAGCGGAAGTGACGGCCTTCTTCGCGGCCTACGGGCTGGCCGAGCCGGACGAGAGCCGCTTGACGTATTACCGGCTGCTCGACGAATTGTTCTGATCTTCAGGCTTTCGCGCGTAGTGCCGGGCCGCTTTGGTGCGGTTGCCGCAGGTGGCCATGGAGTGCCAGCGGCGGGTTCCGTTCTTCGAGGTGTCGTAGAAGAACAGCACGCACTCGGGATGCGCGCATTGGCGGATCCGATCGGGTGCGGTGCGCAACAGCTCCAGCAGATTGTCGGCGGCCAGCCATCCGGGCAGCCAGGCTTGCTCTGGGACGTCCACCGAGTCGGCGGGACCGGATGCGGTGAGCGCGCGGCGGACGCGGCCGTGTTCCAGCACGTCGTTGAGTCCGGCGGGGGAGGCGTGCACCACCACGTCGTAGATGGCGGTCCGGGCGGCCAGCACCGCGTTCAAGGTGGCCTCGTCGGGGGTCGCGCGATCGGTGAGTCCCGCCGACGTCAGCCAGATGCGCAGGCCGGCGACATCGGTGAGCAGGTCCTGTGGTCCGTGCTCGATCCATCTCGTGTTCAACAGATCGAGCGCCAGGGGTTCACCGAGGTGGGGGCGTGGATCGGCCATGCCCGAGGGTACCGAGCGTGGGTCGTCGTCCACGGCCACCACCTCCTCTCTAACCATTGAAATAACTTTTAACGGTTGACACCAGTCTTTCCAGGTGGGTACGTTTCTAACCAGTAAAACCGTAAAGAACGGTTCAATCTTCCGAGGAGGAACTCATGACCGCCGTCGCCGCCCCTCAGCTCAGCACCGGGCACATCGGCCTGAACGTCTCCGATCTGGATCGCTCGGTGGACTTCTACCGCCGGGCCCTCGGTTTCGAACAACTCGCCGCGAGCGGCGATCACCAGCGCCGCTGGGCCTTTCTCGGTCGCGACGGCAAGCTGGTCGTCACGCTGTGGGAGCAGAGCGACGGCGCGTTCTCCACCGAAACGCCGGGACTGCATCATCTTTCGTTCCAGGTAGACAGCATCGACGAGGTGCGCGCGGTGGAGCGGGTGCTGCGTGAACTCTCGGTCGCTTTCGCCCACGACGGGGTGGTGGCGCACGGCGAGGGCGTCGCCTCCGGTGGAATCTTCTTCACCGATCCCGACGGCATCCGGCTGGAGGTATACGCGCCCAGTGGCGCCGAGTCCGCTCCGGCGCCCAGCGGTGCGGCCCCGACCTGCGGATTCTTCTGATTCTTCTGGGTGACGAAGGGAGTACCGCGATGGAGGCGTTCCACCGTGGGGAGGTCGCCGTGCAGCGCAGGATGGGGCAGGCGGATATCGCCGAACGGGTCGGCCGCATGATCCGTCCCGATATCCCCGCGGTCGCCGCCGGGTTCCTGGCCGAACAGCGGATGGTGGTGCTCGCCGCCGCCGACGCGGCGGGCAGGCTGTGGGCGAGCGAGCTGGTCGGGCAGCCGGGATTCGTCCGGGCGGTGGACGACCGGACCATTTCGATCGGCACCCGGCCCGCCGCCGCCGATCCGCTGCACGAAGCGCTGACCCACCGCTCGCGCGTCGGCATGATCGCCCTGCAACCGCAGCGGCGCAGGCGGATGCGCGTCAACGGGAGGTCGGCGCCGGACGGCGCAGGCTTGCGCATCGTCACCGATCAGGTGTACTCGAACTGTCCCAAGTACATCTCCCGGCGGGACATCGAGAGTTACACATCCGGCGCGGCGTCCGAGGTGCGTCACGGCGCCGAACTGGATGAGGATCAGCGGGCGGCGATCGTCTCGGCCGACACGTTCTTCGTCGCGACCGCGGACGAGGAGGGCAACGCCGACGCCTCGCATCGCGGTGGGAATCCCGGTTTCCTGCAGGTGCTCTCGCCCACGCGGCTGCGCTGGCCGGACTACCGGGGCAATTCGATGTTCATGACGCTCGGCAACCTCGCGGTCGATCCCCGCTGCGGGATCCTGATCCCGGACTGGTCCACGGGCGCCACGTTGCAGCTCACCGGCACCGCCGAACTGGTCTGGGCGCCGGAGACTTTCACAGCCGGTGCGCAGTGCTCCCTCGATTTCACCATCGAAGAGGTGGTCGAGCGATCCGCGGGAGCGCTGCGGTGGGGTCCTGCCGAGCTCTCCCCCGTGAATCCCTGAAACTTCGAGAAAAGGAACTGCCCCATGCGACCTCCGCTACCACCGTTCGATGCGGAATCTGCGATAGCCAAGGTGCGGGCTGCCGAGAACGCCTGGAACACGCGCGATCCCGAACGGGTCGCCGCCGCATACACCGAGGACTCGGTGTGGCGCAATCGCGACGAGTTCTTCACCGGCCGCGACGCCATCGTCGAGTTCCTCGCCAGGAAGTGGTCCATCGAGAACGGTTACGCGCTGCGCAAGGATCTGTGGGCCTTCGACGGCAACCACATCGCCGTGCGGTTCCAGTACGAATGGCACGACGAGTCCGGCCGGTGGTTCCGCAGCTACGGCAACGAGCAGTGGGAATTCGCGCCGGACGGGCTGATGTCCCGGCGCGAGGCCAGCATCAACGATGTCCGGATCGAAGAAGCCGAACGGCGCATCTTCGGGCCGCGTGATCCGGGCGACGAGTCGGTGCTGCCTCTGCGCTAGGGCGGCCGGATCCACGCGAAACGGCGGCGCCCGGCCGGGACGCCGCCGTTTCTTCGTGCCGGATCGCGATCAGGCGGCGACGGCCTGCCGCTCGGCTTCGGACGATCCGGCGTCCGCCCGCTGCCGGTGGAACAACCCGAACGCGACCAGTCCGAATCCGATGCCCACCGCCGCCGCGACGCCGAACGCCGCGTCGAGTCCGGCGACGAAGTGCGGCAGCGTCATCGGCTGTTCGGCGTCGGCCACCCCGCGGAAGACGGTGCCGAGCACCGCGACGCCGAGCGCGAGGCCAAGTTGCCGGGCCGTGTTCACCGCACCCGCTGCGGTGCCGGCCTGCTCGGGAGCGACCGCCGCCATGCCGACCGAGACCAGTGCGGGCGCGTTGACGCCGATCCCGGTGCCGATCACCACGAATCCGGGGATCAGCGCGACCCAGGAGGACTCGGCGCCCACGATCATCAGCAGCCAGCTACCCAGGCCGACCACCACCAATCCCGCGCCGATGGTCCACTTCGGCGCGACATCGTGCAGCAGCCGACCGAAGGCGCCCGCCACCACGAACGCGGTCGCCGCCATCGGGAGCATGGCCAGACCCGCGTGCAGTGGTGACATGTGCAGTTGCTGTTGCAGCCACAGCGAGATCAGGGGAGTGCTCGCGAACGCGGCGAACGTCTGCCCGGACGCGCCGAACAGGGTCGCGCTGAACTCGCGGTTACGCAGCAGCGCCAAGGGGAACATCGGGGCGGCGCCGCGCGCTTCGACCCAGCCGAAGATCGCCGCGGCGGCAGCGCCCAGCGCGAACGCGGTCACGGCGGCCGTGTCGGTCCAGCCGTGCTCGCCGCCGCGGATGACGCCGTAGGTGACCGCCGTCGCCGCGGTTGCGAAGGCCGTCATGCCCGGCACGTCCACCGCTCGGCCCCCGCGCCGCCGGGCGGGCGGGAACACGGTGGCGGTGAGTCCGATCGCCAGCACGGCGATGGGCAGGTTGACGAAGAAGATCCAGCGCCACGACAGCGCCTCGGTGAGCACGCCGCCGAGGACCACTCCGATGCCCGCCGCCGCACCGGACACCGCGCCCCAGACGCCGAAGGCGACGCCGCGGTCGCGGCCGGTGTAGGTGGCGTGCAGCAGTGACAGTGTGGTGGCGAACATGGCCGCGCCGCCGACGCCTTGCAACGCCCGCGCCGCGACCAGGCTCGCCGCGCTCTCGGCGACGCCGCACCCGAGCGACGCGATCGCGAAGACGACCAGTCCGGCCAGGTACGCGCGCTTCGCGCCGACCCGGTCGGCGAGCGAGCCGAGCACCAGCAGCAGCGCCGCGAGCGCCAAGGCGTAGCCGTCCACCACCCACTGCAGGCCGGACAATCCGGTGTCCAGATCGGCGGCGATGTCCGGTAGGGCGACGTTCACGATGGTGACGTCGATGAGCAGCATCAGCGTGCCGAGGCACGCGGCGAACAAGGGGAGCCATTTCCTCACGGGAGCCTCCACGGCGGATTCGAACGATTTTCGACGCCAAGCGTGCGGGAATCGGATGGATCCACCTAGTCGCAGCGATATCCGCGTTAGATTCCTCCTATGCGTGCCGACAGCCCGAGGGAATCCTCCGAATTGGATGTGCTGGACAAACAGATCGTGCACGCGCTGGTGCACGACGCCCGGATCCCGTTCGCCCGGCTCGGCGGCGCGCTCGGCGTCTCCGAGCAGACGGTGGCGCGGCGTTACCGCGCGCTGCGGCAGCGCGGGATTCTGCACGTGGCCGGACAGGTGAACGCGGCGCCGCTCGGCCACGCGCGCTGGGTGCTGCGCCTGAGATCGACACCGGACAAAGCGCTGCGGCTGGCCGAATCCCTGGCGCGGTTCCCGGATCTGAGCTGGGTGACCCCGTTGTCCACCGGCTCCGAGGTGACCTGCGTGGGCAGGCCGCGCTCGACCGAGCGGCGCGACGCGCTGCTGTTGCAGATCCTGCCGCGCGCCCCGCAAGTGCTGGCACTGACCGCGTACGAGGTCATCCACCGTTTTCCGCTCGACGAGGAGTGGCCGCGCTATCGGCACCTGCTCACCGCGGCTCAGCTCGACGAGCTCGGCCCCGCTCGGCCCCGGGCCGCGGATGCGGGACCGGACGCGCCGGTGGACCTTTCGGCGGCCGACGAGGCGATGCTCGCCTCGCTCGGCCGGGACGGGCGCGCTCCGTATGCCCAGCTCGCGGCCGTGACCGGGTGGACGGCGCCGCGGGTCGCGCGGCGCATGGCCGAGCTGACCGCGGCGGGGGTGCTGTATTTCGACGTCGATTTCGCGATCGAGCGGATGGGCTACGGCGTGCGGGGGGCGCTGTGGCTGCGCGTGCGGCCCGCCGATCTGGACGCCGTGGGGCGCGCGATGGCGACGCACCCGGAGATCGTCTTCGTCGCCGCCACCACCGGGCCGTCCAACGTGTTCGCTTCGATCATCTGCCGCGACACCGCGGACCTCTACCGGTACGTGACCGAGCGGCTCGGCGCGCTGGACGGGATCACCGACGTGGAAGTGACGCCTTCGCTGCGCGTGCTCAAACAGGCGCAGACACTGCTGGACACCGACCGGATCGCGCTCGTGCGCTGATCGCGGGGCGTTCGCCGGGGGCGGAGGGAGCGGCGTGATGCACGCCGGGCGCGTCGCTTGACTCGAACATCTGTTCGTCTAGGCTGGGCGCCAGAACTTGTCGGTGCCGCGCTCTACTGTAGGCGCCAACCACAGAACGAGACTTACCCGTCGAAAAGGGGATCAGGACATGGCACCACAGGCGTACGACCGGGACAAGGCGCTCGAGCTCGCGCTGGCCCAGGTGGAGAAGAGCTTCGGCAAGGGCGCCGTCATGCGCCTCGGCGAGGAGGCGCGCCAGCCCATCTCGGTGATCCCCACCGGCTCGATCGCGCTCGACGTGGCGCTGGGCATCGGCGGCCTGCCGCGCGGCCGCATCGTCGAGATCTACGGTCCGGAATCCTCGGGTAAGACCACCGTGGCGCTGCACGCGGTGGCCAACGCGCAGGCCGCGGGCGGGGTGGCGGCGTTCATCGACGCCGAGCACGCGCTCGATCCGGACTACGCCCGCAAGCTGGGCGTCGACACCGACGCGCTGCTGGTCTCCCAGCCCGACACGGGTGAGCAGGCGCTGGAGATCGCCGACATGCTGGTGCGCTCCGGCGCCATCGACATCATCGTCATCGACTCGGTGGCCGCGCTGGTGCCGCGCGCCGAGATCGAGGGCGAGATGGGCGACAGCCACGTCGGCCTGCAGGCCCGCCTGATGAGCCAGGCGCTGCGCAAGATGACCAGCGCGCTGAACAATTCCGGCACCACCGCGATCTTCATCAACCAGCTGCGCGAGAAGATCGGCGTGATGTTCGGCTCGCCGGAGACCACCACCGGCGGCAAGGCGCTGAAGTTCTACGCGTCGGTGCGTCTGGATGTGCGCCGCATCGAGACGCTCAAGGACGGCAGCGACGCGGTGGGTAACCGCACCCGCGTGAAGGTCGTGAAGAACAAGGTCTCCCCGCCGTTCAAGCAGGCCGAGTTCGACATTCTCTACGGGCACGGCATCTCCAAGGAGGGCTCGCTCATCGACATGGGCGTCGAGCAGGGCTTCATCCGCAAGTCCGGCTCCTGGTACACCTACGAGGGCGATCAGCTCGGCCAGGGCAAGGAGAACGCCCGCAAGTTCCTGCTGGAGAACGTCGACGTCCGCGACGAGATCGAGAAGAAGATCAAGGAGAAGCTCGGCATCGGCGCCGACGTGACGGCCGATGCGGCCGCGGAGGTGCCCGCCGATTTCTGAGCCGACGCACAGCCGTCGCTCGCCCGGAACGGCTCCGGCCGATTCCGGGCGGTCACGGGCCGACGCGGTGCAGGAGATGCGGCGTCGGCTGGAAGAACTTCTGTCCGCCTCCGGGTCGCCAGACGGGGTCCGGTCCCGCGGACAGGACATCGAGCTCGTCCGGAGAGCCGAAGATGGTTCGGTTGCGCCGGACACCATGGGAACTCGGCCGGACGCGTCCGATCCGCAGCGGGCGCGTCCGGCTGGGTCCCGGCCTGGTCCCCGGGGCGCGCGGGCACGTTCCGGCTCGCCTTCGGCCGACGCCGGTCTCGCCGAAGGACGCTCAGCCGATCCGGGAGCGGCCGGATCCGAAGGCGGAACGGTCGAACAGGCGAAGGAGGCGTGTCTCCGCTTGCTCGCCGTTCGCGCCCGCAGCCGTGCCGAGCTGGCTCGGCGTCTGGCCGCCAAGGGGTACTCGGCCGAAGTGAGCGAACGGGCGCTCGATCGCCTCGGCGAAGTGGGTCTCGTCGACGACGCCGCCTTCGCCGAGCAATGGGTGCACTCCCGGCACACCTTCTCCGGTAAAGGCAAACAGGCGCTCGCGCAAGAACTCCGGCGCAAGGGCGTCCCGCGATCGGATGCCGCGGCGGCGCTCGACGCCATCACCACCGACGACGAGGAAACCCGCGCCGCCGAGCTGGTCCGCCGCAAATTGCGCTCGCTACCGCGAGATCTGGACCGGGACAAGATGATTCGCCGCCTCGTCGGCATGCTCGCCCGCCGTGGCTACGGCCAGTCCACGGCGTATCGGGTGGTCAAGGCCGAACTTGCCGATCAGGGGTTCGAGGGCGACCTCGACGAGACCATCGACTGAACTCGCCCATGCGGCTCCCGGCGATCGGGAGCCGTACTCCACCAGTTCGAGGTGTTGTCGTGTACCGGCGGCAGGCGAACCGCGCGAGTTGGTGGAAGTTCGTCGGCCGTACCGACCTCACCGGAGTCGGCACCTGGTCACCACCGCCGAAGCCTTGCGCGGTCGTGCGGGGAGAGCGCGCACGGTCGGCGCCGACCG
Source organism: Nocardia araoensis NBRC 100135 (assembly GCF_000308435.1). Taxonomy (GTDB): domain Bacteria; phylum Actinomycetota; class Actinomycetes; order Mycobacteriales; family Mycobacteriaceae; genus Nocardia; species Nocardia araoensis. The sequence continues at coordinate 50,982 of NZ_BAFR01000131.1, read as the reverse complement.
GATCCGGCCCGGTGGGGCGAAGCCGTATCCCGCTCACAACTGCGCTCCACGCCGGTCGGCTGTGCGGGATACGGATGGTCGATGTGCGGCTATTGCTCGGGGTACGGCCCGGCGCAGCCGCCGTGCTAGCGAAATCGCGGGCGACTACGGCGTTTTCGATCGGTTTGCTGATTGTCGCTGCTCGGACAGCCGATCGGGGCTCGGCCCGCGGCGGTCGAGGTCTGTACCCTTCGTACCGCCGCGGCGGAGGTGCAACGCTGCGCGGGTTTGGGGTGCGGCATCGTCGGGCTACACCTCTCCTGTGTCGGCGAATAGACCGGCGGCCTCGATGCCCGCCACGGCGGCGCGTTCGTCCTCCAAGGAGGTCGCCGCCCCCGTGGAACCGACCGCGCCGAGGATCCCGCCCGCCGCGTCCCGGATGAAGACACCGCCGGGCACGTCGAGAATGCGGCCTTCGGCGAGCGCGGCCACCGAGGTGAAGAACGTCGGCGCGGCCGCCGCGCGGCGGGCGATCTCGCGGTTGGAGACGCCGAGGCCGAGCACGCCCCAGGCCTTGGCGATCGCGATCTGCGGTCGCAGTATGCCGGAGCCGTCCTGGCGTTGTAATGCGACGAGATGGCCGCCGGGATCGAGAACCGCCACCGTGAGCGGGTCGAACCCCTGCGCGGCGCCGTAGGCCAGCGCCTCGCTAACGATGAGCGTCGCGTGTTCCAGCGTGATCGAGGTCGTGGTTACCGTCATTTCCTACTCCTGTGTCGAGGATTTTCGAATCGTGCTGGCTGTAGGTCAGCGCCGCGAGCACGAGACCCGCACCGGCGATCTGCGGCCAGGTGATGCGTTCCGCGCCGGCCGTCACCGCGAACACCGCCGCCGCCACCGGCACCGCGAACATGAAGACCATCGTTTGCGCCGACCCCACCCGCCGCACGCCCCAGTACCACGCCACGAGGCCGTAAATGGTCACCGCCAGCACGGAAAAGGCGAGCGAGACCACGGTCGTTCCGGACCACCTCGGCAGCTCGCGCGGCGGTGCCGGTGCGGATGCCACGGGCAGCAGCAGCAGTATCGCGGCGCCGATCACCGAAGCCCACGCTGTCACCCGCAGGGGGCTGTGGTCGGTGAGCAGGGGGCGGGTGACGACCGGGTAGGCGCCCCACAGTGCCGACGCGGCCAGGGCAGCCGAGTCACCGAGCACGCGGTTCGGCGCAGAGTGGCCCGCCCCGCGGCCGAGGACCACCAGGATCACACCGGCCATCGCCACGCAGGCGCCGATCAGCACGGCGGCGCGGACGGGCTCTCCGGTCAGCCGCGCCAGCAGCGCGGTCCACAACGGTGACAGCGCGATCAGGATGGCGGACTCGGTGACCGTGGTGAGCGCGACGGCGGCGCTGAAGGCCAGCTGATACGCCACGATGCCGATCGCCGCCGACAGGGCCAGGCGTGGCCACCACCGGCGTGCGATGACGGGCCTGCCCTCCACGGCGAGCGTGAGGAGCAGCAGTAGCGGCGCGGCCGCGGCGAAGCGGATCGCGTTGAAGGTCACCACGTCCAGTTCGCGCAGGCCCCAGCCGGTGACCGTGTAGCTGGCGCCCCACACGGCGCTCACCGAGGCGAGCACCCAGGTCGCGCGATCAAGCCGCACGTGGCACGCTCACCTGATCCAGCACTTGGCGCACCGACTCCAGCGCCGATTGCAGCGCGCCTTGGATCCAGGCGTGCGCGACCGAGAGATGCTCGCCGGCGAAGAACACCCGCGGCGCCGAATGCGGATGCGGGGCGCCGATTTCCGCGAGGTAGCGCGCGTGCTGTCCCGGCGCGAGGTAGGCGAACGCGCCGCCGCCGATGCCGACCTGCTCGTCCCAGGTCCAGTGCACGACGTCGTCGACGACGCCGGTCAGGCCGGGATGCAGCTGCTCGAGCGAGGCGAGCACGATTCTGGTGCGGTCGCTCTCGGGCAGCGCGGCGAACCGCCTGGCGTTGTTCTCCCACAGGTATGCCGCGGTGAGCACGGCCGGCGCGTGCGAGCGTTCGGGATCCGCGGCGCTCCAGCGGGTCGTCCCGGGAGCGAGCCGGGCGTTGTCGGACGGGTACCACACCTGCTGGATCGGCAGATCGGTGAAACTGCCGCCGCCGAAGATGCCGTCGACGTGCTCCCAGTGCCGCTCCCGGACGTGAACGAGGGTCTTCGTGCTGCTGGCGTAACTGATGCCGCGGATCGCCTGCCGCTGGGGCGCGGGCAGCACGGGGGAGATGTCGATCTGGTCCAGGCCGGGTGCGGGCACCGCGCAGATCACGAAGTCGACCTCGTCGGTGAGCGCGGCGCCGTGCCGCTCGCCGCGCAATCGCACGCCCTCGCCGGTGACGTGCAGCTCGGTGATGCGGGTGGCCAGCCGCAGGCTGCCGGGGCGCAGCGCGTCGGTGAAACCGCGGATGAGCGCGTCGGTACCGTCCACCAGTTCCAGCTGGTCCACATTGAACAATCCGAAGTAGTCCACGAGCACCTCCAGCAGCGAGGCGTGCTCGTAGTGCAGCAGTCCGCTGGCATGCCCGATCAGATCCCAGGCGTCCGGCGAGAGGCCGTTGCCGGGTGAACTGCCACAGCGAGGTCGCCGCGAGCCGGTCCAGCTCCGGGTCGGCCACGTCACCGGCCAGCAGGGCCTTGCGTCGATGATCGCCGAGGCCGAGCCAGGCGTCGCGCAGCAGCCGCTCGAGCACCAGCAAGGGGTCGGTGCGCTCGGCCTCGTACAGCTGATAGGCGGGCAGCACCTGTTCCACCTGGGACCTGCGCACCCGGTGGCCACGCAGCAGATAGTACGCATCCGGATTCGCGTTGACGAAAGGCCTTGTGGCCAAGCCGAACTCGTCGACGTAGTGCAGCGTGCAGTGATGGTTGCCCGGAATCCGCATCGCACCGAGTTCACCGTGGGTGCCGTCCCAGAACCGCCAGGTGCGCACCCGCCCGCCGGGACGCGCCGTGCGCTCGTAAACGGTCACATCCAGACCGTGGCGTTGCAATTCGTAGGCGGCGGCCAGACCGCTCGCGCCCGCGCCGATCACCGCGACCCGCGCGGGGCCCGCGTGGCCCGGGCGGCGCAGTTCGCCAGGGAAGGAGAAGGACTCGTCGAAGAGAAGGTCGGAGGTACGGCTGGTCATCGATCAACTCCCGTAGGTATGACGCATTGATGACCGTCCCACCGGTCGAATACCGGGGATCGGCGTATGCCTACGAGATTGACCGGGCGCCGCCGGGGGCACGAGTGTTGCGCTCAGCTCGAGCGCAACACTCCGGCGCCGTGCACTATTGCCGCGCGGTAACCAGTTCGCTTGCGCGGCAACGATTTCGCAGTCGGCTCAGGGTTTCTGCCCGAGGTCGACGCCGGGCGCGGCGTCGGTGATGACCGAGTCCGCGGCGACGACCGCGCCGCCGCCCTTCCCGCGCTTGCGTGCCCGCAGCCGCTGCTCCAGCTTGGTCGCCACCAGCGTCAACGCGCTGTTGAGCGCGATCATGATGATCGCGATGACGATCAGCGCCGGAATCGTGTTCTGTTCGGCCGCGCCGAGTTGCTGGCCGGAACGCACGATTTCGACATAGGTGATCTGGTAGCCCAGCGCCGAATCCTTGAGCGCCACCACCATCTGCGATACCAGCGCGGGCAGCATGGCCGTGATCGCCTGCGGCAGCAGGATCAACCGCATCAGCTGGTTCTTGCGCAGGCCGAGCGCGACGGCCGCCTCGGTCTGCCCCTTCGGCAGCGAGCGGATGCCCGCGCGCACGATCTCCGCGATGACCGAGCCGTTGTAGACGGTCAGCGCCGTGACCACCGCGGCGAGGGCGAGATCCTCGGATTCGAACACGTCGTACTCGGAGTACATCGCGAACAGGAAGATCATCAAGATCAGCACGGGGATGGCGCGTGCCACCTCGACGACGGCTCCCGCGACCCAGCGCACGATGCGATGGTCCGACAGCCGCAGTACGCCGAAGATCATGCCGATGATCAGCGCGAACACGATGGACAGCAGCGCGGCGACGACCGTGCCGCGCAGACCGGGCAGCAGGTAGGTCGACCAGACCTCCGCCTCCAGGAACGGCTTCCATTTCTCGGCGGTGAACTGTCCCTTGTCGGCGAAACCGCGATAGAGCACCCAGCCCGCCGCGACCACGGCGACCACGACCAGCAGGGAGTAGACGTTGTTGCGCAGCCGAGCCTTCGGGCCCGGCGCGTCGAACAGGACCGAAGCGCCTGCGCTCATCGGGCCACCTCGTATTTCTTGGCAAGCCAGCCGAAGAACAGGCCGGTCGGCAGGGTCAGGATCACGAAGCCGAGCGCGAAGATCGCGCCGATCGCCAGGACCGCGGCCTCGGTCTCGGTCATCTCCGCCATCAGGGTCGCGGCTTCGGCGACGCCGATCGCCGAGGCGATGGTGGAGTTCTTGGTCAGCGCGATCAGCACGCTGCCCAGCGGGGCGATGACCGATCGGAAGGCTTGCGGCAGCACGACCAGCCGCAGATTCTGCAAGAAGCCGAACCCGAGCGAGCGGCCCGCCTCGGACTGGCCCATCGGCACGGTGTTGATGCCCGCGCGCAACGACTCGCAGACGAAGGAGGCTGTGTAGATGCTCAGGCCGACGACCGCGAAGCGGAAATTGTTCTGTGCCAGCGAGTTCGGCCCCTCACCCGCGAGGCGCCAGCCCATCGTGGTGTAGAGGCCCAGCGACATGAACACGATGATCAGCGTGAGCGGAGTATTGCGGAAGATGGTGACATAAGCGGTGCCGACCCAGCGGGCGACCGGCACGGGAGACACGCGCAGCGCCGCCACGACGGTGCCGAGGATCAGCGCGCCGACCGCGGACAGCACGGTCAGCTGGATGGTCACCCAGAAGGCTTCGAGGATTTGGCTGTCGTACCTCGAGATCAGGTCGAACACGGCGGACGCGTTCCTCCGATCGGGTCTCGATGGTCAGGGGAGGTGCGGCGGGTGGCCCGGCCCGGTCGGGGACGGGCCACCCGTACTGGGGCGAACGGGTGCGGACGCTCAGTACCGGTTCACCGTCGGCGGCTGCGGGGCCTGGTAGCCCGAGGCGCCGACGGTCGAGTCGAACGCCTTCTTCCAGGAACCGTCGGCGATCATCGCCTCGATCGCGTCGTTGACCTTGTCGCGCAGTTCCTTGTCGCCCTTCTTCAACCCGATGCCGTAGTTCTCCGTGGTGAACGGCTTGCCGACCACCTTGAACGCGCCGCTGCTCTGCGCCGCGTAACCGGCGAGGATGATGTCGTCGGTGGTGACCGCGTCCCACGATCCGGCGCGCAGGCCCTCGAGGCACAGCGAGTAGGTGTCGTTGGTCTGCAACTGCGTGTCGGGGTAGTTCTTCTCGATGTTCTGGGCCGGAGTGGAGCCCTTCACCGAGCAGACCTTCTTGCCCTTCAGGTTGTCCGGGCCGTTGATGTCGGTGTTGTCGGCGCGCACCAGCAGCGACTGTCCCGCGACGTAGTAAGGCCCGGCGAAGTCGACCTTCTCCTTGCGCTTGTCGTTGATCGAGTAGGTGGCGACGATGTAGTCGACCTGTCCGTTCTCGATCAAAGTCTCACGCTGCGGCGACGGCGCTTCCTTGAACGTGATGTCGTTCGGCTGCACACCCAGTTTCCCGGCGACGTACTTGGCCACCTCGACATCGAAGCCGCTGTAGGACCCGTCCTTGTTCCGCAGGCCGAGGCCCGGCTGGTCGAACTTGATGCCGATGGTGAGCTTGCCGTCCTTGGCGTGATCAAGGGCGGATTTGTCGCCGCCGCCGCCACACGCGGTGGCGGTCGCGGCGGCGAGTGTCAGGGCGATCGCTCCGACACCGATGCGCAGAGCGCGATTGATCCTCATCGAGTTCCTTCTCCCTATCCAGTGGGTGTGCTGGCCGCTGTGTCCGGCAGGTCAGTGGCTCAAGATCTTGCCCAGGAAGTCCTTCGCTCGCTCGGACTTCGGGGCGGTGAAGAAGGCGTCCGGCGCCGCGTCCTCCACCACCTGGCCGTCGGCCATGAACAGCACCCGATTCCCCGCGCGGCGCGCGAAGCCCATCTCGTGGGTGACGACCAGCATCGTCATCCCGTCCTTGGCCAGAGACACCATGACTTCCAGCACCTCGTTGACCATCTCCGGGTCCAGCGCGGAGGTCGGTTCGTCGAACAGCATCACCTTCGGGTTCATCGCCAGCGCCCTGGCGATGGCGACGCGCTGCTGCTGGCCGCCGGACAACTGCGCCGGGTACTTGTCGGCCTGGTCGGCGATGCCGACCCGGTCGAGCAACTCCATGGCGCGGGTCCGGGCATCGTCCTTCTTGATCTTGCGGACCTTGACCGGCGCGAGCATGACGTTCTCGAGGATCGTCTTGTGCGCGAAGAGGTTGAACGACTGGAAGACCATGCCGACGTCGGCGCGTAGCGCGGCCAGAGCGCGGCCCTCGGCGGGCAGCGGGACGCCGTCGATGGCGATGTCGCCGGAATCGATCGGCTCCAGCCGGTTGATGGTGCGGCACAGCGTCGACTTACCGGACCCCGATGGCCCCAGCACGATGACGACCTGCCCTTTGGGCACCTCGAGGTTGATGTCCTTGAGTACGTGCAGGTCGCCGAAGTGTTTGTCCACTTTGCGCATCAAGATCATCGGCGGTCCGCTTGTGGCGGCATTGACGGCCCCGGCAGAGGCGTCCCCGGTCGTGGCGGGCGCGGCGTCGTCGTCGGTCATGGTCATGACCTTAGGCAAAAATCGGAAATTTGCCCGACTTTCCGCGACACACCGTCCCGCCGCGCCGATCCGACACGTGGGTGTAACCTCCCGGTTCCTCCGCCGTCGACCGCGGATCGCCCCGAGTCCTGCGTCGATGCCCGCGAAAGCCGCTGGAGGCCGCCCCGTACCCTGGACGGGTGGATTCGATCGGACAGGCAGTGTTGTCTCCTGCGCCCGCCGAGGGCACAGCACGCAGCTACGAGGTCCGCACCTTCGGTTGCCAGATGAACGTGCACGATTCCGAACGCTTGTCGGGTTTGCTGGAGGACGCGGGCTACGTGAAGGCCGCGCCCGGCGCGACGGCCGACCTCGTCGTCTTCAACACCTGCGCGGTGCGCGAGAACGCCGACAACAAGCTCTACGGCACGCTCGGTCACCTGGCGCCGATCAAGGCGGGCCATCCCGGCATGCAGATCGCCGTCGGCGGCTGCCTGGCGCAGAAGGATCGCGACGTCGTCGTGCGCAAGGCGCCGTGGGTGGACGTGGTCTTCGGCACCCACAACATCGGTTCGCTGCCGGTGCTGTTGGAGCGGGCGCGGCACAACCGGGAAGCTCAGGTGGAGATCCTGGAGTCGCTGGAGGCGTTCCCGTCCACGCTGCCCGCCAAGCGCGAATCCGCTTACGCGGGCTGGGTGTCCATTTCGGTGGGCTGCAACAACACCTGCACCTTCTGCATCGTGCCCTCGCTGCGCGGCAAGGAGGTCGACCGCCGCCCCGGTGACGTGCTCGCCGAAGTGCAGGCGCTGGTGGACCAAGGCGTGCTCGAGGTGACGCTGCTCGGCCAGAACGTGAACTCCTACGGCGCCTCGTTCGCCGACCCGGACGAACCCCGCGACCGCGGCGCGTTCGCCAAGCTGCTGCGCGCGTGCGGGCACATCGACGGCTTGGAGCGGGTCCGCTTCACCTCGCCGCACCCGGCGGAGTTCACCGACGACGTGATCGAGGCCATGGCCGAGACCCCGAACATCTGCCCGCAGCTGCACATGCCGCTGCAATCGGGTTCGGACCGGGTGCTCAAGGCGATGCGCCGCTCCTACCGCAAGGCGCGCTACCTCGGGATCATCGACAAGGTGCGCGCCGCGATGCCGCACGCCGCGATCACCACCGACATCATCGTGGGCTTCCCCGGCGAGACCGAGGAGGATTTCCAGGAGACCCTCGACGTGGTCCGGCAGGCGCGTTTCACCAGCGCGTACACCTTCCAGTACTCCAAGCGGCCGGGTACGCCCGCGGCCGACATGCCCGATCAGCTGCCCAAAGCCGTAGTCCAGGAGCGCTACGACCGGCTCATCGCGCTGCAGGAGGAGATCTCCCTTTCCGCCAACCGCGAGCTGGTCGGCACCGAGGTGGAATTGCTGGTCGCCGAGGGCGCCGGCAAGAAGAATGCCGCCACCGCGCGCATGAGCGGTCGCGCCCGCGACGGCAGGCTGGTGCACTTCCGCCCGGGCGGCACCGCCGAGCCGATTCGCCCCGGCGATCTGGTCACGGTGGACATCACCGCCGCGGCGCCGCACCACCTGGTGGCCGATGCCGCGATCAAGAGCCACCGCCGCACCCGCGCCGGTGACGCGCACGAACGCGGTGTCACGCCGAAGACCGCGCCGATCGGGGTCGGTCTCGGGCTGCCCCGCATCGGCGCACCCGCCCCGGAACCCGCGGCCGCGGGCTGCTCGACCGGCTGCGGCGCATGACCACGAGCCCGGACGACAACGACGACGCCACCCGTGGCGCCGATGGGGCTGTCCCCGCGTCCGGCGAGAACCAGCGCGGCGCGTCCGCGGCCGACCAGGGGCACGAGCCCGCGCGCCCCGACGCAGACGAACGAAACGAGGACTCAGTGAGCTCCGCCGAGAGCACCGCCGATTTCGAACAGTTCCGCGACGATCTCGACGCCGTCGAGCGCAAGATCGCCGGTGAGATCGATCCGGGTGTCCGCGCGATGGTCGTGGCCGGGGCGGTCTTTCTGCTGCTGGCCTCGCTGGTGCTGCCGCACGCGGGCGGGGCGCGCGGCTTCGACGTGCTGCTGAACACCGACGTCGCGCGGGCCGAGCACATCGGGCTGCCCTCGCGGATCTTCGTCTGGTTCGTCGTGGTGTTCGGCATCGGGTTCTCGATGCTTGCGCTGATGACCCGCCGCTGGGTGCTGGCTTGGATCGCGGTCGCGGGCAGCGCCGTGGCCGGCGTGTTCGGCGTACTGTCCATCTGGCACCGCCAGACGCCCGGGCTCGGCAACTACGTCGGCGCGGGCCCCGGCATCGGCCTGATCCTCGGCGCGATCGTGACCGTCGTGCTCACCTTCCATTGGATCCGGGTGGTGTGGAGCCGTACCGCGCTGCACCTGGCCGCCGAGGAGCAGCGCCGCAACGCCGCCGCGGCCGCGGAAGAACGCGACCGCCGTCGCCTCATGGGCGATTCCTGACCGCACCGGCCTGCGATCTCAGCGATTGCTGACGGCGCCCTCGGCGGCCTCGGCCCACTCCCGCCACTGCTTGGCCTGTTCCAGCGCCTTCTCCGCGTCGCGGGCCTTGCCCGCGGCCTGCGCCTTCGCGGCTTGCTCCTCGAACTGTGCCACCCGCTCGCGGAACTGGGCGGCGCGGGCCATCGCCTCGGGGTCGGTGCGCCGCCATTGCGCGTCGACCGCGTCGCGCACACGCTTCTCGATCGACCGCAGCTTGCCTTCCAGCTCCTGCATGCGCTCGCGCGGCACCTTGCCGATGGCGTCCCACTTCTCCTGGAGTTCGCGCAGCGCGCTGCGGGCCGTTTCCAGGTCGGCGGAGGGATCGATGAAGGCGTAGTCGTTCAGCAGTTCCTCCTTGGCGGCCGCGTTCTGCTCGAACTCGGCGTCGCGCTCGGAGACCGCGGCGTTGCGGGCGGCGAAGAAGACGTCCTGCGCGCTCTTGAAGCGCCGCCACAGCGCCTCGTCGGCTTCACGTGGTGCGCGCCCGGCGGCTTTCCACTCGGTGAGCAGGTCGCGGAAGACGCCCGCGGTGGCCACCCAGTCGGTGGAGCCGGACAGTTCCTCGGCCTGCACGCACAGTTCTTCCTTGCGAGCCTTGGCGGCGGCGCGTTCGCGATCCAACTCGGCGAAGTGCGCGCCGCGACGGCGGTTGAACGCCTCGCGCGCCTTGGAGTAGCGCTTCCACAGCGCGTCGTCGACCTTGCGGTCCACGCCCCTGATCGACTTCCACTCGTCGAGGATCTCGCGCAACCGATCGCCCGCGGCCTTCCACTGGGTGGACTCGGCGGCGATCTTCTCCGCCTCGGCGGCCAGCGCCTCCTTGCGTTCGGTGTGCTCGTGCCGGGCGCGTTCCTTCTCTTCCTTCGCGTGCGCGGCGGCCTCTTCGGAGTGCTCGGCGATGGCCTGCAGGCGCCGGGCCAGGCCCTCGATGTCACCGATCACGGCGGCGGTCGGCAGCGACTCGGCCAGCGCGACGGCGGCGGCCTTGGTCTTACGCGCGTCCGCGCCCGCGGCCAGTCTGGCCTCCAGCAGTGCCACCTCGGTGGCCAGATCATCGAACCGGCGGCCGAAGTGGGCCAGGCCCTCGGCGGCGTCACCGGCCTGCCACGAGCCGACCTGGCGTTCGCCCTCGGCGGTCTTCACCCACGCGGTGCCGTCTTCGTCGACCCGGCCCCACAGGCTCGGATCGGAGACGGTGGGCACGACGACGGGATGGGGATGCTGCTGGGCCGGGCCCGGGGCGGGTTTGACCGCGTGCGGTTTGGGCGGTTGAATCGAGCGGCCCGGTTTCGGGGCACCGGAAGAACGGGGCATCTTGCCGGGGCCGGCTTTCGCGGTTCCGTTGCTGTCGGTCATTTTTCCTCGTCCCTGCCGCGCGTCACGGCTGCCTGATTACGCCCTAGCTCATCCCATTCAACCCGGTCCGAGCCCTTGTGACCATCGATCCATGCCTTCCCACGGAGGAATCCCGGGGATTCCAACCCCTGATGACCTGGGTTGTAGCTCCTCGAACACTATCAATCCCGGCGGTGTTTCCGGCAGAGACACTCGAAGCCGGGAGGTACCGGTGGTCCCCGCAACGACTACGGTTACGACGTGTTCTCCGTCGCCGCCCTCGTTCCATCGCCGCCCGTGCTGGTCCCCGAGCTGTGCGGTGGTCCGGCGGACACGGCGGGAACAGCGGATTCGGATCCGCGCGCGGTGCTGCGGTCCGCCGTGCTCGACATCGTGCGCGCCTTCGCGGCCGTGACGGGCGACTGGACGGTGGTCGGCGTCGGCGCCGGTGACCGTACGTTCGGTCCCGAGACCGTCGGCACGTTCCGTGGCTTCGGCGTGGACGTGCGGGTCGGCCTTTCGCGTGCGGCGGTCGCCGGAACGCGACCGGCCGACGCCGAATTGCCGCTGGCCGTCCTGATCGGCGGGTGGTTGCGCGGGCAGGTCGCTCCGGACGCGGTCGCCGAGGCGCGCATCGTTCCCGCGGACGCGCCCGCGGAGCATTGCCAGGAGACCGGGGCGAAGCTGCGTGCCGAGCTGGACGGCGACGACGAGGCGCGCGGTGTGCTGGTCGTCGCCGACGGCGCGGCGACGCTGTCTGTCAAGGCCCCCGGCTACCTCGATGAACGGGCCCGTCCGGTGCAAGACCGGCTGGACCACGCGCTGAGCGCGGGTGATCGCGCCGCGTTGCGGGCCCTGGACCCCGGGTTGTGCTCCGAACTGGGCTTGGCGGGCCGCCCGGCCTACCAGGTGCTGGCCGGCTTGTTCGGCGCCGACCCGCTGGTCGAGACGCGCTACTGCGACGCACCGTTCGGCGTCGGCTATCACGTGAGTCTCTGGCGGCCCGCGGGAGACGACGCGCCGTGACGGCCCGCGGCATCACTCCGATCGCGGTCGTCGGCCCCACCGCCACCGGCAAATCCGATCTGGCCCTCGACCTGGCCGAACGACTCGGCGGCGAGATCGTGAACATCGACGCCATGCAGCTGTACCGCGGCATGGACATCGGCACCGCGAAGCTGCCCGTCGCGCAGCGGCGGGGCATCCCGCACCACCAGCTCGACGTGCTCGACGTGACCGACACCGCGTCCGTGGCCGCCTACCAGGCGGCGGCGAGCGCGGACGTCGTCGCCATCATGGGACGCGGCCGGGTGCCGGTCATCGTGGGCGGCTCGATGATGTACGTCCAGGCACTGTTGGACCAATGGGAGTTCCCGGCCACCGATCCGGCCGTGCGGGCGCGCTGGGAGTCGGTGCTCGCCGAACAGGGCGTCGCGGCCGTGCACGCGGCGCTGCGCGAGGCCGATCCCGCGGCCGCGGCCACCATCCTGCCCACCGACGGGCGCCGGATGGTGCGTGCGCTCGAGGTCGTGGAACTCACCGGTCAGCCGTTCGCCGCCTCGGCGCCCACCATCGGGCAGCCGCGCTGGGGCACCGTCATCATCGGCGTCGACCGGGAGACGGCGGCCTTGGACGCGCGGATCGAGCGGCGCACCGCCGCCATGTTCGAAGGCGGACTGGTCGAGGAGGTACAGGGCCTGATCGAGTGCGGCCTGCGCGAGGGCGTCACGGCCCGGCGGGCCATCGGCTACGCACAAGTCCTGGCCCATCTGGACAACGAATACGACCTGAACCACGCTCAGGAACGCACCCTGATCGGTACCCGGCGCTACGTGCGCAGGCAACGCTCCTGGTTCCGGCGCGATCCCCGGGTGCGGTGGGTGGACGGCGCTGCCCCGGATCCGGCCGCGACCGCGCTGGCCCTGCTCGACGAGAAAGAACGGACTCCGCAGTGACCCGACGTGTGAGCACGCGCAACGCCTCCGTCCAGGTGTGGCAGGCCTACCTCAACAACCGCACCAAGCGTCATCGCGACGGTCGTTTCCTGGTGCAGGGGGTGCGTCCGATCACGCAGGCCATCGCCAACGACTGGCCGCTGGAGACGCTGCTGTACCGCCTCGGCGGCCCCGAGCTGTCCGGCTGGGCGCGCGAAGTGCTGGACACCTGCGGTGTGCCGCAGGTCGGCCTGGTGCCCGAGTTGATGGCCGAACTCGGCGAGAAGTCCGGCGCGGTACCGGAGCTGGTGGCGGTCGCGGAGTCGCGGCAGCCCGAGCTGGAGACCTTCGAACCGGGTGAGCCGGGGGAGGACGCGCCGGTGGTCGTGGTGTTCGACCGGCCCAACTCGCCGGGCAACTTGGGCACGCTGATCCGCTCGGCCGACGCGTTCGGCGCCAGCGGCGTCATCGTCACCGGGCACGGCGCCGACCAGTACGACCCCCAGGCCGTGCGCGCGTCGACCGGTTCGCTGTTCGCCGTGCCGGTGATCCGCGCCGCCGGGCCCGCGCAGGTGCTGGAGTTCCGCAACCGGCAGATCCGCCGCGGCATCCCGACCCGCATCGTGGGGACCGACGAGCACGGCACGCACGCCGCCTACGACTACGACTTCACCGAGGCGACCATCCTCGTCGTCGGCAACGAGACCAGCGGCATGAGCGCCGCCTGGCAAGCGGCCTGCGACGACATGGTGCACATCCCGATGGGTGGCACGGCCAGCTCGCTGGGTGCGCCCTCGGCGGCCGCGGTGACGCTCTACGAAATTTCCCGGCAGCGCCGGACGTTTGCCAAGTGACGACGAGACAGGGAGACATCGCACGTGCCGGATATCGAGTTCACCAAGGGCCACGGCACCGAGAACGATTTCGTGGTGCTGCCGGACCCGGAAGCCGCCCTCGCGCTGACGGCCGAGCAGGTCGGCGCGCTGTGTGATCGCAGGCGCGGGCTCGGCGCGGACGGCGTGCTGCGGGTCGCGCGGGCCGGTGCGCTGCGGGCCGCCGGTGTGCTCGCGGAGCTTCCGGAGGAAGTCGGCGCCGACGACTGGTTCATGGACTACCGCAATGCCGACGGCTCGATCGCCGAGATGTGCGGCAACGGCGTGCGGGTGTTCGCGCACTACCTGCACGCCTCGGGGCTGGAGACCCGCGACAGTTTCGTGGTCGGCAGCCGCGCCGGGGCGCGCCCGGTCACCGTACACACCGGGAACACGGTCACCGGGGACGTCACCGTCGGCATGGGCCGCGTGCGCGAACTCGGCCCGTCCACCGCGACCATCGCGGGCTGGGCGCTGCCCGGCATCGGTATCGATGTCGGCAATCCGCATCTGGCCTGTGTCGATCCGGGCATGTCCGCGGACGCGCTCGGCAAGCTCGACCTCACCGTGCCGCCCGGCTTCGATCCGGACCTGTTCCCGCATGGAGTGAACGTCGAGATCGTCACGGCGCTGGACGCCGAGCGGTCGGTCGACATGCGGGTCTACGAGCGCGGCGTGGGCGAAACTCGTTCCTGCGGAACGGGAACCGTCGCCGCGGCCGCCGCGGCGCTGGCCGCCGACGGCTTCCGGATCGGCGCGGATTCCGGCCGCGTGACGGTCCGGGTGCCCGGCGGCGCACTGACCGTCGGGCTCGAACGCGGCTCCGCCTGGCTGCGCGGGCCGTCGGTCCTGCTGGCCACGGGCCGCCTCGCCGGGTCCTGGTGGGACGGCCGGTAGCGGCATCGCGCCCGATAACCGGGTGCGTGCTGCGGTGATGTCGTGGCAGCATGGATGGTGTATGAGGAAATCAGAGACGTATGAATTCACTCCGGCGGACGCGAGCGACCGCGCCGCCGAAGCGGCCGACGGCGGCGTATCCGGCGGAGACACGGTGACCGGCGACGTCGTGGCCGAGCACCGGGCACGGATGGAGCGATCGGGCTGGTCGGCCGATCCCACCACCGGTGAACTGCAGTTGGAGGACCGTAGCTCGCTGCGCCGCGTGGCGGGCCTGTCCACCGAGCTCACCGACATCACCGAGGTCGAGTACCGGCAGCTGCGCCTGGAGCGCGTCGTGCTGGTCGGAGTCTGGACCACGGGAACCGCCACGCAGGCCGAGGCCAGCATGGCGGAGTTGGCGGCGCTCGCCGAGACCGCCGGTTCCGAGGTGCTGGAAGCGCTGATCCAGCGCCGCGACCGGCCGGATCCGGCCACCTACATCGGCTCCGGCAAGGCCGACGAGCTGCGCTCTGTGGTGCTGGAGACCGGCGCGGACACCGTCATCTGTGACGGTGAGCTGACCCCGGCCCAGCTGACCGCACTGGAGAAGGTGGTCAAGGTCAAGGTGGTCGACCGGACCGCGTTGATCCTGGACATCTTCGCCCAGCACGCCACCTCCCGGGAGGGCAAGGCGCAGGTCTCGCTGGCCCAGATGGAGTACATGCTGCCCCGGCTGCGTGGCTGGGGTGAGTCGATGTCCCGGCAGGCCGGTGGCCGCGCCGGCAGCAACGGCGGTGTGGGTCTGCGCGGTCCCGGTGAGACCAAGATCGAGACCGATCGTCGTCGCATCCGGGAGCGCATGGCCAAACTGCGCCGGGAGATCCGCGAGATGAAGACCGCGCGCGACACCATGCGGGCGCGCCGCACTTCCAGTGGCATCCCGTCCGTGGCGATCGTCGGCTACACCAACGCGGGCAAGTCGAGCCTGATGAACAAGCTCACCGGATCCGGCGTGCTGGTCCAGGACGCGCTGTTCGCCACCCTCGATCCGACCACCCGCCGGGCCGAGTTGGACGACGGGCGCGAGGTCGTGTTCACCGACACCGTGGGCTTCGTGCGGCACCTGCCGACCCAGCTGGTCGAGGCGTTCCGCTCCACCTTGGAGGAGGTGACCGGCGCCGACCTGCTGCTGCACGTGGTGGACGGCTCCGACGCGTTGCCCGCGGAGCAGATCAAGGCGGTTCGGGAGGTGATCACGGACGTGATCAAGGAATCCGGCACGCCCGCCCCGCCCGAACTGCTGGTGGTGAACAAGACCGACGCGATGGGGCCGACCGAGCTCACCAACCTGCGTGCGCTGCTGCCCGACGCGTCGTTCGTCTCCGCGCGCGGCGGCCAGGGCATCGACGCGCTGCGCGAGCGGCTCGCCGAGATGCTCGGCGGCTTGGACGTGGAGATCAGCGTGCTGCTGCCGTACACGCGCGGTGACCTGCTGGCCCGCATCCACGCCGACGGCCGCATCCTGGGCTCCGACCACGAGGAGGGCGGAACCCGCGTCCGC
This sequence comes from Nocardia araoensis NBRC 100135, assembly GCF_000308435.1. Classification (GTDB taxonomy): domain Bacteria; phylum Actinomycetota; class Actinomycetes; order Mycobacteriales; family Mycobacteriaceae; genus Nocardia; species Nocardia araoensis. The sequence continues at coordinate 35,164 of NZ_BAFR01000131.1, read as the reverse complement.
GCGCGTGTGCCGCATGCTCTCGCCGCCGCCCTGTCGGAGTACGCGCACGCGGGGACGAACGGTACGCAGGAGTAGGGCGAGCGCCCGTTTCGACAGTGAACGTCAGTGGTCCGTGCCGTGTGGACGTGCCTCGGAACGTGCGCCGACGCCCGCGTTGCCGTCCCCGAAGTGCGAGTTCGCGGCGGGCTTGCCGGGACGGCGAACGAGCTGGTCGATCGACCGGATCGGGCGTGTCGGGACGCGACGCGCACATCCGGTGCGACGCAGTCGATTTCGTTGCGCTATCGTCATCGAATCGACACCAGGAGGGTTCATGTCGGACGTCCGCTCCGATTCCCGCACCCGGCGCTCCGGCACCGCGAACAGCGCCGATCCGGCGCTCAGCGACGGTGCGCCGCTGTCGGTTTCGCTGACCGACACCGATCTGCGGGTGATCGACACCCTGCTCGCGCCACTGCGCGCGTGGACCAGCCCGCGCTTCTACGGCTTGGAGAACATCCCGGCCGACGGCCCGGTGCTGCTGGTCGGTAACCACAACCTACTTGGCGGCATCGACGCTCCCATGCTGCTGCCCGAGGTGCTGCGCCGCCGCGGCCGCCTGATCCGCGGTCTCGCGGAGAACGTACTGATCAATGTGCCCGGTGTCCGTCACATCCTGCACCACTACGGCGCGGTGCGGGGGACGCGGTCGAACTGCCTGGCCCTGCTCCGGCGTGGTGAGGCCGTGATGGTGTTCCCCGGCGGCGGCCGGGAGGCGGTCCGGCGTAAAGATGAGAAGTACCTGCTGAAGTGGGAGGGACGCAGCGGTTTCGCGCGCATGGCCATCGAGGCGGGCGCGCCCATCGTCCCGGTCGCGATGATCGGCGTCGACGACGCCTACGACATCGTGGTCGACGGCGACCATCCGGTCCTGCGCCCGCTGCGCTGGACAGTGGAAGCGCTCGGTCTCAGCCGCGACCTCACGCCGCCGCTGATCCGGGGCGTCGGCCCCACCGTCATCCCGCGGCCGGAGCGCTTCTACTTCTCCGCGGGCGCGCCCATCGACCCGGCGCCCTGGCGCGATGCGGGCGACATACACGCCGCCACCTTGGAATTCCGCGACGTGGTGCGCAAAGCGCTGGAGGAGGAGATGAACTTCCTCTTCGCCGAGCGCGAGCGCGACGAAGGCCGCACTCTGGTGGGCCGCTTGCGGGGCTGGCTGAAACGCTGACGTCGGGCTCGGTGAGCAGCGGTCGGTGGCGATCCAACCCCGGCGCCCGGAGCGCGCTCACCAGCGCAGGACAGCCTCTGTTTCGTCATCGACCAATTCTCCGGTGGGCTCGAAGCCGAGCGAGCGATAAAGCTCGCGATCATGAAACGCCACAGGGATACACCCGGCTCGTCGGTGTCCATGCCGAGGTCGAGCATGAGGAAGCCGGTCGCCGCTGCGGATACGACGCGCGCGCCGCCTGTCGCGGACGATGCTGTGCGATGCCTCGGCGTCCTCCGCCGTGTTTGCCGGAAATCTCGTCTCCTGAACTCGACGCAGGCAACCGCTCCTGGTGAGACCATGGTTCTGGCCCCAGAAGTGAACAGCGATTCTCTTTCCGGGTACGGTATGGGGCAACGACTGGTCGGTGTGGACCGGCCGGTGTGGTCACTAGGAGGTTGGCGTGGAACGCACACTGTTCGAACCCGAGCACGAACTGTTCCGGGAGTCGTTCCGCAAGTTTCTCGATCAGCACGTCGCGCCCGATCACGCGAAGTGGGAGGAGCAGGGGATCGTCGACCGGGAGGTCTGGCTCGAGGCGGGCAAGCAGGGCTTCCTCGGCATGGCCATGCCGGAGCAGTACGGCGGCGGCGGGGTGAAGGACTTCCGCTACAACGCCATCGTCTCGGAGGAGTGCGTACGCGGCCAGTACTCCGGCCTCGGCTTCTCGCTGCACAACGATGTGATCGCGCCTTACCTGCTCGAGTTGGCCAACGACGAGCAGAAGCAGCGCTGGCTGCCCGGCTTCTGCGCGGGCGAGATCATCACCGCGATCGCGATGACCGAACCGGGCACCGGTTCGGACCTGCAGGGCATCAAGACCCGCGCGGTGCGCGACGGGGACGACTGGATCCTCAACGGCGCCAAGACCTTCATCACCAACGGCATCAACTCCGACATCGTGATCGTGGTGGCGCAGACCGACCCCGAGAAGGGGGCGATGGGCTTCAGCCTGTTCGTGGTCGAGCGCGGCATGCCCGGCTTCGAGCGCGGCCGCAACCTGGACAAGCTCGGCCTCAAGGCCCAGGACACCGCCGAGCTGAGCTTCACCGACGTGCGCGTGCCCGGCAAGAATCTGCTCGGCACCGAGGGGATGGGCTTCATCCACCTCATGCAGAACCTGCCGCAGGAACGCCTGTCGATCGCCGTCATGGCGGCGGCGGCGATGGAGTCCTGCCTGGATATGACGGTGCAGTACGTCCGCGACCGCAAGGCGTTCGGCAAGCCGATCGGCGCGCTGCAGAACACCCGGTTCGTGCTCGCCGAACTGGCCACCAAGACCACCGCGGTGCGCCTGATGGTCGACAAGTTCATCGAACTGCTCAACGAGGGCAAGCTGACCGCGGAGGACGCGGCGATGGCCAAGTGGTGGAGCACCGAGGAGCAGCTCGACCTGATCAACCGCTGCCTGCAGCTGCACGGCGGATACGGGTACATGAAGGAATACCCGATCGCCAAGGCCTACATGGACGCCCGCATCCAGACCATCTACGGCGGCACCACCGAGATCATGAAGGAGATCATCGGGCGCAGCCTGAAGCTCGCCTGATCACACGAGGTCCGGCTCGGGGCGACAGCTGGCGTCGGCCCGGGTTGCGGCACAATCGCCTCCCGAGGTGATGACGGACTCGTCGTCCGCCGGTCGCCCGGAGTGGAGGAGTTGCGATGCCGAGTCTGGCCAACCAGGTCGTGCGCGGGTACCTGAAAGCGACCCGGGCCAATCGTGTGTTCATCGATGCCGACGCGGCGCGCAGGCGGGTCCTCGAGCGGAGCGTGCGGCCTCGCAACTACGGTCCGCCGCGGCGGCTGCGCGCGGATGTGACGATCACGGTGGAGCGTCGCGGCGGCTGGCCGGTCTACACCCTGACCCCGCGCGGCCACAGGCCACGGGGGAACGTGGTGTACGCGCACGGCGGCGGCTGGGTGCACGAGATCGCGCCGCAGCACTGGGCGCTCTGCGCGGCGGTCGCCGCGGAAGCCGGTGCGGCCGTGACGGTGCCGATCTACCCGCTGATTCCGTTCGGGACGGCGGGGCAGGTCGTCGCGGGCTTCGTGGAGCTGGCGCTCGCCAACCGGGAGACCTACGGAAATGTGTGCGTGGCAGGGGATTCCGCCGGAGGGCAGATCGCACTGTCGGCCGCGGTGGCTCTGCGGGACGAGCACGACGTGCGGCTGCCCGGCACCGTGCTCATCGCCCCCGCGCTCGATCTGTCGCTGACCAATCCGGAAATCGAGGTCGTGCAGCCACGGGACCCGTGGCTGGGCGTCGCGGGATCGCGGGTGTTCATCGAACACTGGCGCGGCGATCTCGAGCTCGCCGACCCGCGCGTCAGCCCACTGGCCGCCGACCCGCGCGGACTCGGCCCGCTGACGGTCTTCTGCGGCACCGATGACATCCTGTGGCCGGACACCCTCCTGCTGGTCGAGGCGGCGCGCGGCGCCGGGGTCGTGGTGGACTACCACGAGGCACCCGGCCTGCCCCATGTCTATCCGCTGACCCCGACCCCGGAAGGGCGTGCTGCGCGTCGGGTCGTCATAGAGAGTCTGCGTGGCGCGCTCGCCAGTTGAGCGACGGTTCGGTGCCGAATCGCGCGCGCCCGGCTACGTACCGGCTGCGGGCAGCGTGACCACGAAACGGGCTCCGGGCGCGCCGTCGGCGACGTGAATGGTGCCCCCGTGGCGTTGCACGACGTCGCGGACGATGGCCAGGCCGAGGCCCGCGCCGCCTTCGTCGCGGCTGCGCGCGTCGTCCAGGCGGACGAATCGCTGGAAGATCCGCTCGCGGTCGGCGGGCGGCACACCCGGCCCGTCGTCGGTGACCGATAGCACCACCGGCCCGTCGGCATCGCGGTCCACGGCGACGTGAACGGTCTTCGCGGCATGCCGCTGCGCGTTGTCGACCAGGTTGCCCAGAACGCGGGCGAGCTGGGTACGGCTGCCGGTGACCGCCACGGGCTCTTCCGGTATCGAGATCCGCACGGCCACCCGGTCCCGGACGCGGTGCTCCAACTCCTCACGGACCAGCACGGTCAGGTCCACCCGATCCGCGCGCGGTTGCTCACCAGCGTCGAGCCGGGCCAGGAGCAAGAGGTCCGCCGCGAGATGTTCCAGCCGGATGGTGTCGCCGATCAGTCCGTCCAGTTCCAGCAGTTCGGGGTGCGCCTGGGCCACCTCGAGCTGGGTGCGCAGGCTCGCGATGGGGCTGCGCAACTCGTGTGCGGCGTCGGCGATGAACCGCCGCTGGCGCTCCGCGGACTCCTCCAGCGCGGCGAGCGTGACGTTGGTGGTGCTCGCCAGCCTGCCGATCTCGTCGCGAGAGCCCGGTTCCGGCACGCGGCGGGAGAGATCGCCGTCCATGATCTCGGCGAGCTGCCTGCGAATCGCCTCCACCGGGCGCAGGGCGCGCCGGGTGACCAGCCAGATCACCAGGGCGACCACGGCGAGCAGTGGGGGCAGGCCGATCAGCATCGCTTGCCGTGCGTCCGCCACCGCGCTGTCGGCGGTCTCCAGCGAGGAGCCCGCGTAGACGGTGGCGGGCTGTCCGCCCCGGATGGTCACCGCGAGCGCGGCGACCCGGAACGGATGCGGCCCGTCCTCGTCGTCCACCGTCAGCCGCACGTCGCCGAATTCGGCGTCGGCCGCCGTGGGGTCCGTGGGTTGCGCCAGGCTTTCGCGGTCCGGCTTCTCGTCCTCGTCCTCTTCGTCGTCCTCCTCGTCGTCCTCTTCTTCTTCGTCATCGTCATCGGAAGTCTCGGCGTACGGGCCGAACTCGGCCATGGGCGGTTTGCCCGCGAGGTCGTCGTCGGCCGCGAGCACGCGGCGGTCGAGCGAAACGACCTGCACCGGTTCGCTTTCGGCATCGGGAAGCCGCAGCCGGGCGAGATCCGTGCCCGTCGCGAGCTGCGTCGCCACGTCCTGCGCGGTGGACTCCGCCTGCACTTCGGCGCTGTGCACCAGGTTGTGCCGCAGCACGGCCAGCACCACGAGCCCGGCCGCGGTCAGCGCCACCGCGACCACGACCGTCGCCGCGACCGTGGTGCGCACGCGGACCGAGCGCCACCAGGCCCGTGCGGCTCGCTCAGGCACGATCGGCCGTCAGCCGGTAGCCCGCACCGCGAACGGTGGTGATCGATCGGCGCCCGAACGGCGCGTCGATCTTGCGGCGCAACGTGCTGATGTAGACCTCGACGATGTTCGGGTCGCCGTCATAGGCGAAATCCCAGACATGGTGCAGGATATCGGCTTTCGACACCACCTCCCCGGCACGCACGGCCAAGTGCTCGAGTACGGCGAACTCCTTGGCGGTGAGCGTCACGTCCTGCACGCCGCGACGGCAGGTCCGGGTGCTCGGGTCCACGGTCAGATCACCGACGCGCAGCACACGGGCGCCGCCACGGGTCCGGCGGCGCAACAGCGCACGGATGCGGGCCAGCAGCACCAGATAGGAGAACGGCTTGCTGAGGTAGTCGTCCGCGCCGGTGTCCAGTCCCTCGGCCTCGTCGTATTCGCCATCTTTCGCGGTCAGCATGAGCACGGGCGTCTCGTGGCCACCGGCACGCAGCGCGGCGCAGACGCGGTAGCCGTTCATGCCGGGCAGCATGATGTCGAGGATGATCAAGTCGTAATCGGTGGTCGTCGCCAGGTGCAGTCCCTCGGCGCCATCGTGTATCACATCCACGGCGAATCCCTCCGCCGACAACCCTTTTGCCAGCGTGAGAGCCAGACGTTTCTCGTCCTCGACGATCAGCAGACGCATTCCCCAAGAGTGGCAGACCGATCCTGAAACCGTCTTCAGGTGACTTCAGCTCGCCTTCAGTTCCGTTCGCCACAGTGGACGCATTCGAGATCAGCACTCCCGCAGGAGGTTTCCCATGACAACCGTAATCCGCCGCGCCTACGCCGGTCTTCGCTGGCTGCTCGTCGGCACGGCCGTCGCGGCCGCCGTCGTCGGTCTGAGTGTGGTCCTGGCCGCGGTCGCCACCGGCGGTCCGGACGATCACACCGTCGCGTTCCGGTCGGTCACGGCGGACTGGTCGCTGGTGGCCGACACCGGGATCAGTAGGCAGCAGGCCATCGACAAGGCGCTGGCAGCCGTGCCGGGCGGACAGGTCGTGTCCGTGGATCTCGACACCGACCGCGGGGTCGCGGTGTGGGAGGTGGAGCTCACCACTCCCGCGGGCGTGGAGCACGACGTGACGATCGATGCGAACAGCGGCCAGGTCCGCGCCGTGGTCGACCACGACTGACCGGCTCGGCCCTTCCGCCGGACGCAGGTGTGACGGGTCGGTGCACGGGTAAGCACGAGGTGTTTGCTGCCGGGCGGCAGGGATCCGGAGGGAGATCCCGGCCGCGGCTTCACCGGTAGCCGAGACCGTGGCGCACGGTAGGTATGACGCCATGCGGACGCGTTCGCCGAGCATCGAGGATTCGCCACGCAGAGGGTTTGCCCGGGAGTAGCCTCAAGTTGTCCACTCGAGGAATCGAGGTCCGGATGCACGAGATGGCCATCACGCGCAGTGTCATCGACGCCGTTTGTGAGCACGCGGCGGGCCGGCGGGTCCACTCCGTCACCGTCGAGGTCGGCGCGCTGTGCGCCGTCGTGCCCGATGCCATGCGGTTCTGTTTCGAAGTCGCGGCCGAGGCGACGGTCGCCGAGGGCGCGGAACTGGTTGTGGTCGAGATCCCGGGTGTGGCGGCATGCCGTAGTTGCGGCGCCGAGTTCCGGCTGCCCGACCCCATCCTGCTGTGTCCCTGCGGCAGCGCCGATGTCGAGATCCGCTCCGGGCGCGAGCTGCGTATCCGATCCATGGAGGTGAGTGAGGCATGTGCGCAACCTGCGGTTGCGGCGACGACGCCGCCGCGCTGATTCGCGTCCCACACGATCACCAGCACGCCGACGGGCACGACCACACCCATGCGGACCATGAGCACCACCATCCCCACGAGCACGGCCCCGGCGCCGACCACGTCCACGTGCCCGCCACCGAGACGGTCACCCTGGAACTGAAGGTCCTCGCCAAGAACGACGAACTGGCGCAGCGCAACCGGGCCTGGCTGGCCGAGCGCGGCATCGTCGCGCTCAACATGACCAGCTCGCCCGGTGCGGGTAAGACCACGCTGCTGGAGCGCACCATCCGGGAGTCCGGCCAGGCCCCGATCGCGGTGATCGAGGGTGACCAGGCGACGTTGCTCGACGCCGAACGGATCGAGGCGACGGGGTGCGGTGTGGTGCAGGTCAACACCGGGGCTGGATGTCATCTCGACGCCGAGATGATGTATCGCGCGCTGGAGACGCTCGACCCCGCGCCGGGCACGCTGCTGTTCGTCGAGAACGTCGGCAATCTGGTCTGCCCGGCGCTGTTCGATCTGGGGGAGCGGGAGAAGGTGGTCGTCATCTCGGTGACCGAGGGGACCGATAAACCGCTGAAGTATCCGCACATGTTCCAGGCCGCAGGGCTGGTGCTGGTGAACAAGACCGACCTGCTGCCGTATGTCGATTTCGATCTGGACCGATGCCGGGAATACATCCATTCGATACATCCGGGCGTCGAGGTCCTTCCGCTGTCGGTCAACAGCGGTGAAGGCCTGTCTACCTGGTACGACTGGCTGGCCGGGCAGCGTCGCGCGGCCGGTCCGGCGGCTCTTGAGGATGCCGCCGGGCGCGCTTAAGGTGAAGTGATCAGGATCACATCTGCGGGTGACCCCTTCTTCGAGAAAGGCGAGATTCGGCCCCCGTGGTCCGCTGCGGAAGGTGGCGAGAGATGCCCACTCGCGAAGCAGTACGAGCCGAACAGACGCTGATCCACGTTCTGTGGATCAACGCGGGACTCAGTTGTGACGGTGACTCGGTCGCCTTGACGGCGGCCACGCAGCCGAGCGTCGAAGAGATCGCCCTCGGCGCGCTCCCCGGTCTGCCCAAGATCGCCGTGCATTGGCCGCTGATCGACTTCGAGTGCGGACCCAACGGCGGTGCGGACGACTTCCTGGAGTGGTTCTTCAAGGCCGACCGCGGGGAACTCGAACCGTTCGTTCTGGTGGTCGAGGGCTCGATTCCGAACGAGCAGTTGAAGAAGGAGGGCTACTGGTGCGGGTTCGGCAACAATCCCGCCACCGGCCAGCCCATGACGACCAGCGAATGGCTCGACCGTCTGGCGCCGAAGGCCACGGCCATCGTGGCGGCGGGCACCTGCGCGACCTACGGTGGCATCCACGCCATGGCGGGCAACCCCACCGGCGCGATGGGCGTGCCGGACTATCTCGGCTGGGACTGGAAGAGCAAGGCGGGTATTCCGATCGTCTGCGTGCCGGGCTGCCCGATCCAGCCGGACAACTTGTCGGAGACGCTGACCTATCTGCTCTACATGGCGACCGGCCAGGCGCCGATGATCCCACTCGACGAGGCGTTGCGGCCCAAGTGGCTGTTCGGGGCGACCGTGCACGAAGGCTGCGACCGCGCGGGTTACTACGAGCAGGGTGAGTTCGCCACCGAGTACGGCTCGCCGAAATGCATCGTGAAACTCGGCTGCTGGGGACCCGTGGTCAAGTGCAACGTGCCCAAGCGTGGCTGGATGAACGGCTTGGGCGGCTGCCCGAACGTCGGCGGCATCTGCATCGGCTGCACCATGCCGGGATTCCCGGACAAGTTCATGCCGTTCATGGACGAACCACCCGGCGGGAAGTTCTCGTCCACCGCATCGGGGCTCTACGGATCGGTGATCCGCAGCCTCCGTCATATCACCGGACGCACGGTCGACAAGGAGCCGCACTGGCGGCACCGGGGCCGGAAGCTGGAGACCGGCGCGACCCGCACCTGGTAGGAGGTTCTCTGATGACCCAGATCATCCCGGAGCCGTCGCACAAGACGATCGAGCCGGACCGCCTCGTCGAGATGGCGTGGGATCCGATCACTCGTATCGTCGGCAGCCTCGGCATCTACACCAAAATCGACTTCGAGAATCGGGAAGTGGTCGAGTGCCACAGCACCTCGTCCATCTTCCGCGGCTACTCGATCTTCATGAAGGGCAAGGACCCGCGCGACGCGCACTTCATCACCAGCCGCATCTGCGGCATCTGCGGCGACAACCACGCCACTTGTTCGTGCTACTGCCAGAACATGGCCTACGGCGTGCGCCCGCCGCACCTCGGCGAGTGGATCGTCAACCTGGGCGAGGCCGCCGAGTACATGTTCGACCACAACATCTTCCAGGAGAACCTGGTCGGCGTCGACTACTGCGAGAAGATGGTCTCCGAGACCAATCCGGGCGTGCTGGCCAGGGCCGAGAACACCGAGGCGCCGCACGCGGGCGACCACGGGTATCGCACCATCGCCGACATCATGCGGGCGCTCAACCCGTTCACCGGTGAGTTCTACCGGGAGGCGTTGCAGGTCAGCCGGATCACGCGCGAGATGTTCTGCCTGATGGAAGGCAGGCACGTCCATCCGTCCACGCTGTATCCCGGCGGGCCGGGCACGGTCGCGACGATCCAGTTGATGACCGACTACATGTCCCGGCTGATGCGCTACGTGGAGTTCATGAAGAAGGTCGTGCCGATGCACGACGATCTGTTCGACTTCTTCTACGAGGCGCTGCCCGGCTACGAGAAGGTCGGCCTGCGGCGCACGCTGCTGGGTTGCTGGGGCTCGTTCCAGGACCCGGAGGTCTGCAACTTCGAGTACAAGGACATGGCGGACTGGGGCCGCAAGATGTACGTGACCCCCGGCGTTGTCGTCGACGGCAAGCTGCTGACCACCTCCCTGGTCGACATCAACTTGGGACTGCGGATCCTGCTGGGCAGTTCGTACTACGAGGACTGGACCGATCAGGAGATGTTCGTCAAGACCGATCCGCTGGGCAACCCGGTGGACCGCCGCCATCCCTGGAACCAGCACACCAACCCCCGGCCGCAGAAACGCGACCTGGACGAGAAGTACAGCTGGGTCATGTCGCCGCGGTGGTTCGACGGCACCGATCACCTCCCCCTGGACACCGGCGGCGGCCCGCTGGCCCGGCTGTGGTCGACGGCGCTGGCCAACCTCATCGACATCGGCTACGTGAAGGCCACCGGGCACAGCGTGCAGATCAATCTGCCCAAGACCGCGCTCAAGGGCCCGGTCACGCTGGAGTGGAACATCCCGGTGCACGGCAGCAACACCCTCGAGCGCAACCGCGCGCGCACCTACTTCCAGGCGTACGCGGCGGCCTGCGCGCTGCACTTCGCGGAGAAGGCGATGGCGGAGATCCGAGCCGGCCACACCAAGACCTGGGAGAAGTTCGAGGTGCCGGAAGAGGGCATCGGCTGCGGCTTCACCGAGGCGGTGCGCGGCGTGCTGTCGCATCACATGGTGATCCGCGACGGCAAGATCGCCAACTATCACCCGTACCCGCCGACGCCGTGGAACGCCAGCCCGCGCGACAGCTTCGGCACGCCCGGACCGTACGAGGACGCGGTGCAGGGCCAGCCGATCTTCGAGGAGAACGACCGCGAGCATTTCAAGGGCATCGATGTCATGCGCACCGTGCGCAGTTTCGATCCCTGCCTGCCCTGTGGCGTGCACATGTATCTCGGCAAGGGCAAGACGCTGGAGAAGCTGCACTCACCGACGCAGACGCTCACGCCCGAGTGAGTCCGCGTCGGGCGAAACGACCGGAGGTGACGGTGGAGGATCGCCCGGACGACCGGGACGACGCGACGCTCGACGATTCCCGGTGGCGCGAAGCCGGTGATCGCATCGAGACCTTGCTGGAAGCGAGTTCGGCGGGCGGTGCGCTCGCCCGCGAACGCGCGGAGCAACTCGTGCGCGAACTGGTCGGACTCTACGGCGCGGGACTGACCCGCGTCGTCGAGCTGCTCGACGACGCGGCGGTCGAGCGGTTGACCCGCGACGATCTGGTCGCGAGCCTGCTGCTCGTGCACGGGTTGCATCCGCACGATGTGGCCACCCGCGTGGGGAACGCGCTGGACAGCGTGCGCCCGTATCTCGGTTCCCACGGCGGCGACGTCCACTTGGTCGACATCGTCGACGGCGTGGTCCGCTTGGAACTGGCGGGTAGTTGCAAGAGCTGTCCGTCCTCGTCGGTGACGCTCGAACTGGCCGTGGAGGACGCGGTGCGGGCGGCCGCGCCGGAGATCGAGTCCATCGAAGTAGTCGCCGCACAAACCGAGTCGGCGGGGGTGATCTCCGCCGATTCGCTGTTCTCGCGCGTGCGCGCGGACGGCGCGCGGTCCGGCAACTGGGTGGCCGTCCCCGAACTGGCCGAACTGAACGCGGGCGAGGTGGGTGGTTTCACCGTCGCCGGGCTGACCGTGCTGGCCTGCCGGGTCGGCGCGGAGGTGTACGCCTACCGGGACCACTGCCCCGCGTGCGATCGCTCGCTCGCGGGTGCGGCACTGGAGCGGCGCCTGGGGTTCCCGGCCGGTGACGCGGTGCTGCGGTGTCCGGCCTGCCGGGCGCACTACGACGTGGTGCACGCGGGCGCCCGAGTCGACGGCGAAGGGCACCTCGAGCCGCTGCCCGTGCTCGTGCGCTCCGGCGAACTGTCGGTGGCGGTGCCGGTGGAGGTCAACGGGTGAGCACACCGTTCCGCGCGCTCCAGCGGATCGCCGCCGATCGCGGACCCGCCCCCCGGCCCGGCGAGCGGTGCGAGATGTGCGCCGAACCGATCGCCGAGCGGCACCAGCATGTGGTGAACGTCGAGGGCAGGCAGCTGATGTGTGTGTGCCGCGGTTGCTACCTGCTGTTCGTCGACCAGAACGCGGCGCTGCGCTATCGAGCGGTGCCGGACCGGTATGTCTCGTTCCCCGATTTCACGATCAGCCAGGGGGAGTGGGACGCACTGGACATCCCGGTGAATCTGGCGTTCTTCTTCCGCAACTCCGCGCTGGACCGGACGGTGGCGTTCTATCCCGGGCCCGCGGGCGCGACCGAATCGGAATTGCCGCTGGAGCAGTGGAATTCGATCCTGCGCCGGCATCCCGAGTTGGACGTGCTCGCCCCGGATGTGGAAGCGCTGCTCATCCGAGTGCCCGACCGCCGCACCGAGCAGGCCGCCTGCCTGCTGCTGCCGATCGACGCCTGCTACGAGTTCGTCGGCCGGATGCGGCTGCTGTGGCGGGGATTCGACGGCGGCCAGGACGTGCACGAGTACCTGGAGCAGTTCTTCACCGAGGCGTCGGCGCGCGCGAAACCCGGTGGTGCGGCATGAGCCCGGTGTACTCGACGACATTCGCGGTGCTCGAGATCAAGCCCGAGCCGTACGCCGTCGCGCCGATCCTGTCCGCGCGCGTCGGCATCGCCGCGCTCGCGGAGGAACCCGTGCACGCCATCGCCCTGCGCGCGCAGGTGCGCATCGAGCCGTTCCGCCGCGGTTACTCCGACGAGGAGGCCGCGGGGCTGGTCGACCTGTTCGGTCCGCGCGAACGGTGGCACGAGACCCAGCGGTCGTTTCTCTGGATGCACTGCGCCACCATGGTGCCGAGCTTCTCCGGCGGTGCCGAAGTGGACCTGCCGATGCCGTGCACCTACGACTTCGAGGTGACCGGATCGAAATACCTGCACGCGTTGCGCGAGGGTGTGGTTCCGCTGTTGTTCCTGTTCAGCGGAACGGTCTTCATCCGGGGCACGACCGGATTCGCCATCCAGCAGATTCCGTGGGACCGCGAGGACAAGTTCGAGATGCCCGTGTCGGTGTGGCAGGGCCTGATGGACGCGTACTACCCGAATTCCGGGTGGGTGCGGCTGCACAACGACACGCTCCGGGCGCTGGCCGGCTACAAATCCAGCCACGGCCTGCCCGGCTTCGACGACGCGGTGACCCGGCTGCTGACCAGCACCGAGGAGACGCCGTGACGACCGCCGAAGCCCGAGCCCGAGCCCGCGCCGTGGCCGACGCGGTGCTCTACGAGGGTTACCTGCTCTATCCCTACCGGGCCGACGCGCGCAAGAACCAGTCGCGTTGGCAGTTCGGTGTACTCGGGCCGCACGGGGCCGCCGCGGCGGGGCTCGGCGAGGAGCCGACGCTGTCGGCCCAGTGCCTGATCGACCCGGGCGAGAATCCCGAGCTCACCATGACCGTGCGGTTCCTCCAGCTCCAGCGCCGCCAGGTGGTGGACGGCGACGGCGCGCCCGTGGCGGAACTGACCGACGGTGCGCGGTCGTGGCTGTCCTGGGACGAGGCGGTCGAGCAGGAGGTCGTCGTCGGCCCGCTCGCGCCCGGCCGCCTGGTCCGGCCGCTGGACATCCCGGGCGGCTCCGACGCCGAGCGGATCGCCACGGACGTTGCCCCCGTGCCGGGCACCTTCGTGCGCAGCAGGCTGCCGCTGGCGGGTGAGCTGGAACTCGCCGCCGACCGCGACGACGGCTTCCTGCGGCTGACCGTCGTCCTGCGCAACGTGGGCGCACCCGCGACCGACAAGCGCGACGCCATCGCTCGCTCGCTGATCGGCGCGCACATCATCGCGGAGATCACCGACGGCCGGTTCGTTTCCCTGTTGGAACCGCCGCCCGACGCCACCGCCGTGGCTGCCCGCTGCGATCGGTACCGGTGTTTCCCGGTGCTCGCGGGGCCGCCCGGGGACTACAGCGTGCTGCTCATCTCGCCGATCATCCTCTACGACCATCCGGAGATCGCGGAGCAGAGCGAAGGCGCGCTGTTCGACTCCACCGAGATCGACGAGATCCTCACGCTGCGCATACTCACCATGACCGACGCGGAGAAGGCGCGGGCCCGGGCCACCGACCCGCGCGCGGCGGAGATCATCGACCGCTGCGAGGCCATGTCGCCGGACGCGATGCGGCAGCTGCACGGGGTGCTGCGCGACCCGCATGCCGAGGGGCCCGGGTTGATCCCGGAGGTCCCCGAGGGCGTCGATTGGTGGGACCCGCTGGCCGACGGCGCCGTTCGCCCGGATCTCGACGCCGTGCCGGTCGCGGGAGCGCTGGTGCGCAAGGGCAGCCGGGTCCGGCTGCATCCGGCGCGGCGGGCCGACGCCCAGGATCTGTTCTTCGACGGGCAGCGCGCCCGGGTCGTCTCGGTCCATCAGGACGTGGACGGGCAGGCGCACGTCGGGGTGGTGCTGGACGCCGATCCGGCGGCCGAGCTGCACGAATGGTACGGGCGCTACCTGTATTTCGCGCCCGACGAACTGGAGCCGCTCGACGGCACCGAGGAATGAAAGGAAGTCCGCTATGGAAACCGTGGGAGTGGTCTCGACGACCGTCGTCGCCGTGCTGGTGGCGGCGGGAGTGTATCTCGGCGTGCGGTCGATCCCGGATCTGCGGCGATACCTGAAGATCCGGCACATGTAGCGGGGAACCGGAAAGGAGCATCATGGGTGAGTATCGCGAAGAGCCGCAATCGGCACGTGGCGCGCCGGGTTCGCGCGACGCGGGCACGGGCGTCGCGGCCGGAGGCCCGGCGGACCGGGAACCCGGGCACATCGATCACGAGGAGATGACCTCCGCGCATTCGGATGACACCAAGAAGGGCGCCGAGTTCACCTCGCAAGCCCCTTCCGGCGCCGAAGCGGCGACACCTCCATACGACGAACGCAAGGACACCGCCAACGCCCCCGCGGAGACGGCGACCGGAAAGGTCGACGACGCGCGCGTGGGTGGCGCGACAACGCCCACCGAGAAAGAGGGGTGACCCGACGGCCGCGGTGCTGATCGCCGGGATCGGCAACATCTTCCTCGGCGACGACGGATTCGGACCGGAGGTGGTGCGCAGGCTGCCGCGTCACCCCGACCCGGGCGTGCGCGCGGTGGACTACGGCATCCGCGGCATGCATCTCGCCTACGACCTGCTCGACCCGTGGGCGGCGCTGGTGCTGATCGATGCGCTGCCCGACCGCGGTGCGCCAGGCCGGATCGAGGTGTTCGGCGCCGCCCCTGAGGACACCGGCGCCGCACAGCTCGACGCCCACGCGATGAGTCCGGACGCCGTCTTCGCCGGGGTACGCGCGCTGGGCGGCGCGTTACCGCCCACGGTGGTGATCGGCTGTCAGGTCGCCTGTGTGGAGGAGGGCATCGGTCTGTCCGCGCCGGTGGCCGCGGCGGTGCCGGACGCGGTCGCCGCCGTCGGTGCGGTGCTCGCCGCGTTCCTGCCCGCCGGGGCATCCGATGACTCCCCGCTTCCGCGGGCCACAGCGCGACAGGAGGACTGACCATGTGTCTGGGTATCCCGGGACGGGTGCTGGCGATCCCCGACGGCTACCACGGCCAGATCGCGCTGGTCGACGTGTCCGGCGAGCAGCGGAAGGTGAACATCGGCCTGCTGGAAGACGATCCGGCCCGGCCGGGTGACTGGGTGATCATCCACATGGGCTTCGCGGTGGAGAAGACCGACGCCGCGGGAGCCGAGGCGGCGCTGCACGGGCTGCGTCTGCTGCAACGCGGGGACCGGCCATGAGCACCGTGCGGCTGCGGCGGCGTCTGCTGGTGCGCGGTGTGGTGCAAGGCGTCGGGTTCCGGCCGTTCGTCTACACCACCGCCGCGGAACTGGCGCTGTCCGGCAGCGTGAGCAACGACAGCAACGGCGTGATCATCGAGATCGAGGGAGCGCCGAGCGATCTGGACGAGTTCGCCCGGCGGTTGCGCCTGCGTCCGCCGCCGCTGGCGGTGATCGAGTCGGTGGAGCAGGCCGACATCCCGGCGCGCGGCGGCACCGGATTCCACATCGCGGGCACCACGCGCGAGGGCGGCGGTCGCACGCTCGCCTCGCCCGATGTCGCGATCTGCGCCGACTGCGAACGCGAGCTGCGCGATCCGCGCGATCGCCGCTATCGCCATCCGTTCGTCAACTGCACCAACTGCGGTCCGCGTTTCACCATCATCGCGAGCCTGCCCTACGACCGCGAGCGCACGTCGATGGCCGACTTCGCCATGTGCGACCGGTGCGCACGGGAATACGCCGATCCCGCCGACCGCCGCTTCCACGCGCAGCCGATCGCCTGCCCCGACTGCGGACCCACGCTCGCCTATACCGGACCGGGAGCAGGCGCGCCGCTGACGGCCGCGCGGCGACTGCTGCGCGAGGGCGGCATCCTGGCGGTCAAAGGCATCGGCGGGTACCACCTCGCCTGTGACGCCACGAACGAGGCGGCCGTCGCGGAACTGCGCGGGCGCAAGCGTCGCGGCGACAAACCTTTCGCCGTCATGGTGCCGGACCTGGCCACGGCACGGGCCATCGTCGCCGTCGACGACGCCGCCGCGACGCTGCTGACCGGCCCGGCGCGCCCCATCGTGTTGCTCGCTCGCCGTCGCCCGCCCGAGGGAGCTGCCTCGAGCGATCCGGAGTACTGCTCGGCGGTCGTGCACCACGAGGCGGTGCCCGCGCCATCGGTGGCGCCCGGCAACCCGGATCTCGGCGTCATGCTCGCCTATACCCCGCTGCATCTGCTGCTGTTCGGTCTGCCCGGCGACCCGCCCGGCCCGCAGGTGCTCGTGATGACTTCGGGCAATCTCGGCGGCGAGCCGATCTGCTACCAGGACGACGACGCCCGTACCCGCCTCGCCGGGCTCGCCGACGGTTGGCTGTCGCACAACCGGCGCATCCTGGTGCCCTGCGACGACTCGGTGGTGCGCTCGCTCGGCGGCCGCGAGCTACCGGTCCGGCGCTCGCGCGGGTACGCGCCGCTACCGCTGTTGCTGCCGGTGCCGCTGCCGCCGACGCTCGCCGTCGGCGCCGACCTCAAGAACACCTGTGCCATGGCCGACGGCCGCTACGCCTGGCTGAGCCAGCACATCGGCGACATGGACGACCTGGCGACGCTGCGCTCCTTCGACGCCGCGCAGCGCCACCTCGGTGAACTCACCGGGGTCCGCCCCGCGCAGTTGGTCGCCGACGCACACCCGGGTTACCGCTCCACCGCTTGGGCGCGCAGGCACGCGGGCGAGCGAGCCGTCTACACCGTCCAGCACCATCACGCGCACATCGCCGCCGTCATGGGCGAGCACGGACTCGGCCCCACCGAGCAGGTGATCGGCATCGCCTTCGACGGCACCGGGTACGGGCCGGACGCGGCGGTGTGGGGCGGTGAGGTCCTGCTGGCGGGCTACAAGGGCTATCGGCGCCTGGCGCACCTGAAGTACGTGCCGCTCGCGGGCGGCGACATCGCCGTGCGCAGGCCCTACCGCATGGCGCTTGCTCATCTGCGCGCGGCCGGGATCGACTGGTCCGAGGACATTCCCGCGGTCGCGGCGTGTCCGCCCGCCGAGCGCTCGGTGCTGGCCCACCAGTTCCGCACCGGGCTGGGCTGCGCGCCCACGTCGAGCATGGGCCGGTTGTTCGACGCGGTGTCCTCGCTGTGCGGCGTGCGGCACGTCGTCGACTACGAAGCCCAGGCGGCGATCGAGCTGGAAGGGCTCTCGCGTGCGGGGGCCGAAGGCGACACCGCCTACCGATTCCCGCTCACCGACGGCGATCCGGCCGGGATCGATCCAGCACCGGTGATCGCGGACGTGGTCGCCGACGTTCGCGCGGGCGCGCCCGCGCAGGTGGTGGGCGCGCGCTTCCACGCCGCCGTCGCTCGGTTGGTGCTCGACCTCGCGGCCCGTTACGCCGCACCGAGAACGGTCGTCGCCCTGTCCGGCGGCGTCTTCCAGAACGCCCTGCTGCTCGCGCGCTCGTGCGCGCTGCTGCGCGACAACGGGTTCACCGTGATCACCCACCACCGACTGCCGCCCAACGACGGCGGCCTCGCGTTCGGGCAACTCCTCGCGTGTAGCGAGGGATGAGCGAAGGAGAGCAACGATGTGTCTTGCGGTACCAGGCAAAGTGCTCAGCCTGCACGAGCGGGACGGCACGCTGATGTCGATCGTCGACTTCGGCGGCGTGCACAAGGACGTGTGCCTGCAATACATCCCGGACGCGGCGGTCGGCGACTACGTCGTGGTCCACGTCGGTTTCGCGATCCAGCGTCTGGATGAGGAATCCGCGCTGCGGACCCTGGCCGAGTTCGAGCACCTCGGCGTACTGAACGAGGAATTCGGCGACGGGTTCGCCATCGCCGCGAAGCAGGCGGGTCTGGACAATCCCGCCGTCGAGCCGTCACCCGAGGAACCGGAGGCTCAGTCATGAAATATCTGGACGAATTCAGCAATCCCGAGCTGGCCCAGCGCCTGCTCGACCGGATCCGCACCACGACCAGCCGCCGCTGGGCGATCATGGAAGTCTGCGGCGGACAGACCCACTCGATCATCCGCCACGGCATCGACCAGCTGCTGCCCGACCAGATCGAGATGATCCACGGCCCCGGCTGCCCGGTGTGCGTCACCCCGCTGGAGGTGATCGACAAGGCGCTGGAGATCGCCGCGCGACCGGGCGTGATCTTCTGTTCGTTCGGCGACATGTTGCGCGTGCCGGGCAGCTCCAAGGACCTGTTCCGGGTGAAGAGCGAGGGCGGCGACGTCCGGGTTGTCTACTCGCCGCTGGACGCGCTGAACCTGGCGAAGGAGAACCCGGACCGCGAAGTCGTGTTCTTCGGCATCGGATTCGAGACCACCGCTCCGGCCAACGCCATGACGGTGTACCAGGCGAAGCGCCTCGGGATCAGGAACTTCTCGCTGCTGGTGTCGCACGTGCTGGTGCCGCCCGCCATCGCCGCGATCATGGAGTCGCCGACCTGCCGGGTGCAGGGGTTCCTCGCCGCCGGGCACGTCTGCACCGTGATGGGCACCGCCGAGTACCCGCCGCTGGCCGAGCGGTACCGGGTGCCGATGGTGGTCACCGGCTTCGAGCCGCTGGACATCCTGGAGGGCATCCGCCGCACCGTGCTGCAACTGGAGTCGGGCAGGCACGAACTGGAGAACGCGTACCCGCGCGCGGTGTCCGCGGCGGGCAATCCCGCGGCGAAAGCCATGCTGCAAGACGTTTTCGAGGTCACCGACCGAGCCTGGCGCGGCATCGGCGTCATCCCGCGCAGCGGCTGGCGGCTCTCGGAACGCTACCGGGAGTTCGACGCCGAACACCGCTTCGCCGTGGGCGACCTGCACACCGCCGAGTCGACCATCTGCCGCTCCGGCGAGGTGCTGCAAGGACTGATCAAACCGCACGAGTGCGCCGCCTTCGGCAAGCAGTGCACGCCGCGTAACCCGTTGGGCGCCACCATGGTGTCCTCCGAAGGCGCGTGCGCCGCCTACTACCTGTACCGGCGCCTCGATCTGCCAGCGGAGGTGGCGCATGCCTGAGGAAGGCACCGCCCCCGTGACGATCGACATGGAGGGCTGGGTCTGCCCGATGCCGCTGCGGGATTCGCCGAACATCGTGATGGGCCACGGCGGCGGTGGCGCGATGTCCGGCGAACTGATCGAGCATTTGTTCCTGCCCGCGTTCGGCTCGGCCGCGAACGCGGACCTGACCGATTCCGCGGTGGTCACGCTCGACGGCGCGCGGCTGGCCTTCTCCACCGACTCGTTCGTGGTGAAGCCGCTGGTGTTCCCGGGCGGCACGATCGGTGAGCTCGCGGTCAACGGCACGGTGAACGATCTGGCGATGTCCGGTGCGCGCCCGATGGTGCTGTCCACCGCGTTCATCCTGGAGGAGGGCACCGCGCTGGCCGACATCGCGCGCATCGCGCAGGCGGTGGGCACCGCCGCGCTGGCGGCGGAGGTCCAGCTGGTCACCGGGGACACCAAGGTGGTCGACGCCGGGCACGGTGACGGGATCTATATCAACACCGCGGGCATCGGCGTGGTGGCTCCCGAGGTGGACATCCGGCCGCAACGCGCGACCCCGGGCGACGTCGTGCTGGTCAGCGGCGAGATCGGGGTGCACGGCATCGCGGTGCTCAGCTGCCGCGAGGGACTGGAGTTCGGTACCACCGTGCTCAGCGACACCGCGCCGCTGCACGGTCTGGTCGCGGCGATGCTGGCCACCGGCGCCGATGTGCACGTGCTGCGCGACCCCACCCGCGGCGGCGTCGCGGCCTCGCTCAACGAGATCGCCCGCGCCGCGAAAATCGGCGTGGCCCTGGACGAGCGACAGCTGCCGGTGCCCGACGGCGTGCGCGACGCGTGCGGGCTGCTCGGGTTGGACCCGATGTACGTGGCCAACGAGGGCAAGCTCTTGGCGTTCGTAGCGCCCGAGGACGCCGATCGCGTGCTCGCGGCGATGCGGGAACATCCGCTGGGCGCGCAGGCCGCCGCGATCGGCCGCTGCGTCGCAGAACATCCCGGCATGGTGGTCGCCCGCACGGCACTCGGCGGCACGCGGGTGGTGGATCTGCCCGCGGGCGAGCAACTGCCACGGATCTGCTGACCGGGCAAAGGTATCGGTCCCGAGCCAGAAGGCGAGGTGTGGATCATCGTTCGGATCGCCGACACGCCTGCGGCGCCGCGTGCCCCGCTGGACGGGCGGCAGCGGCGCGACGTCGCGGGGATGGCCGCGGTCGTCGTCGCCTTGCACGTCTTCGGGTGGTCCGCGCTGCTGCTGCTCGTGGTCCCCGGCGGATACGCGGTGGACGGTGCGGTGTTCGGCGTCGGCCTCGGCGTCACCGCCTACACGCTCGGGATGCGCCACGCGTTCGACGCCGACCACATCGCCGCGATCGACAACACCACCCGCAAGCTGGTCGCGGACGGGCGCAGGCCGCTGTCGGCCGGATTCTGGTTCTCGCTCGGGCATTCCACCATCGTCTTCGTCCTCGTCGCGCTGCTGGCGTTCGGCGTCAAGGCGCTGGCGGGCAACCTGCGCGACGAGAACTCCGGGTTGCAACGGTGGACCGGCCTGTTCGGCACCGGGATCTCCGGCACTTTCCTGCTCGCCATCGGGGCGTTGAACCTGGTCTCACTGATCGGGATCTGGCGGGTGTTCCGGTCTATGCGTCGCGGGAGCTACGACGATGCCGCGTTGCGGCAGCGGTTGCAGGACCGCGGCGCTGTGCAGCGGGTGATCGGGCCGCTGACCCGGGCGGTGCGCGCGCCGTGGCAGATGTACCTCGTCGGGCTGCTGTTCGGTCTCGGCTTCGACACCGTCACCGAGGTGAGCCTGCTGGTGATCGCGGGCGGCGCGGCGGCGACCGACCTGCCGTGGTACGCGATCCTCGTGCTGCCCGTGCTGTTCTCGGCGGGTATGACGCTGTTCGACGCGCTGGACGGCGCGTTCATGAACTACGCCTACGGGTGGGCGTTCGCCGGGCCGCTGCGCACCGTCTACTACAACATCGTCGTGACCGGTCTGTCGGTGGCCGTGGCGCTGCTGATCGGCGCACAGGAGATGATCTCGCTGCTGGCCGACGAATTCGGCATCGCCGATGGACCACTCGCGTGGGTCGGCGGGCTCGATCTGGGCGCCATGGGGTTCGTGATCGCGGGGCTGTTCGTGCTGACCTGGGCGCTCGCGGTCGGGGTGTGGCGATTCGGCCGGATCGAACAGCGGTGGTCCCCCGGCGGAGGGCCGTGCTGATGGCGGACAGCGGAGCGGAGATGTTCGCCCGGTACGCCTATGCCCCGAATCGGCTCGGCTACTGCGGGCCCCCCGACGCCACGGCCCTGCGCGACGGCTCGGAGGAGCAGGTGCGGGCGGTGGCGCGCCGGTTCACCGGAGCATGGCCGTACCTGCGCGTGATGGCGCGCATGACGGGCATCGCGGACCCGCTGGACCGCAGGCTGGTCGAGGCCTACTGGCTGGGCGGCGGCGTCGGCGCGGATCTGGATGCGCGCGAGTTCACCGCCGAACTACTGGATCTGCTCGGCCCGGTCGCGGGCGGTTACTGGACGCACCTGACACCGCGCCTGGCCGAGGAGGCGGCCGCCAACCATTGCTTCCACGTCTTCGGCGTGTACCCGTGGTCGCGGCTGCTGCGGCACGGTAACGAACATCCTCTGCGCGTCCTCGACAACTGCCGGATCACCTGGGGAACGGTGCTCGACCGCGCCGGCGGCGAGATCGTGTTGCGCTGCCGCGGGCTGAGCTGGGACGGGGAACGTCTGGCGTTGTCGGCGGAAACGGCGCGTTCGGTGCCGATCCGGGTGGACGGCTACGCGGCGCTGCCGGACGTCGCGGTAGGGGAGCGGGTCGCGGTGCACTGGGGACGGCTGTGCGGGCGCCTGGACGAGGCCCAGACTCGCGCTCTGGCAGCGGCCACGGTGCGGCAGCTGGAGTCCACCAATCGGCGACTGGCCGCACCGGAGAGCCCGGTGATCAAATGATGAGTTGTAGGCGGCCTCGTCCACGGTGGACACCGAAGCCGGTGGCTGCACCGCCACGCGCCGAAACGCCGCTTTTTCGGACAGGGTGCCGAACCGTTGAATTGCGGTGAACTCGATGGTTCTAAAAAGGGTCGGCGTGTTTGGGGCACCTCCGTGCGCGTATCCTGTATATAGCTGTCGAGCCCGATCTCGGGGAGCGACACGTGTATTTCATCGTTAGTTGTCCGGGCTGAAGTCCAGAAACGGTGTGTCGGCGCGTCCCCCCGCCATCGTGCCCGACGGGCTGATCCGCATTTCGGATCGCACCCGAAGGGAGGTGAACTGCCGTGATGGATCAGATGATGGGGATGTTGCGCGATATGTGGAACAGCATGTTCCCGGGCATGTCGATGCCGATGCTCCCGATGATGTCGTAGCCGCTCCATAAGCGGGAAAGTGCAGTTGTGCGACCGGCCGAGAATTCGGTGTCAGGGCGGTGGAAACGGTTTTCCCCGACGAGGTGTGCAATTTCCGTACGGTGGTACGTCCACTTTGTGACCCTCCGTAAGAGATGCAATATCACCGCACATAAGAGAGTGATAGCCGCCGGCCATCGGCGCGGACGGAGTGAAATGACTCGGCGGACCGTCGCCGAGTCTCGGCTCGGTCGCCGGTCGGCGGATGTGAATGTGATCGACCTCGGCGGAGGTGCGCCATGACCGGGGATACACGGCAGGCGAAGCAGCCGGTGAGTGCCATGCTGGCAGGCCCGTATGGGCATCCGTTCCATCCGATTCTGGTCACCGTCCCGATCGGCGCCTGGGTCGCCAGTCTGGTGTTCGACCTCGCATCCCGATGGGTCGACGATCCGGAGTTCCTGGTCAGGGGGTCGTCGTGGCTGATCGCGATCGGCGTGCTCGGCGCCCTGGCCGCCGCGACGATCGGTTTCCTCGATCTGCTCGCGATCCCGACCGGGACGCCCGCCTTCCGCACCGGTTTGCTGCACATGACCCTCAATCTGCTGGTGACCATCGCCTATGCGGTCGGTTTCGTGTGGCGGCGGGGCGCCGACACCACACGCGCCGTCCCGGTCGGCCCGCTGGCGCTGTCGGTGGTGGCCCTGGCGGCCTTGGGTTTCTCGGGGTATCTCGGCGGCAAGCTCGCTTACCGGTACGGCGTACGTGTCGCCGACGAGACCACTCAGGCAGGCGGCTTCACACACTGAATCCCTTCCCACCGTCAGGAGGCACACCATGGGCATCGCGGCACTGATCTTCTGGCTGCTCACCGCGGGCGGCGGTTTCTTCCTGCTCGGCACCTGGATCGCCAAGGGCGGCACCCGCCAGCCGAATTCGACGCAGCTGCCTGCCCCGGTACTGTTCGGGCACTTCCTGCTCGCGGTGGCCGGACTGATCGTCTGGATCGTGTACCTGGTCGTCGACAGCACCGCGCTGGCGTGGATCGCGTTCGTCCTGCTGATCCCGGTGGCGCTACTCGGATTCACCATGTTGCTGCGCTGGATTCCCACCTACCGGGCGCGTTCCGCCGGAACCGCCGAACCACCCGAAGGGCACTTTCCCGTAGCCGTCGTCGCGGCTCACGGCGTATTCGCTGTCACGACCGTCGTGCTGGTATTTCTGACCGCCCTCGGCGTCGGGAGCTGACCCCCGATACGGACCGGCCGCCACCCGGATCATCTCGGCTGACGGTTGGCCCACGACCGCGGAACTACGCGCTCATTTCGCGCAGGCCGCGGCCGATGACGATGGTGCGCCGTCGCAGGCCGGGGCGGTGAGGTCGTAGACCGCGACGTTGCCCATGTGCACCGCGGTGTAGTGCGCCGCCACCCAATCGGCGATGTCCTTGTGTCCGGCCGGTCGCCACCATCCGTTGTCGGGAACGTCGGTTCCGGCGGACTGATCGCGCACCCGCCACGAATCGGGCAGCCGCACCTCCTGCGCGAGGTAGTACGTCACCTGATGGGTGCGCACCATGGTCCGGAAGTCGTCGAGGCTGGGTACGGGATCGTCGGAGGTGAAGCCGCCGATGGCGACGACCGAGGTATGGCTGGCGAGTTCGAGCGACGCGGCGACCGACGAGCGATCCACGGCGGCCGACCAGGGCGTTGAGGTGCCGCGCAACAGCGCGGCGAGCTGTGGTTCGACCTCCCGGCCGACGAACGCGGTCACCTCGCGACGCGCGTCGTTCGCCGGTACGGCCGCCGCGGTCCGCGCCGGGCCCACCGTAGGACTGCCTCCCGTGTGCGCCTGCGGCAGCGTGGCCGCGGCGTAGGCCGTCGACCCGCCGATTCCGGCGAGCACGCCCACGGCGACGAGCACCGATACGGCTCTGGCTCGCACTCGTCGAGCGCCGGCCGGGAACGCGGCGGCGACCAGTCCGAGCGCCACAGCCAGCGAGATCGCCAGGAG
This sequence comes from Nocardia araoensis NBRC 100135, assembly GCF_000308435.1. GTDB lineage: Bacteria > Actinomycetota > Actinomycetes > Mycobacteriales > Mycobacteriaceae > Nocardia > Nocardia araoensis. Next base: position 10,359 of record NZ_BAFR01000131.1, on the reverse strand, counting down.
TGTCCAGCGCAGCGGCGGCAGCCACCCGGGATTGCGGTTCAGCAGGACGAACGCCCACAGCCCCGAGGTGAGCACCAGCGCGGCGGCGCCGATGCGGCCGAACGCCTCGGATCGGCGCCGCCACATCTCGGCCACCCCGACGGCGAACATCCCGGCCACGGCGGGACCGATCGCCAATGTGTAGTAGGCGTGCATGCCGCCGCGCATCACGGTGAACGCGACGCCGTCGACGATCAGCCACAGCCCGAACGCCAAGGCGGCGGCGCGAATCGGATCCGTCCGCTGCGCGCGTAGGCGGGAGGCGAGCACCAGTGCGAAGGCGAGCAAGGCGGCCGGAAGCAGCCAGGAGATCTCGAAACCGATCTCACCGGTGAACAGGCGAGCCGGACCCGGCCCGCTGAATCCGGCGAACCCGCCGCCGTGCCCGGTAGCCGGGGGCATCTCGTATCCGGCGGGCAGCGCGAATCCGCTGCCGCCGTGGTGATTGTGGCCCAGGAAGCGGGCGAATCCGTTGTATCCCAGCACCAGATCCATGAACGTGTTGTCCGTCGAGCCCGCCAGATACGGCCGCGCCGTGGCCGGCCACAGCATCGTCAGCAGCACATACCAGCCCGACGAGACGACCAGGGTCGCCGCGGCGGCCGACAAGTGCAGCAAGCGGTTTCGCACCGAGGTCGGCGCGACGATCAGATAGGTGAGCGCCAAGGCGGGCAACACCATGAGACCTTCGAGCATCTTCGCCAGGAACGCGAACCCGAGCGCGACGCCCGCCAGCATCAGCCAGCGCACGCTCGCCCGCCGCGCCGACCGGAGCGTGCAGTACGCACCCGCGGTCATCAGCAGCACCATCACGGCATCCGGATTGTTGAACCGGAACATCAACGCCACCACCGGTGTTGCCGCCAGCACGGCACCGGCGAGCAGACCGGCGGCCCGGCTGCTGGTGGCCCGCGCGACCATCGCGTACATCAGCGCCACCGCGGCGACGGCCATCAGGGCTTGCGGCACGAGCATGCTCGCGCTGCCGAATCCGAACAGCTGACCCGACACGCCCATCACCCATTGCGAGACCGGCGGCTTGTCCACCGTGATGAAGTTGCCCGGGTCCAGGGAACCGAACAGCACCGCTTTCCAGTTCCGCGCACCCGACCAGGCTGCCGCGGCGTAGAAGCCGTTGCCCATCCCGTTGACCGTGATGTGCCACAGATACGCGGCCGCGGTCCCGATCAGCAGCGCCGCCAGACCCACCCGTTCCCGTAGGCGTGCGGGCGGTAATCCGCCCGGCTCGAGCGGAGTGGCAATCGGATTCGCATCGGGCTCGGCGGGGATCGCTGTCACCGCAGGAGTCTCGCAAGCGTTCCGGTGGATCTCCTGCGCGGCGGCTGGCAATCAGCTGTGAGTGCCGGACGTCCACCCCCGACAGGCGCCCCGTCGGCGGTGGATCGGTCCGCCGGGCCGTCAGATCTTACGGATCACCGTGACGACCTTGCCCAGAATCTGCGCGTCGTTGCCGGGGATCGGCTCGAAGACCGGGTTGTGCGGCATCAGCCAGACGTCCTTGCCGGTGCGCTTGAAGGTCTTCACCGTGGCCTCGCCATCGATCATCGCCGCGACGATGTCGCCGTTCTCGGCCACGTTCTGCTGCCGCACGACCACCCAGTCGCCGTCGCAGATCGCCGCGTCGATCATGGACTGACCGACGACCTTCAGCAGGAACAGCGAACCGTCGCCGACCAGTTCGCGCGGCAGCGGGAAGACGTCCTCCACGGCCTGCTCCGCCAGGATCGGGCCACCGGCGGCGATGCGGCCGAGCACCGGGACGAAGGTGGGGACGGGGCGATCGACCTCCACGGAGATCTCACCGTCGTCGACCGCCGCGACCGGCAGGCTGGTCACCGACCGCACCACTTCGTCCAGGCCACGGACGTCGACGGCACGTGGCCGATTCGGGTCGCGGCGCAGGTAGCCCTTGCGCTCGAGGGCACGCAGCTGATGGGCGACCGACGAGGTGGAGGTGAGGCCGACGGCGTCACCGATCTCCCGGATGCTCGGCGGGTAGCCGCGCTCGCTCACCGAGGTGCGGATCACCTCGAGCACCTTGCGCTGACGCACGGTGAGATCCGCCCCGGTACCCGCCGCGTCGGCGCCGCTGTCGGTCTCGTCACCCGTGTCGTCCGTCTGCCTCACCGCAACCGCCCTTTCCTGCTGTGCCAGGCCGGTCCGCGCCCGGCGTGTGTCCGCATGGCCTGTCATGTCTTCGGTCCTTCGAATCTAGTCCGGTCGCGCCGTTGGATCAAACATCTGTTCGACGCATGTCGGGTGTTCGGGCTGACTTTGTCGCCGCGGCGTGGTAGAAATCGAACACCAGTTCTTCGAACATTTGAGCGAATGAAGTCTGAACACGTGTTCGAACGGCTCGAACGGCGACGGAGCACCCACTACGGAGGTTTGTCCGATGAGCACTGCGATCAGCCATGTCACCCGTTCCGTCGGCGCGGCGGAGGCCGAAGGCGGGCGCCGCGCCGCCGATCCCGTTTCGGTGCAGGACGATCTCGGGTACGAGAGCGCTCGGCGGCTGCTGTGCGGCGGCGCGCGCCCGCGTGCGCTGACGCCTGCGCACCGATCCGCGGTCGACCGGCGCCCGCCCGGCGCGCGTCCCGGCGCGGGCATGGTCGCCTACGACCGGGGCGCGCGCACTTCGGCGCGGCGGCGCTCCCGTGGCGAACATCCGATGCGCCGGGTCGAGCAGGCGCAGATCGGGTTCGCCGCCTTGGCCGTCGCCGCGCTGCTCACCGCTTCGGCGGTGGTCGGGCTGATCGCGGTGGCGCATGTGCGGGCGGGTGAGTGGGGCGGCGGACCCGGTCGGTCGGTACCGGCGGTGGTGGATGGCTCGAGCGTGCCGGGGAGCGGCAATTCGCGTTGAGCGCAAGGGAAATCGGCCACTCTGGGCGACCGGAATTGTTGATCGCCAAACTAGAACGTGTTGCTACCGTGCTGAAAACGTGATCCGGGCAACAGCGCCCGAACGAAGTCGGGACTTTTCAGCACATGACACTCCGCACCGCCGGCCGCTCGGTTCGGGTCTTCACCCGCGTGGCCGCCTTGTCCCTCTGTCTGGTCTTCGGGCTCGGCACGGCAGTCGTCGCCAGGGCGGAACCCGCCTACGCGCCATATCTCGACCTCCCGTCCGTCAACGGCGACGGTGCGGGGCCGGGCGGGCTCAATTCCTCTCTGCCGCTGGACGAATCCGAACTCGCGGAGGCGTTGCGCCAGGCGCGGGCCGATGGCGTGGCACCGCGCCGGTACGCCACGCTGCTGCATCAGTACTGGCTGGTGGTCGCCACCCGCAACGCCGACATCGACGTGGCGGCGTGGGATCCCGGTCGCGGCCCGCGCGCGAACGAACGCACCTTCAATCAGGTCTACGTCAACTACCTGCGGCTGGCCACGCAGCACCCGGAGTTCTACTGGGCGGGGCTCGCCGGGATCGCGGGTGGATCGTTCGCCTCCGGCTTCTTCGACATGAGCGACGCCGGCGCCGTCCTGGACGTGCCGGGCATCCATCAGCTCGGCGACACGGTCGCCGAGCTCCTGCGCGCCACCCCACCGGAATTGGCGCGCGCGCTGCCGGAGGACATCCGGCTGCTCGCCACCGAGGGGTCCCGCCTCACCGCGGCGGACGTCGCCTGGTACCAGACGCGCCTGATGATCATGCAGAAGCACATCTTCACGGATCTGGTGCCGATGCACGAGGCCTACGTCGCGCTCGGCATGCGCGGGATCGATGAGATGCGGGCGGCCGGGGTGCTCGACGACGACATCCACACCGCCTGGCGGTCGATCGCCTCGGGTACCCGGGACGGCCTTGTCGACGCGCTGGTCCGAATGACCGATCGGGAGCAGAACCACGTCGTGGCCGACCAGTGGGACGAGACCTCGGCGGGCCGTGCGCCGATCGGCCGCGTGCTCACCTACGTCAGCACCGTCGCGGGCAAACCCGCTGTTCCGGGCGTTCGCGCGCCGGGCGTGTTCGCCCCGACGGTGGTCAGCGCCGAGATAGGAGGCCGCAACCTCGAGCTGCGCGTGCCATTGCCCGCCTTCAACTGGGCCGACCGCGATACCCGATGGAACTACATCACCGGTGATCTGGTGCCCCGCCACATCGATATGGAGACCGATCCCGTCGCGGCCGGCGCAGTCCTCGGCGAGGCGTTCTGGAACAAGCTCGCCCGCGGTCGCCTGGCCGCCCGGTTGCCGGACCTGCTGGCGGACTTGACCGCGCACTGGCAGATCTCCGGTTGACCGAGCCCCGTCCGGTAGCCGGGGTGAGTGCGACAAACCGGAAACTCGGACGGGTATCCTCGAAGTGTTATGCAGGTGTTCCGCGTGTCGTACGAGGAATGTCTGGTGCCGGGGTATAGACCTCTGTACACGGGCTCGCCGGACCGATCGCCGCGCGATCGGCGCCCGGTCCGGACGCGAGCACGCGCATCGACGAAGGATTTCTCGGATGCATTGCCCGTACTGCCGACACCCCGACTCCCGGGTGGTGGACTCGCGCGAGGCCGACGAAGGCGCGGCCATCCGCCGCCGTCGCGCCTGCCCGCAATGTGGACGGCGGTTCACCACGGTGGAGACGGCCATCCTGTCGGTGGTCAAGCGTAGCGGCGTCACCGAGCCGTTCAGCCGCGAGAAGGTGATCCGGGGTGTGCGCCGGGCCTGTCAAGGCCGCGAGGTCGACGACGATGCGCTGAACCTGCTCGCCCAGCAGGTGGAAGACGCCGTGCGGGCGAAGGGCTCTCCCGAGGTGCCCAGTCACGAGGTGGGTCTGGCCATCCTCGGCCCGCTGCGTGATCTGGACGAGGTGGCCTACCTGCGCTTCGCCTCGGTCTACCGGTCGTTCACCTCGGCCGAGGACTTCGAACGCGAGATCCGGGATATGCGCCGGGCGCGCGCGGAAGCGTTGTCGGCCGCCGACTGACTCAGCGCCGGACGGCGGCGATCGCCTTCTCGATGCGCTTGGCCGATACCGGGAATGGGGTGCCGAGCTTCTGCGCGAACAGGCTGACCCGGAATTCCTCGATCATCCACCAGATCTCGGTGACGGCGGGCGCATGCCTGCGGTTCTCCGGTAGCGACGCGACCAGGCGGTCGTATGCGGCCAGTACCCGATCGAGTTCGGCCATGCCTTGCCGATCGCGAACGGCGGAGCCGGGCAGCGCCTCCAGCCGCGCCACCGCGGCTTGAAGATAGCGGGGCAGCTCACGCAGCCGGGCCGCGCCCGTCTCGGACACGAAGCCGCGGAACACCAGGTTGTCGAGCTGGTGACGGACGTCGTCGGCGATGTCGCGCTCGCTCGTTCGCTCCAGCGCCGCGGAGACCTGGTGTGCGCCGGCGAGAATCGGCACAACCACGCGTACGAAGCGAGCGACGGTGGCGGCGAAATCGGGCCTGATCCGGGCGACGAGCGCGTCGAACTCCGCCGGGTCGTGTACCGGCCCGCCCGCGGCCGCGAGCAGTTCGTCGGCGGCGGCCGCACGGCAGTCCTCGAGCAGCGCCTCCAGCGAGCCGTACGGATTCTGGCTCAGGGCGAGGCGGTCGGCGGGTGACATGCCCGCGGTCGCGGAGCGGACCGAGGTGGGCAGTGCGTGCAGCAGCAGTGCCCTGGTGCCGAGGCGCATGGCGGCGGCCTGCTCCGCGGGGGAGCTGAGCACCCGAACCGCCACGCCGTCCCCTTCGGCGACGAGCGCCGGGTATCCGGTGACGGTCTGCCCCGCGACCTCTCGCCGCACCGTCGGCGCGATGACGCCGAGCGATTCCGAGGTCCACACGGTGGCCGGCGGGCGTTCCGCGCCCGCGGTGGCTCGGGCAACCGAGGCGGAGACCTGTTCGGCCAGTTGCGTTTTCAGCGCGGTGAGACTCTTGCCGCGGGCGAGCGTGGCACCGTCGTCCCCGACGGCCGCGAAGGTCATGCGCAGGTGGTCGGGCAGTGCGGAGAGATCGAAGTCGGTGGGTGCGATGGAAACCGAGCCGAGCCGGGACAGCTCGCGCGCCAGCCCGGCGCGCAGCGGCTCCGCACGGGGGGTGAGCGCCGCCAACGCGGCGGCCGCGAAATCGGGGGCGGGAACGACGCTGCGCCGCAACGTCTTCGGCAATGTCTTGATCATCGCCGCGGCCAGCTCGTCGCGCATGCCCGGCACCAGCCAATCGAAACCGACGGCGCGGACGTGGGCGAGCTGTTCCACCGGGATCCGCACGGTCACACCGTCGTCCTCGTTGCCCGGTTCGAACTGGTAGGAGAGCGGAAAACTGAGTTCGCCCTGCCGCCACGAGTCGGGGAAGGCCGCCGGGTCCAGCGCGGCCGCGCCCTCGTTGACCACGGTGGAGGTGGAGAAGTCCAGCTGAGCCGGGTCTTCCCGGCGTGCGGTGCGCCACCAGCTGTCGAAGTGCCGCACCGAGACGATGTCGGCGGGCAGGCGCTTGTCGTAGAACTCGAACAGCACCTCGTCGTCGACCAGGATGTCGCGGCGGCGGGCGCGGTGCTCCAGGTCGGCGACATCGTCGAGCAGCGCGCGATTGCGGTGGAAGAACTCGTGCCGGGTCTGCCATTCGCCCTGCACCAGGGCATGGCGGATGAACAACTCGCGCGACAGTTCGGGGTCGATGCGGCCGTAGTCCACTGGCCTGCCGGTGACCAGCGGGATCCCGTACAACGTCACCCGTTCGTAGGCGCGCGCCGAGCCTCGCTTGGCCGACCAGTGCGGTTCGGAGTAGGTGCGCTTGACGAGGTCGCCCGCTAGCCGCTCGGCCCATTCGGGCTCGATCTTCGCGGCCATCCGGCCCCACAGCCGCGACGTCTCGACCAGTTCGGCGGCCATCACCCAGCGGGGCGGCTTCTTCGCCAGCGACGAACCGGGGAAGATCATGAATTTGGCATTGCGGGCGCCGAGGAATTCCCGGCTTTCCGCTTCGCGGACGCCGATGTGCGACAGCATGCCCGCCAGCAGCGCCTGATGGATGGACGTGGCATCCCAGGGGAGTCCGTCGCTGTCCACGACGGCTGCGGTGGCGGATCTGCCACGTTCGGAGCCGGCGCGGCCGTCACCGCCGCGACGTCGGCGTGACCTGTTGCCGGACTTGCGATCCGGTGCCGCCGCTTCGGCCCCGCCCGGTTCCGCGCCGTCCGCCGAACCCTCCGCCCGCGTGGACCAGCCGAGGCCCCTGGTGATCGTGCGCAGTTGGCCGTGCAGATCCTGCCACTCCCGAATTCGCAGGTAGTGCAGGAACTCCTCCCGGCACAGGCGCCGGAACTGATTGGATGACAACGACTTGCGCTGTCCGCCGAGGTACTCCCACAGGCGCAGGTAGGCCAGGAAATCGGAACCGTCCACGGTGAAGCGGGCGTGCTTGGTATCGGCTGCCTGCTGCTGTTCGGCGGGACGCTCGCGGACGTCCTGGATCGACAGCGCCGCGACGATCACCAGAACGTCGGCCAGGCAACCGGTGCGCTGCGCCTCGACCAGCATCCGCGCCATCCGCGGATCGACCGGCAACTGCGCCATCTCGCGGCCGATCGGCGTCAGCGACAGTGCGGCGTCGTCGCCACTCGCCCGGGCCGCGCCGTCCCGGCGCGCGAGTGCGCCGAGTTCCTCGAGCAGGGCGACGCCGTCGCGGATCGCGCGCCGATCCGGCGCCTCCACGAACGGGAAGTTCTCGATGTCGCCGAGTCCGAGCGCGGTCATCTGCAGGATGACCGCGGCCAGGTTGGTGCGCAGGATCTCCGGATCGGTGAACGTGGGCCTGGATTCGAAGTCGTCCTCCGAGTACAGCCGGATGCAGATGCCGTCGGCGACGCGACCACACCGCCCGGAGCGCTGCCGCGCCGATGCCTGGGACACCGGTTCGATCGGCAGCCGCTGCACCTTGGTCCGCATGGAATAGCGCGAGATCCGCGCGGTGCCGGGGTCGACGACGTACCGGATGCCGGGCACCGTGAGCGAGGTCTCCGCGACGTTCGTCGCGAGCACCACCCGGCGTCCGGTGTGCGGGGCGAACACGCGATGCTGTTCGGCGGTGGACAGCCGGGCGTACAGCGGGAGGATCTCGGTGCGCGGCAGCTTCAGATCGCGCAGCGCGTCCGCGGTGTCGCGGATCTCGCGCTCGCCGGACAGGAACACCAGCACGTCGCCGTCGCCCGCGGCGAACAGCTCGGTCACCGCGTCGCCGATGGCGTCCACCGGGTCCCGGTCGACGATGCGCGTGTCCTCGTCGTCTTCGTCCTCGGCGACGCTCGGTAACTCCAGCGCGAGCGGCCGGTAGCGGATCTCCACCGGATACGAGCGCCCGGAGACCTCGACGATCGGTGCGGGCGTGCCGTGTTCGTCCGCGAAATGCCGGGCGAACAGTTCGGGATCGATGGTCGCCGAGGTGATGATCACCTTGAGATCGGGCCTGCGGGGCAGCAGCTGCTTGAGGTAGCCGAGCAGGAAGTCGATGTTGAGACTGCGTTCGTGCGCCTCGTCGATGATGATCGTGTCGTAGCGTCGCAGCAGCCGGTCGCGCTGGATCTCGGCGAGCAGGATGCCGTCGGTCATCAGCTTGATCAAGGTGTGCTCGGAGGCGTGGTCGGTGAACCGCACCGTGTAGCCGACCACGTCGCCGAGTTCGGTGCCCAGTTCTTCGGCGATGCGCTCGGCCACGGTGCGCGCCGCCAGCCTGCGGGGTTGAGTGTGCCCGATGGTGCCGCGGATGCCGCGGCCGAGTTCGAGGCAGATCTTCGGGATCTGCGTGGTCTTGCCGGAGCCGGTCTCACCGGCGACGATGACCACCTGGTGCTCGGCGATGGCCGCGGCGATGTCCTCGCGGCGGGCGGTGACCGGCAGCTGTTCCGGGTAGCGGATCTCCGGCACCGCCGCGCGCCGCGCCTCGACGCGCAGTTCGGCCGCCGTGATCTCGGCCTCTACCGCGCCCAGATCGCCGCCGCGGGCCTTGTCGAGCCTGCGCCGCAACCGGTGTTCGTCGCGAAGGGAGAGATTCGCCAGGCGGGTGCGAAGGTCGCGGAGATCGGTGGCGGCTGTCCTGGTCATTGCATCGACCAGCCTAGCGAAATCCGCCAGCGGATTTTTCCGGCAGGCGGTGCGGCCGGTAGCCGAGGGGAGCTGGTGGGGGCGCCCGAGCGGTGCGGCACCCGGATATGTGCGGGTCAGCGCGCTGCACACGGTGCCGGGCCCTGATTCGCGGAGCGGTGCGGGTTCGCGGGTATGGACCGCGGCGGGGGAACCGGCAAAGGTGGAGGCATGAACGCGCTATGGCATGGCTTCGCCGACATGGGCGCCGTCGAGCGGGACGGAGCGTTCGTGGTCGCCCGCGGGGACGGCGCCTACGTCTTCGACCGGGAGGGCAATCGCTACCTGGACGCGACCGCGGGCCTGTGGTTCGCCAACGTGGGCCACGGACGCGGCGAGATCGCCGACGCGGTGGCCGCCCAGCTGCGCACGATCGCGCACTACTCCAATTTCGGTGACATCACCGAGCCCGCCACCCTGGAGCTCGCCGAGCGGCTGGCCGGGCTCGCGCCGGTGCCCGGCAGCAAGATCTTCTTCACCTCGGGCGGCTCCGACTCCGTCGACACCGCGACCAAGCTGGCCCGCCGCTACTGGCACGAACTCGGACAGCCCGGCAAGACGCTCGTGGTCGGGCGGCGCATGGCCTATCACGGCATGCATGTCGGCGGCACGGCGCTGGGTGGCCTCCCGGGCAACCGCGAGGGCTACGGCGAGTTGATGCCCGCGGCCCGAACCATCGAGTGGGATGACGCGAAAGCCCTGCTCGCCTTGATCGAGGAGGTGGGCGCCGAACGGATCGCCGCGTTCTTCTGCGAGCCCGTCATCGGTGCGGGCGGTGTGTATCCGCCCCCGGAGGGTTACCTCGCCGAGGTGCGCCGGATCTGCCGCGACCACGACATCCTGTTCGTCGCCGACGAAGTGGTCACCGGTTTCGGCCGTATCGGCGGAGCGTGGTTCGCCTCGTCCCGGCTCGCGCTCGAACCCGACCTGATGACCACCGCGAAGGGACTGACCTCCGGCTATCTCCCGATGGGCGCGGTCTTCGCCGCTCCGCGCGTGGCGGAGCCGTTCTTCGCCGGCGGGGTGTGGTGGCGGCACGGCTACACCTACGGCGGCCATGCGGGCGCGGCGGCCGCCGCGTTGGCGAATCTCGACATCGTCGAGCGGGAAGACCTGCTCGCTGCCGCTCTGCGCCTGGAAGCCACCCTGCACGATCAGCTGGCGGCGCTCGCCGAACATCCCAGGGTCGCCGAGGTGCGCAGCGGATTCGGCGCCGTCGCGGCCGTCCAGCTCG
>NZ_BAFR01000132.1 GCF_000308435.1 Nocardia araoensis NBRC 100135 | reverse complement strand
CGGCGGTGCGGCAGGCGCGTTCGGCCGTCCCGGTGGCGCGCCCCGGCGTGGCCGCAAGTCGAAGCGGCAGAAGCGGCAAGAGTACGACTCGATGCAGGCGCCCGCCGTCGGCGGCGTGCGGCTGCCGCGCGGCAACGGCGAGATCATCCGGCTCGCCCGTGGCGCCTCGCTGTCGGACTTCGCGGAGAAGATCGACGCGAACCCGGCCGCGCTGGTGCAGGCCCTGTTCAACCTCGGCGAGATGGTCACCGCGACCCAGTCGGTGAACGACGAGACCCTCGAGCTGCTCGGCAGCGAGATGAACTACGTCGTCCACGTGGTCAGCCCCGAGGACGAGGACCGCGAGCTGCTGGAGTCGTTCGACCTCACCTACGGCGAGGACGAGGGCGGCGAGGAAGACCTCGAACAGCGTCCGCCGGTGGTGACCGTCATGGGTCACGTCGACCACGGTAAGACCCGCTTGCTGGACACCATCCGCAAGGCGAACGTCCGCGAGGGCGAGGCCGGTGGCATCACCCAGCACATCGGCGCCTACCAGGTGCTCACCCACCTCGGCGACGAGGACCGGCTGATCACCTTCATCGACACCCCGGGTCACGAGGCGTTCACCGCCATGCGTGCCCGCGGTGCGAAGGCCACCGACATCGCGATCCTGGTGGTCGCCGCCGACGACGGCGTCATGCCGCAGACGGTGGAGGCGATCAACCACGCGCAGGCGGCCGACGTGCCGATCGTCGTGGCGGTCAACAAGATCGACAAGGAAGGCGCCAACCCGCAGAAGGTGCGTCAGCAGCTCACCGAGTACGGCCTGGTCGCCGAGGAATACGGCGGCGAGACCATGTTCGTCGACATCTCCGCCAGGCAGAACATCAACATCGATGCGCTGCTCGAGGCGGTCCTGCTGACCGCGGACGCGGCGCTGGACCTGCGGGCCAACCCGGACATGGACGCGCAGGGTGTCGCCATCGAGGCGCACCTCGACCGCGGCCGCGGCCCGGTGGCGACCGTGCTCATCCAGCGCGGCACCCTGCGGGTCGGCGACTCGATCGTGGCGGGAGACGCCTACGGCCGAGTGCGCCGGATGGTGGACGAGCACGGCGAGGACGTCGAGGCGGCGCTGCCGTCGCGGCCGGTCCAGGTCATCGGCTTCACGTCGGTGCCGGGAGCGGGTGACAACCTGCTCGTGGTCGACGAGGACCGGATCGCCCGGCAGATCGCCGATCGGCGCAACGCGCGCAAGCGCAACGCGCTGGCCGCGCGCAGCCGCAAGCGGATCAGCCTGGAAGATCTGGATGCCGCGCTGAAGGAGACCAGCGAGCTGAACCTGATCCTCAAGGGCGACAACTCGGGTACGGTCGAGGCCCTCGAAGAGGCGCTGCTCGGGATCCAGGTGGGCGACGAGGTGCGCCTGCGGGTGATCGACCGCGGCGTCGGTGGCGTCACCGAGACCAACGTCAACCTCGCTTCGGCGTCGAACGCGATCATCATCGGGTTCAACGTCCGCGCCGAGGGCAAGGCGACCGAGCTGGCCAACCGCGAGGGCGTCGACATCCGGTACTACTCGGTGATCTACCAGGCCATCGATGAGATCGAGAAGGCCCTCAAGGGCATGCTCAAGCCGATCTACGAAGAGGTCGAGCTGGGTCGTGCCGAGATCAGGGCGATCTTCCGTTCGTCGAAGATCGGCAACATCGCCGGTTGCATGGTCACGTCGGGTTCGGTCAAGCGCAACGCCAGGGCGCGCCTGCTCCGAGACAACATGGTGATCGCCGAGACGATGTCGATCTCGTCGCTGCGCCGGGAGAAGGACGACGTCACCGAAGTCCGCGAGGGCTTCGAGTGCGGTATGACGGTCACCTACTCCGACATCAAGGAAGGCGACATCATCGAGGCCTACGAGCTGCGCGAGAAGCCGCGCGACTGATAGGCCGCGAGACCGACCCGGACGCCGCGCCCAGTGCGCGGCGTCCGGCCGGTCTTCTCGATATGGAGGGGTGTAGGTGTACCTGGGTGCACTGGAGTTCGACCTGCTGCTCGGTGATGTGCATTCCCTGAAACAGAAGCGCTCGGTGATCCGGCCGATCCTGGCCGAATTGCAGCGTTTCGGTGTGAGTGCCGCCGAAGGTGGGGAACACGATCTATACCGTCGCTCGCTGCTGGGCGTGGCCATGGTCAGTGCCGGAATGGATCACCTGACCGAGGTGCTGGACAGATGTGAACGACACGTCGCGGCCCGTCCGGAGTTACAGTTGCTGGCGGTGCGCCGCCGGATCTTCGGGCCCGAGGACTGACCGCGGCGCAGCGACGGAGCTCGGGTGGCGGCCTGCGAGCCACGCTCCGACCGCCATCGAACAGAGTTGACAGTGAGGAGGAAACGGCCATGGTGGATCAAGCCAGGGCGCGTCGACTCGCCAAGCGGATCTCCTCGATCGTCGCGACCGCGATCGAATACGAGGTGAAGGACCCGCGGCTGCGTTTCGTGACCATCACCGACGCCAAGGTCACCGGCGATCTCCGGGAGGCGACGGTGTACTACACCGTGATGGGCGAAACCCTCGACGCCGAACCGGATTACGACGGTGCGGCGGCCGGCTTGGAGAAGGCCAAGGGTGTCCTGCGCTCCAAGGTGGGCGCGGGAACCGGGGTGAAGTTCACCCCGACGCTGGCATTCGTACTGGATACCGTGCCCGACGCGGCACGGCAGATGGAGGAACTGCTCGCCAGGGCGCGGGCGGCGGACGACGCGGTCGCCCAGGTGGCCGCCACCGCCAGGCACGCGGGCGATACCGACCCCTACAAGGTCGAACGCGACGCCGACCAGTGACATGCGGTAGTCGATGACGACGATGCGGGAAACGGCCGGCTTGGACACGGCCGTGGCGGCGCTCGACGCCGCGCGCTCGGTGACCATCGTCTGCCATGTGCAGCCCGATGCGGACACCGTAGGAAGTGGTCTGGCGCTGGCGTTGGTGCTGCACCGGCGCGGCGTCCCGGTGCAGGTGTCGTTCGCCGAGCCCGCGGAATTGCCCGTGTCGATGCGGTCGCTGCCCGGCGTGCGGCATCTGGTGGCGCCCGTGCAGGTGCCTGCCGAGGTCGACCTGCTGGTCGCGGTCGACTGCGGCAGCGCGGGCCGGCTCGGTGCGCTCGCCGACCGATTGCCGGGCGCGGCAACGACATTGGTGATCGATCACCATCGGTCCAACACGCGCTTCGGAACGATCAACCTGGTCGATCCCGCCGCGGAGTCCACCACGAGCCTGATCGCGCGGTTGCTCGACGCGTGGGGCGTACCGATCGATGCGGACGTGGCGCATTGCCTGTACGCCGGTCTGGTCACCGACACGGGTTCGTTCCGGTGGGTACGGCCGGGTACGCACGAACTGGCGGAGCGGCTGCTGGCCACCGGAATAGACGGCGCGCATATCGCACGCACCTTGATGGACACGCACCCGTTCGGGTGGCTGCCCATGCTGTCGCGGGTGCTCGGGACGGCGCAACTGGTCCCGGAGGCGCGCGGCGGTGTCGGGTTGGTGTACGCGTTCGTGCGGCGGGACGACATCGACGACGTGCGATCGGAGGAGGTCGAGAGCGTCATCGATATCGTGCGCACGACTGCCGAAGCGGGAATCGCCGCGGTATTCAAGCAATCTCGTGTGGTGCCGGATCGATGGACGGTGTCACTGCGCTCGCGTGACAGCGGCTCGTGTGCTGGCGACGGGGTGGACGTCGCCGAGGTGGCCACGTCGCTGGGTGGCGGCGGGCATCGCTTCGCCGCCGGGTACACCGCGCACGGCGCGCCCGAGGACCTGATCGGCGCGCTGCTGGCCGCACTCGGATGACCCGTATGTCGGAGCCGGGAGGCTCCGTGTTCGTCGGGGGGCCGTGCCGAGGAGAGAGCGAAGTCGCAACGGCGGTCGTCTCGGAGGGCGACGTGTGGTGGAGGTGTTGGTGAACGCGCAGCTTCCCAGTGGCGCGGATATCGGTGACCCGACCCTGCGAGCGAGCGAGCAGGAGGGCCTCGACCGGGCCGTCGCTGCCGGGCCCGGACGCATTCTCGGCCTGGCGTTGCCCACTCTCGGTGTGCTGGTCGCCGAACCGATCTATCTCTTGTTCGACCTGGCCGTGGTCGGCAGGCTCGGGGCGCTCGCGCTGGCCGGGCTCGCCGTCGGCGGTCTGATCCTGGCGCAGACGAGTTCGCAGTTGACCTTCCTGTCCTACGGCACCACCGCGCGCTCGGCGCGTCGCCACGGCGCAGGCGACCGTCGCGGGGCCGTCGCGGAAGGCGTACAGGCCACCTGGATCGCGGTGGCCGTCGGCGCCGCGATCCTGCTGCTGGTCCAAGCATTCGCCGTGCCGGTGACCGGGGCCATCGCGGGCGGCGGGGATATCGCGGCGGAGGCGCTGGGCTGGGTACGGATCGCGTTGTTCGGCGTGCCGCTGATCCTGATCTCCATGGCGGGCAACGGATGGCTGCGTGGCGTCCAGGAGACGCGCAGGCCGTTGATCTACGTCGTCGCCGGACTCGCGGTATCGGCAGTCCTGTGCCCGGCGCTGGTGCACGGACTGTTCGGCGCACCGCACCTCGGCCTGCCGGGCTCCGCCGTGGCCAACGTGGCGGGCCAGATCGTCACCGCGGTCCTGTTCTCGAACGCGTTGATCCGCGAAGGGGTCTCCCTCGCCCCGCGCTGGTCGGTGATGCGGGCTCAGTTGGTGCTCGGGCGCGACCTGATCGTCCGCAGCTTCGCGTTCCAGGCGTGCTTCGTCTCGGCGGCGGCGGTCGCCGCGCGTTTCGGCGCCGCGTCGGTGGCGGCACACCAGTTGGTGCTGCAGCTGTGGAACTTCCTGGCCCTCGCCTTGGACGCGCTGGCCATCGCCGCCCAGACGCTCACCGGCGCCGCTCTGGGCGCGGGTGACGCCACCGGCGCCCGGGGGATCGCCCGGCGCGTGACCCGCTGGTCGGAGATCTTCAGCCTCGGGCTCGCCGCCTGCTTCGCGGCAGGGGCGGCGGTGATTCCTTCGCTGTTCACCGACGATGCCGACGTGCTCGGGCGCGCACACGTGGTGTGGTGGTTCTTCGTCGCGCTCATTCCGGTGGCGGGCATCGTCTTCGCGCTCGACGGCGTGCTGCTCGGCGCCGGTGACGCGGCCTATCTGCGCACCACCACGCTCGGAGCGGCGCTGCTCGGCTTCTTGCCCGCCATCTGGTTGTCGCTGGCCTTCGACTGGGGTGTCGCCGGAATCTGGTCCGGCCTCGCCGCGTTCATGCTGTTGCGGCTGATCGCCGTCGCGGTGCGGGCGTGGTCGGGCCGGTGGGCCCTGGTCGGCGCCGAAGTGCCGAGGTGACCGACACCCGGCTCGGCCGGTGCGCGCGAATCCGAATCGATGTGCCAAGGTAGGTGTGGTGATACCCAAGTTGATGGCGGTGAGCGACATTCATGTCGGGCACCAGGGGAATCGGCCGGTCGTCGAGCAGATCGAGGCGGACTCGCCGGAGGACTGGCTCATCGTGGCCGGCGACGTGGGGGAGAAGACCGAGGACATCCGGTGGGCGCTGGAGCTGCTGCGCGGCCGGTTCGCCAAGGTGATCTGGGTGCCGGGCAATCACGAACTGTGGACGACGGCGAAGGACCCGGTGCAGATGGCCGGGGTGGCGCGCTACGACTACCTGGTGTCGATGTGCCGCGACCTGGATGTGCTGACACCGGAGGACCCGTTTCCGGTGTGGCAGGGCGCGGGTTCGGAGGAGCACGGCGGAGCGGTCACGCTGGTTCCGATGTTCTTGCTGTACGACTACTCCTTCCTGCCGGAGGGAGCCACCACCAAGGCGGAGGGCCTGGCGATCGCGCGTGAGCGCAACGTGGTGGCCACCGACGAATTCCTGCTCTCACCGGATCCCTACCTGACCAGGGACGCGTGGTGCCACGCCCGGGTACAGGTGACCAAGCGCAAGCTCGACGCGCTCGCCCCCGGCACCCCGGTCGTCCTGATCAACCACTTCCCGCTGGTGCGGCAGCCGACCGACGTGCTGTTCTACCCGGAGTTCGCGCTGTGGTGCGGCACCGAACTGACCGCGGATTGGCACACCCGCTACAACGTGGTCTGCTCGGTCTACGGTCACCTGCACATCCCGCGGACCTCGCACTACGACGGCGTCCGGTTCGAGGAGGTGTCGCTGGGCTACCCGCGCGAATGGCAGCGCCGCGGCCTGCCCGACCGGTTGCTGCGCCAGATCCTGCCGACCCCGCAGTATCCGCCGGGCACGCTCAACAAGTGGGGTGGACACTTCCAGGTGACTCCCGAGATGGAAGCAGCCGCCGCGGAGATGCGCAGCAAAGCGCAGCAGCGGCGCGGGATGGCGTAGTCCGAGGCCCATGGCGCTGCGATCCCACCCGGTGCGGCTCGACTACGCTCGTCGGTGATGATCGAGAACATTCTGCCCGCGGGTGTGGCCTCGGCCGAGTTGCTGGCGTACCCGGAGGATCTGCGGCCGCATCCGGCGGAGGAGCATCTCATCGCCAAGTCGGTGGAGAAGCGCCGCCGGGACTTCATCGGCGCGCGGCATTGCGCCCGGTTGGCGCTCACCCAGCTCGGCGAGCAGCCGGTCGCGATCGGCAAGGGCGAGCGCGGCGCTCCGGTGTGGCCGCGCGGAATCGTCGGCAGCCTGACCCACTGCGACGGCTACCAGGCCGCCGCGCTCGGCCACAAGCTGCGATTCCGCTCGATCGGCATCGACGCCGAGCCGCACGCCACGCTGCCGGACGGCGTACTGGACTCGGTCAGCCTGCCGCCGGAGCGGGAGTGGCTGAAGACGACCGATTCCGAATTGCACCTGGACCGGTTGCTGTTCTGCGCCAAAGAGGCCACCTACAAGGCGTGGTTCCCGTTGACACTGCGCTGGCTCGGCTTCGAGGACGCGCACATCACGTTCGAGATCGAGGACGGCTCCGCCGATTCCGGGCGCGGCAGCTTCCACACCGAACTGCTGGTGCCGGGGCAGACCACCGACGGCGGCACGCCGCTGCTCTCGTTCGACGGCCGCTGGCTGATCACCGATGGGTACATCTTGACCGCGATCGCGCACGTCTGATGGACGGACTCGGCGGGCTGCTCGTCATCGACAAGGCCGGTGGCTGGACCAGTCACGACGTCGTCGCGAAATGCCGGAAGCTGTTGCGCACGAAGAAGATCGGTCACGCGGGCACCCTCGATCCGATGGCGACCGGTGTGCTGGTGCTCGGCGTGGAACGCGCGACCAAACTGCTCGGCCTGCTCACGCTGACGACCAAGGCGTACACCGCGACCATCCGGCTGGGGCAGGCGACCAGTACCGACGACGCCGAGGGCGAGGTGCTGGCCACGGCACCGGCCGGTCACCTCACCGACGCCGACATCGTCGCGCACACAGCCGAACTGACCGGGGACATCGAGCAGGTGCCCGCCACTGTGAGCGCGATCAAGGTGAACGGCGAACGCGCCTATGCCCGCCATCGTGCGGGCGAGGACGTGCAGCTGGCCGCGCGTCCGGTCACGGTGTCGCGGTTCGACGTGCTCGCCCGGCGTGATGCCGGTGATTTCGTCGACCTGGACGTGGTGGTCGAGTGCTCGTCGGGCACCTACGTGCGGGCGCTGGCCAGAGACCTCGGCGCCGCGCTCGGTGTCGGCGGCCACTTGACCGCGTTGCGCCGCACCAGGGTCGGTCCGTTCACCCTCGAGCACGCCCGCACCCTGGACGATCTGGCCGCCGCCGCGGAGTCCGGCGCGCCGCCGTTGAGCCTCGATATCGATGCCGCGGTGCGAACGGCGTTCCCGCACCGCGACATCGACGACCAGCAGGCCGACGACCTGCGCAACGGACGCTGGCTCGCCCCGGCCGGAATGCCCGGCGTCTACGCCGCCATGGACCCGGCAGGCCGAGCTATCGCCCTGCTGCGGGAGTCC
This sequence comes from Nocardia araoensis NBRC 100135, assembly GCF_000308435.1. GTDB lineage: Bacteria > Actinomycetota > Actinomycetes > Mycobacteriales > Mycobacteriaceae > Nocardia > Nocardia araoensis. The sequence continues at coordinate 52,760 of NZ_BAFR01000132.1, read as the reverse complement.
GGTAATCGCGCGTCCTCGGTGATGGTCGTCCGCCCCGCCAACCTCTGATCCTGTGGCGGCCCGTGCCGCGGGATCAGAGTCTCGTCCGCTGAGTCGCCGGTTGCCGACCATGCCGTCGGCGCGCGCGGGTATGGGGAACTCACTGCGCAGCGCCGCGCTCAGGAGCCGATCTGGTGCCGGAGGCGTTGCACGGCGTCGTCCATGTGCTCGACGAGCAGAGCGCGGGCGCGCGCGGGCTCGCCGGCGCCGATCGCTTCGCGCAGGCCGATGTGTTCGCGAGCCTGTTCCCGCAGGTCCGGATAGGTCGTCTGCAAGGCGCCCAGGCACATGCGCGTCTCGATCAGCAAGGTGCGGGCCGCGCGCACCAGCCGCGGACTGGCCGCGCTCTCCACCAGGGCCTCATGGAAGGCCTGGTCGGCCTCGGACACCCCCACCGCGTCGCCGCGTTCGGCGCACGCGGCCATCTCTTCGACGCTGGGACCGAGCGCCTCGTAGGCGATCGGGCGGCGGCCGTCGAGGATCAGCTCCAGCGCGCCGCCCTCCAGCGCCGTCCTGGCCCGGTAGATGTCGACGACGTCGTCGAGGCTCAGTTCGATGACGAAGATCCCGCGATGTCGGACGCTGCGCAGCAGGCCCTCGGAGACCAAGCGCTGCATCGCCTCGCGCACCGGCCCGCGGGAGACCGCGAACCGCGCGGCGAGGTCGGCCTCGCCGAGCTGTGCTCCGGGCGCGAGACTGCCGCGCATGATCGCCTCGCGGAGCCGATCGGCGATCATCTCCGCGGTCGACTGCCGGTTCACCGGCTCGAAATCAACGACGGACATCGATCTGCCTTTCCGCGAACAAGGTCCCGAGTCCGGGAACGACCGGCTCGGCGCCGGCCAGCCGCAGCCCCGCCCAGATCGTGACCTGATTGGCCGTCAGCACCGGTTTGCCCAGCGTAGCCTCCAGGTCCGGCAGCACCGCCATGGTGTGCATCGCGGTGTCGGGGATGAGCAGCGCCTCGGCATCGGGATGGTCGTTGTCCGCCGCCAGCCGCAGCACCCGGCCCGGGGTGAGGGTACCGACCTCGGCTGCGGTGTCGATCCCCGCGCTGGACATCGAGACGACGTCGATGCCCGCGTCGGCGAGGAACTCCACGAACAGCCGGGCGACGTCGTCGGGATAACTGGCGGCGACGGCGACGGTGCGCAGCCCCAGCGCGTGCACCGCGTCGGCGAACGCGATGCTGGTGCTGGTCGCAGGGACGCCCGCGACCTCGGCCAGCGCGCGCGCCTGCTCGCGCGCCCCGGCGGGCCCGTAGACGAAGCTGCCGGATGTGCAGGCCCAGACGACGGCCTCGGGGCGATGCCGCGCGAGCAGCGAAGCGCCGAGGCGCAACTTCTCCGGACTGCCCAGCTCGAGCAGTTCGGGGACGGCGTGCAGATCGGTGCCGTAGATGTGGGCCACCGGAAGGTGCGCGCCGAGCGCCGCCGCCGCGAGCGGGTAGTCGTCCTCCGCCGCGTGGTCCGGATAGATGAATCCGACAGTGGGTGCGTGCATGCGATGTTCTTCCTTCAGAAAACGTTGAGCAGCCACTTGCCCGGGCCCATCATCGGGAGCTTCATCCGGCCGAGGCAGGCCCACATGGTGAGCTGGTTGGCGGTGAGCACCGGCTTGCCGAGGGCCTTCTCCAGCGGCTCTATCACGTCGTAGGTGGGCAAATTGGTACAGCTGACGAAGACGGCCTGGGCCTCGGGATCGTCGGCGCCGACGATGCGTTCGGCGATCGTGCGATAGCTGACCTTCCAGATGCCGCCGCCGAGCCCGAGGTGGTCGGAGCGCACCACCGAGCACCCGGCTTCGGCGAGGAACTCGTGCAGGCGGTGGGTCAGGATCTCGTCGTACGGGGTCAGCACCGAGATGCGGGTGAGGTCCAGATGGCGGATCGCTTCGAGCAAGGCGCCCGAGGTGGTGACCGCGTCCTGCGCCCCGGCCCGGCAGATGGTGTCGCGCAACGACTTCTCGTAGGCGAGGCCTTTGATGAAGCTGCCCGACGTGCACAGGTAGGCCACGACTTCCGGTTCCACGTGCAGCACGTTGCGGGTGGCCGCGGTGAGATGGGCCGCGTCGGAGACCAATTCGGCCATCTCCAGCGACACCGGGACCGGTTCGTAGGGGGTGCGGGCCAAGTGCAGACTCACCTCCAGCGGCGCCCAGCGCCAGAGCTCTCGTTCGAGGGCGAGGTCGAACGGTGCGATGATCCCGATACCCCGTTGTGCAACGGGCCCCTCGAGGTCGGGAAAGCTCAGATCCACTACGGCCCCTCTCGCGCTCAGCCGGGACGACCTCCGAACACGATCGGATTGTTGACAATCATACGATGCCCTCTTAGTGTGTCAATGTGGAACAGGGCCCGATTGTCGTCGTCCTGCACAGTGACAGTGTGCCCGACGCCGAACGAATGGACCGAGTAGCAGGCCGCGCCACCATCCGGTACACCGAGGCATCCGGGTTGGCGAATGCCCTGCGCGGAGCGGAGGTCTTGTTCGTCTACGACTTTCGCACCCGGGCGCTGCCCGGCGCGTGGCATGCCGCCGACCGTCTGCGCTGGGTGCACATGGGATCCACCGGCGTCGACCCGGCGATGTTCCCCGAACTGCGAGCCAGCGACGTGGTGGTGACCAACACCAGGGGCGTCTTCGATGCCGCGATCGCCGAGTACGTCCTCGGGCAGATTCTCGGTTTCGCCAAAGACTTGTCCGGTTCGCTGCTGCTGCAACAGCGGCACGAGTGGCGGCATCGGGAATCCGAACGGGTCGCGGGCTCGACGGCGTTGATCGTCGGCACCGGTTCGATCGGGCGTCATATCGCCCGACTGCTGCGTGCGGTGGGGATGACCGTGCGCGCCGTGGGCAGGCGGGAGCGCGCGCAGGACCCGGATTTCGGCGAGATCACCACCGATCTGCACGCCGAACTGGCCCGCGCCGATTACGTCGTCGCGATCGCTCCGCTCACCGACCGCACCAGGAACATGTTCGACGCCGCCGCCTTCGCCGCGATGAAGCCGCACGCCAGGTTTGTCAACGTCGGGCGCGGGGAACTCGTTGTGACCGACGATCTCGTCGCCGCGCTGCGCACCGGATCGATCGCCGCGGCGGCGCTCGATGTGGTGGACCCCGAGCCGCTCCCCGCCGATCACCCCCTGTGGGAACTGCCGAACGTCCGGATCACCCCGCACAACTCCGGTGACTTCATCGGGTGGCGCACCGAGATCGTCGACGCGTTCACCGAGAACTTCGACAACTGGATCGCAGGCCGTCCGCTGGACAACGTGGTCGACAAAAGGCTGGGGTACGTGCCCGGCTGAAGGAGCCCATCCATGAGCTACCCCGACAAGAACCAACCCACCGACCCGACCGCCATGACCGCGGTCGAGCTGGTCTCGGCCTACGCGGCCGGCGCGTTGTCGCCGGTCGAGGCGACCGAGGCGATCCTGCGCGCGATCGCCGACCGCGACGACGCGCTCAACGCCTTCTGTCTCGTCGATCACGATCGAGCCCTGGTGCAGGCGAAGGATTCCGAGGCGCGCTGGCAGTCCGGTCATGCCAGGGGCCTGCTCGACGGCGTGCCGATCTCGATCAAAGACGTCTTCCTGACCGAGGGCTGGCCCACCCGGCGCGGCTCCACGTCCATCGACCCGGCCGGCCCGTGGCTGGTGGACAGTCCGGTGGCGGCGCGGCTGCGCGAGGACGGCATGGTCTTCCTCGGCAAGACCACCACTCCGGAGATCGCGTGGAAGGCGGTCACCGACAGCCCGCTGGCGGGCATCACCCGGAATCCGGCCGACCCGGCCACCACCGCGGGCGGCTCCTCCGGCGGCAGCGCCGCGGCCGTCGCGGCGGGCATGGGCCCGGTCTCGGTGGGCACGGACGGCGGTGGCAGCGTGCGCATTCCCGCCGCCTTCTGCGGCATCGTCGGGTTCAAGCCCACCTACGGCCGGATTCCGCTGTATCCGGCCAGCCCGTTCGGTCCGCTGGCGCACGCGGGCCCGATGACGCGCACCGTCGAGGACGCGGCGCTGCTGATGGACATCCTGTCGCTCCCCGATCCGCGCGATCCCACCGCGCTGGCTCCCACGCTCACCGCCTTCCGCGCCGAAATGCACCGCGACGTGCGGGGATTGCGCGTGGCGTACTCACCGGCGCTCGGCTACGCCACGGTCGACCCCGAAGTCGCCGCGATCGTGGAGGCGGCGGTCACCCGGCTGGCCGACGCCGAACTCCGGGTGAGTGTCGCCGATCCTGGATTCGACGATCCGCGTGAGGCGTTCGAACTGCTCTGGGCGGCCGGGGCGGCCACGATGCTGTCCGGCTTCCCGGCGGGCACGCGCGAACGCGTGGATCCCGGTCTGCGCGCGGTATGGGAGCGCGGGGAAACCGTCACCGCGGTCGACTATCTCACCGCGCGCAACGTGGCGGCGCAGATCGGTATCACCATGGGCGCCTTCCACAACGACTACGACGTCCTGATCACCCCGACGGTGCCGATTCCCGCGTTCGAAGCGGGACACGACGTGCCACCGGACAGCGGCCTGCGCAGCTGGCCCGAGTGGACGCCCTTCACCTACCCGTTCAATCTCACCCAGCAACCCGCGATCAGCATCCCGGCGGGCACCACGCGCGCGGGGCTGCCGGTCGGACTGCAGATCGTCGGTCCGCGCCACTCCGACGATCTGATCCTCGCGGTGGCCCGCTACGCCGAATTCGTGCTGGCCTCCTGAACGCGAACGGCCCCGCGGGAAGACCGCGGGGCCAGGGTTCGCCGTCGTTCAGGCGCGAGCGAAGGCCAGCGTCTCGCCTTGCACGCCGTGCAACCACAACGTGTTGCACGCCGCGGCCATCTCGGCGAGCCCCTCCTCGATGGTGGCGAAGACATTCCCCGGCACCCACCCGAGGTCGCCGTTGATCAGCAGATTGTTGCGGCCGTAGAACAGCGCGAGATCGGTCGCGCCGCGCTCGTGCTCGGCCGCGGAGCCGGCCTCGTAGCCGTAGGCCGGGTTGCCGATCTCCCACGGCTCGAAATCGAACAGGCACACGTCGCCGGGGATGGGCGTGACCGTCGGATTCTCCCGATGCGGCGCCGCGCCGATCCGCGGCAGCAAGGTGTACACCTCGTTGCGGGCGTACTTGGCGTGGAAGGCGTCGCCTTCCTGCGGCAGTGCGTTCCACACCGCGGCGCAGGTCTGGGGTGCTTCCTCGTCGAGCAGACGGGCGCGGCAGGTCACCGCGGCTTTGGTGAGCGTGATGGTGATGTAGCGGGCCATGCGGTCCTGCTTCCTGATCGGGCCCGCCGGGCGGGCGCAGCGGACGGGTAGGGGGTGCGCGAGCTACAACTCGGCGAGCACCTCGGACCAGATCGCCAGAGCATCCTCGATCTGTGTATCGGTCACGATCAGCGGCGGAATCATCCGCACCACGTTCGAGTACGCTCCGCAGGTCAGCAGCAGCAGTCCCTTGTCCACCGCGGCGCGCTGCGCGGCCGCGGCGGTGGCGGTATCGGGCTCGCCGGTGGCCGTGGTGAATTCGGCGCCGACGAGCAATCCGAGGCCGCGGACGTCGCCGATCGACTTGGTGGCGCTGTCGCGCAGACCGCGCAGCAGTTGCGCGCCGCGGGCTGCCGCGTTGTCCACCAGCCCTTCGGATTCGATGACCTCGAGCGTGGCGATCGCCGCCGCGCAGGCCACCGCGTTGCCGCCGTAGGTGCCGCCTTGCGAGCCCGGCCACGCCCGCGCCATCAGTTCGCGCGACGCCGCGATGCCGGACAGCGGGAAGCCGCTGGCCAGACCCTTCGCGATGGTGATCACGTCGGGCCGGACGCCGAAGTGCTGATGCCCGAAGAACTTCCCGGTGCGCCCGAATCCGGTCTGGATCTCGTCGAAGACCAGCAGGATGCCGTGCCGGTCCGCGCGTTCGCGCAGCCCGTGGAAGAACTCGGTGTTGCCGGGGACGTAACCGCCCTCGCCGAGCACCGGCTCCACGATGAACGCGGCGGTCTCGGCGGGCGAGGTGAGCGTGGCGAACAGGTAGTCGAGTTCGCGCAGCGCGAAGGCGGTGGCTTCCCGCTCGCTCCAGCCGTAGCGATAGGCGGTGGGGAAGGGCGCGACGTGCACGCCGGGCATGAGCGGGCTGAACCCGGCGGAGAAACGGGTACCGGAGGTCGTCATGGTCGCGGCGGCCACGGTGCGGCCGTGAAAGCCGCCGTGGAAGACGACGACGTTCGGCCGCCCGGTGGCCTGGCGCACCAGTCGCAGTGCGGCCTCGACCGCCTCGCTGCCGGAGTTCGCGAAGAACAGCGTGTCGAGTCCTTCCGGAAGCACCGCGCCGAGCCGTTCGGTCAGCTCCAGCAGGGGCCGATGCAGCACGGTCGTGTACTGGCCGTGGATGAGCGAAGCCACCTGGGCCTGCGCGGCGGCGACCACTTTCGGGTGGCAGTGCCCGGTGCTGGTCACCCCGATGCCCGCGGTGAAGTCCAGGTAGCGGCGTCCGTCGGTGCCGTAGAGGTAGCACCCCGCGCCGTGGTCGACGGTCACCGGAGTGGCCTGTTTCAGGATGGGCGAGAGCTCGGTCATGGTGATTCGCCTCCCGGTGCGGGTGGGGTGGTCCGGAGTCTGTCTATTGTCGGATTGTCGACAATATGCATAACATGGCCGAACGGGTCGCAGCAATGGCCGGACGCTGCGCGGTGTCGAAAGGAGCCACCGACCATGCTCACCGAGAGCGCGCTGAGCGCGGCCGAACGCGCCGCGATCGACACGGTGCCGCGCGGCTTGTTCATCCAGGGGCAGTGGCGGACGGCGGCCAGGACGCTGCCGGTCTTCGATCCCGCCACGGGTGAGCTGCTGTGCGAGGTCGCCGACGCGGCCCCGGACGACGGTCGCGCGGCGCTGGACGCGGCGTGCGCGGCGCAGCCGGACTGGGCGGCCACCGCGCCCCGCGAGCGCAGCGATCTGCTGATGCGCGTGCATCGCGCGTTGCTGGCCGAAACCGACCGGCTCGGGCTGATCGCCACCCTGGAGATGGGCAAGCCGCTGGCCGAGGCGCGCGGCGAGATCGCCTACGCCGCCGAGTTCTTCCGCTGGTTCGCCGAGGAGGCCGTGCGCTTGGACGGCGGGTATATGCCCGCACCGACCGGCGGTTCGCGTTTTCTGGTGGCCCGGCAGCCGGTCGGTCCGAGCTTGCTCATCACGCCCTGGAACTTTCCCGTCGCCATGGGCGCCCGCAAGATCGCGCCCGCGCTCGCCGCCGGCTGCACCTGCGTGGTGAAACCGGCTGAGCAGACGCCCCTTTCGATGCTCGCGCTGGCCCAGGTGATGGCGGACGCCGGGTTGCCCGCCGGGGTGGTCAACGTCGTCACGACAGCCGATCCCGCCGCGGTGATGACGCCGCTGATCCTCGACGACCGCTCGCGCAAGTTGTCGTTCACAGGTTCGACGGCGGTCGGCAAGCAGTTGCTCGCGCAGTGCGCGCAGACGGTGATGCGCACTTCGATGGAACTCGGCGGCAACGCGCCGCTGCTGGTATTCGACGACGCCGACCTCGACGAGGCGGTCGAGGGCGCGGTGGCGGCGAAGATGCGCAACATCGGCCAGGCCTGCACCGCCGCCAATCGCATCCTCGTCCAGCGCGGCGTCGCCGAGGTGTTCGCGCGCAGGCTCGCCGACCGGATGGCGGCCCTGCCGATGGGCCGGGGCACCGAGCCGGATGTGGTGGTCGGTCCGCTGATCGACACCGAGGCCGTCGCCAAGGTGCAGCGCCTGGTCGCCGACGCGCGCACCCGCGGCGCCAGGGTGCTCACCGGGGGGACGGCGTGGGACGGACCCGGCACGTTCTATCCCGCGACCGTCCTGGTCGACGTCCCCGACGACGCCGAACTGTGTCACACCGAGATCTTCGGACCGGTCGCCGCGATCGGCGTCTTCGATACCGAGGAGGAGGCCGTGCGCCGGGCCAACGACACGCCCTACGGATTGGTCAGCTATGTGTTCACCGAGAACCTCCGGCGCGGATTGCGAGTGTGCGAGGCGCTGGAAACCGGGATGGTCGGCCTCAACCAGGGTGTGGTGTCGAACCCGGCCGCACCCTTCGGCGGCGTCAAGGAATCCGGGCTCGGACGCGAAGGCGGGTTGACCGGGATCGATGAATTCCTGGAGACCAAGTACATCGGAGTGCGACTGTGAAGGAGTGCCAGTGAGCGAGTACCGCATCGCCGCCATCCCGGGTGACGGGATCGGAGTCGACGTCACCGCGGCGGCGGTGCGCGTGCTCGACGCCGTGCTGCCCGGTCTTGCCTGGACCGAATTCGACTGGTCCTGCGAGAACTACCTGCGCACGGGGGCCATGATGCCGCCGGACGGAGTTCGGCGGCTCGCGGGCTTCGACGCGATCCTGCTCGGCGCCGTCGGCTTTCCCGGTGTGCCCGACCACGTCTCGCTGTGGGGCCTGCTGATCCCGCTGCGCCGAGCGTTCGGTCAGTACGTCAACCTGCGCCCGGTGCGCCTGCTGCCCGGTACGGAATCGGCGCTGCGCGGCCGGACCGCCGAGGATCTGGACATCCTCATCGTGCGGGAGAACTCCGAGGGCGAGTACTCCCGGATAGGCGGCATCCACAACGAGGGCCGCCCCGACGAATTCGTGCTCCAGGAATCGGTGTTCACCCGCACCGGATGCGAGCGGATCATCCGCTACGCGTTCGAGCGGGCCGCCGAACGATCCGGGCGGTTGTGCTCGGCGACCAAGTCGAACGGGCTCATCCACTCGATGCCGTACTGGGACAGCGTGTTCGAACGCATCGCGGCCGAGTATCCGCGGGTGCAGACGCGGCAGATGCACGTCGACGCGCTGGCCGCCGAAATCGTGCTGCACCCGGACCGGCTGGACGTGATCGTGGGCTCGAATCTGTTCGGCGACATCCTCTCCGACCTCGCCGCCGCCGTGACCGGCGGGCTCGGCCTCGCGCCGTCGGGCAACATCAACCCCGAACGCACCGGTCCCTCGATGTTCGAGGCGGTGCACGGCAGCGCCCCCGACATCGCCGGTCAGGGCATCGCGAACCCGGTCGCGCAGATCCTCGCGGGCGCCATGCTGCTCGAGCATCTCGGCGAGTCCGCCGCGGCCGCCGCCGTCGATCGAGCGGTCTGCGACGTGCTCGCCGCCGGAGAGGTTCGCACCCCCGACCTCGGGGGCACCGGCACCACCGCCGAACTCGGCGACGCGATCGCCACCCGCGCGGCCGAGCTCGCCCGGCGTGCCGCCACAGCCGGCCGCGGCTGACTCGTCCTCGACGGGGCGACGATGTCACGGCAGTGAACGCGGCCGTCTGCTTCGACCGGGAATGTGGCCCAGGGTGGCAATCGCCCCGACTCGAGACTTCCCGGAGCCGGAGACCCTGCCTCGGCCTCGAGATCTCGCCGACGGGGACCGATCAGGCGGTGAGCCAGATGGCCTCGGCGGCGGGGCGTCCGAGGTCGGTCGGTGCGTCGGTGGCGCCGATGCGGATCGCGATGGTGCCCGCGAAGTCGCGGCGTTCGACGACCGCGATGGTGGTGTCCAGGGCGATGCCGACCGAGTCGAAGTAGCGCAGCATGTCGGGGTCGGCGTCGGAGATGCGCGCGACCCGGCCGGATTCACCGGCGTGGAAGTCGCTGAGCTGGCGCGCGGGCGGGGTGGGCACCGCGCCGTCGACCGACGGGATCGGGTCGCCGTGCGGGTCGCGATCGGGGTATCCGAGTTTGGCGTCGATCCGGGCCATCAGCAGCTCGGAGACCGCGTGCTCGAGCACCTCGGCTTCGTCGTGCACCTCGTCCCAGCCGTAACCGAGCTCGTTCACCAGGAACGTCTCGATGAGCCGATGCCTGCGCACCATCGCGACGGCGGCCCGGCGGCCCTCCGGGGTGAGGGCGATCGCGCCGTAGCGGGCGTGCTCGACCAGCCCTTGGTCGGCGAGTTTGCGGACGGCTTCGGACACGGTCGAGGCGGACACGCCGATCCGTTCGGCGAGCAACTTGGTGGTCACCTTCTCCTGCGACCACTCCTGCGCGGTCCAGATGACCTTCAGGTAGTCCTGGGCGACCGACGAGAGCACAGGCGCGATCGTCGCGGTACCGCCGTGCGCATCGCCCGGCGCCGGGGCGTCGGCCAACTCGCGTCGAGTGGCGATATCTCGTTTACCTGGCACATACCCGAGCTTAGGCACTGGCGTGCCGATACACACATCCTCGACCTGTAGTGGGCGGATCGACAACGAATCGCTATGCGCCGTTCACCCGCCGGGTCATACCGTTCTCGACAGGTCGAGTGCGTTCCGATGCGCGGCCACGCCGTCGAATCGGCGACCGGTCAACCGGGCGGTCGCCGGTGCGCCCACCGGCTCGCCGGACAACTCGTAGAACGTCGCCGTGGCGAGCCCGGTGAACTCGTCGCCGGTCACGTCGAGGTCGAAGGCGACGATCCCTTTGCGCACCACGTCGGGGTCGGCGCGATCGACGGTGAACTCCAGGAAGGCGCCGATGACCCGGTCGCCCGCGCAGCGCCAGGTGCCCATGCCGTTGCTGTCGCTCGTGGTGCGATTGCCGTGGTCGGGGTTCGATTGCAGCATCGTGCCGCCGGGGTGGAACTGCATCACGTGGTAGCCGAACGGAGCGCCGTCGGCGTGCACCTCCCACGTGCCGAGCACCGGATGCCGCTCGCTCATGCCGTGCCCCTGCGCTGCCGCCTTCGGGCCTGACCACTCATGCCGTGTCCCCGCAGACGGCCGCGAGCGCGGCGATGCCGCGATCGATGTCGTCGCGCGGCACGTTCGCGAAACTCAGCCGCATGGTGTTGCGGTGCTCCGCGACGTCGTCGGCGTAGAAGGCGCTGCCGGGCAGGAACGCGACCCCCTGCCGCAGTGCCCGCGCCAGCAGCGCGTCGGCATCGAAATCGGGCGGGCCCTCGACCCACAGGAACATCCCGCCCTCCGGCTCGATCCAGCGGAACCCGGCCGGGAAATGCCGCTCGAGCGCCACCGACAACGCGTCCAGCTTGGCCGAATAGGCGTCGACGACGTGAGCGAGGTGCGCCACCCCGGCCGCGCTGGCCAGGAATTCGGCGGCAATCGCCTGGCAGTACGTCGAGGTCTGCATATCGATGCCCTGCTTCAACGCGAGCACCGTCCGGAGGAGATCCGGGGGCATGACGGTGATTCCGACACGGATCGCGGGAGCGAGCGTTTTCGACAGGGACGTGATGTAGACCGAGTTGTCCGGGGCGAAAGACGACAGTGCGGGCTGTGCCGCGCCGCGGTAGCGCAGATCGGTGTAGACGTCGTCTTCGACGACCAGTGTGCCGTGCCGGATGACGATCTCGGCGATTCGTTCCCGTCGATCGGCGGGCATCGTCCGCCCGGTCGGATTCTGGAAAGTGGGCAGTAGATAGACGAATGCCGCGTCGAATCGGGTCAAGGCTTCCGCGAGCGCTTCGGGCACGATGCCGAATTCGTCGGAAGGCACCGCGACGACGGTCGCTCCGTGGCTGCGGAATTCCTTGACCGCCGGGCCGTAAGTGGGGGTTTCGACCAGAACCACGTCCTGCGGGTCGAGCAGCGCCAAACACACATTGTGCAATGCGCCGGAGCCGCCGGTCGAGATATGCAGGCGATCGGGTGTGCACCGAATATCGCGGTTGTGCAAAAGGTTTCGCGCTTGGTCCAACAGCGGGGCGAATCCCTGGGTCATCCCGTATTGGAGCACGGCGCTGCCGTATCTGCCGACGACCGTCTGCGCCAGCGTGGCGACGAGTTCGCTCGGCAGCAGAGCGGGGTCGGGCGCACCGACGGCGAAGGACACCACGTCGGGGCGGCCGGCCAGCGCAGCGAAGATGTCGTCGATGGGCCCGCTGGTCACCTCGGCCGCGCCGCGGCTGCGTTTGCCGACGGCCACGTCAGCCGACCGGATCGAGTCGCCGCAGGCGGGCGACGACATCGGGTACGCCGGCGTCGTATTCCGGCGTCAGCACCACGTCGTCGTTGAACAGCGGATCGGTCCGCATTTCCACCGCGACCAGATCCTCGGCCTCGTCGAGGTTCACCGCCACGTGCACGACGCCTTCGGGGATGTAGATGAACTCGCCCGGACCGTGGAAATGAGGTGTCAGTTCCGGGCCGATCAGGGTGACCGCTCGCCCGCGCAGGCAGACGACCACGATCTCGCTGTGCGCGTGATAATGCGCTTTCGACATCGCACCCGGGGCCATGTTGACCATGCCCGCCGAGATGCCGGTGGCGCCACAGGTTTCGGTGGTGACGCAAGGAATGAGGCGTTGTCGTTGCCTTCCGATTGTTTCGGCCGAATCGGACGGCTTGATCACACGCACGTGCTTGACTGCACTTTTCATGGCTACTCCGGGGCACTCCGTCACCGACGAATTGGACGCTAGACCATTCCCGCTGCTGGCGAGACGAGCTTGTGTGCCCGCGGAAAACCGGGGGTGTATCGGCTCTTTCGCGAATCCGTACGGCTGCTTTCCGGTGAGCGAAGATTTCCTCGGCGATGTCGTCGACCCCGACGTCGCGGCGCAGCGGCGCGCCGTCGTGCGGCGGCCACGGCCACATGCCGGTTATCCCTCCGCAGCCGCCCCGGCCTGCGTCGTGCCGCGGCTGAGGGTGGCCCGACCGATCGGCGCTCGGCGGCTCGCGCCTGCGCGTCGGCTCACGGCAGCGGAACCGTTGTGTGAGATCAGCACGCCCGAATACTGTTCGCTACCTGATTTGCGTAGGCTGCGCACTGTGCAGAGATGGCGAAGTCTCGACGAGGTGCCCGCGGACTGGGGGCGCTGTGTCCTCACGATCGGTGTGTTCGACGGTGTGCACCGCGGCCACGCGCAGCTGATCAGCCGGGCCGTGAAGTCCGCCGCCGCGCGCGGCGTGCCCGCGGTGCTGATGACGTTCGATCCGCACCCGATGGAAGTGGTCCGCCCCGGCTCGCACCCCGCGCAACTGACCACCCTCACCCGCCGCGCCGAACTGGCCGAGGAACTGGGCGTGGACGTGTTCTGCGTCATGCCCTTCACCCAGGAGTTCATGAAGCTGACTCCGGCGCGTTATGTCCACGATCTGCTGGTGGAGCGGCTGCACGTGGTGGAAGTGGTGGTCGGCGACAACTTCACCTTCGGCAAGAAGGCCGCGGGGACGGTGGAGACCATGCGCGAGCTCGGTCACCGTTTCGGCTTCGAGGTCGACGGCGTGTCGCTGCTCGCCGAGCACGCCGTGACCTTCTCCTCGACCTACATCCGCGCCTGCGTGGACGCGGGCGACATGGCGGCCGCGGCCGAGGCGCTGGGCCGTCCGCACCGAGTGGAAGGCGTCGTCGTGCACGGCGACGGCCGCGGCAAGCAACTCGGCTTCCCCACCGCGAACGTCGCGCCGCCGATGCACGCCGCCATTCCGGCCGACGGCGTGTACGCCGGGTGGTTCACCGTGCTCGGCCCCGGCCCCACCATCGGCACCGTCACCCCGGGCGAGCGGGCGATGGCCGCCGTCTCGGTGGGCACCAACCCGACCTTCTCCGGACGCGCCCGCACCGTCGAGGCGTACGTGCTCGACGGTGAGGCCGACCTCTACGGTCAGCACGTCGCGGTGGACTTCGTCGAGCACATCCGGGGCCAGCGCAGATTCGACTCGGTGGACGAGCTCATCGAGTCCATGGGCCGCGACGTGGAGACCGCGCGCAAGATCCTCACCGCCGCCGACGCCCGCTGAGCGTCAGGACTTCATGACCTCGAGCAGGTCGTTGTCGAGCTGCTCGAAGATTCGCAGCCGGAATGCGGCGAGTCGATTACCCGGAAGGTAATGCCGATGCTTCCCTCGGCGGTGTGACCGGAGCCGGGGCGCCTCGGCGGGCCCGCGATTTCGGCTGGAAGATGCCGGTCCGGTAGGGTGGTCCCTCGGGTTTGCTGCGGTCCGCGGTGGCGCCCCTACCCGGGTAACCGGACATTCGAGCGCGGAACTGAGAAACAGGAGTGGATGCCCCATGGCGCTGACCACCGAGCAGAAGTCGGCGATTCTCGCCGAGTACGGCCTGCACGAGAAGGACACCGGTTCGCCGGAGGCGCAGATCGCGCTGCTGTCCAAGCGCATCGCCGACATCACCGAGCACCTGAAGAAGCACAAGCACGACCACCACACCCGCCACGGCCTGATGGCGCTGATCGGTCGTCGCAAGCGGCTGTCGAAGTACCTGCAGGACAACGACATCAACCGCTACCGTTCGCTGATCGAGCGGCTCGGGCTGCGTCGGTAATTTTTTCCAGCGCCTGCGGCGCTGGGTGTTCGCGGCCCCTTCATGGCTCGCGTCCGAGCGACCGCTGCTGGCGACTTCGTCGCGGACGCAGCGGCCACTCGGCGCGAGCCGGGCCGGGAACGGGACAGGCTCGGTCTCGCTTCGCTCGAAAGACGTGGTCGAGGTGAGCTGGGCGCGTCTTGTGGTGACGGTGCGGTCCGGGTGCATGCCTGTCGTGGCGGGGTCGCGTTGTTCGGAGTTATCCGGCGCAGCCACGTCGGTTTGTTCGTTCGCTGTCCGGGGGATGCGGCGCGGCTGCTCGACACGGGGGTGTCCGAGGGGTCGCTGGTTCGGCCAACGGGGAGACGTACAATCGCACCGTTGGTTATATGTGTACAGGGGTGCGGATTGCCCCCGTCGCACGACAACATTGCACAGCCGTATGCACCCGTCGCGTGGCGTCGGTCTTCGGTAGTGGCCTATCGGCAGCGAGTTGGCGCCGTCGGGCTTCGATCGATGACCGCCTCCGCGTCGCCGTGTCCAAGGGGATTCGGCCGGGTGTGCGCGTCGCAGCCAGGAGGGTTGCCGCGCGTCCGTACCCGGTACGGCTGACGACAGCCGGATCGCGCCAGCGTGCGCTCGAGCCGGCGAAGACGAGAGGTTGAGAGAGAAGAATGACCGAAACAACTGAACGCAAGAGCTCCGCCGTCGAGGTCGAGCCGGGCGTGTTCGAATCCGTCGCGCTGATCGACAACGGCAGCTACGGCACCCGCACCATCCGGTTCGAGACCGGACGCCTCGCCCGGCAGGCCGCCGGTTCGGTCGTCGCCTACCTGGACGACGAGACCATGCTGCTGTCGGCCACCACCGCGGGCAAGCAGCCCAAGGACCAGTTCGACTTCTTCCCGCTGACGGTCGACGTCGAGGAGCGGATGTACGCCGCGGGCCGCATCCCCGGCTCGTTCTTCCGCCGCGAGGGCCGTCCCTCCACCGACGCGATCCTGACCTGCCGCCTGATCGACCGTCCGCTGCGTCCGTCGTTCGTCGACGGCCTGCGCAACGAGATCCAGGTCGTGGTCACGGTGCTGAGCCTGGATCCGAAGGACCTCTACGACGTGGTGGCCATCAACGCCGCGTCCGCGTCCACCCAGTTCGCCGGCCTGCCGTTCTCCGGCCCGGTCGGCGGCGTTCGCGTCGCCCTGATCGATGGCCAGTGGGTGGCCTTCCCGACCACCGAGCAGCTCGAGGGCGCCGTGTTCGACATGGTGGTCGCCGGCCGCGTGGTCGACTCCGGTGACGTCGCCATCATGATGGTCGAGGCGGAGGCCACCGAGAACGTCATCGCGCTGGTCGACGGCGGCGCGCAGGCGCCGACCGAGGCCGTGGTCGCGGAAGGGCTCGAGGCCGCCAAGCCGTTCATCGCCCGCCTGTGCCGCGCGCAGCAGGACCTCGCCGAACTGGCCGCCAAGCCCACCGAGGAGTTCCCGCTCTTCCCGCCGTACGGCCAGGACATCTACGAGGCCGTCGAGGGCACCGCGAAGCGCGAGCTGAGCGAGGCGCTGAGCATCTCCGGCAAGCAGGAGCGCGAGGAGAAGATCGACGAGATCAAGCTCGCCGTGCTCGACCGCCTGGCCGACGACTACGCCGGGCGGGAGAAGGAGCTGGGCGCGGCGTTCCGCTCCGTCACCAAGAAGCTGGTCCGCCAGCGCATCCTGTCCGACGGTTTCCGCATCGACGGCCGTGGGCTGGCCGACATCCGCGCGCTGTCCGCCGAGGTGGCGGTGGTGCCCAGGGCGCACGGCTCGGCGCTGTTCGAGCGCGGCGAGACCCAGATCCTGGGCGTCACCACCCTGGACATGGTGAAGATGGCCCAGCAGGTCGACTCGCTCGGCCCGGAGACCAGCAAGCGCTACATGCACCACTACAACTTCCCGCCGTTCTCCACCGGCGAGACCGGCCGGGTCGGTTCGCCCAAGCGCCGCGAGATCGGCCACGGCGCGCTGGCCGAGCGGGCGCTGATCCCGGTGCTGCCCAGCCAGGAGGAGTTCCCGTACGCCATCCGCCAGGTGTCGGAGGCGCTGGGTTCCAACGGCTCCACGTCGATGGGTTCGGTGTGCGCCTCCACCCTGTCGCTGCTGAACGCCGGTGTGCCGCTGAAGGCGCCGGTCGCGGGCATCGCGATGGGCCTGGTGTCGGACACCCTCACCAACGATCAGGGCGAGGAAGAGGTCCGCTACGTCGCGCTGACCGACATCCTCGGCGCCGAGGACGCCTTCGGCGACATGGACTTCAAGGTCGCGGGCACCCGCGAGTTCGTCACGGCGTTGCAGCTGGACACCAAGCTCGACGGCATCCCGTCGCAGGTGCTGGCCGGTGCGCTGAGCCAGGCGCACGACGCGCGCACCACCATCCTGGACGTGATGGCCGAGGCCATCGCCACCCCGGACGAGATGAGCCCGTACGCGCCGCGCGTCACCGCGATCAAGATCCCGGTCGACAAGATCGGCGAGGTGATCGGCCCCAAGGGCAAGGTGATCAACCAGATCACCGAGGACACCGGCGCCAACATCTCCATCGAGGACGACGGCACCGTGTTCGTCGGCGCGACCGACGGCCCGTCCGCGCAGGCCGCGATCGACGCGATCAACGCCATCGCCAACCCGCAGCTGCCGAAGGTCGGCGAGCGCTTCCTGGGCACGGTCGTCAAGACCACCGCCTTCGGCGCGTTCGTCTCGCTGCTGCCCGGTCGCGACGGTCTGGTGCACATCTCCAAGCTGGGCAACGGCAAGCGTGTGGCCAAGGTCGAGGACGTGGTGAACGTCGGCGACAAGCTGCGGGTGGAGATCGCCGATATCGACAACCGCGGCAAGATCTCGCTCGTTCCGGTGGAGGAGAACGCCGAGGAGACCGGCGACGACGCCGCCGATGCGGGCTCGGCCGGGACCGAGTAGTACTTGTCTCTGTGACGAAGAAGAAGACGACAACCCCTCTGCTCAGCACCGGGCAGGGGGGTTCGTCACTCGAGCTGCGGATGGACGCGGACAGCGGCGTGCGGCGCACCGTGCTGCCCGGCGGATTGCGGGTGGTCACCGAGCATCTCCCCGGGGTGCGCTCGGCGTCCGTCGGCGTCTGGGTGGGCGTCGGGTCGCGCGATGAAGGGCCGACCGTCGCGGGGGCCGCGCACTTCCTGGAGCATCTGCTATTCAAGGCGACGCCGACGCGGTCGGCCCTGGACATCGCCGAGGCGATGGACGCGGTCGGCGGTGAACTGAACGCGTTCACCGCGAAGGAGCAGACCTGCTACTACGCACACGTCCTGGACGACGACCTGCCCTTGGCGGTCGACATGGTCTCCGACGTGGTGCTCAACGGCTTGTGCCGGGCTTCGGACGTGGATGTGGAGCGGCAGGTGGTGCTCGAGGAGATCGCCATGCGCGACGACGATCCCGAGGACCTGGTCGGTGACTCCTTCCTGGCCGCGCTGTTCGGCGACCATCCGATCGGGCGTCCGGTGATCGGCTCGATCGAATCCATCGAGGGGATGCGGGCCGCGCAGCTGCGGTCGTTCCATCTGCGGCGCTACCGGCCGGACCGGATGGTGGTCGCGGTCGCCGGCAACGTGGAGCACGACCACACCGTGGAATTGGTGCATCGCGCGTTCGAGAACCGGCTCGACCCCGCGGCGGCGCCCGCCCGGCGGCGCGAGGGCCGGTTCCGGCCGCATGGCAGCCCGCAGCTGCACTGGAGCCATCGCGACAGCGAGCAGGCGCATCTCGCGTTCGGCGTGCGCGCCTTCGGGCGGCACGAAGGTGACCGGCGCTGGCCGCTGTCGGTGTTGAACACCGTGGTCGGCGGCGGGCTGAGTTCCCGTCTGTTCCAGCGCATCCGGGAGGAGCGCGGGCTGGCCTATTCGGTGTATTCCAGCGTGGACACCTTCGCCGACACCGGGGCGTTCTCGGTCTACATCGGCTGCCAGCCGGAGAACCTCGGGCAGGTGGCGGCACTGGCCCGCGGCGTGCTGGAGGAAGTGGCCGCCGACGGCATCAGCGACGCCGAGTGCGCCCGCGCCAAGGGCTCGTTGCGCGGTGGGCTGGTGCTCGGTCTGGAGGACTCGGCCTCGCGCATGAACCGGCTGGGGCGCAGCGAACTCAGCTACGGCAACCATCGCAGTGTGTCGGAGACCTTGGCTCGCATCGACGCCGTCACGACCGACGAAGTATCGGCCGTCGCACGGACGCTGCTGGCACGGCCGTTCGCGGCGTCGGTCGCCGGACCGTACAAGCGCACCCGCGATCTGCCCGCCGCCGTCCGCCGGCTGGTGCCGAGCTGATCTCGACGCGGGCGCCGGGTTGCGGCTTGGCGGTGCATCCGTTGCCGCGATACTGTTTCGGCCGCCCGGCCGTCGGTCTTCGCCGGAGGGCGCTGAACTCGATTGTCCGGGTGTCGGATCCGGCGATCTCTGGCAAGGAGTCGAGATGAACCGAACGAGTCGTGTCCTTCGCGTGCTTTGCGCGGTTTCGCTGCCCGTCGTCGCGCTGGCCGGGTGCGGCGGAACGGACGCGGGCAAGCCGGGTGAGCCGACCGCGGCCGCGCTGCGCGCGGACGCCACGAAGATGAACGACGCGCTGGCGAACCACGACTACGCGGCCGCGTATCAATTCCGTTCCGCGCGTTGCAGGCTCACGCTCAACGAGGACGACTTCGCGGCGTCCATGGCGCAGCTCTACGACGGCAGGGACCTGAAGTCCAAGCCATCGGAGATCACCGTCACCACCTCCGGATCGACCGGAACGGTCACGGTCAAGAATTTCGACGCTCGCGCGTCCGAGGACGACGCGAAGCCGAAGACCTGGACGTTCGTCGACGGGCAGTGGCGCTTCGACGCCTGCTGATCTCAGACCCGCTCGGCCGGATCAATCCCGGCGAGCGCGGTTGGCCGCCGCTACGATCGTCGGCACCAGCCCGGGCAGGGCGGACTCGAGATCGTCGCTGCGCAGGCGCTGACAGGTGTGGCCGTCGATGACCAAGCGCTCGATCACACCCGCGTCGCGCAGGATCTTGAAGTGGTGGGTGGCGGTCGACTTGTTGATCACCTCGTAGAGCGCGCCGCAGCGGACCGCCGTTCCCGCGTTGCTGAGCCGGCGCACCATCTCCAGGCGCACCGGGTCCTGCAGCGCGCTGAGCACCGCGGGCAGCGCGGCCACCGGGGGCGTCTGCTGGTCCGCGTCTGGGACATCGGCCATGATCTGGCTCACTTCCAGGTTTGATGATAGTCGTACCGGATGTATCGTCGATTGCTGTTCGATCATCATCAAACTTACCTGATCGGAGTTCCGATGGCAGCGACGATGGCGGTGGCCGTCGAGGAGCAGACCACACAGCGCTGGGCCTACGCCTTGGTACTGGCGGCGAGCGGTGTGGCGCTGGGGGTTTCGGGCGTGCCCGCGCCGCTCTACGGCATCTATCAGAAGCAGTGGCACCTCTCGCCGCTCACCACGACCATCGTGTTCGCGGTCTACGCGGTGGCCGCCCTCGCGGCGGTGCTGGTGTCCGGGCGGATCTCCGACGTGGTCGGCCGCAAGCCGGTGCTGCTCGGCGCCTTCGCGACGATGGTCGCCGGGTTGCTGGTGTTCGTCCTCGCCGACAGCGTGCCCATGCTGTTGCTGGCGCGTGCGCTGCACGGCGTCGCGGTCGGCTCGACCGTGGTCGCGGGCGCGGCGGCGCTGCTGGATCTGCGTCCGCACCGCGGCGCGCGGTCCGGCCAGCTCAGCGGTGTCGCCTTCAATGTGGGGATGGCGGTGGCGATCCTGGGCTCGGCGTTGCTGGCGCAGTACGCGCCGCATCCGTTGCGCACGCCGTATGTCGTGATCACCGTCGTCTGCCTCGCGATCGGGGGCGGCGTGCTCGCTCTGCGCGAACCGCATTCGGCCCGGGTGGCCGGACGCATCCGGATCGCGAAACCGGCTGTGCCGCCGGAGATTCGGGGCGACTTCTGGTTCTCGGCGATCGGCGTGATGGCGGCCTGGTCGGTGCTGGGCGTGCTGCTGTCGCTGTACCCCTCGCTGGCCACGCAGCAGACCGGCATCCACAACCTGGTCTTCGGCGGCGCCGTCGTCGCGTCGACCGCGCTCTCCGGCGCGACCGCGCAGCTGTTCGCGACCGGCGTGCCCGCCCGGCGGGCCGCGATCCTCGGCGACACCGGCATGGCGCTGTCGCTGGTGCTGACGGTGCCCGCGCTGGCGACACACAACTGGGTCGCGGTGCTCGCCGCGGGCGTCGCGCTGGGTGCGACCTTCGGCCTGGGTTTCGGCGGATCGCTGCGTCACCTGTCGGAGGTCGTGCCGCAACACAAGCGCGGCGAGACCATGTCGGCGTACTACTTGCTCGCGTACTCGGCCATGGCCCTGCCCACCATCCTGGCCGGTTGGGCCGCCACCACCTGGGGTCTGAGCGCGGTGTTCCCGTGGTTCGTCGGTGTCGTCGCCGTCGCCTGCCTGATCGCGGCCGGTCTCGGCCTGCGCCGCGACCGGTCGGCGGTCGGGCGGGCATGAGCGGCGATTGGCTTTTTGCCACGGGTGTCCGCTAATGTTCTGTGTCGCATCACGGTCACCGCGATGCGAATGCGGATGTAGCGCAGCTGGTAGCGCATCACCTTGCCAAGGTGAGGGTCGCGGGTTCGAATCCCGTCATCCGCTCCACGAAATCATCCAGCCGCACGGCAAGGGTCACGCTGGACGGTCCTTCTCACACAAGAGTTTTGGTGTCGCCGCGGCAATCCTTCCCGTCACTCGGCATGAACCTTTCTGCGGTGGGCGGTACTGCACATCGCGGATCGCCGCACACCGATGTGCACCGTGAGGCGCCGGTCAGCGGTCCTCGAGCAGGTCATCGATGTCGCGGCGGACGTCGTCCGCCCGCACACCCGCGACGAATGAGACGTCGTGCGGGCAGCGGGGGAGTTCCTCGTCGGTGCAGTCGCGGTGGCAGACCGGGCAGGCCGTGGTCCACGACATCAGCACGCGGTCACGGGCGCGGCCGAGCGGTCCGGCGTTGATCACATTGCCGATCCAGAAGATACCCACGGTCGGCGTACCGAACGCCCTGGCCAGATGACGGGGCCCGCTGTCGTTGCCGACGAAGATCGCACTGCGGGCCAGGATGCCGCACAGCGTGGGCAGCGGCGCGCCGATCAGCGTGCGGACCCGCCGGTTGTGTGCGCCGATGCGCGAGCGGAGGTCCTCGACGAGCTCGCGATCGGGCTCCGAGCCCAGGAGGACGACACCCATGCGCCGGTCCAGACAGTGGGCGGCGACCTCGGCGAAGCGCTCCGGAGGCCACCGGCGGCGGGGATCTCTGGCTCCCGGATGAACGGCCGCGATCGGCTCGCACAGGCCGCGTAGTGCCAGGTCGGCGGCGGACCGATCCGCCTGCGTCGACTCGAGGCGCGGCTCGAGCAGTACGGGCGCCGCGCCGGCCAGACCGACCACCTCGAGCGCACGCAATGTCTCGTGCTGGTAGTAGCGGAACGGCAGCACACGGGACAGGGGAGCCGCCCCTTCGGCGCGTGAACCCACCGTCCACCGTGGCCGCAGGCTGGTCAGGAATGGATTCGACCACGCGCCTCCGCCGTGCAGCTGTACACCCAGATCGATCGGTCCCAGCCGGTAATCGACCGCGTCCCCGGCGTTGCCCTGCTCGGAGACGACCACCACCTCGTCGACGGGGCCCGGCCGGTCGCGGAGGAGTTCGGCGTGGTCGGCGGAACCGAGCAGGACGATGCGGGCGCCGGGATACGTCGCGGCCAGGGCGTGGATCGCGGGTAGGGCGAACAGCAGATCACCGAGACCACCGCCGCGCAGTACCGCGATGCGCCGCACATCGGGAAAGACCTCGCCGAGCGGGCCGAGCGCCGGACGGGATGGGACAGGTTCCGCGCGGGCGATCGCGCCGCTCGCCTGTGCCATGCGACCTCCTGCGGGATGATCCGACGGCCCGGAACGAATGTCGTCGTTCTACCCGGGGACCGACGGCGCAAACCGCACCGCATGCGCGATCGAGTGTTTCGGCACGGTCGGTTCGGGCATGTCCGCACGTGCGGGCTTCACCGTGAGGCCCTGATCGGTTACTGCGCGTTCGATCCAGTCGTCCTCGACGAACGGAGCAAGCAGTGCAGATCACCATGGTGTCCCAGCTCGCGGGCCTGCCGATCGGGCGCGGTGGTGTCGCCGCCGGTGCAGGAGATCTCCACGTCGTGGCGCTGACAGCGGCTGTCGAGTACGACGTCACGCGGTACGACGGGCCGGCTATCGAGCGCGAAGTGACGATCGGCACGAGGTCGTCTTCGAACCCGCCTGTGATGCCGCGCGACGACGCGATCGGCATCGAACCCGACGCCGAGAGCGATCCGAGGCTCGCGCACGGGCCGTGCCCGGCGCCGGAGCCGCTGTGATGGCGGCGGGCGACCCGCTCGTCGTGATCGGCGATGCGCTGCTCGACATCGACGTCGACGGCCGCGCCGACCGGTGCAGTCCGGACACGGCGGCTCCCGTGGTCGACGTCGCGCACCGGACGCTGCGCCCCGGTGGCGCGGGATTGGCGGCCAGGCTCGCCGCGGCAGAGGAGCGGGAGGTCGTGCTGATCGCGGGCTTCGCCGCCGACGATGCGGCGGCCAGGCTGCGCGGGCTGCTGGACCCGCATGTGCGGGTCATCGCCCTTCCCGTCCGCGGTTCGACGGTCTGCAAGCAGCGAGTGCGGGCGATCGGCCCGTGGGCCGCCTCCAGCGGCCGTACCAGGGCCCGGCACCCGAGGCGGCCCGTCCTGATCACCAGAGTCGACTCGGGCACCGGGCGGGTCGGGACCGATCTGCTTCCCGACGAGGCGGTCGGAGTGCTGGCGGCGGCGCGCGCCGTCCTGGTCTCGGATTACGGTGGCGGCGCCGCGGCGCACCCGCAGATCCGTGGGCTGCTGCGCGCCAACGCCGACCACGTTCCGATCGTCTGGGATCCCCATCCGCGCGGACCCGTACCGGTCCCCGGTGCGGCGCTGGTCACACCCAATCGCGCGGAAGCGCTCACCCTGCTGTCCGGGCGTCTGGACGACGGACCGGATCTGTGGAAGCTCGCCAAAGGGTGGGCCGTCGGGGCGATCGCGGTGACCCTCGGAACGGAAGGGGCGCTGGTGTGCCTGCGAGCGTCGGGCAAACGCCTGCGCATCCCGCTACCGTCCGTGGCCAGGGCGCCGGATGGCAGTGACACCTGCGGTGCGGGCGACAGTTTCGCCGTCGCCGCGGCAGCCCGCTTGGCCGAGGGCCGAGGACCGGAGAGCGCGGTGCGCCGTGCGGTGCTCGCGGCAGCCGAGTTCGTCGGGTCGGGCGCCGCCGCCGCGTTCTCGGAGACGGAACCGGTCACAGCGCCGGGAGCGTCTGCCCCGTGGGACCCGCTGTGGATCTGATCCGCGCTCGGGCACTGAGCCTGCCGAGCTCGAGTCCCGGCGGCTCGGCGTGACCGTGGTGCTGCGGGGAGATCTGCGTGTGACGATGTTCGCCGGTAGCGCGCCGGCTCGTGCGTCCGCAGTTGTCGGCGGCCTCGAAGTCCTTGTGTGCCAGGTGATCACCGCCAAACCGTGAAACTCGGTCCTGCCTCGGTTTTCCGGCGGTAACCGAGCCTCCTCCTGCCCGAGTCCGTCGCGGATGACATACTGGTCGCAGGTCACCGGCTGCCGCCACCATGTGCGCGTGTGCCGGCCGTTGAGTCAACAGCGGATTCTCGGCCGGTCGCGCCCGTGTCCGCGGGATCCTGTCGAAGGGACGGGGCCCGGGTGGCGTCGCGGCCGCAAACCCCCTGTACCTCGGAGAGGTATTGCATCATGACTCAACACATGCAACCCCGCGTGTCCGACGTGACCACCGACAGTCCCGGATCGTCGGACCAGCCCGCGGTGGGAAGCTTCCGGTTCTGGTTCGCCACCCGTCGCTGGGAGTGGTCGCCCGAGGTCTATCGCATGCACGGCTATCGGCCCGGTGAGATCGAGCCCACCACGGAGTTGTTGCTCGCGCACAAGCACCCCGACGACCGCATGCACGTCGCCGAGATCATCGAGCGCGCCATCGACCGCGGGGATACCTTTTCGAGCAGGCATCGGTTCATCGACCTGTCCGGACAGGAACACACCGTGCTCGTCGTCGCCGACCGGATCCTGGACGACACCGGCACCGCCGTCGGTACGTCCGGCTTCTACGTCGACCTCTCCGACACCATCGCCGAAGCGCACCAGGCCATGCTCGCCGCCACCCTGCCCGGCCTCTACGAGAACCGCGCGGTGATCGAGCAGGCGAAGGGAGTGCTCATGCGGATCTATCAGATCAGCGCCGATCAGGCGTTCCAGGTGCTGCGCTGGCGGTCCCAGGAAACCAACACCAAACTGCGTGCGCTCGCCCAGCAACTGATCGCCGAACTTCCGCTCGTGCCGCCGCCGCCCGTGGATCTGGTCGCCGCGTTCGACCACATCCTGCTCACCGTCCACCACCGCATACCCCGCGACTGACCATCGCGGCCCCGGAATCGAGAGCACCGGCACGGTGCAGGGAGTTCGTATTCCGGACCGATGCCGCGGGCGACTTCGTCTATCGCACTGACATCGTCGAAAACGACTGACAGGCTCGAAGTTGCGGTCCTGTGCCCACCACCCGACCGCCGGAGGTGTGCGCATGAGCTGTCAGAACGGCGTGGAAGGCATCCGGACCACCGACGGTCTGTTGCTCGTCACGCACGGTGAGCTGGACGCGGCGACCGTCGACGAGTGGTTCATCGCGCTCACTGAAATCGCCGAGAAGCATTGCGGCGCAACGGCGGAGACCACTTCGATCGTCATCGATCCGTGCCGGGTGCGTTTCCTTTCCCAGGCCTGCCGACATCTCGCCGACACCAACTGTCCCGAAAACGCACCCGAGCACCGATGGCCGTCCGAAATACGAACGAGGCCATCCACGAACGCTTGACACAGCCGTCGGGCGGTATTCCAGCGATCGTCACGTTGTGCCCTATGGCGAGCGCGACGACGCTGGAGAAGGCGAAACGAGGAGCTCATGTCACTGGCGACCACGAACCACAGGACCGCCACTCCCCGCCGGACGCGGCGCGGAACCGACAGCTACGACGGCATAGAACCGTGGCTGGAGAAGTTGTCCGCGATGGAGGACGACAACCCCGAACGCGCCCGCTTGCGCGAAGACATCCTCCGCCGCTGCCTCCCGTTGGCCGAGCACATCGCCCGTCGCTTCGTCGGCCGCGGTGAGAACTACGACGATCTGTACCAGATCGCCGCCGTGGGATTGGTGCTCGCGGTCGATCGCTTCGATCCGGGGCGGGGGCCGTCGTTCCTTTCTTTCGCGGTTCCCACGATCATGGGCGAGGTGCGGCGCCATTTCCGCGACCACAGCTGGGCGGTGCGGGTGCCGCGCCGGATCAAGGAGATCCAGTTGACCATCGGCCCGGCCGTGGAGCGGCTGTCGCAGCGATTGGAACGGATGCCGACCGCCGTCGAGATCGCCGTGGAATTGAACCTCGACCTGACGGAAGTCACGCAGGCGCTGCTGGCGGGCAACGCCTACTCCACGAATTCGATCGACGCGGTCGTCGAGGACGACGACAGCGGCAGCGCCTCGGTTCGGGTCGCGGAAACCTTCGGCGACGAGGATCCGTCCTACGAGCTGACCGACGAGGCCCTCGCGGTCGCACCGTTGCTGGCCGAGCTTCCCGAGCGCGAGCGGCGCGTGCTGCACATGCGATTCTTCGAGGGTCGCACGCAAGCGCAGATCGCTGCGGTGCTCGGCGTGTCACAGATGCACATCTCCCGGGTCCTGGCGCGAACCCTGGCCGATCTTCGGCAGCGCGCTATGCGGGACTGACGGCGGAGCGCCTCGAACTCATGCGTTGAGAGTCGTATGGGGAGCTCGGCCGTACGCGTCGCGGTACGCGTTCGCGAATCGTCCCGGATGGGCGAAGCCCCAAGCCGCGGCGATCGAGGTGACGGTGTGCCCGGCGTCGGGCGTACAGTCGCGCAGTTGTTCGTGCGCCCCGCGCAGGCGAAGCCGCCGCAGATACGCCATGGGCGTGGTGTCGAGATGGCGACGGAACGCCAGTTGCAGCGCACGAACGGTGACATAGGACGCCGCGGCGATGTCGGCGACGCTGATGTCGTCGCGAACGCTCGACTCGAGGTACGCCAACGCGCGCCGCACGGTGTCGGGATGGGCGTCGTTGCGGTCGCTCGCCGTCGGATCGGTGCGCGCCGTGCTCGGGAGGGCGTGCAACACGCTGGCGGCCAGGTACTGCGTAGCCGTGGAGACGATCAGCGGTTGCTCGCACGCCACGCGATCGGCGGCGAGACCACGCAGGTGCTCCAGCACGTTGGACAGGTGCCGCCCCGCGGCGGCGGAGACGGGCCGATGACCGGTCAGCCGGACCGGTTCCAGGTCGTGGTCGGGGGCCGAGGCCGCGACCTGGGTCAGCAGGGCCGGGTCGAACATCGTGATGCTGTACCGGGCGTGATGGATGACCCCGGAATACGGCAGGTCGGGTGGGGTGAGCAACCCGACCTCGCCCGGCTGGAAGAAGTCGGTGCTGCCGTCGGAGTAGTTCTCTTCGATCGACCCCGAGTCCACCTCGCACAGGCAGATCTTGCCCAGCGGCTCGGCGTCGTACTGCATGTCGAAGGTCAACGCCAGATGGTCCAAGCTGATCGGACCGAGAATCTTCCGGGTGATGTC
The DNA here is from genome assembly GCF_000308435.1 of Nocardia araoensis NBRC 100135. GTDB lineage: Bacteria > Actinomycetota > Actinomycetes > Mycobacteriales > Mycobacteriaceae > Nocardia > Nocardia araoensis. Next base: position 25,701 of record NZ_BAFR01000132.1, on the reverse strand, counting down.
CGTCCGCACCGGTACACCGGTGCTGTTGCCGATCCGCATCCTCGTGTAGTTGAGATTGAGGAAGTCCTCGGTGTCGCCCAAACTGTCGCTGTGGAAGGCCAATGACTTCATTGCTGCGACGCTCCTGCTTTTCGAATAGGGCATCCCGCCCAGCAGTCGTAGGGAATGTGTCGAGCTGCTTCGCTCGACGTACGGACTGATCACGACCGTGTCGTATCAGGCAGGTGGGCGCGGTTGATACCACGTGGCGGGGCAAGGGTCGGAATCCCGGAGACACCGCGAGGACGAATACCCGTTCCGGCTGCTTTTCAACCGTGGGACTTGCCTTCACTCTACCGCCGCGCTGCGAGGACATCGAGGCGAGTCCAGCGGCGGCCGTCGATCGTGCGTGCCTCGCCGTGTTTCGTCCGCACCCGAGCGGCCACCCTGATCACGAGGGGCGCTGCGGCGCTCTTCCGCTGGAATCCGACAAGGGAGGTCCTATGGTCTCGCAGGACACGATCGCTCAATTGCGCCAGGACATCACCACCGCCTCGGACGCGGGCGACGAGGCGAATGCCGAACGCCTGCGCCGAGAGCTCGCCGAAGCGCTACGGGAAGCCGACAAGAGCGGCGACACCCAGCAGCGGTGACGGATCGGCGGCGGGCCTGCGGCGCGAGGTGCCGTCGGCCAGCCGCCGATCATCCTGCGCTCTCCCGGTTCTCCAGCCCGACGGCGTCGGTGAGTTCGCGGCGGTGACGCAGCAGTTCGGGATGCTCGGCACTCATCTCGCGCATCAGATCGGCCAGACCGTCGGCGATGGCGTTGAGCTTCTGCTGGACGGCGGCGTCGGAGCGGCTCTGGGTGTTCTGTAGCAAGGCGACGAGCAGGAACGTGATGATCGTCGTGGCAGTGTTGATGACCAGTTGCCAGGTGTCGACGCTCGGCAGGAGGAAGATCGTCGGCGCCCACACCAGGACCAGGATCACGCAGAACACGAAGAATCCCGCCTTCGAGGCCAGTGCGCTGGCCGCTGTCGCGAAGCGGTCGAACACCGACAATTTCCCTCTGACATCCGACGGCATGGTCGCGGGCCTTCCGGCGACCGTGTCTCCAGCGTGCTGAGCCATACGAGTCCTCTCGAAAATGCCCGATCCAGACGGATTTCGGTTACCGCGACCGGCCCCGCTCAAACGCGGCGATCGATCCGGTGGGGTCACAGACGCGCTGGTGCTGCTTCCGCCGTTGCCCTCGTTGATCATTCGTCGGGCTCGTCGCGCGGCGGCAGGTAGGGCTCGGCCTCCTCGGGGTGGCCGCTGGCGATGTTGCGCGCCCGCGCGAGCTCGGCATCGAGTTCCGCGCCCAGCAGGACCGCGATATTCGAGATCCACAGCCACACGAGGAAGACGACGACGCCGCCCAGGGAGCCGTAGACCTGGTTGTAGGAACCGAAATGGCCGACGTAGAAGGAGAATCCCCAGGACGCGCCCGCCCAGACCAGGACGGCCAGCGCACTACCCGGAGTCAGCCAGCGGAATCCCGGCTGCCGCACGTTGGGCGCCGCCCAGTACAGCAGCGCGAAGACCAGACCGATCAGTGCCATCATCACCGGCCACTTGACGACGCCCCAAGCCGTGATCGTGGCGTGCCCGAGCCCGAGCCACCGGCCGAGCTGTTCGGCCAGCGATCCGCTGACGACGACCCCGACGGTGCAGACACCCAGCAGGACCACCACCGCCGCGGTCAGGGCGACTCGCACCGGGACGGTCTTCCAGACCGGCCGCCCCTCCTCGATGTCGTAGATGGCATTGGTCGCGCGCATGAAGGCGCCGATGTAGGCGGACGCGGTCCACAGCGCCGACGCCAACCCGACCAACGCCAGTGGTCCGGCCGGGGTTTGCGCTTCCTCGATGTTGTTCACCGCGTCGACGAGCAGATCGGTGCCGCTGCCCGGCGCGATCTCGCGCATGGTGTCCACCAGCGCCCTGGTGTCGTCGCGTCCCAGCATGCCCAATCCGGCGGTCAACACGATCAACCCCGGAAACAATGACAGCACACTGTAGTACGTCAGTGCCGCCGCCCAGTCGGTGAGATTGTCCCTTTGGAACTCGCCGATCGACCGCACGACCACGCCCCACCACGACCGCCACGACAGATCCGCCGGACCCCGCAGCCGGTGCCGCGCCGCGAACCTCTTCTGCCTCTCTTGCGCCACCCGCACACCTCCCGCTGGCGCGCGGATACCCGGCGTGCGGGCCACGAAACGGCTTCGGAGCCAGAGAGTTCGGCGATGCCTGCGCCGTCGGTGAATGCTGGGCACAGTGCTCGGAGGTGGGAAAATCCGTTGTTCCCCGCACCACGAAACCGTAACGTCACTTCGGTTTGCCCACCGATCGACCGAAGGAGACACTTCGTGGAACCCGTCACCGAACGCGACATCAGGTCGTCGTTCGTCAACTGTTCGAAAGGCGATGCCAAACGGCTGCCGGTGCCCAAGGACCTGGACGAACGGCCCTGGGCGGACCTCGACTTCCTGGGCTGGAGCGATCCGTCCCTGCCCGGGCGCGGCTACCTGGTCGTCCCGCAGGACGACCGCTTGGTGGGTGTGGCACTGCGCTACGCCACCGGCGGCACCGGCCGGGCGCAGATGTGCACCATCTGCCTGACCACCCACACCGGCGGCGGCGTCTCGCTGATGACCGCGCACAAGGCCGGCGAATCCGGGCGCAGGGGTAACTCGGTGGGCACCTACATGTGCACCGACCTCGCCTGCTCGCTGTACGCGCGCAACAAGAAGCGCCCCGCGCTCGGGAGCAGGTATCGCGAGGATCTCACGCCGGAAGAGAAGGTCGAGCGCGTGCGCGACAACCTGAACACGTTCCTGGCGAAGCTCTACGCCTGATCGCGTTCGCCCATCCACCGGCAGCCGGTGCGCTGCCCGCCAGAACGGAGGTAGATGCCATGTGCCGACATTCGACAACCACGCGATCGAGCCACCCCGAGTCGCCTACACTGCGGCTGAACTCGGGGTGGCCGTGATTCCTCGCCGGTCGAGTCGGCCCGGATCGGCCGGGCCGTCCCGTCCGGTGAGGAATCGCGGCGCCGGACACCCGGGCGCTTCAGCCCGTCGCGTTCCCACCGGTCCACCGGCACCGACCTCCTCGAGTCCACGTCGTCTCGGACCGTCGAAGCAGAGATTGTCCGCCACGCCGGGACACCGCCGCACCGCGCGCATCCCGGTGCGGGGAATGGTCAGGCCGGTGCGGCGTCGGTTTCGTGCACGGTCAGCCAGCGGACGCCGCCGGGCTCCTCGGTGGTCAGCACGGCCGTCACCCGACGTCTCGTGACGTTGCCCGCCGCTCGGTGCGTCTCCAGGAACCGGATCACCGCGATGCCGCCGGACCACGTGAGTTCTTCGATCTCGGAGACGTCGATGGTCATGCCTGGCAAAGCGTTTCGCGCGCCGCGCACCCCCGCGAGCAACGCGCCGCGCCCCAGTACTTCGCCACCGGTCGTCACCATGCTGAACCGCTCGTGCTGCGCCGCCGCGAACCGTTCGAACACCTCGGCAGGAGCCTCCGACCCGAACCACGTCGCGAGGTCGGCATGCAACCGCTCGACCACAGCGACCAGATCCACACCCATGCGTGGCATCGTACGCAGGCCGCACATGTCGGGTCGGGCAGCGACGACCGTCCGATGTGCCCGAACCACCGCGCGCGGTAGCGTCGGCGGCATGAAGATTCGTGGAGCGGTTCTGGAGCAGATCGCGGCACCGGCGCCGTTCGCCGAGTCGGCGCCGATCACCGTGTGCGATCTGGAGCTGCGCGAGCCGGGGCCGGGAGAACTGCTGGTCCGGATCGAGGCGGCGGGGATCTGCCATTCGGACCTGTCGGTGGTGGACGGCAACCGGGTCCGGCCGGTGCCCATGCTGCTCGGCCACGAGGCCGCGGGCCGGGTGGAAGCGGTCGGTCCGGGGGACGGTGACATCGCCGTCGGGCAGCGCGTGGTCATGACGTTCCTGCCGCGATGCGGCGAGTGCGCGGGGTGCGCGACCGACGGGCGCACGCCCTGCGTGCCCGGCAGTGTGGCCAACAACGCGGGCGAGTTGCTCAACGGTGGTCGGCGGTTGTCCCGTGCCGGCGCCGAGGTGCACCACCACCTGGGTGTGTCGGCTTTCGCGACGCACGCGGTGGTGGATCGCAGGTCGGTGGTGCCGGTCGAGGACGACGTGCCCGCCGAGGTCGCCGCCGTCCTCGGTTGCGCCGTGCTGACCGGCGGTGGCGCCCTGTTGAACTCGGCGCGGCCGGGCGCCGGTGACCGGGTGATGGTCGTCGGCCTCGGCGGCGTCGGTATGGCCGCGGTGCTGGTCGCGGTGTCGCTCGCCGCCGAGGGACACGAGGTGATCGCGGTCGACACCGTGCCGGAGAAGCTGGCGCTCGCCCGGGAGTTGGGCGCGCACGCGGCGTACACCCCGGCCGAGGTCGCCGAACTCGGTGTGCAGGCCGAGGTGGTGGTCGAGGCAGCGGGCAACGTCCGCGCCTTCGAGACCGCCGTCGCAGCGACCGCCGCGGGCGGCACGACCGTCACGGTCGGACTGCCCGCTCCCGATGCTCGCGCCAGTATCTCGCCGCTTGCCCTGGTCGCCCAGGGGCGTTCCATCGTCGGCAGCTACCTCGGTTCGGCGGTCCCGGCGCGGGACATTCCCGAGTACGTCCGCATGTGGCGGGCGGGACGTCTGCCGGTGGAGCGGCTCGTCTCGGCGCGTGTCGGGCTCGACGAGATCAACCGGGCCATGGACGAACTCGCCGCCGGTCACGCCTTGCGCCAGGTCATCGTCTTCGACTGACCCGTTCCGCCGCCGAACGTCCGGCGCGGGCCGCTCAGTCCGCGCGGCGGTCCATGCGGTCGACGAATCGCTCCAGCAGGCGGGCGAACTCGGCGCGCTCGGCGGGAGTCCAGTCCGCCATGGCGGCGGCCATGGCCGCGCGCCTGCCCGCTCTGGCCTCGGCCACCGCCTGGTTTCCCGCGGGGGTCAGACGTAGGACCGAACGCCGTCCGTCGCGCTGGTCGGCGACGCGCTCCAGCAGCCCGGAGGACACCGCCTGGGCGGCCAGGCGACTGGCCCTCGGCTGATCCACGCCGAGTGCGGGAGCGAGTGCGCCGACCGTGTCGGCCGCGCCGTCGGCCACGGCGTCCAGTGCGCGGAACACCGCGATGGGAATCGCGCCGTCGCTCAGCGCCCCACGCGTCTGCCTGCGCCGGATCCGCACCATCGCCGCTTCGACGGCAGCGGTGATCGCATCGTGCTCGTCCATTCGCCCACTTTGCCATGCCCGAAAATTACATGTAAGAATACATGTAATTGTTCTTAGACATGCATAAGGAGTGGTGATGGCCATTCAGCGCGGCATCGGGTACTGGCTGGTGGAGCTCGATCGACTGATCAACCAGCGCTTCGACGAAGATCTCGCCTCGGGCGGGTTCAGTCGCAGGCGCTGGCAGGTGACGCATTCGCTGGCCGACGGCCCACAGCGCGCCGACGACGTCCGAGACGCACTCGACACCTTCTGGGACGACGACTCCGAATGGCCTGCCGAGCTGGCCGGACTGCTCGCCGATGGACTGGTCTGCGACGACGCGGGCGTGCTGTCGCTGACCGAGCGTGGCCGCCGTACCCACGACGAGGCCTTCGTCCGGATCGCCCGGCGCAGAAGGCAATTGGCGGAGGGGATCAGCGATGAGCAGTTCGCCGAAACCGTGCGCATCCTGCAACGGATGGTCGCGAATCTCGCGGGTGCGTGAATTCGGAGGAAGAGGCGGCTGCCTCGCCTTCGCTCGGCCCATTAGGCTGAACCTCGACCGGAAGCGGAACGAGGAGGTGCGGTGGCCATTCGGGTCGGAGTGCTCGGAGCGCGTGGCAAAGTCGGACAGGCGATCTGCGCGGCGGTGACGGCGGCGGACGATCTGGAACTGGTCGCCGCCGTCGACAAGGACGATCCACTCGATCGGTTCGCCGCGGCGGATACCCAGGTGGTCGTCGACTTCACCCACCCGGACGTGGTGATGGGGAATCTGAAGTTCCTGGTGGAGCACGGCATCCACGCCGTGGTCGGCACCACCGGTTTCGACGAGGCGCGGTTGGCGGAGGTGCGGAGCTGGCTGTCGGGTCGTCCCGAGGTCGGCGTGCTGATCGCGCCGAACTTCGCCATCGGCGCGGTGCTGTCCATGCGTTTCGCCGAGCAGGCCGCCCGGTTCTTCGAATCGGTGGAGGTCATCGAGCTGCACCACCCCAACAAGGCGGACGCGCCGTCGGGCACCGCCTACCGCACCGCCGGACTCATCGCCGCCGCTCGGGACAAAGCGGGCCTGAACCGCAGCCCCGACGCGACGACGACCGAGCTGGAGGGTGCGCGCGGCGCCGACGTGGACGGGGTGCGGGTGCACTCGGTGCGGCTCGCCGGTCTGGTCGCCCACCAAGAGGTGCTGTTCGGCACGCAGGGGGAGACGCTCACCATTCGGCATGACTCGATCGACCGCTCCTCGTTCGCCCCCGGTGTGCTGCTCGGCGTGCGTGAGATCGCGAACCGCCCCGGTCTCACCGTCGGACTCGACCCGTTCCTGGACCTGTGAGCCGGCGGTCTGCGCCGCACCCGGTCGTGCCGGACCGCAGTGGAGCGCGACCGTGAGCGGCCCTGAACCTGCCGAGCGGAAGGGCAGCGCGGAGATCGTCAGGGTGGTCGCGCCGATCGCCGTGCTCGTCCTGGTGCTCGGCTTCTATTTCCTGCTGCTCGGCCGGATCGCGTTCAGCCTGATCGGTTCCGGGGAGGTGGCGGCGATCGTGATCGGCGTGGGCGTGCTGATCCTGCCCCTGCTGGGCGTCTGGATCGTCGTGGCCACGGTGCGCGCGGCCCTGGCGCATCAGCACTTGGCGCGGCGCATCCACGACGAGGGCCTCGAACTCGACACCTCCGCGTTAGCGCGCCTGCCGTCCGGCCGTATCGAACGCGCGGCGGCGGACGAGCTGTTCGCGACGGTCAAGGCGGAGTGGGAGGCCGACCCGGACAACTGGCGCGTCTCCTACCGCCTGGCGCGCGCCTACGACTACGCGGGCGACCGCACCAGAGCCCGCGAGACCATGCGCCGCGCGGTCGCGCTGGAACGGCACGAGCGCGGCACCGCCTGACGCTCGCGCGGGCCGATACCATCGCAGGGTGGCCCGGTTGCTGATCATCCATCACACGCCGTCCCCGCACATGCAGGCGATGTTCGAGGCCGTCGTCTCCGGTGCCACCGACCCCGAGATCGAGAACGTGGAGGTCGTGCGCCGCGCCGCGCTGGCCGTCACCGCCTCCGACGTCCTGGCCGCGGACGGATACCTGCTGGGCAGCCCGGCGAACCTGGGATACATGAGTGGCGCGCTCAAGCACGCGTTCGACACGTTCTATTACCCGTGCCTCGACTCCACGCGCGGGCGTCCGTACGGCTTGTACCTGCACGGCAACGAAGGCACCGAGGGCGCCGAGCGCGGGGTGGCGAGCATCACCACCGGTCTGGGGTGGGAGCAAGCCGCAGCCGCGGTCGTGGTCTCCGGTCCGCCTGCCAAGGAGGACGTGCAGCGATGCTGGGAGCTGGGCGCCACGCTCGCGGCCGGGCTCATGCCGTGAAGCCCCCGAATTCTGGTGTCTGACCATGGCACACCATTGCCCGGCATACTGTCTGCGATTGTTGTCGCGGTGGGGATGAGGACGAGTAGCTCGGGATGGGAGAACCAGGTGACCTGGGCCGAAGGCAATGAGAACACCCCGCGGCGAATCGGATTGGTCGAGGACCACGAATCGGTCGCGATCGGTCTCGCCGCGATGCTCGCGCGGGAAAAGGATCTCGATCTGGTGCTGACCGCGGGCACCGTCCCGGAACTGCTGGCCGCCGCCGACGGCGCGCCGAAGCTGGATCTCGTGGTGCTGGACCTGCGGCTGGCCGACGGGTCCTCGCCCGAGGACAACGTGCGCGCCCTGCGTGACCGCGGCATCGAGGTGCTGGTCTTCACCGGCGCGGACAACGCTTTCCTGGTGCGTTCCGCCGCGCGCGCCGGCGTGCTGGGTGTGGTGCGCAAGTCCGAGGACGTGCCGACCGTCGTCGCCGCCGTGCGCCGTGCGGCCAGCGGCGAACAGGTGGTCACCACCGACTGGGCGGCCGCCATCGATGGCGATCCGCAGTTGTCCGACGTGGGTCTGAGCCCGCGCCAGGAGGAAGTGCTCACGCTGTACGCGTCCGGTGAGAAGGCATCGCGGGTCGCGCGGTTGACCGGTCTGTCCGAGCAGACGGTCAACGACTATCTCGGCCGGATCCGCCAGAAGTACGCCGATGCCGGTCGTCCGGCGCCCACCAAGACCGACCTGTACAAGCGGGCGGTGGAGGACGGGTGGTTGCCGGTTCCCGAGCGGCAGTCGCGCGGATGATCACGTCCAGCATGCTGGACACCCCGAAACACCCGCGCTCCCTCCCGCGCGACCGGCCGCGCGCGAGCCGTTGGCGTCGCGGAGTCATGGCGCTGTCCAGGGAGAAAGCCTCCGAGGGCGCCGCCGACCGCATCCTGCGCCGGTTCGGCTTCGCCATCGGCGTCGCGGGCGTGATCGCCGCGATCGTGGAGCTGCCCGAGATCGCCGATCAGAGCCGTTTCGTGCCCGTACGGTGGACGGTCGTCGAGGTGGCCCTGGCTTTCGGGCCGTTCCCGGTGCTCGCGATCGTCTCGGTCGGCATGAGCACGCGCGTGATCCAGCGGGTGGCCGGTGCGGCGGCGGTGAGTTTCCTCGGGGCGATGGCGGTGGTTCCGCTGGCGTATGCGGTGCCGAATGCCGAAGGGGCGGCGTCGGTGTGGTTGTACCGGGTGCTGGCGTTGGGCGTTCTCGCCGCCGTGCTCGCCTGGCGTCCGCCGCTGGCCGTGGCCTACCTGGTGGTGGGCGCGGCGTTCAGCGCGCTGGCCAACCTGGTCGTGCTGCGGGAGACCACCGCGCTCGCGCTGCTCGGCGACTTCGCCAGGGCGGCCGGGCTGAGCGCGCTGTTCCTGTGGTGTGTGATCTATGCCAGGGCGGCGGCGGCCCGAGTGGATCGTGAGTCGGCGATCGAGAGCAGCCGCGCGGCGGCGGTCGCGGGCGCGGCGGCCAGGGAACGGGAGCGCGCGCGATTCGCCGCTCTGATCCACGACGCGGTGCTGTCCACCCTCTTGGATGCCTCGCGGGCCGGGACCGAATCTCCGGTGCTACGCCGCCAAGCCGAACGGACCTTGGAACAACTCGACGAATGCCGGGTCGCCGAGACCGAACCCGACCGCCTGGACGCGCAATCCGCGATCGGGTTCCTCCGCTCGGCCGTGCACGAGGTGAACCCCGGCATTCGGTTCACCACGCGGCGCTGGGCCGGATTCGACGATCTGCACCTGCCGGTAGATGCCGCGAGCACCATCGCGGCCGCGCTGGCCGAGGCGGTGCGCAACAGTCTGCGGCACGCCACCGTCGTCGGGCGGGAGGTGCGCCGGACTGTCACAGTGACGATCAGCGCGGGCGGGATCCGTGTGGTGTTCCGCGACGACGGCGCCGGTTTCGACCTGAGTCGGGTGCCCGTCGATCGGCTCGGCATCTCCGTGAGCATCCTGGGCCGGATGCGTCAGCTGGCCGGCGGCGCCGGGTTCGTGGAATCCGAGCCGGGCGAGGGCACGACCGTGACGCTGGTGTGGGGCGGAAATGGCTGAGCCGGAAACCGAATTCGCGCTGCGCGATCTGCTCGGGCTCCGCGACCGGGCGGCCTGGTTGTTCCTGGTCGTGCTCGAAGCGACCATCGTGCTGTACATGGTCCGGAACTTCTCGGAATCGCCGGTGGCCGCGGCGGTCGCGGCGCTGGTGGTGCTGGCGCTGGCCGGTGTCGTGGTGGTGGCGGCGCCGACCGACCCGCTGCCATGGCGCGCGACCGTGTTCGTCGCCGCTTCCGGCCCGCTGGCGACCATCCTGACCTCGTTCGATGTGGAGCACGGCTGGTCGAAGCAGGTATGGACGGCGTTCGCCGCGTCCTATGTGCTGGCCGTGCTCGTGCTGCGCGGTCGCTTGGCCGCGGCCTGGCTCGGTGTCGCGGGCATCGGCGTGGTGATCGCGGTGGTCGGTGTGGTGGCGGGCCTGCGGGTGGGCGTGGTCGTCGGTTCGATCGTGCCGGTCGCGACGGTCGCCGGGGTTTCCCTGTTCGCCGCGGTCATGCGGCCCACCCAGCGGTCGCTGCGGTTGCTGCGCGAGGAAGCGGCCATGCGCGCCGCCGCCGAGGCCGCGATGGTGGCGGAGAACTCCGAACGCACCCGTCAGCTGGCTCGGCTGGACGCGGTGGCGCGCCCGATCCTGGAACGCATCGCCGACGGCGACGAACTCACCGCCGCCGACCGGGAACAGTGCAGGCTCCTGGAAGCCGAACTCCGGGATGGACTTCGGGCCCCGCAGCTGGCCACCGACCAGCTCAGCAGTGCCGCCCGCGGGGCACGCTCCCGCGGTGTCGAGGTGGTCCTGCTCGACGACGGCGGCTTCACCGGCGTTCCGCACCGGGTGCGGCAGCAGGTGATCGACGCCGCCACCAGGGAACTGGACGCCGCCAACGACGGTTCGGTCACCGTCCGCATCCTCCCCACCGGCCGCCGCATCCTGGCCACCGTCCTGGCCACCGCGTCGGACCGCGACCGCCGCACCGAGATCGACGCCACGGGTACGGTCACGGTGTCGACCTGACGTGTCGGTGGGGCATGGCATCGTTTCCCGCATGCGGAAGATGGGTGCTGCGGCGGCGCGGCGAACGGCGTTGGCGGCGCAGGGCTTCGGGGCACGCAGGCCCGCTCGGGTCACGCGGCGGACGGTGCTCGGGGTCGTGGACCGAACGCAGCTGCTGCAACTGGATTCGGTGTCGGCGGTGGTGCGGGCGCATTACGCGCCGGTGTTCAGCCGGATCGGGCCCTACGACCGCACGCTCCTGGATCAGGCCGCGTGGAGCAACGGCTCGCGGCGGCCACGGTCGCTCGTCGAGTATTGGGCGCACGAGGCCGCGCTCATCCCGGTCGAGGATTGGCCGCTGCTGCGCTGGCGGATGCGGCGGTACGAGCACGGGCGCTGGTCGGGCATGCGCAAGGTGGTCGAGCGCAACCCCACCCTCGGCAAGGACATCTTGGACGTGATCACCGCGGTCGGCCCGGCCACCGCGGGCGAGGTGGAGCGTCACCTGGAGCTGGACAAGCCGCGCCCGAAGGGCTCCTGGTGGAATCTCAGCGATACGAAGATGATCTGCGAGCAGCTCTTCGCGGCGGGCGCGTTGTCGGTGGCCACGCGCGTGGGGTTCACCAGGCACTACGACCTGACCGAGCGGGTGCTACCCGCGGACGTGCTGGCCCGCGACGTCGCCGAGCCGGACGCCGTCCGTGAACTCGTGCTGCGTGCCGCCACCGCGCACGGCATCGGCACCGAAGCGGACCTGCGCGACTACTACCGGTTGCAACGCACGCAGACCGAACCGGCCATCGCCGATCTGGTGGGCGCGGGGGAACTGATCCCGGTGGAGGTGGCGGGCTGGGGGAAACCGGCTTATCTGCGGGCGGGCACGCCGACGCCGCGTCGTATCGAAGGCACCGCACTGCTGTGCCCGTTCGACCCGCTCATCTTCTTCCGCGCCCGCACGGAGCGGATCTTCGATTTCCACTACCGCATCGAGATCTACACCCCCGAACACAAACGGGTGCACGGGTACTACGTCTTCCCGTTCCTGCTCGACGGCGAACTCGTCGGCCGCGTCGATCTGCGGGCGGAACGCGCGAACGGCCGGTTGTGGGTGCCCGCCGCGTTCGCCGAGCCCGGGTACGACACCGCGGCCACCGCGCACGCGCTCGGCGGCGCGCTGCGCGAACTCGCCGACTGGCTCGAACTGGACGAGGTCGTCATCGGCGATCGCGGCAATCTCGCCGCGTTGCTGTAGCGCGACCGGTCAGATGTCTCGTTTGGGCCCGTACCCGCGCATCTGGTCGCGCAAGGCCCCGTGGACGGCGCTGGACAGCCACGAGTTCAGGGACTGACCGCTCTGTGCGGCAGCCTCTTCCGCGCGCGCCTTCATCTGTTCCACCAGCCGCAGCGTGACCCTGCTGATGTCTCCGGTCATCTCCTCGAACGAGGGGGACTCCTCGCCCACGGTGCTCTTGCGCACATCGATGGAGGCGTCGGTGCCGTCCACCGAGACGTGTACCGTGCGGTCGCCGAGCGCGGCGCTGACCTCGGCGGCGAGGTCCGACAGCGCGGCAAGCAGCACCAAGCGGGCCGGGCCTTCCGTCGCCGCGGCCAGTGCGGCCGCCGTGGCCTGGGTCTTCTCGTCACCGAGCGCCGCGGCGGCGATCAGGTTGTCCCGCAGCTGACTGGTGTACTTGTTCAAATCCATGACGCCAGTGTGACATCATTTCTGATGTCGGGAAAGCGGCAATATGACATCATCACGCCGTCGGCGATATGGATTCGCGTCCTTGTTGCGGCCTGATCGCCGACGACGGTGTCGAGGGCGTGTCCGAGACCGGGTAGCCTTTCTGACCATGAAGAACGGTGAATCGACGCCAACGGAGCTGCGTGCGTCCGGCACGGTAGGTGTCGCGATGGTGACCCCCTTCAGCGCCGACGGCAAGCTCGACGTCGATGCCGGGGTCGCGCTCGCGGCCCGCCTGGTCGATCGCGGCGTCGACCTGCTCGCGATCTCGGGAACCACCGGTGAATCGCCCACCACCACCGAATCGGAGAAGGCCGATCTGCTGCGTGCCGTCGTCGACGCCGTCGGCAAGCGCGCGACCGTGATCGCCGGTGCCGGCACCTACGACACCGCGCATTCGATCGAGCTCGCCCGCAATGCGCAGCGGGCGGGTGCACACGGTTTGCTCGTGGTGACGCCGTATTACTCCCGGCCCTCCCAAGAGGGGCTGGTCGCTCATTTCACCGCCGTCGCGGATGCCACCGATCTGCCGGTCACCCTGTACGACATCCCGGGACGGTCGGTGGTGCCGATCGCCAGCGACACCATCCGCAAGCTCGCCGAGCACCCCCGCATCGTCGCGGTCAAGGACGCCAAGGGCGACCTGAACATGGGCGCCGAGCTCATCGCGAGCACCGGTCTGACGTTCTACTCCGGCGACGACGCGCTCAACCTGCCCTGGCTGTCGGTCGGCGCGGCCGGATTCATCAGCGTCATCGGGCATCTCGTGCCCGAACGGCTGCGCGCGCTGCTGGAGGCGTACACGGCGGGCGAGGTCGTACGCGCCCGCGAGATCAACACCACCCTGCTGCCGCTGCACGCCGCGATGGCCAGGCTGGGCGGCGTCGCGATGAGCAAGGGCGGATTGCGGCTGCTCGGTGTGGAGGTCGGCGAACCGCGGCTGCCGCAGTTGATGCCGACCGGCGCGCAGCTGGAGGGGCTTGCCGCGGACCTGCGAGCGGTCGGAGTGCTTTCGTGAGCGAGTCCCTACCCCGGCGCCGCCGCGGCGCGTCCCGTCCCGCGGGAGCACCCGCCCCCGCCGCACCGGTGGAGCAGGCGGCACCGGCCGTGCCCGCGGAGGCCGCCGCGCTGCCCGAGGCTCCGCGCGCCGAGACGACGGCGGCCGCGGTACCGGCCGAGGAGCCCGCGCGCGTGCAGGCGCGCAGAGGCGCCAAGGATGCGGGGCCACGTCGAGCGGGTCGCGGACGGGGACAGTCCGGCGCGCGACGGGTCGAAGAGCCTGCGGCGCAACCGCATCCGGTCGCCGCGCACGACCGGCTCGGCGCTCCGCCCGCCCTGCCCGACAACGGCCTGCGCGTGGTCGCCCTCGGCGGCATCGGCGAAATCGGCCGCAACATGACGGTTTTCGAGTACGGCGGCAAGCTGCTGATCGTCGACTGCGGCGTGCTGTTCCCGGAGGACCAGCAGCCGGGCGTCGATTTGATCCTGCCGGACTTCCGCCCCATCGAGGACCGGATCGACGACGTGGTGGCCGTCGTGCTCACGCACGGACACGAGGACCACATCGGCGCGGTGCCGTTCCTGCTGCGGCTGCGGCCGGACATCCCGGTCGTCGGCTCGAAGTTCACCTTGGCGCTGGTCGCCGCGAAGTGCCGGGAGCACCGTTTGCACCCGAAGCTGATCGAAGTGACCGAGGGGCAGCACACCACACACGGCCCGTTCGGCTGCGAGTACTTCGCGGTCAACCACTCCATTCCCGACGCGCTCGCCGTCGCCATCCGCACGCCGGCCGGCGTCGCCCTGCACACCGGTGACATCAAGCTCGACCAGCTTCCGCTGGACGGGCGGCTCACCGACCTGGCCGGGTTCTCCCGGCTCGGCGACGAGGGCGTCGACCTGTTCCTGGTCGACTCCACCAACGCCGAGGTCCCCGGTTTCGTCACGCCGGAGCGCGAGATCGGCGGCGTGCTGGACTCGGTGATCGGCAAGGCGAACGGCCGGGTCATCGTCGCGTCCTTCGCCAGTCATGTGCACCGCATCCAGCAGGTCGTCGACGTGGCCCAGAAGTACGGGCGGCGAGTGTGTTTCGTCGGCCGCTCGATGGTCCGCAATATGCAGATCGCCCAGGACCTGGGCTATCTCACCGTGCCGGAGGGCGTGGTCGTCGACCTCGATGTCGCCGCCACCCTGCCCAGCCACCGCCTGGTGCTGATCTCCACGGGTTCGCAGGGCGAGCCGCTGTCGGCGCTGTCGCGCATGGCGCGCGGCGACCACCGGCAGATCAACATCCGTCCCGACGACCTGGTGGTGCTGGCCTCCTCGCTCATCCCCGGGAACGAGAACTCGGTGTTCGCGGTGGTGAACGGCTTGGCTCGGCTCGGAGCCACGGTGATCACCCAGCAGAACGCCAAGGTGCACGTCTCCGGGCACGCCTCGGCGGGCGAGTTGCTGTACCTGTACAACGCGGTGCGGCCGACCAACGCGATGCCGGTGCACGGCGAGTGGCGCCATCTGCGCGCGAACGCGGCTCTGGCGGTGGCGACCGGGGTGCCGCAGGAGCGGGTGGTGCTCGCCGAGGACGGCGTGGTCGTCGACCTGGTCGACGGCATCGCCTCGATTGTCGGCCGGGTGCCGGTGGGCCACGTGTACGTCGACGGGCTGTCGGTGGGCGATGTCGGGGAATCGACGCTGTCGGACCGGCTGGTGCTCGGTGAGGGCGGTTTCATCGCCATCACCGTCGCCATCGACGAGACCACCGGCAAGGCGGTGAGCACTCCGGAGCTGAGCGGACGCGGCTTCTCCGACGATCCCACCGCACTGCTCGACGCCGCGGAACTGGTGGAAGCCGAACTGCTGCGGCTGGCGGGCGAAGGCGTCACCGATACCCACCGCATCGCGCAGGGCGTGCGCCGGGTGGTGGGTCGCTGGGTGGCCGAAACCTACCGTCGTCGTCCGATGATCGTGCCGACCGTCATCGGGGTCTGATCTCCTCGACAGCGAAAAGCGCCGGACAGCTCAGCTGTCCGGCGCTTTCGAGCATCAGCGGGCCTTACTCCTGGCAGGCCGCGGACTCGATCTTCGCGCTCTTGACGATGTTGCAGGCGAAGGTGTGGTCGACCTTCCACTGGCCGCCCTCGGACACGAACTGGATGAAGGCGTCGTCCACCGGGGTGCCGTCGATGGTGACCTTGGCGTCGGCCTTGAGCTTGCCGTCCTTCGGGTCGCCGACGTTGGTGACCTCGACGGTGACCTTCTGCTTCTTCGCGGCGTCGACGAGATTGGCCACCAGGTAGGGATCCTGCTCGGCGGCCTGGATCCAGCTGATCTTCTCGGTGTTCGGCACGTTGGGGTCGAACGCCTTCTCGCAGCCGCTCGTTGAGCTGCTGCGCGGTGGGCTTCGGCAGTGCGGGCGAGGACGGCGTGGTCGGCGCGGAGCCGGCCTCCTTGTCGCCCTTGTCCGAGCCGCCCTCCAACTCACCAGCCGCGTGGCCGGGGTTGGGGCTGGTGCTCGTGGACGAGGAGTCGTCGTTGGATGCGCAGGCGGTCAGCGAGCAGGCCAGTGCGGTGAGGACGACGGCCACGGTGGTCCGGAAAGTGCGGTGCTTCACGTTGTTTCCTTCGACTCGAAGTCCGGGCGTCAGCCGTGGTTGGACGTGCAGTTCCAGTGCACGATGTAGGCATCGGAATCGTTGTGCGCCAGAGCCTGGCCCTGCGCGCTGCGCCGCGACGACGCATACCCCCAGCTCCAGGTGCCGGTGCCACTGGAGTACGCCACGGCGCCGCAGCCGTTGCGGAACCAGACCACCGACTGGCAATCACCTGCGCCGCAGGAGCTGATCGCGCGTTGCTCCGCGGCGGCCGAGCTCGGGTAGTCGTAGGAGTACCCGATCAAACCGGTGGAGGTGGACAGCGCGATCGCGCCGTAGTTGTTGGTGTAGGCGTTCGCGGTGGGCGCGCTGACAGCCAGCGCGGCGCCTACCGCCGCGAGCGCGGCCACACCGGTAGCAAACTTCTTCACGAGGATTTGCCCCTTCTTGTCATTGGCCCACGACCCGATGGACCGAGTGACAAGGTACAGAGCCGATTCTCATTACGCTAGCCGGAGATTTCCCGGCAGGGAGAGTGGCGAACGTCGTGATACGGACGCGTATCGGTCGGCGTGGTGCCCAGTGTGGCGCACGGGCACCCGCCCCGCAACTGGGACGCCGATGCTTCCGCGGCCCTCCTGCGGGTGAAACTCGATGTTGTGCAACGTCATCGGATCTCCGTTCCGAACGGCGCCGCAGCGCGGCACGGCCCTCGGTGCCGTGGTCGGCCGCGCGCCGCGGGGAGATCCCGATGCCGGGATCGCCCGGTGCGCCGCGGTTGCGGTGAGCGCGGTGCGTCGTGCCGCGCGACGGCTCGGCCGAGTGGTCGGTATGTTCGGGGTGTGACCATGGCACAGCGGGAACGCCGGGGAATCGTCGAGGCGATGGCGGCGGCGGGACCGGAGGCGCGGACGCTCTGCGGCACCTGGACGGTGCGGGATCTGGCCGCGCACTTGGTGGTCCGCGAACGGCGGCCGGATGCCGCGCCGGGCATCCTGCTGAAGCCGTTCGCGGGGTATCTCGAGCGTGTACGGGCGAAGGCGGCAGGCAAGCCGTTCCCCGAACTGCTGGAGCAGGTGCGTATCGGCCCGCCGTGGTGGTCGCCGCTGCGGCCGGTCGACGCCGTGGTCAATCTGTCGGAGATGTTCGTCCATCACGAGGACGTGCGCCGCGCCGAGCCCGGTTGGCAGCCGCGCGAACTGCCCGCCGCCGACGAGGATCAACTGTGGTCGGTGCTGCGCAAGATGGCCAGGATGGCCTACCGCAAGGCGCCGGTCACGGTCGAGTTGGTGACGCCGGACGGCAGACGCACGGTGGTGCGGTCCGCGTCCGACGACGTCGTCACGCTCACCGGAAGGCCGTCGGAACTGGTGTTGCACGCCTTCGGCCGGGACGAAGTGCGGCTGCAGACCGCCGGATCCCCGGAGGCGGTCCGGGCGCTGGCCGAGTCGGACCGATCGGTCTGATTTCACTGCCATCGCCCCGTCCCGGGGAACCGGTGACCGGCGAAAAGCCGTGCGAGGCGGAACGGCACCAGTGTTGCGGATGGTCCGGATGGGGCGATTGCGGCTAGCCTGGGGCCATGGCAGGTAAGTCCCGCAGCACCACGACCAGTCGGGCGCGGGCGGGATCGGCGCGGGGGAGGACTACCACGGCGCGGTCTCGCGCGGCCACCCCCCGCACGGCGACGCCCAGGGCGACCGCCACGCCCCGCAGGCGCACCACCTCGGCCCGGCGCCCGGTGCGCCGTCCTTCCAACACGGCTCCGCTCACGGTGATCACCCAGGGCATCGGCAGCGGCTGGACGATGTTGGCCCGCGGGCTCGGTGCGACCACGCGCGCCCTGAGCCGCGCGGGCGAGATCGAACACGGACATCGGCGCGACGGCGTCGCGCTCGCGCTGATCGCGCTGAGCGCCGTGATCGCGGCGGCGGTCTGGTTGTCGGCAGGCGGCCCCATCGGCCACCTGGTGGAGGACGTGATCCGCGCGATCTCCGGATCGGCCTCCGCCGCCCTGCCGTTCGTCGCCTCCGGCATCGCCGTCGTCCTGATGCGCACCGAACCGCGCCCCGAGATCCGGCCGCGGCTGGTGCTGGGTGGCCTACTGATCGGCCTGCCGGTCCTCGGGCTGTGGCACATCGCCGCGGGCGCCCCCACCGACGCGCACGGGCGTTCCAGGGCGGCCGGTTTCGTCGGCCTCGTGACCGGCGGTCCGCTGACCGACGGCCTCACCGCCTGGCTCTCGGTACCGATCCTGTTGCTGGCCATCGTCTTCGGCGCGCTGCTGGTGACCGGGACGACGGTGCGCGAGGTGCCCGCCAAGCTGCGTCGCTACCTCGGTACCGAGACCGGCGAATTCGACGGCGAGCGCAGGGACTACGACCCGGCCGACTACGACGCCGACGGATTCCCGGTGCATCGCGCCACCACCAAGCGTCGCGGCCGCACGCCCGCGGAGAACTACCCGCCCGACGAGTTCGGCGATCCCGACGCGGTCACCGAATCGCTCGGCGAACCACCGCTGCGCGACGCCAAGCAGATCGCGGCCGAGGAACCCGCGCCGAAACCGAAGCCGAAGAAGCAGCGCCCCGCCGCGGTGGTGGAGGATCAGACACCGCCGCCGCCGAAACAGCTGGAGTTCGTCACCGACCGCGAGGTCGAAGGCGACTACACGCTGCCGCCGTTGTCGCTGCTGACCGACGGGGATCCGCCCAAGAAACGCAGCGCCGCCAACGAATCGATGATCGAGGCGATCACCGAGGTGCTGGTGCAGTTCAAGATCGACGCCGCGGTGACGGGGTTCGTCCGCGGCCCGACGGTGACGCGCTACGAGGTCGAGCTCGGTCCCGGCGTGAAGGTGGAGAAGATCACCGCGCTGGCGCGCAACATCGCCTACGCCGTCGCGACCGAGAACGTCCGGCTGCTCGCCCCGATCCCCGGCAAGTCCGCCGTCGGCATCGAGGTGCCCAACGCCGACCGTGAGCTGGTCCGTCTCGCCGACGTGCTCAAGGCGCCCGCCACCCGCAACGACCACCATCCGCTGGTGATCGGTCTGGGCAAGAACATCGAGGGCGAGTTCGTCTCCGCGAATCTGGCCAAGATGCCGCACCTGCTGGTCGCGGGTTCCACCGGCTCGGGTAAATCCAGCTTCGTGAACTCGATGCTGGTGTCGCTGTTGCAGCGGGCGACACCGGACGAGGTCCGGATGATCCTGATCGACCCGAAGATGGTGGAACTGACTCCCTACGAGGGCATTCCGCACCTGATCACGCCGATCATCACGCAGCCGAAGAAGGCGGCGGCCGCGCTGGCCTGGCTGGTCGAGGAGATGGAGCAGCGCTACCAGGACATGCAGGCCAACAAGGTGCGCCACATCGACGACTTCAACAAGAAGGTGAAGTCGGGGGCGATCACCGCGCCGCTGGGCAGCGAACGGGTCTACCGGCCCTACCCGTACATCCTGGCCATCGTCGACGAGTTGGCCGATCTCATGATGACCGCTCCGCGCGACGTGGAGGACGCCATCGTCCGCATCACCCAGAAGGCCCGTGCGGCCGGTATCCACCTCGTGCTGGCCACCCAGCGGCCCTCGGTGGACGTGGTGACCGGTCTGATCAAGACCAACGTCCCCTCCCGGCTCGCCTTCGCCACCTCCTCGCTGACCGATTCGCGCGTCATCCTCGACCAGCCCGGCGCGGAGAAGTTGATCGGCATGGGCGACGGCTTGTTCCTGCCGATGGGGGCGGGCAAGCCGACCCGGTTGCAGGGCGCGTTCATCAGCGACGAGGAGATCCACGGCGTCGTCGAGTTCACCAAGAATCAGGCGGCGCCGGAGTACCAAGAGGGCGTCACCGCAGCGAAGGCGGGCGAGAAGAAGGACGTCGACCCCGACATCGGCGACGATCTCGACGTCTTCCTGCAGGCGGTGGAACTCGTGGTCACTTCGCAGTTCGGGTCCACCTCCATGCTGCAGCGCAAGTTGCGCGTCGGCTTCGCCAAGGCGGGGCGGCTGATGGACCTCATGGAGACCCGAGGCGTGGTCGGCCCGAGCGAGGGTTCCAAGGCGCGCGGCGTGCTGGTGAAACCCGATGAGCTGGAAGGGTTGCTGTGGTCGATCCGCGGCGGCGGGGACGGCGGCGACCCCGCCGAGTCATCGGAGTGATCCGGCTGGTTCCCTCGGCGAGATTCGAACTCGCATCTACCGGAATCTAGGTCCGGCGCCTCTACCTGTTGGGCTACGAGGGATCGGTCGCACGAAAAAGGGGTCACTCCAGGCTGTTCGCCGCGGAGTGACCCCTTCTCGCTACGGGTCTGCGAAAGACACGTTTCAGGGGCGGCTCCGCGCGCTCATCCGCCGGAGGACGGACGAGACCCATAGCCCGGCGCGGGCATACGACGCACCGCTCGGCAACCCCTGCCGCCCAGCCGTCGTGGTCATCGTCGCGCCTTCCTGTGGTCTGTGATCTTCGCGGCTCAGAAATTAGCACCGGATGCCGGTGTTGGGAACCGCTTTTGCGTCGCGGACGACCCTACCCGGTTCAGTTCTTGCGTGCCTGGAGGGTATAGCTCAACGGCAGCCTCTCCGGATGCCGGGTCAGCCGCCATTCACCGTCCTGGCCCGCTGACATCAAGCCGGGCAACGCGTTCCACGGGACACTGCGATGTTCGACCAGGCCGGTCAGGGTGAGGCCCGCCGCCAGCAGTGCGCTGACGACCTCGCCGAGCCCGTGGTTCCATTCGTGCGTGGTGATCCGGGTGAACCGGACATCGGTCTCGACGTAGGTGGTGCCGTCCTGGAAGACCATCGGCTCGGGCGTCTCGAAGTACGGGTAGCCGACGACGAGCCTGCCGCCGTGGTCGTCGTCCATCGACCACAGCGCGGGATGGCCTTCCCGCAGGAACAGCCGTCCGCCCGGCCGCAACAGTTCGGCGACGACCTCCGCCCACCTGGCGACGCTCGGCAGCCAGCACAGCGCGCCGATGCCGGTGAACACCAGGTCGAATCGCGCGCCGCCGAGTGCGTCGACCGCGTCGTAGACGTCCGCTTCGGCGAAATCGATCGGCGTCGCGGTCCGCTCGGCCAGCAACCGAGCCTGCGCCAAGGAGGAGGGAGAGAAGTCGAGTCCGGTCATCGTCGCGCCGAGCCGCGCCAAGGACAGCGTGTCGGTGCCGATGTGGCACTGCAGGTGCACGCCGCGCAGGCCGGAGATGTCACCGAGCAGCGGAAGATCGAAGCGCACGACGTCGCTGAGGAAGGCGGGGTCGGTGACGAAGCGGTCGACCGCGTATTCGCGGGAGGCGGCGTGCGCGGGAGCGCGCTCGTCCCAGTTGGCGCGGTTGAGGGTGCGGTAGTCGTCGGCCACAAGCGACGACTGTGGCACGAACGACCGGGTGAACGCATGTGGAATTATGGGCGGCAATCAATCCGCTATCACGCAGTAACGGACAAATCGGGCATTATGGACATCATGTTCTTCGATCGGCACACCGTATGCACGTAACCGCACTCGAATGGGCGATCACCGTCGTGGTGATCCTCGGCCTGTTCGTCTTCGACTTCTTCGCCCATGTCCGCACCCCGCACGAACCGACGTTCCGGGAATCCGGGTTCTGGTCCGCGGTCTACATCGGGCTGGCGCTGGTGTTCGGCGGCGTGGTCGCCTGGCAGTGGGGCTCGACCTACGCCGGGGAGTACTACGCGGGCTTCGTCACCGAGAAGGCGCTCTCGGTGGACAATCTGTTCGTCTTTCTGATCATCATGTCCACCTTCGCGGTGCCGCGGATCTACCAGCAGAAGGTGCTGTTGATCGGCATCGTGCTCGCCTTGGCCATGCGCGGTGCGTTCATCGCCGTCGGCGCGGCCGCGATCAGCGCGTTCAGCTGGGTGTTCTATCTGTTCGGTCTGTTCCTCGTCTACACCGCGGTCAAGTTGTTGCGCGAGAGCGGACACGAGGTCGAGGTCGAGGAGAAACGCGACAGCCGGATCGTCGCGCTGGCCAAGCGGGTGCTGCCCACGACCGACGAGTACGACGGCGACAAGCTGATCACCAGGGTCGACGGACGCCGGGTGGTCACGCCGCTGTTGCTGGCGCTGCTCGCCATCGGGTTCGCCGACCTGCTCTTCGCGCTGGATTCGATCCCGGCCATCTACGGCCTGACCGAGCAGCCGTACCTGGTCTTCACCGCCAACGCGTTCGCGCTCATGGGCTTGCGACAGCTGTACTTCCTGATCGGCGGATTGCTCGACCGGCTGGTGTACCTGTCCTACGGGCTGGCGGCGATCCTCGCGTTCATCGGCGTGAAGCTGGTGCTGCACGCCCTGCACGAGAACACGCTGCCGTTCGTCAACGGCGGCGAGCACGTCGCGGTCCCGGAGATCTCCACGCCCGTCTCGCTGGGCGTGATCCTGGTCATCCTGGTGGTCGCGACGGTCGCCAGCCTGCTGCGCACACGGGTCCGAGCGGACCGGTAGCCGTCAGGGCGCGAAGGCGCCGAAGACCGGGGCCCATTCCACGGCGCGGACGTCATCGATGAGGTTCTGCCGGGCGAACGGATCCTGGGCGAGCAGGTCCTTCAACTGTCCCTCGTCCTGCGAGCGGAACAGCAGCAGCGCTCCGGACCCGTCCGGGTACGGACCGCTGCTGAGCAGGACGCCCGCCTCGAGCAGACCGGCCAGCCAGGCTCGGTGCTCGGGGCGGTGGACGTCGCGGCCCGCGACGGTGGCATCGGAGTAGACGTAGTGGACGGCGAAGATCGGCACGGGTATCGCTTCCTGTCGGGACGGACTCAGAGCGTCAGCAGCATCCGAGTATTGCCGAGCGTGTTCGGCTTCACGTAGCTCAAATCGAGGAACTCGGCCACACCGGTGTCGTAGGACCGGCACATCTCGGCGTACACCTCGGCGGTGACCGGCGTGCCGTCGATCTCGACGAAGCCGTGCCTGCCGAAGAACTCCACCTCGAAGGTCAGCACGAACACCCGTTCCAGTTCGAGCTCGCGGGCCACCGCGATCAGCCGCTGCACGATGAGTTTGCCCACACCGGCGCCCTTGACATCGGGGTGCACCGCGACCGTGCGCACCTCCCCGAGATCCGCCCACAGCACATGCAGCGCACCGCAGCCGACCACGTGACCGTCGAGTTCGGCGACCCAGAACTCCTGCACCGCCTCGTAGAGGGTGACCAGGTTCTTCTCCAGCAGGATGCGGCCCGCGTAGACGTCGACGAGGCGCTTGATCTCGGGCACGTCGGAGGTTCGCGCGCGTCGGACGACCGGGAGGGAACTCTGCGCGGCCGAAGCCGCGCCCCGATACGCGTCGCTGGTCGAACCACCTAGTGGTCCCCGAGAGGTCATGGGGTGCACAGTAGTCGGCCCGGCTACCGATAGTCTGAACGTGTGCCGCAGATCCACTCGTTCAGCTCACCGCATCGCGCCGGGCGGTGCGGCGGTATGACGAGGCGGCCGTGAGCGCGCCGACCGCCGGTGGGGCGAAGGCATGAGCGTGCAACCCGACGAGACGGACCGCCCCTGGAGCGCGCCCGCCCCGGCCCGTCCGGGCTTCGCGCCCGCGCAGGCGGAGAGCGGGCCGCCGTTGTTCAACATCGCGAACGTGCTCACCATGCTGCGCATCGCGATCGTGCCGCTGTTCGTCCTCGCGCTGTTCGCGGTAGATGGTCACCAGACCGGTTGGCGAATCGCCGCCGCGGCGCTGTTCGGCCTCGCCGCGATCACCGACCGGTTCGACGGGCAATTGGCTCGCAAATACGGGTTGGTGACCGATTTCGGGAAACTGGCCGATCCCATCGCGGACAAAGCGCTGATCGGTTCCGCGGTGATCGGCCTGTCGGTACTCGGGGATCTGGCCTGGTGGATCACCTTGGTGATCTGCGGCCGGGAGATCGGCGTCACATTGCTGCGCTTGATCGTCGTGCGGCGCGGAGTGATCCCCGCCGGGCGCGGCGGCAAGCTGAAGACACTGGTGCAATCACTGGCCATCGCCATGTTGCTGCTGCCGCTTTCGGGCTGGATCGCCGGGCTCGGCATGCTGCTGATGTACTCGGCGGTCGCGCTGACCGTGGCCACCGGCCTGGACTACGTCGGTCAGGCGGGGCGGGTGTGGTTCGCAGGCGGCCAGGGGCGGAACCGCGGCGCATGAGCGATCCACTGGTCGCCGAGGTGCCCGCCATCGAACTCGTTCGTGCGCTGGTGACCGTGCGGCAAACAGTGGCTACCGCGGAATCGCTGACCGCGGGCCTGCTCGCCGCGACAATCGCCGGGGTGCCGGGCGCGAGTGCCGTGCTGCGTGGCGGCCTGGTGGTGTACGCCACAGATCTCAAGCACAGCCTGGCGGGCGTCGACGCGGAGGTCCTCGCGGCCGAAGGTCCGGTGGCGGCGAGCACCGCCGAACAGCTGGCCGTCGGCGCTCGCACGCGCTGCGGCGCGGACTGGGGTGTCGGGCTGACCGGCGTGGCGGGTCCCGATTCGCAGGACGGGCACCCGGTCGGCACGGTCTTCCTCGGACTGGCCGGTCCCGGGCACACCGAGGTGATGCGGTTGAAACTCCCCGGCGACCGGTGGACGATCAGAATCGGTGCGACGCGCACGGCGGTGGCGGAATTGCTGCGGTGTGTGCGGGAGGCGGGCACGGACTCGGCCGACCGCGTCGGGCGGAGCGGCTGAGGTGACCCCGGCGGGAACCATCCGCCCCGGTTCCGACGTTGTGCCAGAAAGAACGGCATGCGTGGGGTCGAGAATCGCGTCGGCCCGGCGACCGGGAGCGAAGGAGAACGAGATGACGCTGCTGCGAGAGGCGATCGGGGACAGTCTGCGGCGTGCGCGTCTCGCCCAGAACCGGACCTTGCGCGAGGTGTCGACGTCGGCGCGGGTGAGCCTCGGCTATCTCTCCGAAGTCGAGCGGGGCCGCAAGGAGGCCTCCAGCGAATTGCTGGCCGCCATCTGCGAAGCGCTGGACGTGCCGCTATCGCGGGTGCTGTGGGATGTGAGCACGATCATGGCCGGCATCGACGGTGCGACGGCCGGTGCGCCCGCGGACGCGGCTGCCACGCCCGCGTCCGAGCCGGAGCGGACGGCGGCCGAACCCGCCGCGCAGGCCGAGCCCGCGCCCGCGACGGCCACCATGTCGGTGGCCGATGCGCCCGCGCGGCCGCTGCCGCTGGCGGAGGACACCCGGATCGTCATCCCCGCGCCACGATCGGACATGTTGGTCCTGGTGAAGGGTGCGTGACGGGCGAAGGGGCGCGGCCACGCCGGCAACGCTGCGGGCGGGGGCGGAAAGCGGATAGATTCTCCGTAGGCGTCGGTTGGGCCGGGTTCGCCCGGCCCGGGTGCCGGATGGTGGAGGATAGGCACATATCGAGTGCGTGACGGTCGCGCACTGGAGTCGCGCCCGAGCGCGGCATGTCAGATGGAGGCGGGATCAATCGATGGCTAATCCGTTCGTCAAGGCCTGGAAATACCTGATGGCCCTCTTCGATGCGAAGATCGAGGAGCACGCGGATCCGAAGGTCCAGATTCAGCAGGCTATCGAGGAAGCCCAGCGGCAGCACCAGGCCCTTTCGCAGCAGGCCGCGTCGGTCATCGGCAACCAGCGTCAGCTGGAGATGAAGCTGAACCGGCAGCTGGACGAAG
>NZ_BAFR01000133.1 GCF_000308435.1 Nocardia araoensis NBRC 100135 | reverse complement strand
GTGGAGGCCGGTGTCCTGGCCGGGTTGCTGGACGAACCGGCCAGCGGCCGCGGCCGTTTCACCCACATCCTGGTTCGCGACACACTGCTCGGGGATCTGCCGAGGGTCCGTCGCGACCGGTGGCACCGGCGGGTGGCTGCCGCGATCGAGGAGATAGCTCCGGGGGATGTCGCCGCCCTCGCGCACCACTACGGCGAATCGGTGACCCCGCTGACGGCGCGACGGGCCGCCGATTACGCGGTGGCCGCGGCCGAACGGGCCGAGCGGCGCTACGCCCACGACGTCGCCGCCGCCGGGTACGAACGCGCCGTCGCGGCCCTGGAGCGCCAGATCGGCGCGGACACCGTCGCGGAACGGGTCGAGCTGCTGTGCCGGGCCGGTCGCAGTCACCTCGCCGATGGCGCAGGCCTCGCCGCGCGCGGTGCTCGCAGCCGCGCCGCCGCAGCGGCGGAGGAAGCAGGCCGGCCCGACCTGCTGGTGCGGGCGTTCAGCGCCTGGGACACACCGACACCGTGGCTGAACCGGTTCTACGGTGTGGTCGAAGACCGCGTCGTCGCCCGGCTCGAGGGCGCACTGCGCTTTCCCGGCCTCATGCCCGCCGACCGGTGCCGGTTGCTGGTCACCCTGGTCGACGAGATCGGCGGCGTGGCCGGCGAACGGGCAGGCCGAGCCGCCGCCGAAGCCGAGGCGATCGCCCGCGAACTGGGCGACGACTCCCTGCTCGCTCTGGTACTGCAAGCCCGAGCATCGCTCTACGACACCCCGGAGCGGGGCCCGCTGGGGGCAGAGCTGATCGAGATCGGTCGGCGCAACGACCACGGCGTCTACCTGGTGCTGGGCCACACCATCTCGATCCAGGCCGCCGCCTTCGCCGCGGACCTCGCCGCCGCAGGCGAGCACCTCGAGGCGGCCACCGTGCAGGCCGACCGCTACCAGTGGCGCCAAGCGCAGGTGGCCAACGCCATGGCACGGGGGCTGCTGGCCCTGGCGGCCGGGGATTCGACCGCCGCCGAGCAGCACTATCTACAGGCCGCCGAACTGCTGAACCGCGCGGGAATCATCAACGCGGGCGGGATTCTTGCCATGGCACTGTTCGCAGTGCGGTTGTCTCAGGGACGGGCCGGGGAACTGGTCGATCTGATCGGCGAATTCGCCGAGAGCGCCGCCCCCGAAACCGTGGACGCGACCGTGGATTTCCAGGTGCTGGCCCTGCTCGCCACCGGCGATCGCGCGGCGGCCGAGCGGGTCCGGCGGCGCGCTCGACCGGTCCGGCGCGATGTGTTCCGCTCGTTCTTCCTCACTCTGCGCGGCATGACGGTCGCGGCGCTGGGCACGCGGCAGGAAGCCGACGCACTCTACCGTGACCTGCTGCCCTATCGAGATCGCCTCGGCGGCGCCGACACCGGCTCCTACGTCGTGGGTCCGGTGGACACGGTGCTCGGTGACCTGGCCGCGCTACGCGGCGAGCCGGGCACGGCCGCCGAGCACTACCGGGCCGCCCTGCGCGTCGCCCGCCGCTGCGGCAACCCCGCCTGGATCGCCGCCGCCCGCGAGCGACTCGACCGCTGATCGGCTACTGGTCGTTCACAAGCCGGATCCGGACCGTTGTCCTCGACCGTCCCATCCGACCGAGGAGCACCCATGCCGGACGCCCGCCGCACCGTCACCGACCTGTACCTGAAGACCGTGACCACCCTGCATCGCAAGCTGCTCGACGGCACCGGCGGCCGGGTCGGCACCCGCTTCAAGAAGATGCCCACCCTGACGCTCACCACCACCGGCAGGCGCAGCGGGCTGCCGCGCACCGTCGTTCTCACCGTCCCGGTCGTGGACGGCGACAGCTACCTGATCGTGGCCTCCCGGGGCGGGGACGACATCTCCCCCGACTGGTTCCACAACCTGCGCGCCCATCCCGCGGTCGAGGTGTCCTTCCAGCACGGCCCCACCCGGTCGATGACCGCACACGTCCTCACCGCGGCCGAACGCGGGCGGCGGTGGCCGGAGGTGGTCGCGGCCTACCCGGGCTACGAGACCTACCAGAAGCGAACGACCCGCCGCATCCCGCTCGTCTTGCTGGTGCCGCACGGCATCTGATCGCCGTAACGAGCGAGTTCGGCTCGCCAGGCCGGGTCACCGACGCGACCCGGCGCGGGCGTCGATCTGGTGAGTCGCCTCGGCGCTCCTACCGGTTCCGCGGGAAGCCGAGGTTCAGTCCACCGTGGCTGGGATCGAGCCAGCGGGTGGTGACCGCTTTGGTGCGGGTGAAGAACCGCACGCCGTCGGCGCCGTGCGCGTGCGCGTCGCCGAACAGCGAGTTCTTCCAGCCGCCGAAGCTGTAATACGACATCGGAACCGGGATGGGCACGTTGATGCCGACCATCCCGACTTCGACCTCGTTGTGGAAGCGGCGAGCGGCGCCGCCGTCGTTGGTGAACAGGGCGGTGCCGTTGCCGTAGGGATTGGCGTTGATCAGCGCGAGCGCCTCGTCGTAGCTGTCGACGCGCACCACCGACAGCACGGGTCCGAAGATCTCGTCGGTATAGACGCTCATATCGGCGGTGACCCGGTCCAGGATCGTGGGCCCGAGCCAGAAGCCGTCGGCCGCACCGTCCGCTTCGACGCCGCGGCCGTCGAGAACCACGGTGGCTCCGGCGGATTCGCCCGCCGCGATGTACTCGGCGACTCGGTCGCGGTGCGCGCGGGTGACCAGCGGACCCATGTCGGCGCCCCGGGTGCCGTCGCCGGTCTTGATGGTCCCGGCCCGCTCGGCGATCTTGCCGACCAGATCGTCGGCAGCCCCGCCCACGGCGACCACCACGCTGATCGCCATGCACCGTTCGCCCGCCGAGCCGAAACCGGCGTTCACCGCGGCGTCGGCGGCCAGGTCCAGGTCCGCGTCCGGCAGCACCACCATGTGGTTCTTCGCGCCGCCGAGCGCCTGTACCCGCTTGCCCGCGGCGGTGCCGCGCTGGTAGACGTACCGGGCGATCGGTGTCGAGCCGACGAACGAGACGGCCTTGACGCCCGGGTTGTCCAGCAATTCGTCGACCGCCACCTTGTCGCCCTGCAGCACGGTGAACACGCCCGCGGGCAGTTCGGCTTCGGCCCACAGCCGCGCCAGCCACAGCGACGGGGACGGGTCCTTCTCGCTCGGTTTGAGCACCACCGTGTTGCCCGCGGCGATGGCGATCGGGAAGAACCACATGGGCACCATGGCGGGGAAGTTGAACGGCGAGATGATCGCGACCGGCCCGAGCGGCTGGCGGATGGAGAAGATGTCGACCTTGGTCGAGGCGTTCTCGGTGTAGCCGCCCTGGAGCAGATGCGGTATGCCGCATGCGAATTCGACGACCTCCAAGCCGCGGCCCACCTCGCCGACGGCATCGGCGACAACCTTGCCGTGCTCGGCGGTGATCAGCCGGGCCAGCTCCTCCTTGCGCTCGTTCAGCAGCTCACGGAAGCGGAAGAGGATCTGGGTGCGCCGGGTCAGGGAGGTGTCCCGCCACGCCGGGAAGGCCTTCGCGGCCGAGTCGACGGCCGCGCGCGCGTCGGCGACGTTCGCCAGCGCGACCTGCCCGGTCACCACGCCGGTCGCGGGGTTGGTCACCGGTGCGGTCGTCTCGCTGGTGCCCGCGAAAGCTTTGCCGTCGAGCCAGTGTGCGATGGTCTGCATGTCTCCTCGATTCGATCGGTGAGCATCGGCGGTGCTGTGGGTTCGCGTCGCTTCCGATCAGGGACCGGAGGGCGGCCCGACTACCACTGTCCGGCATACACCCTTCCCGATGTGCCGACGATCGGGACGGAATCAGCGGTGACCATCACGATCCGTCGATGTTTCGCTCCGTGCCCGATGTGCCGCGGTGCGGATGCTGCGCAGCCGGTGGACCGGAGTCGTCGGCGGCAGACCGCTGGCCGGCCGGTGTGGGTGACGTGAGCGAGGGGCAAACGTCGCGCAGCCGGGGGCGGCGGTCCTGCGAAGGCCGGCCGAACATCAATTCCGGACGCACCCGGCGCCGCGCTGGTACGACGCCGCCCGGGCGGAACTCGCCGCGCTCACCACCGAACCGCCGGACGCGTTCAGGTGATGATCAAAAGCTCGGTGGGCGAGGCTATCTCGGTCCGCAACCCGGCCTTGGCCGCCACCCGCGCGACACCCCGCACGTCAACCGGTTCGGCCCTGGTGAGCACGAGGGCCCGTGCGAGCAAGCCCTTGTGGTGCTTGTTGAAATGACTCACCACCGTGCGCGAACCGTCCGGGTGCTCGGTGAGAACGTTCGCGGTGATCGCGCCGGGCACCCGCCCCAGCTGCTGATAGGTGCCCGAACGCAGGTCCACGACGAGTTCGCCCGCCGCCTCCGCGTGCAGCGCCGCGGGCAGTTCGTCGCGCCAGACGGCCGAGAGCGTCGGCAGGCCGGGCAGTTTCGAGCCGCCGGACAGGCGGTAGGCGGGTATCGGGTCACCGGCGCGGACCGCGCCGAACAGCGCGGAGCCGATGCCGAGCCGGGCATACGCCTTCGCCCGCTGGGCCTTGGTGAACGAGCGTGCGTCGAGCGCGTCGTAGAGGACGCCGGTGTAGCGCTCCAGGGCGGGACGCGTCGGCGAGGTGCGCAGCGCCGCGTTGCGAGCGATCTCGCCGTCGGCGCCCTTGCCGAGGCCCAGCGCGGTGCGGGAGCGCTCCGGGTCGGCCGCCAACCGCACCACTTCCTCGATCAGCCGGGTGCGCACCGCCGTGAGCTGCGGCATCGCCAGCGAGTCCAGCGTGAGCGGCGCCCCGGCCCCGCCGTCGGACTTGGTTTCGGAGGGAGGCAGCAGGACCAGCACGAACGAATACGGTAATGCGCTGGGACCGGCGTCCGGCCAGCGACTACCCTGTGCTTCCGTGATCACCCGCCTCTCCCGCCTGTTCCTGCGCACTCTCCGCGACGATCCCGCCGACGCGGAGGTGCCCAGCCACAAACTCTTGGTCCGTGCCGGCTACGTGCGCCGCGTCGCCCCGGGTGTCTACTCGTGGCTGCCGCTGGGCCTGCGTGTGCTGCGCAAGGTCGAGGACGTGGTGCGCGCGGAGATGGACGCGATCGGAGCCCAGGAGATCTCGCTACCCGCGCTGCTGCCGCGCGAACCGTACGAGACCACCAACCGGTGGACCGAGTACGGCGACGGCCTTTTTCGGCTGCGCGACCGCAAGGGCGCGGACTACCTGCTCGGCCCCACCCACGAGGAGCTCTTCGCGCTCACCGTGAAGGGCGAGTACAGCTCCTACAAGGACCTGCCGGTCACGCTGTACCAGATCCAGACCAAGTACCGCGACGAGGAGCGTCCGCGCGCGGGCATCCTGCGCGGGCGCGAGTTCGTGATGAAGGACTCCTACTCCTTCGACCTGGACGAGGACGGCCTCAAGGCCAGCTACCACGCGCATCGCCAGGCCTACCAGCGAATCTTCGACCGGCTGCGGGTCAAGTACGTCATAGTCGCCGCCACCTCGGGCGCGATGGGCGGCAGCGCGTCGGAGGAGTTCTTGGCCGACAGTCCGGTCGGCGAGGACACTTATGTGCGCTGCCCGGAATCCGGCTACGCGGCCAATGTGGAGGCGGTGGTCACGCCCGCTCCCGAACCGCTGCCGATCGAAGGCCAGCCCGAGGCCGTCGTGCACGACACCCCGGACACCCCCACCATCGCGACGCTGGTCGACTGGGCGAACGGCGCGGGCATCGCCGAGCGCTACGGCCGCCCGGTCACCGCGGCCGACACCTTGAAGAACGTGATGGTCAAGCTGCGCCACCCGGACGGCAAGACCGAGATCGTCGGCATCGGCGTCCCCGGTGACCGGGAGGTCGACGACAAGCGCCTCGGCGCCTCGGTCGAGCCGGCCGAGGTGGAACTGCTCACCGAAGCGGACTTCGCCGAGAACCCGTTCCTGGTCAAGGGCTACATCGGCCCGAAGGCGCTGCAAGCCAACGGGGTTCGCTACCTGGTCGACCCCCGCGTCGGCACCGGCACCAGCTGGATCACCGGCGCCGACGCGCCGGGCAAGCACGTGGTCGGCTTGGTCGCGGGCCGCGACTTCGTCCCGGACGGCACCATCGAGGCGGCCGAGGTCCGCGACGGCGATCCCTCGCCCGACGGCCGCGGCACGCTGGTTGCGGCCCGGGGCATCGAGATCGGCCACATCTTCCAGCTCGGCAACAAGTACACCGACGCGTTCGAGGTGGACGTGCTCGGCGAGAACGGCAAGCCGGTGCGGCTGACCATGGGTTCCTACGGCATCGGTGTCTCCCGCATGGTCGCGGTGATCGCCGAGCAGCAGCACGACGACAAGGGGTTGCGCTGGCCCGCCGCGGTCGCGCCCTACGACGTGCACGTCGTCATCGCGAACAAGGACGACGCGGCCCGCGACGGCGCCGAAGAGGTGGTCTCCGGACTGCACGCGCAGGGCTTGGACGTGCTCTTCGACGACCGCACCGCCTCGCCGGGAGTGAAGTTCAAGGACGCCGAGCTGCTCGGTATGCCGTTGGTGCTGGTGATCGGCCGCGGCTGGGCCGAGGGCAAGGTCGAACTGCGCGACCGCTTCACCGGCGAGACCGAGGAACTCCCCGCCGCATCCGCCGTGGACGCGGTGGTGGCCAGAGTCCGCGGCTGATCCCTTTCCCCGAACGGCCCCCGGCAGCTGCCGGGGGCCGTTCGCCATAGGTACGAAGGCCGCCGGAGCAGGCGCACGCGCCGAACCATGACCACCTACGTGACCGTAACCTGAATTCGCTGGTCACAGATCCGCAGACCTGGTCCGGACTGCTGTTACCCGCTGGTAAGTTAACCGGCATGACAAACACCGACGCGCGGTTGTTCAACCCCGCCACCTATGACCCGCAGCAGTTCGACGCCGAGACGCGGCGCCTGTTGCGCGCCACGATCGAGTGGTTCGAGGGCCGGGGCAAGCAGCGTCTGCTCGCCGACGACGCGAACGCGGTGTGGACCGCGGACTTCCTCGACTTCGTGAAGAAGGAGAAGCTGTTCGCCACCTTCCTGACGCCCGCGGCATACGCCGACGGCGACCCTGATCGCCGCTGGGACGCCGCGCGCAACGCGGCGCTGTCGGAGATCTTCGGCTTCTACGGCCTGGCGTACTGGTACGCCGAGCAGGTGACCATCCTCGGTCTCGGACCGATCTGGCAGAGCGACAACGAGGCGGCCAAGAAGCGCGCGGCCGCCGACCTGGCCGCGGGCGAGGTGATGGCGTTCGGTCTGTCCGAGCAGACCCACGGCGCCGACATCTACAACACCGACCTGGTGCTGACCCCGACGGAGCCGGGCAGCGCGGACGCCGAAGCCGGAATTCTCTTCCGCGCCAACGGCGAGAAGTACTACATCGGCAACGGCAACGTGGCCAGCATGGTGTCGGTGTTCTCCCGCCGCGCCGATCTCGACGGCGCCGACGCGTACGTCTGGTTCGCCGCCGACTCCCGGCACGAGAACTATCACCTGCTCGGCAACGTCGTGCACCAGCAGATGTACGTGAGCACCTTCCGACTGGAGAACTACCCGGTGCGCGCCGAAGACATCCTGCACACCGGCCCCGAAGCCTTCTCCGCGGCGCTGAACACCGTGAACGTGGGCAAATTCAACCTCTGCCACGGCGGCATCGGCATGGTCGAGCACTCGTTCCACGAGGCGATCACCCACGCGAACAACCGCGTCCTCTACGGCAACCCGGTCACCGAATTCCCGCATGTACGGGCGAATTTCGTCGATGCCTACGCGCGCATCATCGCGATGAAGTTGTTCAGCGACCGCGCGATCGACTACTTCCGCAGCGCGAGCCTGGAGGACCGCAGGTACCTGCTGTTCAACCCGATGACGAAGTCCAAGGTCACCTCCGAGGGCGAGACCGTCATGACACTGCTGCTGGATGTGCTGGCCGCCAAGGGATTCGAGAAGAACACCTACTTCGCCGAGGTGCAGCGGCTGATCAGCACCCTGCCCAGGCTCGAGGGCACGGTGCACGTGAACGTCGGGCAGATCCTGAAGTTCATGCCCAACTATCTGTTCGATCCGCAGGACTACCCGGAGATCGGCACCCGGCAGGACGCGGCCGACGACGCGTTCTTCTGGCGCCAGGGCCCGGCGCGGGGCGCGGGCAAGGTGCGCTTCGCGGATTGGACGCCGATCTACGACAAGCACGCCGACATCCCCAACGTCGCGCGGTTCTACGAGCAGGCACAGGCGCTGCGCACGCTGCTGACCACGGCGGCCCCGGACGCCGCGCAGCAGAAGGACCTGGACTTCATGCTGACCATCGGCCACCTGTTCTCCCTGGTGGTCTACGGCCAGCTGATCCTGGAGCAGGCCGCGATCACCGGCCTGGACCGTGACCTGATCGACCAGATCTTCGATTTCCAGGTCCGCGACTTCAACGCCTACGCCACCGCGCTGTACGGCAAGCCGTCGGCGACACCGGATCAGCAGGGCTGGGCCGCGTCCGCGCTGCGGCCGCCGGTCGCCGATCGCCCGCGCTTCGACCGGGTGTGGGCCGAGGTGGCGTCCTACGACGGCGCCTACGAGATGCGGCCGTAGCAGTCGCGCGTCGAGCGAACGGCGGCCCGAGCTGTCCGCGGCCGCCGTTCGCGTCGCCGGGTCAGGCCTTGCCGGGAAACGCGACCGTGGGCGGATTCGCGCCGAGGATCGACTGCCACGCGGCCAGCCGGACGGCGGCCTCGGTGAGCGCTTCGACACCGGTGCGCCGGATGGCCATGGAGTCGCCGCGCTCGACCACCGACCGCCAGGCGACAGCGGTGTCGGACTCGACCGTCACGGCCAGCCGGGCGGCCGAGATCGGATCGGTCACGGCGAACGGCACCGTGTAGGCCGCGTCCGGCGGCGGCGCCGTCCCGCCGCCCAGTGCGAGGGCGTCCACGGTGGTGTCGCGGCGAGCCCGGTGGGCTGCGGTGTGCTCGGCGACCAGCCTGGTGCGCTCGGGCGAGGCGTAGGCGGCGATCACCCCGTAGGCGTACACCGCGCCGTATTCGGCGTTCAGCGCGTCGATGAGCGCTCGGCGTTCGTCCTCGGTCATGCCAGCAACACCCCCGTCTGGACCGCGCAGGCCGCGCTGATCGAAGCGAGCAGACCGGCTCGGTAGCCGGTCAGCGCGCGAGCGAGTTCGGCCGACGATTTCTGGGAGGCGGTGAGCTGCGTACGCAGCGAATCCACGCTCGGCGGCGTGGCGGGCGGCGCGGCGCTGCCCGAAGCCACGGCCGAAGGGCCGGACGCACTGGCGCGTGTGCGGTGCGCCGGTTTGGTGCCGTCGGCGTATACGCCGATCGCACGGTCGATCTCGGTGCGCAAAGCGTCGGCGTGTGCGGTGCGTTCGGCCGCGATCGCCGACAACGCGGCGTGCCGGTCGGGTGCGACGGCGATGGCCGCGGTCGCGGCCGCGGCGTCGGCGCGCGCCGCAACCTCCTGTGCGGCAAGCGGATCCGGCTCGTGGACCACGTCGTCACCGGTGCAACCGGCCAGCGCTCCGAGGGCGAGCACCCCGGCCGTTCCGCCGCCGGCGAGACGCAGCGCGCTGCGGCGATCCAGGGCGGTGCGGCGGGGCTCGTGCCGGTCGGATGGCATGCCGGTGGTGCGCCCGGCACGCGGCGGGGCGGGAAGGCGGATGGGCACGGCACTATCGTGCCAGACTCGCGAGGCTGCGCCGGACGAGCGTCGCCGTGGCGTGCGTACTCCTCGACCACTGGTCCTTTACACTCTCGTGGCGCGTTACGCTAGACCTTCGGTAGAGAATTTTCCCGCCGCGTCACAACTGAACCAGGAGCCGCCCCACATGCCGATGCCGACCGAGGAAAGGGTGAGCCAGCTCGTAGCTGGTCTCGTCGAACGCCGAGGATTCGACCTCGAGGGCGTCGAGATCTCGACGGCGGGCAAGCGCGTGGACGCGCAGGCTCGGGTGCAAGTGACCGTGGACCGCGACACCTCCGATCTGGACTCCCTCGCGAGTCTGAGCACGGAGCTGTCGGAGCTGCTGGACGAGGCGGGCGAGTTCGGCGAGACGCCCTACCTGCTGGAAGTCACCACCCCCGGGATCGACCGCCCGTTGACCGCGGACCGGCACTGGCGCCGGGCGCGCGGGCGGAAGGTGCGCGTCCGGCTGCGCGAAGGCGCGCAGCCGCCGGAGGGCTCGGCGACCTTCGAGGCCAGGGTCGGAGCGCTCACCGGCGATTCGGTGGCGCTGGTGCTCGGCGGCAAACGCGACCCGCGTCGGGTGACGGTCCCGCTCGCCGACATCGCCACGGCCGTCGTCCAGGTCGAGTTCTCCCCGCCGGGCGCGCGGGAGCTGGAACTCGCGGGAGGAATCGTTCCGGGGCGGCCCGCCCCGGGTGCGGAAGGCGCGGTGGCGGTCGACGACGCCGCGGAGCTCCGAGGAACACCGAATGCACTGTCCGAATCCGTAACAGCGTCCGATTCGCCGACCGAAGGGATCGTGGAATGAACATCGAAATCGAAGCCCTGCGCGCGATCGTCGCCGACAAGGGGATCTCGATCGAGACCGTGATCTCCGCGATCGAGTCGGCGCTGCTCACCGCGTATCGCCACACCGAGGGCCACCAGCCCAACGCGCGCATCGACATCAACCAGCGGACCGGCGTGGTCCGGGTGATGGCGCGCGAGCTGGACGTCGACGGCAACGTGATCTCCGAATGGGACGACACCCCCGAGGGATTCGGCCGGATCGCGGCGACCACCGCCAGGCAGGTCGTGCTGCAGCGGCTGCGCGACGCCGAGAACGAGAAGTCCTTCGGCGAGTTCTCCACCCACGAGGGCGACATCGTCGGCGGTGTGGTGCAGCGCGACGCGCGCGCCAATGCCCGCGGCACCGTCGTGGTGCGCATCGGTAGCGAGCTGCACGGCACGGAGGGCCTGATCCCGCCCGCCGAGCAGGTGCCTGGCGAGACCTACGAACACGGCGACCGGATCAAGTGCTACGTCGTCGGCGTCTCCCGTGGGCCGCGGGGGCCGCAGATCACGCTGTCGCGTACCCACCCGAACCTGGTGCGCCGCCTGTTCGCGCTGGAGGTGCCGGAGATCGCCGACGGCGCGGTGGAGATCGTCGCCGTGGCCCGTGAGGCGGGGCACCGCTCCAAGATCGCTGTGCGCACCACGGTGCCCGGCGTCAACGCCAAGGGCGCCTGTATCGGACCCATGGGACAACGGGTGCGCAACGTGATGAGCGAACTGGCCGGCGAGAAGATCGACATCATCGACTACGCCGACGATCCGGCGACCTTCGTCGGCAATGCGCTCTCGCCGTCGAAAGTGGTTTCGGTCACCATCGTCGATCCCGACGCCAGGGCGGCCCGCGTCGTGGTCCCCGATTTCCAGCTTTCGCTGGCGATCGGCAAGGAGGGGCAGAACGCCCGCCTGGCCGCGCGGCTGACCGGCTGGCGCATCGATATCCGCAGCGATGCCGCGCCCGACATGGGCGGATCCGTCCGGACGGAGGCGCATCGCAGTTGACCGGAGCCCGCCCGCGGAGTGCTCGGGATGACATGTTCGTAACTTCCGCGGGGGAGGGGTTCGGCGTTCCGAGCGCGGCAGCGGTAGAGTGGTCCAAGGTTCAGTCCGAGCCTTCGGTTCCAATGCCCGACCGCACCACCGAGCAGCACCAGGCACCCAGGCGCCCAGCGGCTCCGGTGCGGACGTGTATCGGGTGCCGGAAGCGCGAGCTGGCCGTCGATCTGTTGCGGATCGTGGCTCGGGACCGTGAGACCGGAGACGGCGCCCACGTCATCGAGATCGTTCCCGATCCGCGGCGCAGACTTCCCGGACGGGGTGCCTGGTTGCACCCCCTTTCGGCTTGTCTGCGCGCGGCAGAGCGGCGCCGAGCGATCGGCAGAGCACTACGAGTGTCCGGACATCTGGATATCTCAGCCCTGGAGCATTACCTCGAGAACAGGCACGAGCACTCATGAGCACACCGTGAAGTACCAACGATGAACGTCCATCGGAGATAACCCGAGGTCGTGCGGGCCGCCGTCCCCAACGGTGGCGCTGCTCGGCCTCTCAGTGAGGAGAGCAGTGGCAGGCAAGGCCCGCGTGCACGAGTTGGCAAAAGAACTCGGTGTCACGAGCAAGGAACTACTCGCAACGCTCAAGGAGCAGGGCGAGTTCGTGAAGTCGGCGTCCTCGACGGTGGAAGCTCCCGTCGCACGTCGGCTGCGTGAGTCGTTCGCGGCGAAATCCGCCCCGTCCAACGGCAACAAGCCGGGTGCACGCCCCGGACCGTCCGGCCGTCCGGCCCCCAAGCCCGCGGGCGGAGGCCCGCGTCCAGGTCCCCGTCCGTCGGCGCCCACTCCGGCGCCCACCGCGCAGGAGACCGCCGCTCCCGCGGCGCGCACCGGCGAATCCCCGGCCGTGAAGCCGGCCCCCGCCGCGCGTCCGGGACCTTCCCCGGCGCCCAAGCCCGCCGCCAGGGAATCGATCACTCCGCAGGCCGCCGCGGCTTCGGGCCCGA
>NZ_BAFR01000134.1 GCF_000308435.1 Nocardia araoensis NBRC 100135 | reverse complement strand
ATTCCTCCTGACACGTGCGGCCCGGGTGCACCGCTGGCGGCGCGCCGGGGATACGCGACTGTAACGCGTTCTAGTTATTGGCGGGCCGGAACCGGGAACGAATCCCGCGCCGCTCGGTGGGGTGGGCACGTAGGCCGAAAGAAGTACCCGGAAATCCAGGGTTTTCCCGGAGGTCATCCCATGACCTGGTCGGATACGTTCGGCTGGCGAATCTGTCGGTCGGCGAGGGGAGCGGTGTGAGTACCGTCGAAACGGATGTCCTGAGCGGCGAGGCGCGGGCCGGCGACGAGCGGACGTGGAGCCTGCCTGCCCGGGTCGCGTTCCGCTTCGTCTTCGCCTATTTCGGCCTGTTCTGCCTGCTTTTCGCGCAGATCCTCTTCGTGTTCACCGGAATACTGAGCAAGTGGCTGCCGGAAAGCGCGATCCTGTGGCAGATGCGCACGACGAGCCCGCTGGTCGGCTGGGTCGGCGAGCACGTCTTCGGCGTCGAGGCCGTCTTACACGAGGATTCCGGCAGCGGCGACCAGGCCGCCATCTGGCTGCTGATCTTCTGCGAACTCGTCGCGGCGGTGCTGATCACGATCGTCTGGTCGATCCTCGATCGCCGTCGCCGGAACTACACGGCACTGCGCGGCTGGTTCCTGGCGTTCATCCGGCTGTGCCTGGGCGGCCAGATGCTCTTCTACGGTCTGGCCAAGGCGATTCCGTCGCAGATGCCCGCGCCGTCGCTGACCGCGCTGCTGCAACCGTACGGGACGATGAGTCCGGCCTCGGTGCTCTGGAACCAGGTCGGCGCCGCTCCGGTGTACGAGATCCTGCTCGGATCGGCCGAGGTGCTCGGCGGCCTGCTGCTGTTCCTGCCGCGCACCGCGACGGCGGGCGCGTTGCTCAGCCTGGTGAGCATGGCGCAGGTCTTCGTGCTGAACATGACCTACGACGTGCCGGTGAAGATCCTCTCGTTCCACTTGCTGCTGCTCTCGCTGGTGGTGCTGGCCCCGCAGGCCGGGCGGTTGGCGAATGTGCTCGTGCTGGAGCGGCCCTCGGAACCGGCCGCGCAGCCGCCGCTGTTCGATTCCCGCCGTGCGAACCGGATCGCGGCGGCGGTGCAAGTGGCCCTGGGTCTGTGGGTGCTGATCGGTGGCGTGTACATCGGCTGGCAAGCCTGGCGCGAGTCGGGTGACGGCGCGCCGAAGCCTCCGCTCTACGGCATCTGGACCGTCGGCGAGTTCACCAGGGACGGGCATCCGGCGCCCCCGCTGCTCACCGATGACGGCCGCTGGCGGCGGCTGATCTTCGATCGTCACGGCACGACGGTGCAGAAGATGGACGACTCGTTCGTGCCCGTCGTGGCGGTGATCGACGAGGCCGCGCACACCATCGTGTTGTCGGAGGTCCCACAGTCGGCGGGCGCGCCGCCGGTCCGCCTCGGCGCGTTCACCTTCGCTCAGCCCGGCACGGATACGCTGTCGATGACGGGTGAGCTGAACGGTACGCCGGTGAGCTTGTCACTCGACCGAATGGACCTGAACTCCTTCCCGCTGCGCAGCCGGGGCTTCGACTTCGTTCAGGAATACCCGTACTTCCGCTGAAATGCCCTTCGGCCAGCGTGCTTTTCGATACCTTCGGTCTGCATCGACTCGGACTGGAGGGCCGCGTGACCGAAGCGATCCTGGACCGGACGGACCTCGCCGCGAGCGCGCAGGAGACCGAGGCCCGGCCGTGGCGCGGGGCGACCAGGGTGGCGTTCCGTTCCGGCTTCCTGTATTTCGGACTGTTCTGCCTGGTATATCCGTCGATCGTCCCGGAGTTCCTCGGGCTGACGCGCGAATGGCTGCCGGACTGGGTCGACTACGGTGTCGCCCGTGCGCTGCGGCCGGTGGTCGAGTGGACCGGAACGCGGGTGTTCGATGCCTCCGTCGCGGCGAACACGGCTTCGATCAGTGGGGACCAGGCCTACTTCTGGGTGCTGGTGTTCGTCGTCCTGGTGGTCGCGGTAATCGGAACCTTGCTCTGGAGCGTGCTGGATCGGAAGCGTCCGCACTACCGCGCAATACAGCCGTGGTTCCTGCTGTTCGTGCGCTTGTGCCTGGCCGGGCAGTTGATCGCCTACGGCATGGCGAAGGCCGTTCCGACCCAGATGCCGCCGACACCGCTGAGCCGATTGCTCGAGCCTTACGGGAATTTCAGTCCGATGGCGGTGCTCTGGAACCACATCGGGGTGTCGCCGCAGTACGAGATCCTGCTCGGCTGCGCGGAACTGCTCGGTGGCGTGCTGCTGTTCGTACCGCGCACCGCGCTGGTGGGCGCGATGCTCGCCCTGGTGTGCACGACACAGGTGTTCGTGCTGGACATGACCTACGACGTGCCCGCCAAGATCCTGTCGTTCCACCTGGTGTTGTCGTGCCTGGTGCTGCTCGCCCCGGAGGCCGGGCGTCTGGTGAACGTGCTCGTGCTGGACCGGCCGGCCGGTCCGTCGACGACGCCGGCGTTGCTGCGCTCGCGCCGGGCCGACCGGATCGCGGCCGCGGTGCAGATCGCGCTCGGGGTGTGGCTGGTGTTCTCGAACGCCTACACCGGCTGGGAAAGATGGAACGAGCAGGGGGCGGGGCGACCCGAACCTCCGCTCTACGGCATCTGGGCGGTCACCGACTTCAGTGTGGACGGCAAACCGCTTCCGCCGCTGACCACCGACGGGTTCCGCTGGCAGCGGATTGTTTTCGACCGCGACGGGACCACCGTGCAACGCATGGACGGCCAGTTGCTGCCGGTGCTCGCCATAGTCGATCCCGGCGCGCGCACCCTGGTCATGGCCGCGCCGCCGACAACCATCGGCGCCGCACCGGAACCCCTGGGCGGTTTCGGCTTCGACCGGCCCGCGCCCGAGCGGCTGACCTTGACGGGCACGCTCGCCGGGCGGCCCGTCTCGGTGGCACTGACTTCGGTTCCGCTCGACGATTTCCCGTTGCGCAGCCGCGGTTTCCATTGGGTGCAGGAGTATCCGTATTTCCGCTGAGCGCCGGGGTCAGGCCTCGAGATCGTCGGCGAACCCGATGTCCTCGTGCCACAGCGCGGGATGCTCGGCGATGAAACGGGTCATCAGGTCGATGCAGCGCCGGTCTTCCAGGACGGTGACGGCTACGCCGTGCCCGGCGAGCCACTCGTGCCCGCCGGAGAAGGTCTGCGATTCCCCGACCACCAGCGAGCCGATGCCGAACTGGCGGACCAGGCCGCTGCAGTACCAGCACGGCGAGAGCGTGGTGACCATGAGGGTGTCGCGGTAATCGCGCCGCCGTCCCGCCGCGCGGAAGGCGTCGGTCTCGGCGTGCATGCTGGGGTCGCCGGACTGCACCCGGCGGTTGCGGCCGCGCCCGAGCAGGGTGCCGCTCGCGTCGAAGAGGGCGGCGCCGATCGGGATCCCGCCCTCGGCGAGCCCGCGCAGCGCCTCCTCGTAGGCCACGTCGAGCAGTCGTGCCGGTGTCGGCTGCTTCATCGGTCCGCCTTTCCGAGCTGGACGACTGCACCGCAACCTACCGCCACGGACCGCGGATCCGCTTGTTACCGGTGGTCACAGTAGGTTCGCCCCGATGGCCGTCGCGTCGGCCGTGCGGCGACCCGGTCGATTGCCGGTGCCGGATGGCCAGGCCGTAGGCTCGAAACTTGTGCCGAACACGTCAGACGCAACGCAAGACCAGCCCACCGGCGACCCGAACTACCTGGTCGGGCTCGATCTGCACGGACGGCGTGTCGTCGTGGTCGGCGGTGGGTCGGTGGCGCAGCGCAGGCTCGGCCTGCTGATCGCCTCCGGCGCGGACGTCCACGTGGTGAGCCGTGCCGTCACGCCCGCGGTCGAGGGGATGGCGAGCTCCGGGCAGATCGCCGTCACGCTGCGCGAATACGCCGACGGCGATCTCGACGGCGCCTGGTACGCGATCGCGTGCACCGACGAACCGGAGACCAACGCGGCGGTGGTGGCCGAGGCCACCCGGCGGCGGATCTTCTGCGTGCGTGCCGACACGGCACGGCTCGGCACCGCGGTCACCCCGGCGACCGCGCGCTACGACGGGCTGACCCTCGGTGTGCTCGCGAGCGGGCAGCACCGGCGATCGGCGGCCGTGCGCAACGCGTTGCTGGAAGCCCTGCAATCCGGTGTGGTGAGCGACGACTCGACGCCGATCGCGCCCGGTGTCGCCCTGGTGGGCGGTGGACCGGGTGATCCCGACCTGATCACCGTGCGCGGGCGGCGGCTGCTGGCCAGGGCGGATCTGGTGGTGGCCGACCGGCTCGCGCCGCCGGAGCTGCTCGCCGAACTCGGGCCCGAGGTCGAGGTGGTCGACGCGGCCAAGATCCCGTACGGGCGGGCGATGGCGCAGGAGGCGATCAACAACGCGCTGATCGAGGGCGCGAAGGCGGGCAAGTTCGTGGTGCGGCTCAAGGGCGGCGACCCGTACGTGTTCGGGCGCGGCTACGAGGAGCTGGAAGCCTGCGTGGCCGCCGGGGTCCCGGTCACGGTGGTGCCCGGCGTCACCAGTCCCATCTCGGTGCCCGCCGCCGCGGGCATCCCGGTGACCCACCGCGGCGTCACCCACGAATTCGTGGTGGTCAGCGGGCACGTCGCGCCGGACCACCCGGATTCGCTGGTGGACTGGCCCGCGCTGGCCCGCCTGCGCGGCACCCTGGTGCTGATGATGGCGGTGGAGCGGATCGAACAGTTCGCCACCGCGCTGCTGGAGGGCGGGCGCCCGGCGGGCACGCCCGCCACCGTCATCCAGGAGGGCACGCTGCGCACCCAGCGCGTGCTGCGCGCCGATCTCGGCACGGTGGCCGCACGGGTGCGCGCGGAGGGCATCCGCCCACCCGCGATCGTGGTGATCGGCCCGACCGCCGGATTCTCCGCCGACGCGGTCGTTCCGCACGTCGACTCCGCGGCGGGCTAGCGTTCGCCGCTGCCGCTGCCGCTGCCGCTGCCGCTGCCGCTGCCGCTGCCGCTGCCTTCTGGCGCCACACGTGGTCGGTAATCCACGTCGGTCTGACCCGGCGGGATGGTCGGGACAGCTCCCCGTTGTCGGTCCGGCCGGGCCGGTGGGTGGACAAATACGGCAGCGGCATCAATTACAGTGACTCACTGTGCTTCGGAACCCCGCTGCGACGATGCAGTATCCAGTGACGCAGCGGGCCTTCGGGCTCGCGATCCTAGTCCTGAGCGGACTGCAGCTCATGGTCGTGCTCGACGGCACGGTCGTGATCTTCGCGCTGCCACGGCTGCAAGAGGAGATGGGGTTGTCCAGCGCGGGCAGCGCATGGACGGTGACGTCGTACGGGCTCACCTTCGCGGGTCTGATGCTGCTCGGCGGCAGGCTCGGCGACGCGTTCGGCCGCAAGCGCATGCTCGTTGTCGGTGTCGCGGTGTTCACCCTGGCCTCGCTGTTGTGCGGGCTGGCGCAGAACCAGGCGATGCTGCTCGCGGCGCGGGCGTTCCAGGGCGCGGGCGCGGCGGTCGCGGCGCCGACGGCGTTCGCGCTCGTGGCGACGACTTTCGCGCCGGGCAAGGCACGCAACCAGGCGATCGCGATCGTCGGCTCGATGGTCGGCATCGGTTCCGTCGGCGGCCTCGTGGTCGGCGGCGCGCTGACCCAGCTGTCCTGGCGGTGGATCTTCCTGATCAACGTTCCGATCGGCGCGCTGATCATCCTCGGCGCGGCCTACAAACTCGCCGACACCGAACATCACCGTTCGGCGCTCGACCTTCCCGGCGCGGTGCTGGGCACCATCGCCTGCGCGTCGATCGTGTTCGGCGCGACCGAAGGGCCGGAGATGGGGTGGGGACATCCGGCGATCATCGGTTCGCTGATCGCGGGCGTCGTGCTGCTGATCGTCTTCGTTGCGCTGGAACGGCGGGTGGACGACCCGCTGCTGCCGTGGTCGCTGTTCGACAGCCGGGACCGCGTCGCCACCTTCCTGCTGATCTTCCTGGCCGGTGGCGTGCTGGGTGCGATGACCTTCTTCGT
Organism: Nocardia araoensis NBRC 100135; assembly: GCF_000308435.1. Lineage (GTDB taxonomy): Bacteria > Actinomycetota > Actinomycetes > Mycobacteriales > Mycobacteriaceae > Nocardia > Nocardia araoensis. The sequence goes on along the minus strand of NZ_BAFR01000134.1, from coordinate 3,727 downwards.
CGCCCAGTTCATGCAGAACGTCATCGGGTACGGGCCGCTCAAGGCGGGCGTCGCGGCGATTCCGTTCACCGTCGGCATCGGTATCGGCGGCGCGGTGGCCTCCAAGGCGGCGCTGTACATCGCGCCGCGCTGGCTGCTCGCGGGCGCGGCCGTGGTGCTGGGCGTCGGCCTGCTGTTCGGCTCGACCCTCGACGGCGAGGTCATGTACTTCGCCACGCTGCTGCCGCTGCTGGTGGTGATCGGCTTCGGCGTCGGCATCGCCATGGTGCTCGCACCGCTGTGCGTGCTGGTCGGCGTGCCACCGGCCAATATCGGCCCGCTGGCCGCGGTCGGGCAGATGTTCATGAACCTGGCCACGCCGGTGGCCATCGGACTGCTCACCCCGATCGCCGCCTCCCGCACCCTGTCGCTCGGCGGCCGCACCGAGAAGGTGGCCGGGATGACGCCCGCGGAGATCGCCGCGCTCGGCAACGGCTACACCCTCGTGCTGTTCGTCTGTGCCCTCGTCGCGTTCGTGGCCGCATTGGTCGCCCTGACCCTGCGCTTCACCCCGCAGCAACTGGCCATGGCCCAGCACGCTCAGGAAGAAGCCCAACAGGGCGGTGCTTGATTTGCCGCGACGTCGTCGCGGCGTGTTCGCGGCCTTGTGGCCTGCGTCCGAGTGACCGCCGCTTGCTCCTTCGTCGCGGACGCGGTGGCCACTCGGACGCGAGCCGCCGGCGAACGGCGAATGCTCGGTCTCGCTTCGCTCGGAAGACGTGGTCGAGATGTGTGGTTGCTTCGAAGTGATGACTGTGGCTCGGGTGCCGTGCCGGGTGACCGGAGATCGCGGATTCAGAACCTGCCCACGACTCGCCGGGGTGTCACGCGCACGATGACGCGCGGGCCGTCGTTGACGGAGGCGGGGTTGAAGTCGGCGTACTTCTGTCCGGTGTACTTTGCCGACAGCTCGTCGGGCAGCGTCTTCTCCGGATCGGGCGTGATGGTCACGCTGCCCCGGATCTCCGCGTAGACGTACGGGTTGTCCGGCGGGTTGATCAGCACGGTGATGCGCGGGTCGCGCGCGAGATTCTTGCCCTGTTGGCGATCGGTCGTGGTGGAGAAGAGCAGGTCGTTGCCGTCGCGCTTCAGCCAGATCACGGTCAGGTGCGGTTGTCCGTTGGGCCCGATCGTGGCCGCGGTGGCGAAGACCCTCTCCTCGTCCAGGTACTTCTTCAAATCGTCGGAAAGCTCTGCGGTGCTGGTCACGTTCTGAGCGAACAACGGGGCGCGGCAGGGCATTCCCCCCTCCGGCTCGGCCGACGAAAAGCCGGCGTGGGTCCGACGGTGTGCCGATCCGTCGACGTCGACGCGTGGTCGACGATCGCAGGCGCTCCCGTATTCCCGACCGGCAACATGCTGAGGCATCGAGGCGGGCCGCTCACCACTCGGGGTCGGCGCGATAGATCTCGCGGTACTCCTTGGCGAAGGCGCGACGCCCGAGCAGACGCCAGGCCAGGCGTGCCGGAAGCGGCATCTCGGCCAAGACCTTACGGCGGTCGGTGCCGGACACGCCCTGCAGGATGAAGCCGAGGAAGACCAGTTGGCGGTCCTTGGGCATGTGCTCGCGGCCGCGTTCGCCGAGTGCCCGCCATTCGGCGGCGGTCATCACGTTCTCGACGACCGGCAGGACGTGCCGTTCCTCCTCGGCCATGTGCTCGTCGAGGGCGGCGGCGAGCGCACGCAGTGTGACGGCGAGCCGGTCGCGGACCGAAGGGTCGGCCGCGGCGGCGAATTCGGCCGCTTCGCGGTGTGCGCGTTCGGTGAGTTCGGCGATCCGCTCGTGCTGTTCTTCCATGCGCAGCACCAGGGCCGCGTCGGCGGGAGCGCGCTCGAGCAACAGCGGCCACATGAGTTCGTCCTCGCCGGTGTGATGCTCGTGCACGCCGTTACCCAGCTCGTCGAGGAACGCGACGAGGCGCCGGGCGCGGTCGACATCACCGGCGGCGACTCCGGCGACGAGGTCGGGCAGAGCCCGGAAGTGCCTGCGAAAGGCGTTGTGCACGACGACCATGTCGTAGGTGTCGGGGCGCGCGGGCGCGGTGGTGGTGGTGGTGTTCATGAACTGCTCCTGTCGGTGTCAAGACCTCGGCGAGCATGCTGTCCGTCGCTTGCAGTTCGCTCGAGACGCGCTTAAGAGCCGCCATCCCTAGACTTGGCGGGTCATGGTTCGAATCCGGGTACTCGGCGCGCTGACCGCGGCGGACGAGCGCGGTGAACTCGATCTGGGCGGCCCGCGGCAACGTGGTGTGCTGGCACGGCTGCTGGTCGCGCGGGGCGAGGTGGTTTCGGTCGATCGCCTGATCGACGATCTGTGGCGCGGTGAGCCGCCACCGCGGGCACTGGGTGCGCTACAGGCCTACGTGTCCAATCTGCGGCGGCTGCTCGAGCCGCGGCGGCCCCCGCGCGCGCCTGCTACCGTACTGATCAGCCGCGCTCCCGGGTATGCGGTGCGTTTGGACACCGAGGCGGTGGACGCCTGGGTCTTCGGCGCCGAACTGGACGCCGCGGCGCGGCAGCTCGATCCGCGTGCGCGACGGCGCGCCCTGGAGCGGGCGCTGGCCCGCTGGCAGGGACCGGCGTATGCGGCCTACGCGGAGGAATCGTGGGCGAGCGCGGAGGCGGCGCGGCTGGAGGAGTTGCGTTCGAGCGCGCGGGAACAGCTCGCAGCCGTTCTGCTCGAGCTGGATGAACCGGCGCTGGCCGCGGCCCAGGCCGAGGTGCTGAGCCGGGAACATCCGCTGCGGGAGGAAGCGTGGCGGCTCACCGCGCTGGCGCGCTACCGGGCCGGACGCCAGGCGGAAGCGCTCGCCGCGCTGCGGCAGGCCCGCGAGGTACTCGCCGAAGAGCTCGGCATCGATCCGGGCCCGGCGCTGACCCGGTTGGAAGCCGACATCCTGGCCCAGCGGATTCCGGTGCGCGAGAAGACCGTCTTCGTCTCCGATCAGGCTCCGAAGGCGCCCGCCGCCGAGTCGAGCACGGTGCTGCTCGGGCGTGCCGCGGAACTCGCCGCCCTGTTCGTCGCCGCGCAGGGCGACGGGCCGAGGACGGCGACCCTGGTGGGCGAGGCGGGCAGCGGCAAATCGACCGTGCTGCACCATTTTCGCGACGCACTGGAGGATTCCGGGTACCGGGTGGCGCTCGGTCGCTGTCCGGAAGACGAGGCCGCTCCGTCCGCGTGGCCCTGGGTCGAGATGTTGCGCATCCTGGTCGACGAGCACGATCCCGGTGACCTCGCGCCCGGACTCGCCCCGTTGCTCACCGACGGCGCGGACCCGCCGCGGACGGATCACGCGCACGGCCGTTTCCTGCTGCACCGGGCGGTGTGCGGCTATCTCACCGCGGTCGCCGCCGACCGTCCGCTCGCGATCCTGCTCGACGACGCGCACCGCAGCGACGCCGAAACCGCCGCGTTGCTCGCCGCGGTGGCCGCGAGGGTGCCCGCGCTGGTCGTGATCGGCTACCGCCCGGACGAAGTGCCGCCCGCGCTCGCCGATGCCCTCGCGACGCTGGCGACCACCGTCCGCGCACGGGTCCGCCTGCACGGCCTCGGTATCGAGGACAGCCGTCGGCTCATCACCGCACTGGCCGAGAACCCGCCGGCGGACTCCGTGGTCGAGACGCTGCACGAGCGCACCGGCGGCAACCCGTTCTACCTCATCGAGATCGCGCGCCTGCTGCGCAGCGA
>NZ_BAFR01000135.1 GCF_000308435.1 Nocardia araoensis NBRC 100135 | reverse complement strand
CGACGTAGGTGTAGGCGACGGCGTTGCTGATGCCACCCGGCGTGGTGACCCTGACCGATACCGTTCCCGTCCCGGCGGGCGCGACGGCGGTGATCTGGGTGGCGGAGTTGACCGTGAACGAGGTCGCCGGTGTACCACCGAAGTTGACCGCGGTGGCTCCGGTCAGGTTCGTGCCCGTGAGAACGACGGTCGTCCCGCCGGTCACCGGCCCGGAGCTGGGAGCGATGCTCGTCAGAGTGGGCACCGCGGCGTAGGTGTAGGCGACGCCGTTACTGGTTCCGCCCGAGCCGGTGACAGTGACTTGCACGGTGCCGGTCCCCGCGGGCGCGACAGCCGTGATCTGAGTCGGGGAGTTGATCGTGAAAAGCGTCGCGGTGCTCCCGAATCGCACTGTCAGTGGGCCGGTGAACCCGGTGCCGGTGATGACGACGCTGTTGCCGCCGGCGGTGGGGCCGGAGGTCGGCGTGATGGACGTGATCGTGGGGACCACGACATAGATGTAGGGAACCGCGCCGCTGGTGCCGCCGGGACCGGTCACGGTGACCGGGACGATCCCCGTTCCGGGGGGAGTGACGGCCGTGATCTGCGTGTCGGAGACGACCGTGAACGAAGTCGCCGGCGTACTGCCGAAGGTGACCGCGGTGGCGCCGGTGAAGCCGGATCCGTTCAGCGTGACCGTCGTTCCGCCCGCCGTGGACCCCTGATTGGGCGTGATGCTGTTCAACGCGGGAACGGCGACGTAGGTGTAGGCGACCCCGTTGCTGGTTCCACCCGAGTTGGTGACGGTGACCTGCACGGTGCCGACCGAGCCCGCGAGGGCGACGGCCGTGATCTGCGTGGCGGAATCGAGAGTGAAGGTGGTTGCGGTACTGCCGAACCGTACGGTCGTCGGACCACCGAATCCGGTGCCCGTGATCGTGACGCTCGTACCCCCGGTGGTCGGTCCCGATGTCGGGGACAGAGAGGTGATGGTAGGCATGACGCTGCCTCCTTGTTGCCGTTGTGATTGTTCCTCTGTCACCGGGGGCGCCGACTGTTCCATGGCCCGGCTAGCTTCCATCTCACTCCGAGATATGGGGGCTGGCAACATATCTGGAATCCGTTTTGGTCCGTTTTCGGATCGGCGGCGGCGTGTCTGTTTGCGAAGTAAACGACTTGGCACACGTTGCGGCAGAGATGTTTTCGGCGGCGCCGCGGCGCCGCCGATTATTTGCCGATGCGAAGCGGGTGGCCGGGGACCGGACAGCCGCGAACATCGGGCGACCACTGGAGAACGTCGCTCGGCGTCCCGCTCGTCGAGCACATCTCCGTCTCAGAGGAACAGTTCGGGCGGGTCGTCGAATTCGATGCCCGCCTGCCGCACTCGGCTCACCATCTTCCGATCCCACTCCCGGTGCGCACGCAGCGCCATGCGGAACTCGCCCATCTGCTCGGACATCTGCTGTGTCTGCGAGATGGCGAGGTCGCTGAGGACTTTCGCCGCATCGGCCTTCGTCTTGGTCATGTTGGCGTCGACGTCGCCGCGCTTGAACCATGCCGTCACCGCCGCCGACAGCGCCGACGAGCTGGCGATGAGTACGAGCGCCGCGAAGATCGGCGACTGCTGGAGGAGGTTCATGACGCCTCCCATAGCTTCACCGCGCGTAGTGTCCGGACGTCTTGCAACACCTGTCGGCGCTTCCACAGGAACGCGACACCCAACGCGATCGGCAGCGGGCCCCCGAGAATCGAGGCCGCACCGAGGGTTCGGTGCTGGATCTGCAATAGCAGCAGTTGTGCACCGAAGGCCACCAGGGACCAGCCGAGCGCCCCGAGACCGACCTGCTCGACCAGATAACCCCAGACGCGCCGGGCGAACAGCCCGACCAGCGTGGCGAGGCAGCCGATCACCATGAGAACGAGCCACAGGGTGCGGAATCCAGGCGGCATGGCCGCGGTCGCCGAACCGGGCGGCGGCCCGTAGACGCATTGCAACAGCATCGAGACACCGAAGACGGCGCACAGCACCACCTCGAAGGGGTCGTGGCGGGTCTTCTGCTTCCTGGCTTTCATGCTGGTTCACCGCTGTCCGGTGGCGCCGGGCTGACCCGGTGACGCGCCGTCTCGACCGCGGGCAAGCCCAGCGCCGCCGCGATGATGGCGAGGACGAACCCGGAGAGGTCGGACGAGACAACGCCCTTGGTGACTCCGTAGCCGATCAACGCGACCAGCAGCGGGTACAGCAAGGCGCGGACGGGCTCGCTGTGCAGGAAGGTGATTACCTTGTTCATCGGTTCTTTCCTTTTCTCTTTTGTGGCGGCATCGACGGTGCCGTCGGCCGGTCTCGAAGCCCGATGTCCGGAGAACTGTGCGCCGCACCCGAGCGTCGGGTCCGTTGGGACGCGGTCGGAGGTTCGGACCGCGTCGGTGTCGTGAATCCCGCCCGGGCGGGATCTAGTCGAACCCGGGTGCGGTGGAGGGCGGTTCGTGGTGTGATGCTTCCGCTTGCACCGCAGCGGTGCCGTCTACTCGAATACCGGTCGTCACCGTGGCACGAGGATCCCGCGAATGCTGTCCCGAAGCCGGGGAGAGGAATGTAGGCATGGCGCTGCCTCTCTGTTTGCTGGTTCCTCCGAAGCGGGGGTGGCCGATGCTGGTGCTGGATCGGTTAACTCCGTTATGCCCCAGGAACAGCGCGTCGGCAATGCGTCGGATGATCCGTTTTTGTCCGTTTTCCGGATTGTTGCCACGTGTTGACCAGCGGGGCGTGCCGCGCGGGGAGCGCGTCGTCCGGCTCTGCCTTGGAGTTGTTCTCGCGGGGGTGATGGGCCGGGACTGTCGCCTTCGATGTTCGGCCGTCCATTTCGGTGGACGTAATTCCGACGCGCGCACCGACTGTCGGGTTCCGGACCGTTCGGCTTCCAGGAGCGTGTCTGGTGTCCGTCGCCGGTGCGAAAGAAGGTCCGGCCGTTGCCGCAGGACGGTCGGTTCGACCGGGGCCGCGAGAGCGTCGGGAACTCAGGGTGACTCAGGTGCTCGACGCGATCGGGCCGCCGCCGGGATCCCGGCGACGGCCCGTGAGCTGTCCGGATCAGACGTAGGTGTAGGTGACGCCGTTGCTGGTTCCACCCGATCCGGTGACGGTGACCTGCACGGCTCCGGCCGCACCGCCGGGAGCGATGGCGGTGATCTGCGTTGCGGAATCGACGGTGAAGGTCGTCGCGGTGCTGCCGAACCGCACGGTCAGCGGGCCGGTGAACCCGGTGCCGGTGATCGTGACGTTGTTACCGCCCGCCGTGGAACCCGAAGCCGGCGCGATCGCCGTGATGGTGGGCACCACCACATAGATGTAGGTGACTCCGTTGCTGGTGCCGCCCGGAGCGGTGACGGTGACCGACACGATGCCCGTGCCCGCAGGGGCGACAGCCGTGATCTGCGTATCCGAGTCGACGGTGAACGAAGTCGCCGGTGTGGTGCCGAAAGTGACCGCGGTGGCGCCCGTCAGTCCGGACCCGGTGAGCGTCACCGACGTCCCGCCCGCGGTGGACCCCTGGCCGGGGGCGATGGAGGTCAACGCCGGGACGGCGAGATAGGTGTAGGTGGCTCCGTTGCTGGTCCCACCCGAGTCGCTGACCGTCACCTGCACCGGACCGGCCGATGCCGCGGGAGCTACGGCCGTGATCTGTATAGCCGAGTCGATGGTGAAAGTCGTTGCGGTGGAGCCGAAACGCACGGTCAGCGGGCCGGTGAATCCGGTGCCGGCGATCGTGACGCTGGTGCCGCCCGTGGTGGGGCCCGAGGTCGGGGTGATCGAAGTGATTGTGGGCACGGCGATGCCTCCTGCTTCCGTGGAGATTGTTTCTCTACACCGGGAAAGGGCGCCCCGACTCACTCAGTGACCCGGCACTTTCCATTACCGCCCCACCGCCGCTACCTCGGCAAGAAGCCGGCCACTCCGTTTTCGTCCGTTTTGGGATCTCTACTGTGTGATTGCCTCCCGGCGGTGTGCTCGCGAGTCATCGCTGGGGTCACACGGCCTCGGCCGCGGCCGGAAGGATGCGCCGCAGCAACGCCGTCACCTCGTCCGGTGCTTCGGGCGGTCCACAGTGCCCGCTATCGAGCTCGACCAATTCCACCAATCGCGGCAGTTTCTCGGCGAGGAGACGAGAGCGATGCACCGGCGCGATGCGGTCGGTACGTCCGGCGATTGCCAGGGTCGGCATGGTGAAGGGCGCGAGCGTCGATACTGGTCACCCGGCGCCGTGGCCGCCCCGGCCGCGACCGTTCGACGCCGTCACCGGGTCCGGCGGCGCCAGGCGGGTGCGGTGGCAGCTCGGGCGATGCCTCGGCGGCGGCTGGAGCCCATCGGCGCCAGCCCGAGAGCGGTATCGTGGACCCGGCCGTGCTGTCCGAGCGCGTTGCGTCCGAGGGGGATTCATTGACCGAGGTAACTGGTGCGGGAATCGATGTGTCGGGCTGGTGGGGCCTCCGCAGGCCTGCCACCGATGCACGGCTCGGTCGTGCCTGCCGACCCGCGCGGGTAGGAAGGGAAGCGTGAACGGTCAGCCCCCACTGCTCCCTGCGGGCCCGGGAACGGTACTCGACGCCAGGGCAGTCCTGAACGGAACCGTCGACATGCGCACCTACCGGCGCAAGCATCTGGTCATCTACGCGCAACCCCGGCGAGGTCTCGCCTGGGATGCGGGCCTGCTGAAAGCCAACCACGACGGAAGCCTGTCGATACTGACCTCCTGTATCGAATGGCTGGACACGTACTTCGGCTGGGAACTGGTGAGCGTCTTCACCCGCCAGGTCGACAAGTACTACATCCACCACGCGATGCTTCGGCGTCGATAAACGCACGGGGCCAACCGATTGCGAGGATGCGGGACCGGCCGCGCAATGGGTTGGCGCTCGCGCTCCGTAGCCGGATGGTCTTCCGTCAACCCTTGAGGTCGCGGATCATGTCGACTAGTACCTGCGCGCCTTCTCGGGTCAGTCGGTCGTCTCGCGTCATTTGGTCTTCGGTGGCTCTGAAGTGGAGTTCGCCCTTCCAGCCGTCGACGGTAGTGGTGAGGTCGACGTCGAGCAGTGTGGTGGCGTGGTCGCCCCCCTTGGGCAGTGGCTCGGTCGCTACCTTGACGCTCGCGCCGTTCACGGTCAGAACTTCGGTCGGGTAGTTCTCTGTAGGCGCGGGAGGTGTGGACAGGGTGTTACCACTGGTGGTGACGCGAAACAGGGATACGTATCCGGGGGAAGACGGCCACGCGGACCCATCTGCTTTCTCATAGACACACCCGTTGCCGGTACCGATCTTATCGGCCAGCGCTTTTCCACCAGCACCGGCGCTGACCTTCAGATTTTCGGCACCGGATCGGGTGACGAAGAACTGTTTCACAGAGTCGCACAACTCCTGAATCGTGTGGCTGCTCGTCGGTATCTCATACTTGTCGGGATGAGTGCGCGAAAACGAATCGCAGGCCGAAAGCAGCACGGCCAGCGCAGAAATCGCAAGCAGCTTCCGGGCGTTCATGTCGCTTGCCATTCGGAGCTGGGGGAGTTGGTGTTGAAGTCGTCGGAAGAGCTGCGCGGCCACCGGTTGTTATGGAATCCCTTCTGATTTTCTGTCGACTCTTTTATCTTGTTGATACTTTGCCTTTGTAAAAGGAGCGCATCTGTGAGGTTTTTCGTGTACTCGACGGCGTTGCCTATCACTTTCCCGAGAATATCGATTGCATCTGATACTCCCATCGGGGCGGCGACGAAGGTCCCGATCTTGGCGAGGGCCTTCCCGAGTTTTATGAGAAGGTCCGCGATGTCCGTGACGATCTTGGAATAGAAGTCCCAAGCGATGTCCGATACCTTGGCAAGTGAATCGGTCATCTTGTCGCAGGTCGACTTCGCGGAATCCATTGCGGTGTCCTGGAGTATCCGCGCCGCGGTGTACTTTAGTGCTGCCGATCCTGCCCAGTAGCCGGTAAGGTTCCCGTTGTTCACTTCATTGTTCTGCGCGCCGCCGATCTTGCCCTTCAGCGTCGTCCATGCCTCGCTTGTCTGCAGGAAGGCGATGGGTGCCTTCAGGCTGTCGACCGCACCCTGCAGTTTGTCCAAGAGCTCCTGGATCTTCTTCTTGATCTCTTCCTTGTGGTCCTGCATGTAACCGGTGAAGTCGTTCTCGGTCATCGCGCCGTAGACGGCGCCGGCCACCGCACCCGCCAATCCGAAGAATGTCGCCGCCTCGACCTCGGCGGCGGCGATCGCCGCCTTCCGGAACGCCTCATCCACCTCGGCGGGCTGGTTCCTGATCTCCGCAATCTGGTCCGAGAACCTATCGAGTACGGTGTTGATCTCGTCCAGAGACTTCGTGGCACCCATCAGTAATCCGCTTCCAGGTCGATCAGGACGTTCGCGAAGTTCTGGTCCTGCTCCTGGTATACCTTGGCGACATGGTCCAGAACCTTGGCAATGGATTCGGTTTCATCTCTTCCCTCGACCAGTCTGTCGTACATATACCGTGCGGCTGCCATCTGGGCATCCCAAGTTTCCTGGAACAGTCCCCAGGCGACGTCCTGGTGACTGAAATGGATGCTCTGCGCCTCGGTAGCGGCGACGGTGAGGGCGTCCGACGCGTGAGCCCAGGCTCTGGCGGCCTTGACCAGTTGATTCAGATCCGCTGAGAAATTGACCATTACGAGTTCCTCATCAGGTAGCGCTTGTATTCTGCGAGTTCGTGCTCGAGTTCTTCGTTGGTGCGGTCCGCCCATGTCCCGTCTTCGTGGAAACGTGGACGTTGTTGCCGTATCTGATTCGCGCAGTCGAGGATGTCGTGCGCAATGTAGGACGGGCTGGCCGTCGCAGCCCACTGCGGATCTATCTCAATGTTGTCGATACGAGAAATGTTCGCGGTCACCGTGATCGAGGGCACTCCGAAGTCGGTTGCCGGCCCTTGTCCGAAAAATTCATCACTCTGCCGCAAGGATCGTTCGACCATCTCGAATTCGGCAAGTGACCGGGTGTCGAGGAGCGTAATCAGCTCTGCGCGGCGGGAGGGAGATATGGTCAAGTCGGTCCATCTACCCGATGCGATCACCGACGCGTCATGCTGCCATAGCGCCACGTAATAGCCCGTCATCGCCGCCGCGGAGAGATCCGGTGGATCCAGGCGGTCGTGGATATTCCGGCTGACATCGACCTCTACCGGAAGGCGACCTTCATCGAGACTCATCGTGATCAGGCCGACTCCCATCAAGCCAGTGGCCACTCTTTCCCCTTCTGTCTTCACTGCCGTGGGATTGTCCCCAGCGAACGGCCACAATCGAATCAAGCGACAAACGGGCTGCAATTCATTGCAGGCCTCGCAAGTCACCCGCCCCCTCGCGGCCAGTCGTAGTGCACCAGCAATCCAGTGGTACGTTCCCCTCAGGCTGTTGCCGGACAGACACTACCGTTCTGTTTGCCGCCCCAGCAAGGGTGAGGTCACGGCTTGGACGGTCGGCCTGCCAACGCGTGAAAAGCGCACGCCTGCAAAACATTCTCTCGGCAGGCCAACGTGATGACGAGGCTCGGTCGCGTGCGGACCGCACCGCCGCTGGATCCGGGTGCCACGCGACCGTCGAGTAGCGGACCCACGCCTACCACCCTTCGGGGTGGGTGGCGGCGAGGCGTTGGAGGGCTTGGTCGATCCAGGTTGTGAAGTGGGTGGTCAGGTCGGTGGGGGTGGTGGGGCGGACGGTGATGTGGTCGGTGCGGTGTTCGGTGTAGCGGCCGTCGGTGGCGATGTCGTGCCATTGGAGGACTTTGGTGGGTTTTGTGTGGGTGTGTAGGGGTGCGGTGATGAGGACGGCGGTGCCGCCGCCGTCGACGGGGCGGCCGAGGAGGCGCTGGTATTGCTCGCGCGGGGTGTTGCGGGCGTTGTCCTGGAGGTAGGTGTCGCGGCGGGGGATCAGGTCGTCGGGGTGGAAGGTGGCTGGTTTTTCCGCGCCGGGGGTGCAGGGGGGTATGGCGTTGACGAGGCGTGCGGGGAGTTGTTCGGCGGGGAACATGCGTGCGCGGATCGGGCCGTGCTCGTGGTGGTTGCCCGCCTGGCTGAGGACGACGGCGCGGTAGCTGTCGCGTGCGCCGAGGATGCGGTACTCGCGGATGTCGTCGGGGCCGGTGCTGTTCTTGTGTTTGCAGGTGCCGCCGAGGATTTCGATCCGGAGTTCGGAGTCGCCCAGGGTGCGGAAGGCCGCGGCGATCTCGTCGAGTTCGTCCGTGGTGTAGCGGTCCCACACGGCGGCGCGGTGGGCGGCGAAGTCGTCGCGGAAGGCGAAACGGCTGGTGTAGCTCAAGGGGCTGGGGATGCGATCGTGTGCGTCGCCGTACCAGAGAGCGGCGAAGTCGTCCGGGTCCCAGGTCCATTCAGCCATGTGAGGTCCAATCCGGTCGCGTCGAAGCGGCCAATGTTCACGCGTGCACGCCCGCTACTTTCGGGTGCGGGCGTGCACGGAGTCGAGAAGTATGCGGCCGATCAGTCGGGCGTGCCGCCGATGACGCCGCCGGGCAGCGTTCTCGGGGGCTCACCGAGCAGTTCGTCGGTGTTCTCCTGGGTGATCAGGTAGTCCGGTGTCTTGTGCTCGGATTCGTCGTCCTTGCCGCCGCCGCGCGCGCCGGGCGCCATCATGCCGGGCATACCGCTGGTACCTCGCAGTCCGGAGGTCGCCCTCGCGGCAACTGCCGGATTCGCTGATGTGTTCGGCGTTCCCGGTGCGCCCGCGACGCTGCGTCCCGGTTGCGGCTGGTTCGAGATGCTGGGCGTGCCGGGGCTGCCCGGTGCGCCCGGGCTGTGCGGGGACGGCGTGCCCGCCGGCGCGGTCTTGGTCGGATCCGTGGTGGAGGCGGGAGTCGTCGACGTGGGGTCCACGCCCGCGGGCTTGGTGGTGGTGTCGGACGCGGTCGTGTCGGAAGACTGTTGATCCTGGGTCGACTCGTCGGTGGACTGCTGCTGCTCTTCGGTGCTCGTCTCGTCGGGCTTGCCGTCGCCGTCCTTGGCGCCGGGAGTGCCGGAATCGGTGGTGGTAGGACCGTTGCCGGAGTGGTTCGACGTGGGGCCGCTGTCGTCGCTGTGGTATCCGCCGGGCGGGGGCGCTGGGATGTCCACCGACGCGGTGGGGCCGACCGGCGTGGGCAGCACCGGAATTTTGCCGTCCATTTCGCTGAACGGTTGGACGTAGTGTTCCTGCATCGCGACCCGCGCGGATTGCTCGGCCAGGAAGCGTTCGCTCGACAGATTCCAGCGCCTGGGATGGAAAATGCGATCCTCGAACGGGATATTGACGAGGTCGGGGAGGGCCTTCTTGGTATTGGCGATCGCGGTGGCGGCGTCGCGGACCCGGCAGTAGAGCTCCTCGAGGGACGTCGTCAGATTCTGCGCGTCGCTGGTGTATTTGGCGATCGCGTTCTTGGATTGCTCGGCTGCGGGGCCGGACCAAGCTTGAGCGATGGAGGTCTGGATGGAGCGGGCGAAGGTTTCCACACCCTGTTCCCATTCGCTGCGGGCCTGCCAGTACTTGTCAGCTTGCATGAAAGCGCCACCGTTATCGAGCGGCTCGAACGCATCGATGATCTCGGAGTGACCCCAGCTGTCGGGATGCTCGCCGCCGTTCGGAATGCGCGGGTTCTCATAGGCGCTCATCGGCCTGTTCCATCCGGGAGTGAGACGGGTCCTGCCGGACGCTGGACGGGTGGCCGCTCCGGAAGCGTAGCGTTCAATCGCTCGAACTCTGCAGCAAAGTCGCTATCCGCCTGCATCATCCGATCGCGGGCTATCCGATGTACCTCTTGGATGTCCTCGACGATGCGATAGTGGTCGTCCAAGATGGCGTACACACTGTTGTTATCGTCGGCGCCCTTTGCCTTGCCCTTGAAGCGGGTGACCAATGTGGACCCGGACACCAATTTCTGATCTGCCTCGCCAAGCCCCCATGATGGTTGTCGGGAGACCTCATCCATCATCAGCTGAATGCGGCGGATCGTACGCTTGAAGTAGTCGCAGTCACGATCGATGTAGACAAAGTCTTCTGCTGTCATCTGAACTGTGACATTGCCTTCACGCGCTGCCGTGACCAGGTTCGCCATTGGCCTGGTCGGCTGGTCGTCACCCATGTTTACCCCTCCCGGTGATTCTGCTCGAGACCAGTTGGTTACGCGTTCGGAGGCATTGTCGGAACAACTTTTTCGGCCAAGGTGCGCGCAAGCTCGCAAGAATCGAGCGAGCCAGTATTGCGATTCGATGCCGGGTTGCTGAGATTGATCTCCAAGCTGCCGCCCCTCATCTCGACGTTGATAGTGCAAGCTTCCTTGAGGCGTTCGGCAACTTGCCGTGTCGAGATGGACTGACGGCCGTTGATGAGAAGCTCGCGGGCGTCCGAGAAGTTCTTCTTCCGAACCATGTCCACACTGATGTTGGTCGTCTGAATGGCGGCCGCATAGCCGTCTGTCTGAACCCACATACATCCGCGCCACTTGACACCGCCCGTGGCGTCGGAGTTGTCGGGTGTCTTGTCGAGCAGCTTTTCCGAGTCCAAGACGCTCTTGGGGACGTCCTCGCACGGTCTGTAGCCGGAGGGCACGTCAGAGGCGAGGCTCGGTGTGGAGGACGCAGTGCCTTGTCCGGTCGGTTGAGCGTCGTTGTCCGCAGTCGAGCATCCCGCCACTGCCACGATCGCGCCGAGGACGGGAAAAATTAAGCGTTTGCTGGCCCTGCTTGTCATTGAACCCCCGCCGCCGGTGCTGTCGTACGCCCTGGCCGGGAACGGAACCGGCTTCTCCGCCCCATCAGCGAGTGTCGACGCTACCGGGGGCTTCCGGGAGGTGCAAGCGGTCATGACATGGACATTCGACCCACTGGCCCGAGCACGCCCCGGCAAGTCCGGTGAGGAAAGGCCGGGGCTGTGGTCGAAGGGCTTAACTAAGGCAGGTTCTGCTGAGTTCGCCGCTGGCTACGCGTGTTGTGAACTGGTCCCACTCGCTCGGCGTGAACACCAGAGCCGAGCCAGTGGGGTTCTTCGAGTCACGTACACCGACCTCGCCTTCGCGCAGGAACGCGACCTCAACGCAGTCTTTCTCGGCACTGCTGTAGCTGCTCTTGAACCAGCTGGCATGGGATAGGTCGGCGTTCACTCGGCGTACTCCTTCGCGATCTGGTCGATGAGAGTTCGGCTTCGCTCCTGGTCGAGTGCCGATCGCTGGATGTCGGCGTACGTCTGGCGATACCGCCGGATCTCCTCGGGCTTCTCAAGATACAGGTCGCCTGTGAGCCCCTGCATGTAAACGACCGGTGGCTCGGTGAGATGGGCTGTCGGGTGCTTCGGGAAGTCGAGCATCACAAACGATCCAGCGCCCAGGCCCGCGTACGCATGTGCCGCGAGGGGAACCACTCGCACTGAAACATTCGGTCGTCCACCGACAGTCATCAGATGCCGAAGTTGCCGCTCCATGACCGAGGGACCGCCGATCGCGCGTCGAAGTGCGGATTCATCGACAACAGCGTCCACCAGTACAGGGTTCGAGTCGTTGTCTACGCGAGCCTTTCGCTGCCTGAACATCTCGATCCTCCGTTCGACTTCAGGTCCGGGTATAGAGGGAAGGTCGACCCAGATCAGGGCGCGTCGATACTCATCGGTTTGCAGGAGCCCGGGCAGGAGGGTTGTCTGGTATGAGACCAGACGCTTGGCAACCGCCTCGAGCTCCACGAAGAGGCTGAACTCTGCGGCAATGGTGTCACCGTATGCGTGCCACCACCCCGTGCGTTTGGTCTCCTCGACCAGATTGAGCATGATGGCGGTGCGTTCTTCCGACGCGCCGTAAACCTGACAAAGCCGCTCGATGAACAGCGGATGCAGCCGTACCGGTTGCCCGGTCTCCATCCGCCAGAGGGTCTGCTTGCCCACGTCGATCGCGTCACGCGCGTACTCCGCGCTGACACCTGACTTGATCCGCAGCTCGCGCAGCTGCCGCCCAAGCATTCGGCGGGGGAGGCTGGAACCGGTTGAACTCACGACGAATTCCCTTTCGTAGCCTAAGTATTGGTTGGGTACCTAACTGGAACCTTGTGGCGGGGGGCCTTGGAACCTGGGCGATTCACGCCCGATTCCACCACTGAGATCGTTCCCGCCCAGCAATATCCGGTGCTTCACTGAACGCGCCCGGACCCAATCGAAGAAGTGCTGAAACCTTAACCGCGCCAACGGTTCCAGGTCCAGCAACCGGGATATTTCGCGTACCGAACTATGTGAATCGAGGCTGGCGAATGAATCATGCGGCATTCGCGGACACTCCCGCGTCCCGCTGCGCGTTTTACCGCCGCACCTGTGGGCTGCCCGCCGGGATACATCCGGAGATCGGCCGCATCGTCGTGAAGGCGGGCGTGGTCGGCGGGATCACGATGCCCGACAGGCTGGGGCAGTGCGTGCGCGACGACATGTTTTTCCGTGGCCAGGCGATCGGCCCGGTGGTCGCGCATATCCGTTCTCGGCGATGGACTTTCCTGTGCAGGCCGGATCTACCCGACGACGTGCGGCTGTTCGCCGCGTTGTTCCGGATCGACGTTTCGATCGTGCCGTTCGGCAGCGAAATCGCGTTGCCGTCCCCCGCCGACGCGAACGAAGGATTCCGTCGATGGGTGGTGCCGCCGCGGGATACGTTCCGTCCGTCGGGGATGGTGATCGTGAATTGCGTGCTGGCCCGCGCGGGTGGAAAAGGTGCGCCATGAGCGAGGGACTGCCGACGCGAAGTCAACTGCTGCGCGCCTGCCGGGAGGACGTGCCGCCGCCGCACCATCCGGTGCTCGTGCGGGCGCGCACGCTGGCTGATCTGCATATCCGCCGGATCCGCGTGGATCGGGGATGCGGCTGCGGCGCCGACGAGCGCCGGGTAGAGCTGATTCGGGACATCGACCGCTGGGTCGAAGTCCGTTTGCCCGCAGCGCGCGGCGGAGCCTATCTGCACACCGAATCGTTCGGCTCGGTGGTCGACCGGCTGGCGCGGCTCAGCGCGTGCGCGTACGCGGCTATGGCCGACGATCAGGAGTGGGACCTGTGGTTCGCGTGGGAACGGCTGGCCGAATCGGCGGTCGCCTACGAGGATCTGGTCAGCGAGCTCGGCAGTGGGCGGCGACGGTTGCCGAGCGCTTTCTAGCGCGGCTCAATTCCGCAGCAGGGTGGCGGCGAGGTGATGTTGCAGTGGTTCGCCGACCGCCGCCATCCGGAGTGTGTAGTCGATGGTGTCGCCGGAGAGGTGCAGCGACCGGCCGAGGGCGGTCACCAGTTTCGCCGTGCTGCTGCGCCCGATGTTGGTGGAGTCCAATTCCATGCGCAGCGTGCCGTCCTCGACGGCGAGTGAGCCCTCGCAGATTTCGGTGATGCCGGTGGGATGGGCGAGGATCAATTCGACGCGGTCGGGGCGCGGGCACCGCAGATAGCCCGTCTCGGCGTGCAGCGGCCTGCCGTCGTCGGTGGCGCGGGTCTTCTGCCGGTAGGTGAGGAACGGGCGGCCGAGATGGCCGAACCGGATTTCCTCGACATAGCCGAACGGCTGAATGGTCGGGTATTCACCCTGCCCATTACCGCGCCACGTGCCGAGCAGTGGAGCAAGCGGAGCGATATCGGGGTGCAGGGCAATAGCAGGCTGGGGTTCGACCACGGCGAACAGCCTAAACCCGCACTCGGCGGACCGTTCGGGTACTCCCGAATTTGCCGCACGCTAAGGTTAGCTTCGCCTTATCACCAATGTGGTGTGGTCGGAAAGGAAACAAGAAGTTGAACGGACGCTGGAATGAGTCGCGCCATGGCGGTACGCCGCGGTCGCGGACCCGAAGTGGCCTGCTGCGCGCGTCGGCGCTCGGCGTCGCGCTGATCGTGGCGGCGGGCTGCTCGGACTCGAAGTCGGACGAGGTGCCCGCGCTCGACGGCAACAAATACGTCCAGACCAATCTCGCGGCCAACAACGCGGAGTACAAGGCGCAGTTCGTTTTCCCCGACCTGGTGAACGCCTGGGGACTGGCCAACCGTCCCAAGGGCGCGGGCGGGCACTTCTGGGTCGGCGCGGGCGGTAAGTCGTTCCAGTTCGTCGGTGACGTGACCAAGTCCTCGGACGAGAAGGTGCACAAGCTCTTCCAGGACGACTTGAAGATCGTCACCATCCCGGGCGCCGATGCCGACACCTCTGACAAGAGCGCCGGCAAGACCACCGGCGTGGTGTTCAACCCCGCGCCGATCACCTCCGACCTGTTCGTCGTCCACGACCAGCCGGTGGAGGCCGAAGGCGGGCCGCTGAACGGTTCGGCGCGGTTCATCTTCGCCACCGACTCCGGCAAGATCTCCGCTTGGACCGAGCTGGGTTTCGAGGGCCGGATCGTGCGCCATGACGGCCCCGCGAACCTGGTCTTCGACGGCCAGCCGCAGGGGATGCAGTTCTTCGGGATCGCGCTTGCTCCCTCCGGTGACAAACTGCTGGCCGCCGACTTCGGCGCCGATCCGCAGGTCCGGACGTTCGACAAGAACTGGCAGCTGATCCCGACCACCGGCTTCGCGAACCCGTTCGCCACCGGCGACGCGATCGACCCCGCCGCGCCGGAAAAGGGCAAGAAGGCCAAGCCCGGCGATCCCGCGCCGTTCAACGTTTCGACCATCGGCAACCGGGTCTTCGTCGCCTATGCCACCACTCAGCCGGACGAGAAGGACGCGACCAAGTTCGATGCCGGTGAGGAGGACTCGCTGGACAAGGACAAGGAGGGCAGCAAGCCGGACAAAGGCAAGCTCGCGGAGTTCGATGCCAACGGCAAACTGGTGCGCATCATCGACGACGGCAAGCGCCTCAACGCGCCGTGGGCGGTGACGATCGCGCCGGACGGGTTCGGTCCGCTCAGCGGCAAACTGCTCGTCGGCAACTTCGGCGGCGCCGGGCACGTGCTCGCCTACGACGACACCACCGGCAAGTTCGCCGACTACCTGCGCGATGCCGACGGCAAGCCGGTCGCCATCGAAGGACTGTGGGCGCTGATGTTCGGCAACGGCGAGAGCCTCGGTGACGCCGACTCGCTGTACTTCACCGCGGGACCCGACGACGAGAAGGACGGCCTGTTCGGCAAGCTCCGCTTGAAGTAGACCCGCTCCGCGCAGCCCGTACCGATTCGGTGCGGGCTGCGCGCGTTTCAGCGGCCTCCGGTCGGCGCCGAGGCTCGGGGTTCGGTGCGCCGTTCGCGGATGGCCGACTCGACCTCGTCGACCGCCGTTCGGATCGTCGCGCCGTAGCCGTCGTCGGCGAGCGTGTGCAGACGCGTGCGGGCGGCGTCGATCTGGCGCTGTGCGGCGTCGAACGAGCCGAGCCTGCGATAGTCGTCGGCGAGATTGAGGTGCAGCGACGGGTAGAACGCGGCCACCCGCAGGGATCCGTCGAAGGTTTGGGCGCGCGCGTCCGAGAGGCTGTCGGCGGCGTCAAGCGCCCGGATGTCCCAGGTGAGCGCCTCGGCGGCGTCGTCGTACAAGTCGGCCAGATAGTGGGCGAGTGTGCACCGGTGCAGCGGGTCGTCCTGCGGCCCGAGCGAGGCCCACACGGCGAGCAGGGCCTCCCGCGCGTCGTCCGGACGGCCCTCGCGCCCGAGTGCGACGGCGTCGGTGATGGTGTTCATCGTGTGGTCGTGCGCTGGGTTCACTCGGGTCTCCTTCAGAGGGGCGATCGGATGGATGCGGAGGCGTTTCGTGCGCGAGTCCGGGCGGTGGGCTGTGGTGTCGGCGGATGATCGACAGCCGTGGGTGGGTGCTGCGCTCGCGAGACGGGGTGATCGGATAGCGCTGCCGTCGCGGTTGTGTGCGGCGCAGCGGTTGCGGCGGGTAAGCGGCCTGCGGGGTGAACGACTTATTCGGAGGCGTTGTGCTGCAGGGACCGCACCGGCATGGCAAGGGTGGTGAGGTCTCCGTCGGTGGCGGAACGTAAGACCACCGGCTGATCGGCGGCGATGATGTCGAGCATGAGATCGGGGCCGAGGGCGGCGTGGACGGCGGGCAGCAGTGTCGCGGGGGCGAACGACAGTGTGACGGCAGAGCCGGTGATCTTCGCGGGCAGGCAGTGCATCGCCCCGGACGCCGATACCGATATTTCGGTCGGCTGAATCGCGAATCGCATCGTGTCAACGGATTCTTCGAGAAGCGGCAGCATCAGGCGCCGAGCGACGACCACTCTGGTTCGCACCGGTCCGAGTCCTGCCAGTAAGGCGCGGTGGTCTGGGAAAGGACCTTCGATGACGGGCGATCGGTGTTCCGCGCCGCCTCCCGTCAGAAGCAGTCCGTCGTTGGATGGCGCGACGACGACCTCGTCCATGCCGCGCAACCGCTCGGTGATCGATGCGAGTCCGTCCGGGTCGAGCACCACGGACCAATCGCCGCCTCGCTGCCGGTTCGCCACCACGGTGCGCGTGGACAGCCGGTAGCGATCGGTGGCCGTGAGGGTCATCGCGTTCGAGCCCGCCTCCAGGAGAACGCCCGCCAGCACGGGTATTTCCCTGGTACGGGCCACGGCGGTGCGGACCTGGTCGAGCGCCTCGGCCAACGCCACCGCGTCGACCGCCACATGGGTGCCGAGCGACTGTTTGACCACGGCGGCGACGCGCGCGGCCTCGTCCGCTCGCCGCGCCATTTCCGCGACGTGACGGTCGAGCAGGCACCGTGCCCGCTCGGTGTCACCGGCGAGAATCTCCGCGATGGTCTCCAGCGGCAGATCGATGCCGCGCAACTGCCGGATCAGCACCGCCCGCTCCCGCTGCGCCGCGGTGTAGTAGCGGTAGCCGGTCAGCGGATCGACCCGGGCCGGAACGAGCAGGCCGCAGTCGTCGTAGAACCGCAGCGCGCTCGCGGTGAGCCCGCTGGCCCGCGCGAGCACACCGATCGTGATCAACCCTGTCGACTCCGAACTCACCACCCGGCCATCATGGAGCCTCAACCAACTCGAAGGTCAACTCGTCGGCGGAGAGAGCCCCCGATAGTGGGTCTCACGTGGCGGGAGCCGACGGGAACGCATGGACCCCGCCGAGGTGCCACCTGGCGCGAGTCAGTCGGCACCGGGTTCGGTGGGGCTCACGCGCCAGCGGCGCGACCAGTCCCAGACCGATCCGAGTGCCGTGCCGAGTTCGATTCCCGCGGTGGTCAGTTCGTAGGACTTGTCCGGGTTCTTCGCGATCAGGCCCGCGGATTGCAGGTGCTGCAAGCGCACCGAGAGCATGCTCGAGGAGCAGTTGCCCATGCGTCGGCGCAATTCGAGGAAGCCGAGTCGGTCGGGTTCCAATTCCCACAGGATGCGCAGGATCCAGCGTTGGCCGAGGAGATCCATCGTGGCCAGCAACGGGGCGTTCGCCGGGTCGTCCCGCCCCCGCGGCGGCTTCGGTTCGTTTGCGCTTCTCATTTAGAACCAGCATAGTGGTTCTGAAACAGAAGCACTGGCCCGGGTGCCGGGGCGGACCGAAAGGGTGACGGTGGACGACAGGACCGGACGGCGCATCGTGCTGATCACGGGCGCCTCCCGCGGGATCGGCGCGGAGACCGCCCGGGTGCTCGCGGCGCGCGGCGACCACGTGGTGATCAACTACCGGGAGAAGGCCAAGCGGGCCGACGCGCTCGCGGAGTCGATCCGGCAGGCGGGCGGCAGCGCCACCACGGCGGGCGCCGACATCGCCGAGGCGGATTCGGCACGTGCCCTGGTCGCCGGGGTCGTCGAGGAGTTCGGCCGTCTCGATGTGCTGGTGCTGAACGCCTCCGGTGGGCTGGAGCGCGATGCCGCGCCCGACTACGCGATGGCCCTCAATCGCGACGCGCAGGAACGGCTCGTCCGGCTTGCCCTGCCACACATGCCCTCTGGCGCGCGGATCGTGTTCGTGACCAGCCATCAGGCGCACTTCCACGGCCGCAAACCCGTCCCCGCCGATTACGAGCCCATCGCCGCCAGCAAGCGCGCGGGCGAGGACGCGCTGCGCGCCATGATCCCGGAACTGTCCGACGCGGGCATCGCCTTGCACGTCGTCTCCGGCGACATGATCGACGGCACGATCATCGTCCAGCTGCTGGAGCGCCGGAACCCCGACGCTGTCGCCGCGCGCCGCGAGCACGGCGAGCTGCCCACGGTCACGGAGTTCGCCACCGCGGTCGCGGATGCCACCGTCGCCACCGCCGATCCGGGCCACACGACCTACGTCGGTGGTCTGGATTACCTCGACGCGCAAGAGATCACTTCCTGAGACGAAGCCGATCCGTAGAGACGTTCCGGCATAGCGACTCCGCGTTCGACCTGTGGGCGTGGACGATCGAAATGGTGGACTACCTGAACACTGCGTCGCGGATCGGATGGGCCGACATGCCCGAGCCGGTGCGGGCGGAAGGGGAGCGGGTGCTCGGTGATGTCGTCCGCACTGCCGAGAACCGGCGCGGCGGATTCAGCCACGGCGTTGGTCCATGCGTCACCTGACGAAATCGGCCGAGCTGGAAGCGGCTTGGCGTCGATCGCGGTCGCCGGTGTGGACCCGGATCCGATCATCGCCTGCCATCCGGTTTCCCGCGCGGTGGACCCCGCGGCGGTCGACGCATTCGTCTGCGCGCTCGCCGGGTATTGGGCGGCGGCCTGCCGGAAGCCGGGACCGCCTCGTTCGCCCGGTTGCGTGAGCATCAGTTGGTGTTTGCCCGCATCGTCAGAGCGTGACTGGCGTGTCGTCTTGGTTGGCAATAATCCCAGGACTGATGGCTCTATCGTCGAAAAACGCAAGGTCACTGGATGTTTGCCGATGCTGTGGGGGCTGGCGCGCGACCGGATAAATCGGTCAATGGGCGTGTCGCGTGCGCGGAAGTGACCGAATTCGACGCGCCCCGGGCCACTCTCGGTCACGCTGGGGATATGTGGATGTTCGGGCAGTGCCGGGACACCGGCGAGGCATGGCATCGAGGACGCGACCGAGACGCGTCCACCCTGGTGGGATTGGGGGTCCAGAAAATGGAACAGGTGTCCGAAGCCCGGGTGATTCCGGGGAAAGAACTCCTGCTGGCAGCCTTCCGTGGCTTACCGCACATGGATCATCCGATGCTGGAGGCCGCCGGAGAACTGGCGCAGCTGCATCAGACGCGCGAACGTACTCCCGCGAGTCGGTGCGACAAACTCGACCGGCGCCGAGCGCAACTCGTGCGCGGCATCGACCGCTGGGTCACCTTGGCGACGCCGATCCCGCCGCCCGCCGCGCCCGAACACACCGAGACCGTGGGTCACATCGTGGACCGCTTGGCCGTGCTGGCGGCCCAGGCGTTCGTGGCGCTGGCGCACGCGCCGGAATCGGTCTTCTACGACGCGTGGGTCCGGATCGACGAATTGGCCGACGGCTACCAGGATCTCGTCGACGACCTCCGCGCCGGAGCGAGACGACTACCTGAGGGGCGCTACGACCGCTGGTAGCTATCGGCCCCGCCCGAACAGCCGGAACGAGCGGCGGCGCCGGCGTGGCAGGGTCGCGTACACCATGGTCATGTCGGCGAAGACCTCGGCTTCCCGCTCGCGATCAGTGCCGAATTCGGCACGGCCGAGGACGTGTTCGATCGAGTGCGGCGAAATCGAGGGCAGGATGACGGCCAACGAGGGCGGCAACGGATCGCCGCGCTCCTGGTCTTTGTGGTGACCCAAGAGCATGTGGCCGATCTCGTGCAGGATGACGTGATCGGCGTTGCGGCCGGTCGCCGCGGCGTCGTAGACGATGATGTCGTCGTGCTTGCGTGCCACCCACAAGCCGCCTCCGCCGCAGCCGGTGTCGGCCAACATCGCCTTGGGCACCGGGTGCAGACTGATCGAGCGTCCGCGATGTGCGGCCACCGCGGCCAGATAAGAGGTCAGATTCCACGGGTTGGGGAGGGGCACGGTCCGGGTGGCATCCCCGAAACGGGCTTCCATGCTGGTCATCGGCGCCCACCTTACCTATCGGTCGGCGACTAGTCATCTGCGGAATCCGGGCATACCGATAAGGTGATCGCCAGCGGGACAACTCGATCCGTCACTCCGCAGAAGACCTGTCCTCCAACGGTTGTGCCCGCATAGACCGGATGGCCAGGTAGTTCAGGCCCCACAGCGCGATCCCGATGGCCAGCAGCACGCCGGCGATGGCGTACTGCGCCGGATTGCGGTCGGTGAAGGGCGTGACGAGAAAGCCGCAACTGAGCGCGCCCACGACGGGCAACGGCGTCGGCGTCCTGAAGTGCTTGTGCGGAACCGGGTCCCGGCGCAGCACCAGTACGGCGACGTTGACCACCGTGAACACCGCGAGCAACAGCAGGGCCGTGGTGCCGCCGAGTTCGGGCACCTCGCCGACGAACAGGATCAACCCGAGCGCGAGCAGCGTGGTGAAGACGATGGCGATGTAAGGCGTCCGGCGCCGCTGGTGTACGCGGCCGAACGGCCGGGGCAGCACGCCTTGTCGGGCCATGCCGTAGATCAGCCGGCTGGCCATCAGCATGTTGATCAGCGCCGAATTGGCGACGGCGAACATGGTGATGTAGGCGAAGATGTGGGTCGGGAAGCTGGGCGCGCCGACCTCGACCACCTTCAGCAGTGGGGTGTCGCCTTCGCCGAGTTGGTCGGCGGGTACGAGCGCGACCGCGCTGATCGACACCAGCACGTAGATCAGGCCCGTGATGATCAGTCCGGCGAGCAGCACCTTCGGGAAGATCCGGGTGGGCTCCTTGCATTCCTCGGCCATGTTGACCGAGTCCTCGAAACCGACCATCGCGTAGAACGCCAGCGTCGTGGCCACGATGACGCCGCCCACCGCGTTGCGCTCGCCGGTGTCGAACTCGACGATGCGGGAGAAGTCGCCGTCGCCGACGCCCAGCGCCCAGCAGCCGATCCCGATGACGATCAGCAGCCCGGTCAGCTCCACACAGGTGAGCACCACGTTGAGCTTCACGCCCTCGCTCACCCCGCGCAGGTTGATCGCCGCCACCACAGCCATGAACAGCAGCGCGATCAGCGTCACCGCGGTGCCGCTGCCGAGATCGAGATCGAAGGCCTCGGCGAAGTTGGCCGCGAACGCCCGCGACGCCGTGGAAGCGGAGGTGATGCCGGAACTCATCACCGCGAAGGCCACCATGAATGTGAGGAAATGGATGCCGAACGCCTTGTGGGTGTAGAGGGCCGCGCCCGCGGCGTGCGGGTACTTGGTGACCAGTTCCAGATAGCTGAACCCGGTGACGAGCGCGACCAGGAAAGCCACCAGGAAGGGCACCCAGACCGCCCCGCCGACTTCGTTGGCCACCTTGCCGGTGAGCGCGTAGATACCGGTGCCGAGGATGTCGCCGACGACGAACAGCAACAGCAACCCCGGCCCCATCACCCGTTTGAGTTCGGGTCCGGAATCGGATGTCGGATTCGCAGTGATCTCGGACATGCGTCCTCCCCTCGGCAGTAGGGCGAGGGTACCCATTACGGCGCGGAGTAGTCGTTCACCGGGCCGTATTTCGCCTGGATTTCACCTGCGAGCGGGCGCGCTACCGATCATCCCGGTCCATCTGGCGCACGGCCTCCACGATCATGGCCGCGGAGTCGCGCGGGCTCAGCGCCATGGCGCGCAGCTGATCGAATATCACCCCGAAGCGCCGGATCTCGGTGTGGCCCTCGATCAGCTCGTCACCCGCGATGCCCTCGACGTAGACCAGTTCGGGATCGGCGGGGTCGGGGAAGTCCAGCAAGGTGAACGAGCCCGCCATGCCGGGATGCGCGCCCGCGTCGAACGGCAGGATCTGCAGGATCACGTTCTTACGCTTGAGCTCTTGCAGCAGCCGCTCGAGTTGGCCCCGCATCACCGCGTGCCCGCCGACGGTACGGCGGATGGCGGCCTCGTCCAGGACGACCCACAGTTCCAGCGGGTCGTCCTTGGTCAGGTTGACGGCGCGATCCATCCTCGCCTTCGCCCTGCTCTCCATGACCGACGCCTCCAGCTTCGGCATCGAGGTGTCGATCACGGCGGTGGCGTACTCGTAGGTCTGCAAAAGGCCGGGAATGAAGGAGGTTTGGTAGTGCCGCGCGGACAACGCCTCGGACTCGAAGTTGATGTAGGCGGCGTAGACCTCCGAGACGCTGCCCTCGTAGGCGCGCGACATGCCCGGCTTCAGCGCGTCGGACAGCAACTCCAGCGCGTCCTCGCGCTGCTCCTCGCCGATGCGGTAGAGATCGAGCATCGCCATCAGGGTGCGCCGCTGCGGCCGCGCCTGCGCGGTCTCGATCCGGTACAGCGTGGTGACGTTGATCCCGGTCTTCGCGCTGACCTCTTCCTTGCTGAGCTGGGCGTTCTCGCGCATCTCGTGCAGCATCGCCGCCAGCCGCCGCAACCGGACGGTCAGTACGGTGCGCTTGCCTGCCATCAGTTCAACCCCTTCGGTCTGCGCACTTGCTGGAACGTGTTATGACGTTCGCCCTCGAATGCGGCCTGCGTGCGGCGGATCTGTGCCTGGTGTGGGCACAGCAACAGAGACTACCTCCCGTGATCCACGTTATGGTCGGGGTTTTCGTGCGCGTTGACGGCCGGTGGGCGATATCGCGGGATGAAGCGGACCGACTGCCCGGTCGCGCAGGCGGGTCGGGACTCGCCGAACTGCGCGGAGTGGCTTTCCGGGCGGCGGGAACGTCATCACCTGATGTCGCGGGGCGTCCCTGCCTGCCGGTCCTGGGCGGCAGCCGCGCCTGGGCGGCCTCGCGCGTCCAGCGCGGATTCCGGCCTGCGGGAGTCGGCGGCGCCAGTGCTGGTTGCCCCGGCAGCGTACCTATTGCGGATTAATTGCCAAGTAATTCATGTATAAGCAATAGGGCCATGGTGTCCAGGTAGACGGCGGATTCTTGAGGATGCGGAGAGTTTGCCACAATTTGGTTTCATCTCGTGTTCCCGGCCGTCGCCCCGGGGCGCCGATGGATAATGACCGCGTGACGAGGATGGACGACCTCGCGCTGAGAAGCGCCTCCGCGATCGAGAGCGTCATCGCGGGCACGCCGCAGAGCGTGGGTGGCTTCCGCTTCTGGTTCGAGGACGAGCGATGGGAATGGTCGGAGGAAGTGGCCGCGATATACGGCTACGCCGCGGGGACTGTACGACCCAGTACGGAGCTGCTGCTGGCGCACAAGCATCCCGACGATCGTGCGCTCGTCGCCGAGGCCGTCGCCACCGCCGTGCGAACCGGTGAGCCGTTCTGCGGACGCCACCGCGTCATCGACACCGCCGGGCGCACCCATCACGTCATCGTCGTCGCCGATCGCATGCTCGACGACCGGGAGTCGGTGGTCGGCACCGCGGGCTATTTCATCGACGTGTCCGGCACACTCGAGGAGAACCGGCAGGAGATCCTCGACGACACGCTGCCCGAACTGGTGGAGTCGCGGGCGGTGATCGAGCAGGCCAAGGGCGTGCTCATGGTCGTCTACGGCATCAATGCCGAACAGGCGTTCCGAGTGCTGCAGTGGCGCTCCCAGGAAACCAACATCAAGCTGCGGACGCTGGCGCAACAACTGGTCGGCGAAGTGCCCGCGATGGGTGGCGGGCCTGCGGCGCAACGGGCCCGCTTCGACCATCTCCTGCTGACCATGCACGACGTCCTGGCGTCGAAGTGAGCGCCGCACCGGTGACCGATACCCGATAGCGGCGGATGGTTCGTCCGGCGACTCCGGTGCCGGATCGCCCCGCCACGTCCTGAACCGGCCGTTTGCCTCCATGTGCCATCAGATCCTCGCGCCGCGGCGTCGCGCTGTGGACCGAACTCCCCGTTTGCCGTGGTGTCGCCGTCAAATGCCTGGTGCGCCAACGTCATCAACGGCAGGAGTGTTGCGTGACCTTCGCCCTTCGGCCGATCCCACTGCCGATAAGTCGGAGACAATTCATTAGAAGTAACCATAGTGGGAGGGAGTCGTTGTGGTCAGTGAGTACACATCGGCACTCGAGCGGGAGATCGTCGACATGCGCGGGCAACACCAGACCTTGCTGCGGACCGGGCGGCAGTGGTCGTTGCGCGCGATGTTCGGCACACCCGACTGGGACATCGTCGATTACTGCCGCGACTTCCGGCCCAATCGGTTCGGGGAGCAAGCCTGTACGGAGGTGGAACGTTTCTGCCGCGAGCACGGGATCTGGCTCGAGCCCGCGGGGCCGCACTACAACAGCATGACGCCCTACCTCCATCCCGGCGCCGTCAGCGCCGAGCGGATGACGATCATCGGCCTGTACAACGCGATCCTGTTCTGGCTCAACGACACCGTGGGCCGGGAGAAGTTCGGGCACCTCGGCGCGGACGAACAGCGGCAGGCGCGGGTGGCGATCGACCGGCTGTGCGCGCTCCTGTGCACGGGGTCGCTGCCGCAGGACGCCACCCCATTGGAGACTTCGACCTCGGCGTTCCTCACGATGCTGTCCGCCCGCGCGGACGCGGACTGGCTCGACCGGTTCATCGAAGCCACCGTCGCGCACCTGCGGCCCGCCATCCAGGACCAGAACGCACGCGCTCGCGGTGGACTGCTCAGCGTCGCGGAGTACATCGATCTGCGGGCCCAGGTCTCGGGCATGTATCCGGCGATCGCGCTGTGCGAGTTCGGCCGGGACGATTACCTGCCCTGGGAGCGGATCCTGCGGACGGGACTGGCCGGGGATCTGCTCCGGCTGCGAGTGCTCACCGTCGAGATCGGCGCGCTGATGAACGACGTGTTCTCCTTCGAGAAGGAGTGCATCGTCGATCTGGCGGACTTCAACCTGATCCCCGCGGTGCTGCTGAACCACCCGGGATGCTCGCTGGAGGACGCCGTGCAAGGCGCCACCGAGATCGTGCGCGCGCGCCTGACCGAGTTCCGGGAACTGTGCGCGGTGGCCACCGCACAATGCGACCGCCTGGCCGCGACGGATGCGGCCTTGGCGGCCACCGTCGCGACCCACCTCGCCGATCTGATCGCCTGCGTCCAGGCGACCTGGGTCTGGCAGGTGAAGACGCTGCGCTACAAAGGGGCGTCGATTTTCCGGGAGAACGGGTTGCAGTAAAGCCCCTACCCTCACCAATGCTGGGAATGCTTCCAGGCGGCAGTACTCGACGGTCTCGAACATGTGTGGATACGATGCGTCGGGGGCTATCTCCGGCCTGAATGGTGAGGGGGTTGCGGTGGAACAGATCGAACTCGCCAGGATGGCGAACTTGTGGTGGCGCGCTCTGCAGGCCGTCGCCGGTGGGTCCACGTCTGTACCGGACCCCGAGGTCGTGCTGCTCGGGATGGTCGAGGAGCTGGTTTCCGGCTTGGAAGCCGAACCCTTCGACGCGAGCGTCGGCCGGCGCGTGGGCGCTTCGCTGGCCTCCGCGGGGCTGCTCGGCCCGGCCGTGCCCAGTACGTCCGCCCAGGTCCTGTACGGGCTGGCCGAACAGTCGGCGGCCCCGGAGCCGGGGCGGCGGCTCGCGGCGCTGCTCGCCGAGGTCGGTCAGGGATACGAAGCGCAGCGGCGCACCGACGAGGACGCGGTGAGCGACGCGCACCGATCCGACGACGCGCGCTTCCGCGTGGTGTTCGACAACGCCGCGATCGCGATCGCCATCGGTGACACCGACGGTACGTTGCTGGACGTCAACCGGGGTCTGGCGGAGATGATCGGAGTCCCGGTGGAGAGCCTGCGCGGGGTGTCGGTCTACGACTTCGCACACCCCAACGATCGCGAGGGCATCCGCACGCTGGTGTACGAGAAACTGGTCCCGGCCGGCGCGGGCACGGTGAAGCTGGAGCAGCGCATCCGGCGCGCCGACGACAGTTACGGGTGGGCATCGTTCGCCATCACCTTCGTCAAGGGCGCGGAGGGGGAGAGCGATTACCTGCTCGCGGTCGGCGAGGACGTCACCGAACAGCACCGGATGCGCGAGGAACTGCATCGGCAGGCCCGGCACGATCCGCTCACCGGCCTGCCGAACCGGCGGCATCTCATCGAACGGATCGACGCGATGATCGCCGACGCCCGCAACGGGGACCGGGCGGGATTGTGTTTCGTCGACATCGACCGCTTCAAGCACATCAACGATCGCTACGGCCACGGCACCGGTGACCAGATATTGACCGCGGTGGCCGGACGCCTGCAGGACAGTGTGCGCGGTTCCGGGTGTCTGGTCGCCCGCATCGGCGGGGACGAATTCGTCGCACTGATCCCTCCCCCCGCCAGCGACCACCGAGTGGCCACCGTGGCGAACAGCCTGCTGGAGGCGTTGGTCGACCCGATCACGGCGGGTGACCGGCGACTACGCATGTCGATCAGCATCGGCGCGGTCGTGACCGCGGTCGCGGGCGCCGATGCCGAATCGCTGCTCGACGCGGCCGACACCGGCCTCTACCGGGCGAAGGCCGACGGTAAGGGCCGCTGGGTGTTGCACATTCTGGACACCGACACCTCGCTCGGTCCGCAACCGGTGTAGTGCGCGGCGGCGCGTGACTGTCGCGGCCGAAAGACGTCCGGCGTCCGCGTTCGAGCGGCTCAGGTTTCTCGGCGGGCCAGCAACCGGTGCAGGAACGCGGGCGGGATCATCGGTCGTTCCTCGTCCCAGCGGCCTTCGCGCAGGTCGTAGTTCAGGCTGTGCAGCAGCGACATGATCCAGGGACCTTCGTCGAGCAGTGGCCGGATGAGACCGGCATCGGCGTACCTGATCACGACCGGGGCCAACTCGTCCTTCGCCACCTCCGTCTTCCCCGATGCCGCTAGGCAGGATGCGAGCAGCAGCGATGCCTGTGCCGCGGCGCGTGGTCGTCGCTCGGCGTCGATGGAATCCCGCAGTTGCCCGGCGCGCGCGGCGGCGGCAGCGGCTCTTTTGGCGGCTCCTGAACGCAGCAGCATGCGGATCGCGGAGTCCTCGCGCATCTCGGCGGCCATTGTGGCGATACCGCCTTCGCCTGCCGGTGGTTCGGTGACGTAGGTGGCCGTCAGGCCGAGCCGGACCTGCTCGTTGGCCACGCGGGTGGCCAGGCGCGGCAGCTTCAGGGCACGCGCCACCTCGGCGCCTTCGTCCAGCCGTCGCGCGGCGGCGGCCAAGTCGCCGCGCAGGGCTTTGATCCGCGCGCCGGTGGCGTAGTTGGCCATCAGCAGGTCCACCGGGCCGCCCTCGGTCCCGAGCCTGCCCGCCTCGTCGAGCAGACGCTCGGCCGCGGCGAGCTGGTCGCGTTCGTAGAGCAGCTCGCCGAGCAGGGCGCCGGCCAAGCGAGCGGCATACGACCGCGGGCCCGACGAGGTGGTGGAGATCTCGACCGCGGTACGGAAGCTGTGTTCCGCCGTGGCGATGTCGAGCTGTTCCCTGGCCGCGATGCCGACCAGGCAGTGGCTGTACATCAAGGTGAATGTGCTGCGGTTCTTCCGATAGAAGGGGGTGGCCCAGTCGTTCCACTCCCGTGCCCGCTCGTAGTCGAACTTGCTGATCGCGGAGAACGCGGCGAGGTTCGCGGCCGCGCACAGCGCCCACGGACCCAACGTGTCGGCCCGGCCCAGGCATTTGCCGACGATAGCGTCCAGGCCTTCCGGGTGGTCGCCGAAGGCGCGCTCCACGCTCTCGATGAGGTCGGCTTCGAGCGCGAGATCGGGATCGGCGGCCGGGTCGTTCTCCAGTGACGCCCGCACCAGCCGCAACGCGGCATGCAATTCGGTCGGCCGCCGTAGCAGCGCGTGCGTCCAGGCGACACCGACCTGGAGCGCGGGGCGGGCGGCGGCGATGGCGGGCGGGAGTTTGGCGAGCAGTCCGAGGAAGGTGGCGAGCTGCCCGTCCTGCACCAGAGCGCGGGATTTCGCCTCGAGGAGATCGACGGCCATGTCGCCGTCGTCGGCGGCCAGCGCGTGGTCGATGGCCTCGCTGAGCATCTTGTGGTCGCCGAACCACGCCGCCGCCTTGCAGTGCAGTTCGGGAACTCGCTCGGGATGGTCGCGCTCGAGTCGCTGACGCAGGAACTCCGCGAACAGATGGTGGTAGCGGAACCATTCGCCGCTCTCGTCGACGCGGCGCAGGAACAGGTTACGGCGTTCGAGATTCTCGAGCAGGGACTGCCCGTGCGGCATCCCGGTCAGCGCCGTGACGAGGCTGCCGGAGATCCGCTCGGGAAGGGAGGTCGCGAGCAGGACCTCGCGCAGTTCCGGCTCGACGGTATCGAGCACGTTCTCGGCCAGGTACTCCGCGATGGCGTGATGACGCCCGGACAGGTGGGCGATCAGCGAGGCGGGATCGGGGTGCTCGCGCAGTGACAGCGAGGCCAGCTGCAAAGCCGCCGCCCAGCCCTCGGTGTAGTCGCGCAGCTCGGCGCTCTCGGTGTCGGCCAGGGTGAGGCCGGTCTGCTCGGTGAGGAAGTCCCGTGCCTCGTCGGCATCGAAACGCAATGCGGCGGCATCGATTTCGACGAGCTGATGGCGAACGCGCAGGGTGCCCAGCGGCAGGCCCTCCAGCGATCGGCTGGTCAGGATGATCTGCAGGTGCCGCGGACCCTGGTCGATCAGGTAGAGCAGGGCGTCGACGGCGGCGGGATCGGTGATCCGGTCCCAATCATCGATCACCAGCGCGAACCGCTCGTCGCGTTCGTCGATGGCGTTGATCAGCGTGGTGAGCACGTAGCGCGCGGCGGCGACGTCGCCCTCTTCGAGAACCGGGGCCAGGCCGGGCGCCAGCGCGGGGCTCACCCGGTTGAACGCCTCGATCAGGTGAGTGAGCAACCAGACCACGTTGTTGTCGTCGCGGTCCACGTTCAACCAGGCCACCGCCACCTTCTCGGTGTCGGCGAGGCGCTTGGCCCACTGCGCCGCCAGCGTGCTCTTGCCGAATCCCGCCGGGGCATGGATGACGGCGAGGCGGGGCCGCGGTTCGGTCTGCAACGCGTCGATCAGACGTTCGCGCTGGACCAGCGGCCGGGTGGACATCGCCGGGCGGAATTTGGTCTCGGGTGTCGGCGGCGTCTTGGGGTGCGGGGTGGGAAAACGCGCGGTGGCGGTCAGCGGCCGCGTGCTGAGGTCTTCGGGCGCGGGCTGATCGGCGGTGGGCAGGGTCATCTGCTCGACCGGCATGTCGTTGCCGCGCTGGATGTCGCGCAGCATCTCGCCGAACGCCGCGGCCGAGGGCGGACGGTCGGCGGGATTGTGCGCCATGCTGGTTTCGATGGCGGCCGCGACCTCGTCGGGGATGCCCTCCAGCCGCAGGTCCGGCAGCGGGTCGGCGGAGATGCGCAGGAACTGCGCGACGATCTGCTCGCCGGAACGCCGCTCGTACGCCGCGTGACCGGTGATCATGGCGAACAGCGTCGCGCCGAGCCCGTAGACGTCCGAGGCGACCGACGGGACGCCGGAGCGCAGCACCTCCGGTGCGGTGAACGCGGGCGAGCCGGTCACCACTCCCGTGGTGGTCTCGAAACCGCCTTCGACACGGGCGATTCCGAAATCGGTCAGTTGCGGCTCGCCGTAGTCGGTGAGCAGGACATTCCCCGGTTTGATATCGCGGTGCAGGATCCCGGCCCGGTGCGCGGTCTCCAACGCGCCGGCCAGTTTGACGGTGATCCCGATAGCCTCGGGTAACGGCAGAAAGCCTTCCCGGCGGATACGGCTCTCCAGTGAACCGTGCGAGTGATACGGCATCACGAGGTAGGGGCGTCCGCTGCGGGTGGTGCCCACTTGCAGGATCGGCACGATGTTCGGGTGCCCGGACAGCGCGCCCATGGCCTGCTGCTCGCGCAGGAATCGTTCGACGTTCTCCGGTTCCAGATCCGGCCGTGCGGTGAGGACCTTGACCGCGACGCTGCGGTTCAACGCCCGCTGCCGACAGCGGTAGACGACACCGAACCCGCCTTTGCCGATCACTTCGGGGTCGTCGAGACCCGCGCCCTCCAGTTCCCGCTCGATACCTGGAGGTCGATCGTGCTGTGTGGCGAACGGGTCCGAACCTGCCATGGCCCTGCTCTGCGTCGGATGTCTGTGGTCCTGCGGTTGGATACCCAGTTTATGCCCAGCGAACCGTACCCTTTGTTATTACGTTTGATATAGACGGTGAGGTGGGGGAGGGGTTATTGCGGTGACCCGGCGGTCGGCCCGGCTCGGCTACCGCGATTCGGCAACAAGCCTCTGGCGCGCTGGAAGTTGCTGTCTCGCAACGTTTGTTGCCGCGAAACCTGTCTATAGCGACCGTCATAGCGGGGGTTCCGGGTCGCTATGACGTATGTCAGAATCCGCGCATGACCATCGACGTCTGGGCGCAACATCCGACCCGGCGATTCCTCGCCCACGACATGTTCGCCTCGCTGCGGCGGTGGACCGGAGCCGTGATCCCGACCGACGAGGTCCCGCTGTCGTTCACGCTCGACGCGATGGACGCCGCCGGCGTCGACCGAGCGCTCATCTCCGCCTGGCACGCGCCGGAAGGCGTCCTCATCTCCAACGACGAGGTCGCGGCCTGGGCGGCCGAGGAGCCGGAGCGCCTGCTTCCTGTCGCGTCCGTGGATCTGCGCAGGCCGATGGACGCGGTGCGGGAATTGCGCAGGCGCGTGGACCAGGGATTCAAGGCGCTGCGGGTGCTTCCGTGGCTATGGGAGGTACCGCCGACCGATCGGCGCTTCTATCCGCTGTTCGCGGCGTGTGTCGAGTCGGGGATCCCGTTCTGCACGCAAGTGGGGCACACGGGACCGCTGCGCCCGTCGGAGCCGGGGCGACCCATCCCGTACATCGATCAGGTCGCGCTCGACTTCCCGGAGTTGACGATCGTCTGCGGACACATCGGCTATCCGTGGACCGAGGAGATGATCGCGGTAGCGCGCAAGCACGAGAACGTCGTCATCGACACCTCGGCGTACACGACGAAACGTCTTCCCGCGGAACTGGTGTCCTACCTGAAGTCAGGGAGCGGTCGCCGCAAGGTGCTGTTCGGCACGAATTATCCGATGATCTTCCCGCAGCACGCGCTCGACGGCCTCGCCGCTCTCGGTCTCGATGACGAGACCCGCGAGCTGTATCTGGCCGGCAATGCTCGACGGGTCTTCGGGCTGGCCTGACCGGTGCGCGCGGCGGCGTGTCGGCCGTGTGTTGCGCGACGTTCCGCGGCTCGGGCCATAGGATTCCCCGGCGCGTACCGTGAGGAGGTCGAATGCTCTGGGTCGTACAGGTGTCGGCGGCTGCGGCCGCCGTGCTCCATGTCGCCATCTTCGTCATGGAGTCCGTGCGTTTCGGCGACTCCAAGGTGCACGAGGGTGTCTTCCGGGTTTCCGAAGCCGAACTGCCCACGGCTCGGCCATGGGCGTTCAATCAGGGCTTCTACAACCTGTTTCTCGCGGTGACGACACTGGTCGGCGTGGCCGTCCTGCGGACCGTCCCGGAGGCGGGATGGGCGCTGGTGCTCGCCGGCTGCGGGTCGATGCTGGCCGCGGCGGTGGTGCTGGTGGCGCACGACCGCCGGTTCGCCAGGGGCGCGGTGGTGCAGGGCGCGCTGCCCGCGCTCATGTTGCTCGCCGCTGTGACCCAGTTGTGAACATAGCCGGCGAGTGGCTGAGCGTCGGTGCGACGCTCGAGTATCGGTTGACTGGGCGGTGTTTCCGATAAGGGCTCTTCGCCGGTCAAGGGAAGATCGGTAGCACACTTTCGGCAACCGAAAGTCCATAGCGGTGGGCGAATTCGTGCCCGTAGCTGGTAACCGGGCGGCGAAAATGACCGGAAGTCGGGAACGGACGCGGGTCCTCATCACCGCCGACCGGGCGCCGTAAGCGCTCGGTCGGCGAGCCGAAAAAGGTTGCGACCGGTCTGCTCTGAGCGTCCACGTGGCGTAAGGAGCCCTTGACCGCAGATATGCAGACGCAATCTTGCGTTCTTGCATCTGTACGTGCATGATCCAGCTAGCCTAGTTGTGACAACCCTTCCGATGGCCGGGATAACCGAATCGAGAGCCAATCATGTTGGTACAAAGAGCGTTGGGGTCGGGTCAACTCGGAGTGTGGCGGTGAGCGCGCCGACGGTCGGCGCCTTACCGACCGCGCCGCAATTGTTGTGTGCTTTCCAGGGACGGCGTTTCCAAGACCGGGAACTGCTGCGGTCCGCACACGCGCTCGCCGAGTTGCACCAGCGCCGCGCGCAGGTGGTGGACGCCGCACTCATCGCCGAAATCGACTGTCGTCGTCGCGAACTGGTCGACGACATCAACGAGTGGGTCGCGCAGGAGATCCCGCAACATCGCAACGGGTCCTCGCTGCACACCGAAAGCCTGGGCGCCGTGGTGGACCGGATGGCGCGTAGCTGGGTGGATGCCAATCAGGTCATCCACACCGAGGGCGGGCGTAGCGACAACACCCACAAACATTGGTATCAACTGGCCGAACTCGTCGACGGGTACACTGACCTGGTAACCGACGTGGCCGGTGGCCGCCGCCGTTTGCCCGAACAGTGAGTTCGTCGCGAGGGTGGTCTCGTCCGCGATAGTGACACTGCCCCGCAGCGTCGCTCGTCCGAATGGCGACGTCCCGGTGTCGAGTCCCGCGATCAGTGGCTCCAATCGGGCGCTCTTGTCGCCGGCACAGTGACGGCGGGCGCAACGGGGCGCCCCGCCCGGCGTGCCGCGTGGTCGACTGGCGCGGCACGCCCGTGACGGACTCATCTGCGTGGCAATTGTTCAGCGACTGCGATCCGGTCGCCGGTGCGCGCAGCGCGGCGGGCGCGCCGACGGCGCAGATAGCGACGGATCCGGCTCGCGCAGAAGTACACCAGCGCCAGGCCGATGACGAGCAGCGCCGCCGCGACCACTGCCGCCGCCACGGGGTGGAACACCGCCAGGGTGACCACGCCGGCGACGGTCACGTCCTCGGCGGTGCTGACCACGATGTTGCTGACGGGCTCGGGGGAAGTGTTGACGGCCATGCGCGTTCCGGCCTTCACCAGGTGGCTGACCAGCGCGGCCGTACCGCCGACCGCGCCCGCGGCGAGTTGTGGCAGCGAACCGTCCTGTCCGGCGAGCAGCGCCGCGACCACGGCTCCCGAGATCGGCCGCACCACGGTGTGCACGGCGTCCCAGAACGAGTCGAGATACGGGATCTTGTCCGCCACGGCCTCGATGAGGAACAGCACCGCCGCCGCGATCAGGACATCGGTGCGCTGCAAGCCTTCCGGCACCGCATCGGCGACTCCGACTCGGCCCAAGAGCCCGAGGAGCAAGACCACCGCGTAGGCGTTCACGCCGCTGGCCCAGCCCGCGGTGAAGATCAGGGGTAATGCGGACACGAGGCCATGGTATGGGGATCGGGAGTGTGGTGTCGGCGGCGTGATCGCGTCGCCGGGCTAACCGAGGTCCTTGCGGCCCTGATCGATGAAGTCGCTCACCATGGAGTCGAGCTTGTTGATGAAATTCATGAGCACCGTATCGAGGGCCGCGCTGTCGCGCTTCCGTTCATCGCTGTCGGAAGGGGCGTCCGTTGTGGTCGTGTGTTTCTGTACGAAGGGCATGTAGTGTTCGTCCAGCAATTCTTTGGTCTCTTCGGGGAATTTGGCCAACAGGTGGATCATGTCTTCGCTGGATGTCATGGAGGCGACATAGAGAGTGGACATGAACTTGTTCAAGCGCTGGCTGAAAACGATTGTCGCGGAGCGGAAGCCGTCGAGGTTGTCCACGCGAAGAAGACCGGCCATTTTCCCCGTCTGCTCCACGAAATCGAAAGTGCTGGCGAGAAATTCGTAGTATGACTTTTGGCGATTCTCGCGAGTCACCTGTATCAGCGCGAGTTGCTGGTCTCTGTCCGCCTTGTTCACCGTGACGTACACGGCCGCCGACGCCGACACGATGCTGGAGATGAGTGCAGCGCACAGGGCTGCTATGAGCGCGTAGCGGCCACTTCTGGTGGTCGCGTCCGCCTCGCGCGGGTGCACGTCCTCTTGCGTGGCCGACGCGGTCGTGGAGTTTTCATCGGACCGGTCGGCGGGGAGCTCGGGCGACGATGCCGTTTCGTTTCTGTCTCGGTGCGGTGGAGAAGCTGGTTCAGTGGCCATTTTCACTCCCACCGGAAGAGGGCTTTCGGTCGACAGATGATCTTATGTGGACGGGGACGCGGTCGGCCGAATTACTCGCTCGGGTGTCGCCTACGCCGACGTGCCGGAGATGGACTCGTTCCGAGGGTGTACCAATGAGCGCGGTGCCCCTCGATCCGCCCCGTGTCCCCTGGCCCTCGGCATCGGCGCGGTCCGCCGATTACGCTGTTCGCTATGTCTGTCCGCACCCGCAAGCCCCTCGTCCCCGGAACGCTGTCGCCCACCCGCGAAGTCCCGCGCACCATCGAGCGCCCGGAATACGCGTGGAAGAGGACCGCCAACGAGGGGCGCGAGCCCTGGGTGCAGACCGCCGAGACGATCGAGAAGATGCGCATCGCGGGCAAGATCGCCGCGCAGGCGCTGGAAGAGGCGGGTAAGGCGGTCGCGCCCGGCGTCACCACCGACGAGCTGGACCGCATCGCGCACGAGTACATGTGCGACCACGGCGCCTACCCGTCGACCCTCGGTTACAAGGGTTTCCCGAAGTCGTGCTGCACCTCGCTGAACGAGGTCATCTGCCACGGCATCCCGGACTCCACCGTGATCGAGGACGGTGACATCGTCAACATCGACGTCACCGCCTATATCGACGGCGTGCACGGCGACACCAACAAGACCTTCCTCGCCGGTGACGTCGACGAGGAGGTGCGCCTGCTGGTCGAGCGGACCGAGGAGGCCACCATGCGGGCCATCAAAGCGGTGCGGCCCGGCCGGGCGCTCAATGTGATCGGCCGCGTCATCGAGTCCTACGCCAACCGGTTCGGCTACGGCGTGGTGCGCGACTTCACCGGCCACGGCGTCGGCCCGACCTTCCACAGCGGGCTGGTGGTGCTGCACTACGACCAGCCCGCGGTGGAGACCGTCATCGAACCGGGCATGACGTTCACCATCGAGCCGATGATCAACCTCGGCGGCATCGACTACGAGATCTGGGACGACGGCTGGACCGTGGTGACCAAGGACCGCAAGTGGACGGCGCAGTTCGAGCACACCTTGGTCGTCACCGAGTCCGGGGCCGAGATCCTGACCCTCCCGTGACCGGCCCGGCCGTGCGCAGGCAGACCGGCCCGCGATGAAAGGCGCGCTGCTGGTCGCGGGGACGACCTCGGACGCGGGCAAGAGCGTCGTCGTGGCCGGGATCTGCCGGATGCTGGCGCGGCGCGGTGTGCGGGTCGCGCCGTTCAAGGCGCAGAACATGTCCAACAACTCCGTGGTCACGCTCGACGGCGGGGAGATCGGGCGGGCGCAGGCGTTGCAGGCCCAGGCGTGCGGGCTGGAGCCGAGCGTGCGGTTCAATCCGGTCCTGCTCAAGCCCGGCAGCGACCGCCGTTCCCAGCTGGTGGTGCGGGGCAAGGCGATCGGCACGGTCGGCGCCGAAGACTACTTCCGGCATCGTCGGGATTTGCGCGAGGTGGTGGCCGCGGAACTCGCCGCGCTGCGCGCCGAATTCGACGTGGTCGTCTGCGAAGGCGCCGGATCGCCCGCCGAGATCAACCTGCGCGCTACGGATCTGGCGAACATGGGTCTCGCGCGCGCCGCGCGGCTGCCGGTGCTGCTGGTCGGGGATATCGATCGCGGCGGCGTGCTCGCCCACCTGTTCGGTACCGTCGCCATCCTTGAACCCGAAGACCAGCAACTGATCTCGGGTTTCATCGTCAACAAGTTCCGCGGCGCGGTGGAGCTGCTACGGCCGGGGCTGGAGCGTCTCACCGAACTCACCGGCCGCCCCACCCTCGGCGTGCTGCCGTATGCCGAGGACCTGTGGATCGATGCGGAGGACTCGCTGGGCACCCTCGCCGACGCGCCGGTGGGCCGCCCTCGGCCCCCGGTGGGCGACGAATGGCTGACCGTCGCCGCGATCCGGCTGCCGCGCATCTCCAACTCCACCGACGTCGAGGCGCTGGCCTGCGAACCCGGCGTTGCGGTGCGCTGGGTGACGGAGCCGTCCCGGCTGGCGGATGCCGATCTGGTGGTGGTGCCCGGCAGTAAGGCGACGGTGTCGGATCTGCGGTGGTTGCGGCGTACCGGCATCGCCGACGCGCTGGTGGCACGCGCCGCCGCGGGCGGGCCGATCCTGGGCGTGTGCGGCGGATATCAGATGCTCGGCACCCGCATTCTCGACCGCGTCGAGTCCGGCGCCGGTGCGGTGGACGGACTCGGGCTACTCGACCTGACCGTCGATTTCGCCGAGTCGAAGGTGTTGCGCCGCAGCGCGGGGGACGCCGGGGGAGTCGCCGTGCGCGGCTACGAGATCCATCACGGCCGCGTCACGCACCGCGGCGACCCGGCATGGCTCACCGTCGACGGCGAGCCGGAGGGCAGCGTTCGCGGCGCGGTGTGGGGCACCCACCTGCACGGGTTGCTCGAGTCCGACGATTTCCGCCGCGGGTGGCTGCGCGCGGTCGCCGCCGCGGCCGGACGATCGGGCTTCATTGTGGCCGAGCATGTCTCGGTCGCGACGGTGCGCGCCGCGCAACTGGATCTGCTGGCCGATCTGATCGAAGACCATCTCGACCTCGCCGCGCTCGAGCGCCTGCTCGACGACGGTGTGCCCGCCGGCCTGCCGATCCTGGCCACCGACGTGATGCTCGCGGGCGACCGTATCGGTTGACGGAAGCCACCTCGCGCCTTACCTTGCAGTAAGGAATTCGGCTCCAGGTAAGGCTGGGTCGACCGAGTGTGGTCGGGTGCGAGGATGATGGCGGCGGAGAAGAGGCCCAACAGCCGAGGGGGCAACGTGGTGTCGGCGACGGTGACCAGTAAGGGGCAGATCACCATCCCGATCGACGTGCGTGTGGCGATGGGATTGCGCACCGGAGTGCGGGTCGCCTTCGTCCCCACTCCCAACGGCACCTACGAACTGGTGCCCGAAACGCGCACGATCAAGTCGCTGAAGGGCATCGTCGGCTGGTCCGGCTCGCCGATCGGCCTCGCCGAGATGAACGAGGCCATCGCGGGCAACGTGGTGGAAGGGAAGGCGCGATGATCGGCCTGGACGCGAACGTGCTGATCCGCTACCTCACCCAGGACGACCCGGAGCAGTCCGCCCGGGCCAATCAGGTGATCGACGGGCTCAGCGAGAGCAAACCCGGCTACGTCACGATGATCGTGCTCGCCGAGATCCACTGGGTGCTGCGCCGCGGCTACAAACAGGACCCCGAAGCGGTCACCGACGTGCTGCTCGGGCTGCTCGATTCGAGCGAGATCGTGGTGGAGCGCGCCGACACCGTGCGCCAGGCGCTGCGCCGGGCAGCCGACGGCGCCGACTTCGCCGACGCGCTGATCCAGCAGCTCGGCCAGGAGGCCGGGTGTGAGCTGACCGTCACCTTCGATCACAATGCAGGTGAGCGGGCCGGGATGCGCCTGCTCGCCTGATTCCGCCACCCCCGACCCGCCGCCACCGCGCCGTGAGCCGTGTAGCGTGAATCGGCATGGAATCTCGGCAGATCACGGTGGGTGACCGCGCGTGGACCGTGCGGATCGACGGGCCGGAATCCCGGCACAGTGTGCTGCTGCTGCCCGACGCGGGCGAGCCCGTGGACGTCTTCGACCAGGTGTGCGCCCGCCTGCACAACTCGGATCTGCGCACCTTCGCGGTGGAGTCGATCGAGGGCCTCGACGCGGCCGGTGTGACCGCGATCCTCGACGAGCTGGGGCTGCCCTGGGTGAACGTGGCCGGGTGCGGCGCGGGCGCCGTGCTGGCCTGGCAGGCGTGCGCAGGCGGTTTCGGACGCTTCCAGAGCCTGGTCGTGGCCGATCGCGGCCACCCGGCGACGCCCGGCGCCGACGGAGCGGTCGCGGACGCGGCCACCGGCCCGGTCGAGGTCCCCACCACGTTGCTGGTGACGAAGAATCTGCCGCGCTCGGTGGCCGACGCGTCGGGCCGGTTCGTCTACGGCGAATTCCGGGTGGTCGAGGTCGACGTCACCAGCGTGGCCACCGAAGCCGACCACGAGCTGGCCACCGAGATCGTCCTACGCACCAGCCTCTGGTGATTTCCCGGCCTGGTAGTCCGCGAGCCAGTCGAGCCAGCTGTCGAGCTCGCGGAACGCCTGGGCCAGCGGCTCCGGGCCGGACAGGAACACGTCGTGCTTGGCGCCGTCGATCGGCACCATGTTGGTGCGGTCGCCCAGGCAGCCCGACCAGCGCTGGATCTGCTTGACGTCGAGCACCGCGTCGGCCACGTCCACGGCGGGACCGTACTGCTTGGCGAACTTCGTCATCCGGGAACGCAGAATCAGCGAGGGCACCCCGATGTCGAGGCCCTGGTGCAGCTGAGCATGGCCGTTGCGGATGGCGCGCAGCCAGCCGAGCCGGACCGGGAAGCCCTGCAGCGGTTTCCAATCCAGGTTGTAATCCCACGCACCCGACACCGAGTGGTGCAGGCTGTCGCCGTAGGTGCTGACCT
Source organism: Nocardia araoensis NBRC 100135 (assembly GCF_000308435.1). Taxonomy (GTDB): domain Bacteria; phylum Actinomycetota; class Actinomycetes; order Mycobacteriales; family Mycobacteriaceae; genus Nocardia; species Nocardia araoensis. The sequence continues at coordinate 10,363 of NZ_BAFR01000135.1, read as the reverse complement.
TGCCGCCGGGCAGCTCGACCATCTTCCGGAACCGTCCGACCGCCTTGATGATCGGCGTGCCGATGCTCCGGTAGTAGGCGGGGCCCTGCAGGTCGAACCACGGGCTGTTGAGCACGACGCCGGTGATACCCGCGGCGGCCGTGCCCTGCGCGCGGTTGAGCCGATCCAGCCACAGCGACACCACCAGGCCACCGGTGGAATGGGCGTTGATCACGACGGGAGCGCCGGTCTCGGCCCGGACGATGCGCAGCGACTCCGCCAGCTCCCGGTCGTAGAAAGCGAGATCCGTCACATAGTGCGGCGTCTGTCCCTCACGCAGGGACCGTCCGCATTTGCGCAGGTCGAGTGCATAGAACTGGAATCCGCGCGCGGCGAAGTGCTCGGCGAGATGCTCCTGGAAGAAGTAATCGGTGAAGCCGTGGACGTAGAGCACCGCGCCCGCGGTCTGCTCGACGGCGCCGGAGGGCACGTAGCGCACCAGCGTGGCGACCACCTCGCCCTCGCCGTCGGGGTCGGGACCGAGGGCAAGCGTGCGCTGCTGATAGTGCGGACCAAGGACGTCGGGGCGCCAGCCTTCGCCATCCGGAGAGGTGCCGACCGGCTCGGCAAGCGACTGTTCGTTCGTCACGCGACCAATCTATTGGACGGTGTCAAACCCTGGCAGGCCGTGGCCGTCGCCCGGCCGCCGAAGTGACGATCGTCTCTGTCGCATTCCGCACAATCAGCAGGTTCGCTGCGGGGTGGCGGCGTGGTGAGGTGCACAATTGGGCATAGGTGAACGGCGGGTAACCTAACTCCCGCCATGCCGTTCGGGACCGGCGGACGCCGGAACCGAGCCACAACTACACCGTGCCCAGGCTGGTCCACCCGCCCGGTGGGCCCGCGCAGACAAGGAAGTCGATCTACCCGTGCCGAACGCTGCCATGACTGAAAAGACCGATGTAGTACTCATCGGTGCCGGCATCATGAGTGCCACTCTCGGCGCGCTGCTGCGGCAGCTGCAGCCGGACTGGTCGATCTCCCTGTTCGAGCGGCTCGACGCCGCCGCCGCGGAGAGCAGCGATCCGTGGAACAACGCGGGTACCGGCCACTCCGCGCTGTGCGAGCTGAACTACAGCCCGCAGGCGCCCGACGGCTCGGTGGACATCACCAAGGCCGTCGACATCAACGAGCGTTTCCAGGTCTCCCGCCAGTTCTGGTCCTACGGCGTGGAGAACGGCATCCTCCGCGATCCGTCCGCCTTCATCAACCCCATACCGCACGTCAGCTTCGTGCACGGCGCCGACAACGTGCAGTACCTGCGCAAGCGGTACGAGGCGCTGGCGCCGCACCCGCTGTTCGAGGGCATGGAGTACATCGACAGCCCCGACGAGTTCTCCCGCCGCCTGCCGCTGATGGCGCGCGGGCGCGACTTCTCCGATCCGATCGCGCTCAACTGGACCAACGGCGGCACCGACATCGACTTCGGCTCGCTCACCCAGGAACTGCTCGCCTACCTCGGCGCGTCCGGCGCGGACCTGGCCTTCGGGCACGAGGTGCGCGATCTGTCCAAGCAGTCCGACGGATCCTGGGTGGTCACGGTGCGCAACGTGCGCACGCGCGAAACCCGCAAACTGATCAGCAAATTCGTCTTCGTCGGCGCGGGCGGCGGCGCGCTGCCGCTGCTGCAGAAGGCGGGCATCAAGGAGGCGAAGGGCTTCGGCGGGTTCCCCGTGAGCGGTCAGTTCTTCCGCTGCGTCAACCCGGCGCTGATCAACCAGCACGAGGCCAAGGTGTACGGCAAGGCCGCGGTCGGCGCTCCGCCGATGTCGGTGCCGCACTTGGACACTCGCGTCATCAAGGGCAAGCCGGGCCTGCTGTTCGGCCCGTACGCGGGCTGGACGCCGAAGTTCCTCAAGGACGGCAAGAACACCGACCTGTTCAAGTCGGTGCGGCCGAACAACATCTTCTCTCTGCTCGGCGTCGGCGTCACCGAACTCGGCCTGACCAAGTACCTGGTCAGCGAGCTGCTGAAGTCGCAGGCGGGCAAGGTGATCACGCTGTCGGAGTTCATCCCGCGCGCCGAGGCCAGGGACTGGGAGCTCATCACCGCGGGCCAGCGCGTGCAGGTGATCCGCCGCAAGGGCGCGGGCGGCGTGCTCGAGTTCGGCACCGCCGTGATCGCCGCGCAGGACGGCACTATCGCCGGTCTGCTCGGGGCCTCCCCTGGCGCCTCCACCTGCGTCACCGCCATGCTGGACGTGCTGCAGCGGTGCTTCCCGCAGGAGTACGCCGAATGGACGCCGAAGCTGAAGGAGATGGTGCCCTCGCTGGGTGTGAAGCTCTCCGACGACCCGGCGTTGTTCCACGAAGTGTGGGACTGGACATCCAAGACGCTCGAGCTCGTCACCGGCGGCGACAACACGCCGAGCCACGCAGGGGTCGCGGCGAACGCCTAGGTTGTGATAGCAAGGCGCGATGATGTCAACGGTTGCTCTCAAACGCTCCTGGGCGCAGGATCTCGATACCGCGACGCTGTACCAGCTGTTGAAACTTCGCGTCGAAGTCTTCGTCGTCGAACAGAAGTGCGCGTATCCCGAACTGGACGGGAAGGACCTGCTTCCCGAGACCCGGCACTTCTGGCTCGATGACGAGGGCGAGGTCATCGCCACACTGCGGCTGTGCGAAGAGCACCGCGACGGTGTGAAGAGCTTCCGCATCGGCAGGCTCTGTACCGCGGCGCCCGCCCGCGGGCACGGATACACCACGCGTCTGCTGCAGGCGGCGCTGGCCGAGGTGGGTTCGGCGACGGTGCGCCTGAGCGCCCAGAGCTACCTGATCGACCTGTACACCAAGCACGGTTTCAAGGTCGACGGCCCGGAGTTCGAGGAAGACGGCATCCCGCACGTGCCCATGCGCAGGGGAGGCGAGTAGCCTCCGACCGCCATTCGCACCCGCTCCGGAAGTATCCGGGGCGGGTGCGGCGCTTTCCGGGGCCCGCCCGCATCGGTTCTGAATCGAAGGGCACTGTCGGATGGGTGTGGACGCGCCCTTAGAGTTGGGGCGTGTCCTTGTCCCATGCCGAAACAGTGCCGACGTCCGATCCGCGCAGCCGAACACTGTCGACTCCGGACGGTGAAGTGGGCTTCCCGTTCTCGGCGGTGGTCGGGCAGGAGCGGCTGCAACTGGCGCTGATCCTCTGCGCGGTGCATCCGGGCATCGGCGGTGTGCTGGTGCGCGGCGAGAAGGGCACCGCGAAGTCGACCGTGGTGCGCGCGCTGGCGCAGTTGCTGCCGCCGGTGGTGGACGAGACCGGCGCGCGGCCGGCTCGCTTGGTGGAGTTGCCGGTGGGCGCGACGGAGGACCGCGTGGTCGGCTCGCTGGACCTGGAGCGGGTGCTGCGCGACGGGGAGCAGGCGTTCCGTCCCGGCCTGCTGGCCGCCGCCCATCACGGTGTGTTGTACGTCGACGAGGTCAATCTGCTGCACGACCATCTGGTGGACGTGCTGCTGGACGCCGCGGCGATGGGCCGGGTGCACATCGAGCGCGACGGTGTGTCGCACTCGCATCCGGCGCGATTCGTGCTGGTCGGCACCATGAATCCGGAGGAAGGCGAGCTGCGTCCGCAGCTGCTGGACCGATTCGGCCTCACCGTGGACGTGGCCGCCTCGCGGGACGTGGACGTGCGCATGGCGGTGGTGCGCCGCAGGCTGGACTACGAGGCCGATCCGGCGGGATTCGCCGCGAGGTACGCCGAGGCCGACCACGAGGTGGCCGAGCGGATTCTCGCCGCTCGCGACCGACTGGGGCGGGTCGCGCTCGACGATGTGGAACTGCGCCGGATCGCCGCGCTGTGCGCCGCGTTCGACGTCGACGGCATGCGCGCCGACCTGGTCGTCGCGCGCACCGCGACGGCGCATGCCGCCTGGCGCGGTGGCGACGCGGTGACCGAGGACGACGTGCGGGTGGCCGCCGAATTGGCGCTGCCGCACCGGCGCAGGCGCGATCCGTTCGACGAACCCGGCATCAGCGAGGAACAGCTCGACGACGCCATGCGCGACGCCGCGGCCGAGGCGCAACGCGAGCAGGCGGCGTCCGCGCCGCAGGACGCCGACGAGACGGGTGGTGCGGACACGGACGACGAGCGGCGGGACCCGCCGGGCGACGACCCGGATGGCGGCCCCGAAGATCCCTCGCCGCCGGACGGTCCTGGTGGCGGGCGATCCGGGGAAGGCCGTACCGGCACACCGGTTTCCGCTGTGGCGCGGACACCGCGCTGGGAAGTGCCCGGTGTCGGCGAGGGCGCTCCGGGACGCCGCTCCCGGGCGGAATCCCGGCACGGGCGCGTGGTTCGTCCCAGCACCGATACCTCGTCGGGCCTGCATCTGCTCGGTACCGTGCTCGCATCCGCGCCGCATCAGCGCGCGCGCGGACGCGCAGGCGGGCCGTTGCGGCTGGCGGCCGAAGATCTCCGCGGCGCTTATCGGGAAGGGCGTGAGGGGAATCTGGTCGTGTTCGTCGTCGACGCGTCCGGTTCCATGGCCGCCCGCGACCGGTTGTCCGCGGTGACCGGCGCGGTCGTCACGCTGCTGCGCGATGCCTACCAGCGTCGCGACAAGGTCGCCGTGGTCACCGTGCGCGGTGCGGAGGCCGAAGTCGTGCTGCCGCCCACCTCGTCGGTCGACATCGCGGTGCGCCGGTTGTCCGGGATGCGCACGGGCGGGAAGACGCCGCTGGCCGCAGGCCTGCTGAAGGCGCGGGACATCGTGGTGCGCGAGCGTGTGCGCGATCCGCGCCGCAGGCCCATGCTGGTGCTGCTCACCGACGGTCGCGCCACGGGCGGCGCCGACCCGGTTCCCCGCGCCCGTGCCGCGGCCCGCTTGCTCGCCAGGGACGCGGTCACTTCGATCGTGGTCGACTGCGAACGCGGCATGATCCGTCTCGGCCTCGCCGCGGAGCTGGCCCGCGACCTTCGGGGCGGATATCTGCGATTGGCCGAGCTGACCGGCGATTCGGTCGCCGATGTCGTCCGTGCGGGTTCCACGAGCCGGAGCGGTGCGTCACGGGCGGCCCGAGCGGCGTGAGCACGATTCTTCGAACGGCGCGTGCGATGGAGGCCGCTCGGCGGCTTTTCCGGGAGTCCGGACTCGCCGAGTCGGCGGCGCAATCGAACGGCCGGCGAATGCCCGGGTGTTCGGCCCCCGGTCGAATGGCGACCGGTTGGGTGAGGCCCTGGCTTCCGGCCGGGACGCGCGGTAGGTCGGAGTGATCCGAGGACGAGCAAGGAGATTCGATGCCCAAGGGTGTTCCCGAGACCGTTCCCGACGACGGGCTGACCACACGGCAGCGGCGCAACCAGCCGGTGCTCGCGGTGCACACCGGGCCGGGTAAAGGCAAGTCGACGGCGGCGTTCGGGATGGCGCTGCGGGCCTGGAACCAGGGTTTCGACGTCGCGGTGTTCCAGTTCGTGAAAAGCGCCAAGTGGAAGGTCGGGGAGGAAGCCGCCTTCCGCGCTCTCGGCGCGCTGCACGAGCAGACCGGCGCGGGCGGACCGGTCGAATGGCACAAGATGGGTGAGGGCTGGTCCTGGACCCGCAAGCAGGGCACCGAAGACGACCACGCCGCGGCCGCGCTGGCGGGATGGCAGGAGATCGCCCGCCGCCTGAAAGCCGAACAGCACCGCTTCTACGTCCTCGACGAATTCACCTACCCCCTCAAATGGGGCTGGGTCGACACCGCCGAAGTAGTCGAAACCCTCCGCACCCGCCCGGGAAACCAACACGTCGTCATCACCGGCCGCGACGCCCCCCAACCCCTCCTCGAAGCCGCCGACCTCGTAACGGAGATGACCAAACTCAAACACCCCATGGACGCCGGCCGCAAAGGCCAACGAGGCATCGAATGGTGATTTCCGCGGGTGGCACATCACTGCGGCGAATCGCGAGAGGGCCGCACGATGGTGTGCCACTCGCGAAGCGGGGGCGGGGATGAGGGCCGTTGTGGTGGCGGCGCCGGCGTCGGGGAGCGGGAAGACGACGGTGGCGACCGGGTTGGTGGGGGCCTTGCGGCGGGTGGGGCATCGGGTGGCGCCGTTCAAGGTGGGGCCGGATTACATCGATCCGGGGTATCACGGGTTGGCGGCGGGGCGGCCCGGGAGGAATCTCGATCCGGTGTTGGTGGGGGCGGAGCGGGTTGTGCCGCTGTACCGGCACGGCGCGCGGGGGTGCGACCTCGCCGTGGTCGAAGGCGTGATGGGGCTGTTCGACGGGCGGATCGACGAACACTGTTCCGGTCCCGTGGCGGAGGGTTCGACGGCGCAGGTCGCGGCCCTGCTCGGGGCGCCGGTGGTGCTGGTGGTGGACGCGCGCGGGCACAGCCAGAGTCTGGCGGCGCTGTTGCACGGATTCGCGACCTTCGACAGTGGCGTCCGGCTCGGCGGTGTGATCCTGAACCGGGTCGGCAGCGAACGGCACGAGCAGGTGCTGCGCGCCGCCTGTGATCGCGTCGGGCTGCCGGTGCTGGGATCGCTGCCGCGCCTGGCCGAACTCGAGGTCCCCTCTCGGCATCTCGGCCTGATCCCGGCCGTGGAGCACGGCCGGGCCGCGACGGCGGCGGTCGCGGCGATGACGGACCTCGTCGCCGCACACGTGGACCTGCACGCCATCGCGGCGCTCGCTCGCTCGTCGGTGACGGGACCCGCGTGGGATCCCGCCGCGGCGGTGCGTGGGTTCGAAGGGGCATGCGGTGCCGCGAACGAGACGTCGATCGGTGGAGTTGCTGCCGGGGAGACGTCGACATCTTCCGCTGCCCCAGGGGCATCGACGTCCTTCGGTGAAGTCGGTGACTCGGGAGCATCGATGTCCTTCGGCGAAGCCGGTGGTCCGGGAGCGTCGGTGTCGCCCGGTGGAGTCGGTGACCCAGAAGCGTCGGTGTCACTCGGTGGGGCCGGAGCCTCTGCGTCGTCGGCGCATATCGGCGGCGACCGGGACTCGCATGTCGCCGTCGAGGCCGGCGGCGCGTCGCGCTCCGACGAAAGTGCTTCCGGCGCGATCGCCGTTCACGGCACGGCCGGCCGGGGAGGTCCACTGGTCGCCGTCGCCGGTGGCCCGGCGTTCACGTTCGGCTATGCCGAGCATCGTGAGTTGCTGACGGCGGCGGGGGCGCAGGTGGTCGTGTTCGATCCGCTGCACGATGAATTGCCCACCGGGACAGCGGGGTTGGTGCTTCCGGGTGGCTTCCCGGAGGAGCACGCCGCGGAGCTGGCCGCCAACTCCGGCCTGTTGCGGGCGGTGGCCGAAGCCGCCCGCCACGGAATGCCGGTGCACGCCGAATGCGCGGGACTGTTGTATCTGACCCGTTCTCTGGACGGGCACCCGATGGCCGGGGTGGTGGAGGCCGATGCCGCGTTCGGACCGCGTCTGACGCTCGGCTACCGAGACGCCGTCGCGCTGGCCGACTCGCCGTTGTGGCGGGCCGGGGAACGGGTCCGCGGCCACGAATTCCACCGCACGTGCCTGGTGTCCGCGCCGCCGGGGAATCCGGCATGGGGATGGCGCGTGAGTGCGGGAGAGCGCGTCCGAGAAGGGGCGCTCATCGGCAATGTGCACGCCTCGTACCTGCATACCCATCCGGCGGGAAATCCCGAAGCGGTGCGGCGATTCGTCACGGCGACAGCCGGATTCGCGAGTTCCCGTGCCGTCCGCTGAGATCGTCGTCGGTATCGGCCTGCGGCCGCGCACCTCGGCCCGCACGATCCGCGCCGCCCTGCGCGAGGGCGTGGGTGATCATCGGATCGTGTGCCTGGCCACCATCGCGCGCCGCGGCGCGGAACCCGGCCTGCGCGCTGTCGCCACGGACCTCCGAGTGCCGCTGCGGTCCTACTCCGCCGCCGAACTGGCGGCCGTCGCCGTCCCCAACCCGGAAAACCGGACTCGTACGGCGGTCGGCACGGCGAGCGTCGCCGAGGCCGCGGCCCTACTCGCCGCCGAGGGCGGGGCGCTGGTGCTGCCCAAGCGTGTGGTGCACGGCGTTGTGCTCGCGGCGGCGTTGTACGGGCGGTAGGGCTGTTCGACCGGTCGCAGGTCGGCCGCGCGGTCGCCGCGTCGACGCGGCGTGCGAACGATGTGAGTGGTGCTCCGGTCCGAGTTTCAGGGTGCGACCGAGCCCCAGTCGGCGAAACCGGTGGGATCGTGGCGGCCGATGCTGGCGTGCTCGAACAGGCCCCAGCCCTCGGCGTCGCCGCAGCGGGCGCGGGCGACGTGGTCGATCACCCCGTAGGGGATGCGGGCGGCGATGCCAGGGTCGGTGAGGTCGTAGCGGCTGGAGGACGACCAGTCGCGGCCCTTCCACTGGCCGTGCTGCCAGTCGGGATCACCGCCGTAGCCGCATCCGACGTGCAGGGGAACGCCCGTGCCCGGTGTGACCTCGATCTCCAGGGGCTTGCCGTCCGGCGTGGTCAACTCCAGCCGCGCTCCCACGGGAAGTCTCGAGCCCGAACGATAATCGATGGAGATGCGCGGCCAGCCGAGTTGCTCGGTGCGTCCGTCGGGCCAGATCCGGGTCGCGTCGTTGAGGGTGCGCCTGCCGTCCGGCTCCTCCTGCACGATGACCACGACGGCGAAGTCGTCGAACCGCAGCGGCACGTACAGCCACCAGAATCCGCCCGAGGGTTCGGCGGCCGCGCGTCCGGCCGGCTCGGTCTCGCCGACCGGGCGGATGCCCCACGAGCGGTCCCTGGTGCCGGTCCACACCGCCGGGTCGACCGTGATGTCGTCGCCGTCCACGTGCAGCGTTCCCGCCCACGAGCCGACCTGGGCGAACCGGGAAGCGTCGATGATCGGCCGGTTGCCCGCCAGGATGAGGTGGGGTTGTTCCTGCACGGCGGGGAAGGCCCCGGTCCAGGTCAGATCGAAGCCGAGATCGTCGTGGTCGCAGACCACCCTGATGCGCCGCAGCGGCTCCAGCACCTCGACGCGGTAGCCGCCGACCCGCTGGTCGAGACTCCGCTCCCCGAGCGCGTCGGAGAAGCGCACCGCGCGCACCGTGTCGCCGCGACGGACGGCGGCGTAGGCGTCGGTCACCCCGAGGTTCGGGTACACGCCGAGACCGGTGATCAGGAAGGTGCCGCCGTCGCGGTCGTGGGCGTTGAAGTAACTGCGGTCGTAGAAGTTCCGATCGCTGCTGGCCACCCGCGCCAGCGACAGCGGGGTCTGGTGGATCGGGTACTCGTCCAAGGGCACAGGCATGGTCAATCCCATTCGTAGGTTCCGTCGAGCAGCGCTTCCAGGCTTGCCCGGTGCATGACGTAGTCGTCGCGGTCCGGCGTGTCGGTGTCCTCGCCGAAGTGGATCATCCTGCGTTTCACCCGCGCCATCACGATCGCGTGGCGCAGTGCGGCGTACACGATGTAGAAATCGAGATCGCGCACCGCGTGACCGGTCAGTTCTTCGTATTTCGACACCACGTCGTCGCGGCGGAGGAAATCGGGGAGTCCGGGCTGCCCGAAGCGGGTGGCCAGGTCCTGGAAGAACCGGTGGATGAAGATCACCCAGCCCAGGTCGAGTTCGCGCGGCCCGAGGGCGGCCATCTCCCAGTCCAGCACCGCCACCGGGTCGAATTCGCGGTAGATGATGTTGCCGGGGCGGGCATCGCCCCACGTGAGCACGTCCGGGCCCGGGTCGGCGGGCCAGTGCTCCTCCAGCCACGCGAAACTCCGCTCGATGACCGGGATTTCGTAGCCGTCGTCCGCGAGCCCCCACCGGTACCACGATCGTTGCGCGGCGACGTGCCTGCGCAGCGACTCACCCGGTCCACTCAGCATCGGGAACAGCGCCGCCGGGTCGGGGATGCCGTGGATCTTGGCGATCACCTCGACGGTGTTGTGGGTGAGCCGGAGGCGCTCGGCGGGATCGGCATCGAACAGCCAGCCGATGAACACGTACGGCGGGTTGTCCGTCGGCACCCGTCCGTCGACCCGGCGCATGACGAAGAACGGTGCGCCGAGCGGCTTTTCGTCGTTCTCCAGCCAGCACAGACCGGGCACCGGAACGTCGGTGGCCGCGGCGACGCCCGCCATCACCTGGTACTGGGTGGCCAGGTCGTAGGTCTCGAAGACCGGGAACGACCCGGCCTCGGGCGCCATCCGCGCGACGAACGATCCGCGCTCCGCCCGCCCCCCGGTGGTCCATTCGGCGTCGAACAGGATCGATGTGCTGGACATGCCGCCGGACTGCGGACGCGACAGATCGGAGATGCGCGGCGGTTCGTCCGCGGTGACCTTCGTGTGCAGCCAGCGCGCCAAGTCCCCGGCGAGCGTGTCCAGGTCGCGTTCGCTGACGGTCAGCTGGTGTCGCTGTGCCGGGTCCGGATCGTCGGTCATCATTGT
>NZ_BAFR01000136.1 GCF_000308435.1 Nocardia araoensis NBRC 100135 | reverse complement strand
CCTCGGTATGGACCAAGCAGCCGCGCCAGCCCAAATCGGCCGGGCTGCATCGCGAGCAGATCATCGCGGCGGCCGTCGAGATCCTCGACGCCGAGGGACTGGAATCGCTGAGCATGCGCAAGCTCGGCGCGAAACTGGGTGCCGGCGCGACCAGTCTCTACTGGCACGTCTCCAACAAGGACGAACTGCTCGAACTGGTGCTCGACGAGTTCTGGGGTCTGGTTCGGACTCCGGAGCCCGAGCAGGCGTCCTGGCGCGAACTGCTGAACACCTTCGCCTACAGCCTGCGCGCGTCCATCAGGGAGCATCCCTGGATGGCGTCGCTGGTCGGGCAGCTGCCCAGCATCGGCCCGAACTCGTTGCGGTTGAGCGATCGGCTGCGCCGCGCGTTCGTCCAGGCGGGTTTTCATGGCGTGGACATCTATCTGGCCAGTGGGACGGTGATGTGTTTCGTCCTCGGCCAAGTGATTCCGGAGATCGCCTGGGACAAGGTGTCGAAGGGAATGGAGATCGACGCCGACGGCATGCTGCGCGTGATGCAGGATGTGGCCGGCGACTACCCCGAGATGCTGGCGGACTATCGGGCGGCGGTGCCTACCGATCAGGAGGCCGCGCGGGCGATGGCCTTCGACTTCGGCTTGTTGTGCGTCCTCGACGGCTTGGAGGCTCGCCTGCGCAATGCGACCGAATCACGGCGGGAGTCGGGGGGTGTCGGGTTCTCCCACGAGCGACGCCATTGAAACACGTTCCTGAGACACTGAAACGGATACAGGACGGTATTGTGCCGTTAAATTGAAACGTGTTCTACGCGCGTGATCCGGCGGGTGGGTCGTCGCGCATGGCAACGCGGCGCGCTCGGGCGCCGATGCGCAGAAAGGCGTCTACGTGAGCACGCACACTGTTCTCGGCCGAGAGGTGCGCATGCCGGTCCGCATCCGGCTCGCGCACGCGTTCATGGCCACCTATCTGGTGCCGGCCGAATCGGCGCAGCGCCTCATCGACTACTCCGGCCTGCGAATTCTCCGGCTCCCGGGCGGGCGGGCGATGTGCACGCTGGTCTTCGTCGACTACGTCGACGGCGATCTGGGCCCGTACAACGAGTTCGGTGTGTCGTTCATGGTGCGCCACCACACCGCCGGTGCGGCATCCGGATTCGGCGATCTGCGGGCGCTGGTGACCGGGCGGGCCGGTGTGCTGATCCACAAGCTACCGGTGGACGGCGATTTCACCCTGGCCGCGGGGCGCGGCATCTGGGGCTTCCCGAAGGAACTCGCCGAATTCGTCGTCGATCACGACGGCCGGACGCGCAGCGGCGCGTTGCATCAGAACGGGCAGCTCATCGCGGATCTCACGGTGCGGCGCGGGTTCGCGACCCCGAGTCGCCGCGAGGCCGCCTCCTCGTTCGACGCCTACTCGCACATCGACGGCGTCACCCGATGCACACGCTGGGAAATGCGGCCTTCCGGCATGCGAGCGCGTCTCGGCGGGGCGGAGTTGACGCTGGGCGATCATGCGATCGCCGCGGAACTCCGGTCGCTCGGCTTGCCGCGGCGTGCGTTGATGTCTTCATCCGTCGCGCGACTGGCGATGACGTTCGAAGACGCGAGCGCGATCTGACGGTCCTCCGCATAACCACCCGGTCACGGGCGGGCGGGGCGCGTGGACGGTGCGGCGCGGCGGCGGCTAGCCTGACGTAGCGGATCGTTTGCCAACGCTCTAGTGACGGAGTGTCCCCGTGATCGTCGCCGACCGGAACTGTGCCGCTGAATACTGCTCTGGCCTGCTGTTATCGCACGATCTTCGGCGGCTCGAGCGAGCAATTCACGGTTCCGGACGTGCTGGTCAACCTGGATTGCTGGGGTGCGTCCAAACCCACCCCATGGTGGGCGTGCTCGCCTCGGCAAAGGTCGTACTACCGGCTTCGGTCGCGTTCCCGCCGCCGGTGACGGTGTGCCGCGAGCTTTCCGGATCCCCACTAGCGTGGTGTGCCGTGACCACCGTGCAGTCCGGCGTCAACCTGTGTATCGGAATATCGCGTCGCGCAACCACATGCAGGCCCACGCGCGAGCGGGTCCGCCTCGCGAGGCGCAGGTGGGCGGCCGGCCCCCGTCGTTCGACCCGGACCGAGGCGGCGTGACGCTGCCGGACCCCGAAGCCGAGTCGGAAGAGGGCGAAGAGGAACTCGACTACCGCTTCACGCTCGCCAACGAGCGCACCTTCCTGGCTTGGATGCGGACCTCGCTGGGCCTGCTGGCCGGCGGCGTCGCGGTGCACACGCTGGTCCAGTCGTTCCGGATCGCGGGATTGCGACGCGCGATCGCGCTCAGCTGCCTGGTCCTGGCGGCGGTCGTCGCGATCGGCGCGTACGGGCACTGGCGGCGCATCGGTGTGGCCATGCGGCGCGGCGATCCACTGCCGGAGACGGTGCTGGTGCCGATCCTGTCGGCGGGCATCGCGATCGTCTCGGTGCTGGCGGCGGTGGCGGTGCTGCTGCGGTGAGCGCGCCACACCTGTCCGCCGAACGCACCGCACTGGCGTGGCGGCGCACCGCCGTGTCCGCGATGGTCGTCGGCACGCTGTTCCTGCATCAGGCGCTCGGCAGCGGATGGCGCGCGGCCGCGGTCGCGCCCATCGGCGCCGCGATCGCGATGGCGGCGCTGACGGGGGCCTGCTATTTGCGCAACCGTGGTCTTCGCCGGGGCCGCTACGCCCACGGAGACCGCGTCATCGTCGCGACGACCGCGGCGGTGGTCGCGGTCGCGCTGGCCGCCGCGGCGGCCGGTTTCCTCGAACCGCTGCCCTGACCGGGTAGCGGCCCAGCAAGGTTGGCCGAGACGACAGGAGGACGACATGTGCACAGCCAGCGAGCCGAGCGACTTCATCGTCGCGGAGCACGAGCGTGCGGCCGCCGCACTGCCATTCGCCGACACGACCGATCTGGCCGACGCCGATCGTGGATTCATCGCCGCGCTCGATCCCGGGGTGATCACCTCCGAAGACGGAACCGTCGTGTGGGACAATGACTCCTACTCGTTCCTGCGTGAACCCTGCCCGGCATCGGTCCATCCGAGCCTGTGGCGGCAATCCGGCCTCGCGGTGCGACAGGGGTTGTACGAGGTCGCCGCGGGCATCTATCAGATTCGCGGTTTCGACATCTCCAATATGACGCTGGTCGAAGGCGAGACCGGAGTCCTCGTGATCGATCCGCTGATCTCGGTCGAGACCGCCGCGGCCGGTCTGGCGCTCTATCGCGCGCATCGCGGCGACCGCCCGGTGACCGGTCTGATCTACACCCATTCACACGCCGACCACTTCGGCGGCGCGTACGGCGTCACCACCGCCGAGGCGGTCCGGGCGGGTCGCTGCCCGGTGCTGGCGCCCGCCGGATTCCTGGAACACGCGGTGGCGGAGAACATCTACGCGGGCACGGCGATGGCGCGCCGCGCGGGGTACATGTACGGCGCCGTGCTGCCGCGCGGACCGCTGGGCGCGGTGGGCTCCGGACTGGGGCAGACCACGTCGGTCGGCACGGTCACGCTCATCCCGCCGACCGTCGACATCACCACCACCGGCGAGGAGAAGACGATCGACGGGATACGGATGGTCTTCCAGCTCACGCCCGGCACCGAAGCGCCCGCGGAGATGAATTTCTACTTCCCCGACCGCCGCGCGCTGTGCATGGCGGAGAACGCGACGCACACCCTGCACAATCTGCTCACATTGCGCGGCGCGCTGGTGCGTGACGCGCATGTCTGGGCGAGATACCTGACCGAGGCGATCAACCTGTTCGCCCGTGACTCCGACGTCGTCTTCGCTTCGCATCATTGGCCGACCTGGGGCACCGACCGCCTGGTGGAATTCCTTTCGCTGCAACGGGATCTGTACGGGTACCTGCACGACCAGACCGTCCGCCTGCTGAACCAGGGTTACGTGAGCGCGGAGATCGCCGAGCTGGTCACCCTTCCGCCCGCCATCGCGGAGGCCTGGCATGCGCGCGGGTACTACGGCTCGGTCAGCCACAACGTGAAGGCCGTCTATCAGCGCTACATGGGATGGTTCGACGGCAACCCCGCACATCTGTGGGAGCACCCGCCGGTCGAATCCGCCCGGCGCCATGTGGAATTCATGGGCGGCGCGGACGAAGTGTTGCGCAAAGCGCGGGCCTCGTACGACGCCGGGGACTACCGCTGGGTGGCGCAGGTGCTCAACTACGTGATCTTCGCCGATCCGGACAACGACGCAGCGAAACAACTGCAGGCCAGCACGTTCGAACAACTCGGCTACGGCGCGGAGAACGCCACCTGGCGCAACTTCTATCTCAGCGGAGCCTACGAGTTGCGCTACGGCTCGTTCGGCACGCCGACCAAAACCGATTCGCCCACCCTGGTGGCGGCGCTGTCCATCGACCAGATCTTCGACGCCTTGGCGTTGCGCGTCGACGGCCCCAAGGCGTGGGATCATCGGCTGGTGACGGACTGGATCCTCACCGACCAGGACCGCACCCACCGGCTGGAACTGCGCAACGGTCGCCTCACGCACTACGACGTCGCTTCCGGCACGGCCCTCCCGGAAGCCGACGCCACCTTCACCCTGACGAAGTCCACACTGATCCGCGTGCTGCTGGCCGGCGACGATTTCGGCGTCGCGGCGGCCGCGGGGGACATCGTCATCGAGGGAGACGTCACCAAGCTCGCCGAACTGGTCGACGTCTTCGACGCTCCCGACCCCGACTTCGCGATCGTCACACCGTAGTGCGGGTCTGTGCCGTCCTTCTTCAATCGGACGTCGGCAACGTCGCGAGGTATCGGCCCGCGACGAAACGCTGGGTCAGTCGTACCGCGGGTCCGCCGAGCCGGGTGTACCAGGTGGCGGGGCGGGAGAACGCGACGATCAGCCCGTACACCGTGTCGTCGGCGGAGTCGTACTCGACGGCGAACAACTCTTCTCCGGAGGCGGGGTGGCCGGGCAAGGTTCCGTAGGCGAAACCCCGGCGGTCGGGTTCGTCGAGGACATACACCACGCGGCACGGAGCGGTGATGCCCAACGGACCGATTCCGAGCCGCACTGTGACAGCGGTGCCGGGCTCGGCTGTCGGGGTGTCGGCGGATCGGAAGATCCCGGTGCCCTTCTGCGCGCGGTAGGCCAGAATCTGCGCACCCGCCTGCTCGAACAGCGCACGTCCTCGCCCGAGACGTCGCCGCAGCCGCAATCCGTGGTAACCCTCCGGCAGTACGCCGCGGGTCGCACCGAGTTCGGAGTACGTGAACGGCTCCAGCCCATCCGCCATGCCCTGATCTTCACCCCGCGCCCAACGGTCTCGCCACCTCCCGCCGCCGACACGCCGGTTCGGGCGGACGAGGCCGCCGACCGATGCGCGGCGAAGCGGCGAATCGTCCGGCTCCGGATTCGGGGCGCACCGGTTTGAGCCGCAGGGGAGTGAGGTGCAGGAGTCCGAGGGGGTTCAGATACTCGCGGTTGCGGCGGAGACGGCCCTCGACGCGAGCTCCCCAGTGCAGACACGCCGCCACGCATCCCGGGTGTCCCGACTCGAGCGTGCCGATCCGGGCCCCGCGTTCGACGCGCCTTCCCACGGGAACTTCGGCGCGAACGGGCTCGTAGGTAGTGCGCAGCCCGCCGGGGTGCTCGATGGACACGACCGGCTTGTCGGCCACCGTTCCGGCGAAGACCACGATCCCTTCCCCCGCGGCGAGCACGGGCTGCCCCTCGGTGCCGGCCAGGTCGACCCCGCGATGCCCCGGCAGCCAGTTCTGCGCGGGTTTGTCGAAGTGCCTGACCACCGCGGGGCGCGGTTGCAGCGGCCAGCCGAACCGCCCTTGGGGTCGGGCCGTCGCGGTCGGCGTCGTCGCGACGATCGCGGCGACGCCGAGAGCCAGCGCCGTGGAAAGGCGCCGACCACGCCGCATGGTGTTCGAACTGGTCATCCGTGCCGGGCGGGTAGGTCCGATCACGACCCGCAGAGGGGCGCGGGCGGTGCGCACAACTCGCCACCGGCGGAACTGGTCGCATGCCGGTCGTCCGCACCGATCCCGGATTGCCGGAAGGGCAGCGGCGCACGCCGAAGCAGGCCGGACAGCGACGGCAGGCAAACGGATCCCGTGCACGCCCCGTGCACGGGTCCTGCGGCAGGCGTCTCGGCCCCGACCGGCGGCGCGGTGACGACGCCGAGCGTGAAGAACAGCGGTACGAGGAAGGTGGTGGCGGTGGAGATCGGTTTCATGGCTCCACCGTTCCGCGATTCCTGGGTCGCCGAGCCCTCGATCCGTGGAATGTGGACAACCTGCACGACTGTGGAAAGCTGCCGTTTCGCCTGGTGGGGGGCTCCGGAGCGGACCGATTTAGATCTGGTGCCGGGAGGTCGTAAACTGATCGAGCGGTCTGTGCGTGCATGGACCGACTTCGCGCGCCACCCGTGCTTGTTCATAGCGGCGCTGTTCGAATCGAGCTCGAGACTATTTGGGTTCGCGGCAGCGTGTTCGGAACAGGGAATCGCCGGCTGGTCCCCACCTTCGTGGTCGGGTCCGACGATTCGGTGGCGCCAGGGCAGCGGATCGCCGATTCGCTGCGTCAACCGGCAAACGAAAGAGAGATACGGGAGCCATGGCTGTCGTAACCATGAAGCAGCTGCTCGACAGCGGCGCACACTTCGGACACCAGACCCGGCGCTGGAACCCGAAGATGAAGCGGTTCATCTTCACCGACCGCAACGGCATCTACATCATCGACCTGCAGCAGACGCTGACCTACATCGACAAGGCCTACGAGTTCGTCAAGGAGACCGTCGCCCACGGTGGCACCGTTCTCTTCGTCGGCACGAAGAAGCAGGCCCAGGAGTCGATCGCGGCCGAGGCGACTCGCGTCGGGATGCCCTACGTCAACCAGCGCTGGCTGGGCGGCATGCTCACCAACTTCTCCACCGTGCACAAGCGTCTGCAGCGCCTCAAGGAGCTCGAGGCCATGGAGCAGACCGGTGGCTTCGAGGGTCGCACCAAGAAGGAAATCCTCATGCTCACGCGTGAGATGAACAAGCTGGAGCGCACCCTCGGCGGTATCCGCGACATGCAGAAGGTGCCCTCGGCCATCTGGGTCGTCGACACCAACAAGGAGCACATCGCCGTCGGCGAGGCGCGCAAGCTGAACATCCCGGTCATCGCGATCCTGGACACCAACTGCGACCCCGACCTGGTCGACTACCCGATCCCGGGCAACGACGACGCGATCCGCTCCGCGGCCCTGCTGACCAAGGTCGTCGCCTCCGCGGTGGCCGAGGGCGTGCAGGCGCGCGCCGGTATTTCCTCGGGCGACGAGAAGCCCGAGGCGGGCGCGGGTGAGCCGCTGGCCGAGTGGGAGCAGGAGCTGCTCGCGCAGGCCGCCCCCGGCGCCGAGGCCGCCGAGACCTCGGCCGAGGCCTGAGCGACTCGTAGCCACGCGGTCTGAGCGACGGCCCCGGAGGCGGTAGCCTGCCTAACCATGTAGGGCCCAGCGAAGGCCGCGATCGGGCACAGCTTCAGCGGCGATCACGCGCCAGTGCCATCGTGATCGCCGCTGTCAACACCCACACTTCTCCAAAGGAGGCTCGCCGAGAATGGCGAACTACACCGCTGCCGATGTGAAGCGGCTCCGGGAGCTGACCGGCTCCGGGATGATGGACTGCAAGAACGCGCTGGCCGAGACCGACGGTGACTTCGACAAGGCCGTCGAGCTGCTGCGCATCAAGGGCGCGAAGGACGTCGGCAAGCGTGCCGAGCGCACCACCGCCGAAGGCCTGGTCGTCGCCAAGGACGGCGTCATGGTCGAGATCAACTCCGAGACCGACTTCGTCGCGAAGAACGCGGAGTTCCAGCAGCTGGCCGAGCAGGTCGTCGCCGCGGCGGCGGCCGCCAAGCCGGGCGACCTGGACACGCTGAAGGCGCTGGACCTGGGCGGCAAGACCGTCGACGAGGCCGTGCAGGCGCTCGCCGCGAAGATCGGCGAGAAGCTCGAGCTGCGCCGGGTCATCTCGCTGAACGGCCCGGTCGCCACCTACCTGCACAAGCGTGCCTCCGACCTGCCGCCCGCCGTCGGCGTGCTGGTCGAGTACACCGGTGAAGGCGACGCCGCGGCCGAGGCCGCTCGCACCGCCGCCATGCAGGTCGCCGCGCTCAAGGCCAAGTACGTGACCCGCGACGAGGTTCCGGCCGACGTCGTGGAGAACGAGCGCCGCATCGCCGAGCAGACCGCTCGCGAGGAGGGCAAGCCCGAGGCCGCGCTGCCGAAGATCACCGAGGGCCGGGTCAACGGCTTCTTCAAGGACGTCGTGCTGCTCGAGCAGCCGTCGGTCACCGATTCGAAGAAGACCGTCAAGGCTCTGCTGGACGAGGCCGGTGTCACCGTCACCCGCTTCGCCCGCTTCGAGGTCGGCGCCAACTGAGTTCCGCCGCACCTCCCAGCGTGCAGGCCCCCCGCCGACCGAACGAACGCCGGTTGACGGGGGGCCTTCTGCTGCCGCTCCAACCGAATAAGGCAGGATAGGTGCCGCTCTGCCTTGCTCTACGTCACAGGCGCCTGCCGTGAGCAACGAATCATCGGAACAACGACAATTCCTCGCCGAAGGAGACTGGAGACCCATGACGGACCCGGGGACCGATCGCCCAGGATATCGCCGGGTACTGCTGAAACTCGGCGGGGAGATGTTCGGCGGCGGGAAGGTCGGACTCGACCCGGACGTCGTGCAGACGGTGGCCGAGCAGATCGCCGAGGTGGTCGCCACCGGCGTCCAGGTGGCCGTGGTGATCGGCGGCGGGAACTTCTTCCGCGGCGCCGAACTCGAGGAGCGCGGCATGGAGCGGGCGCGCTCGGACTACATGGGCATGCTCGGCACCGTGATGAACAGCCTTGCGCTGCAAGACTTCTTGCAGCAGCAAGGGGTGGACACCCGGGTGCAGACCGCGATCACCATGGGCCAGGTCGCCGAGCCCTACCTTCCGCTGCGGGCCAAGCGGCACCTGGAGAAGGGGCGCGTGGTCATCTTCGGAGCGGGCATGGGCATGCCGTACTTCTCCACCGACACCACCGCCGCGCAGCGCGCGCTGGAGATCGGCGCGGACGTGGTCTTGATGGCCAAGGCGGTGGACGGAGTGTTCACCGCCGACCCGCGCGTCGACGAGACCGCGACCATGTACACCGAGATCACCCACAAAGAGGTCATCGAGCGCGACCTCAAGGTCGCGGACGCGACCGCCTTCAGCTTGTGCATGGACAACCAGATGCCGATTCTGGTGTTCAATTTGTTGACCAAGGGCAATATCGCCCGCGCGGTCGCCGGTGAGAAGATCGGCACACTGGTTCGGTCCTGATACCCGC
Source organism: Nocardia araoensis NBRC 100135 (assembly GCF_000308435.1). Classification (GTDB taxonomy): domain Bacteria; phylum Actinomycetota; class Actinomycetes; order Mycobacteriales; family Mycobacteriaceae; genus Nocardia; species Nocardia araoensis. Next base: position 14,106 of record NZ_BAFR01000136.1, on the reverse strand, counting down.
GGACCGCGGATCATGACATGACGACGCTGTGGAGGAAACGGTCGTGATTGAAGAAGCGCTCTTCGACGCCGAGGAGAAGATGGAGAAGGCCGTCTCGGTGGCGAAGGACGATCTCGGAACCATTCGTACCGGTCGCGCGAATCCGGGTATGTTCTCCCGGGTCGTGGTCGACTACTACGGATCGCCGACCCCGATCACCCAGATGTCCAGCATCACGGTGCCGGAGCCGCGCATGGTCGTGATCAAGCCCTACGAGGCGGCCCAGCTCGGGGCGATCGAGACCGCGATCCGCAATTCGGATCTGGGCGTCAACCCCACCAACAACGGAGACATCATCCGGATCTCGGTGCCGCAACTGACCGAGGAGCGCCGCCGTGAACTCGCCAAGCAGGCGAAGGGCAAGGGCGAGGACGCCAAGGTCGCCATCCGCAATGTCCGGCGCAAGGCGATGGACGAACTGTCGCGCATCCAGAAAGATGGCGAGGCAGGCGAGGACGAGGTCGGGCGTGCCGAGAAGGAACTCGACAAGACCACCGCGAAGTATGTCGGCCAGGTGGACGAACTGGTCAAGCACAAGGAAGCCGAACTGCTCGAGGTCTGACGCGGATCGGTCGGCAGATGTGACGGGGCCCGGAGGAGGCCCGGGTCACCGCGAGCCGCCCGTGACAGCGCCGAGGCCCGCCGGGCGGGGGACGAACGGAACGACGAGTTGAGCGACGGGACAATCGTGGCCGAGAACGCCGCCGCGACCGGTGCGGCAGAGGAGCCGCCGGTGAACGGAACAGCCGATGCGATGCGACAGCACACGCACGATGCTGGTGCTTCCGGTCATGAACCGTTAGGCGGTCCCGCGACGCCGGAGCCTCATCCCGCCGCGCCGCACACTGGTTCGCGCGCGGGCCGCAATCTGCCCGCCGCGCTGACCGTCGGCTTCGGCCTCGGCCTTTCGCTGATCGCGATCCTGCTGTTCGTACCGAAGGTGTTCATCGGCGTCGCGGCGGCCGGGGTCGGCGTGGCCACCTGGGAGGTCGCCAAGCGGCTGCGCGAAGCCGATGTGCTCGTACCGCGGGTTCCGCTGATCGTGGGCGGCCAAGCGGTGTTCTGGCTGGGCTGGCCGTACGGGGCAAGCGGTGTCGCGGGCGCGTTCGCCGCGACCACTTTGATCTGCATGGTGTGGCGGCTGTTCGACCACGGTTTGCGGACCGCTCCGCGGAACTTCTTGCGCGACACCGCCATCACGGTGTTCACGCTGGCCTGGATTCCGCTGCTCGCCTCGTTCGCCACGCTGCTGCTGCTCGAGCCGGACGGCAACCTGCGGGTGCTGACGTTCATGATCCTGGTGGTCTGCTCCGACGTCGGCGGTTACGTGGCGGGCGTGCTGTTCGGCAAGCATCCGATGGTGCCCTCGATCAGCCCGAAGAAGTCCTGGGAGGGTTTCGGCGGCTCGCTGGTGTTCAGCGTGATCGGCGGTCTGCTCACGGTGACGCTGCTGCTGGATGCCAACTCGATGATCGGCGTCGTCCTCGGCGTCGGCCTGGTGCTGGTGGCCACTTGCGGCGACCTGATCGAATCGCAGATCAAGCGGGAACTCGGCATCAAGGACATGGGCACGCTGCTTCCGGGCCACGGGGGCATCATGGATCGCCTGGACTCCATGCTCCCCTCGGCGTTCGTCTCCTGGCTGGTGTTGTCCACGCTGCTGTGACCGTGGGCGTCAAACCTTCTTGGCCGCGCGGCGCAGCTGCAGGATGCGCACGCCGCCCACCGAGGCCATGACGAGCGCGCCGCCGATCATCGACAACAACACGGTGACGCCCAGCGGCAGCGAGAAGTCCCAGAAGAAGAAGTGCACTTGGACCTGCTCGAGGTTCTGCACGATGAAGATCAGCAACAGGACGAGGATCAAGACGCCTGCGACGAGCCCGGTCCAGGCGTAACCGGTGCGCGAGGCCAGCGACTTCTTGACCGGAGCGACGGCCGGGGCACCAGGGACGACGGGCGGGGCGCTCGGCGGTGTCGTGCGCTGGCGCTTCGACAGGTCCGGATCCGGTTCGGGCGGGTGTTCGGCATGCGTGGACATATCTCGATCATGGCTGACGGCTATCACCGCCGCAGGCATTTCCAGGTGGCGAACCAGGCATGTCGAGCAGCCCGCATGCGGTCGAGTGCGGACGTGTTTCCTCCGGATGGGACAATGGAGCAACTATGACCGTCTCCCTGCCCCTCGTTTTCGACGCTCCGCGCCGCGGCATGCCGCCGCGCCATCTCGCCGACCTCGACGCCGCGGGCAGGCGTGCGGCCGTCGAGGAGCTGGGCCTGCCCAAGTTCCGCGCCGATCAGATCGCCCGGCAGTACTACGCGCGATTGCAGGCCGATCCGGCGCAGATGACGGATCTGCCCGCCGGGGTCCGGGAGAAGATCGGCGAGGCGCTGTTCCCGCCGCTGCTCGACGTGGTCAAACATGTGGCGTGTGACGACGGGGAGACCCGCAAGACGCTCTGGCGCGCCGGCGACGGCACGCTGCTGGAGAGCGTGCTCATGCGCTACCCCGATCGCGCGACCCTGTGCATCTCCAGTCAGGCCGGTTGCGGGATGGCGTGCCCGTTCTGTGCCACCGGGCAAGGCGGGCTGAACCGCAACCTGTCCACCGCCGAGATCGTCGACCAGGTGCGTGCCGCGGCCGCGGCACTGCGGGACGGGGAAGTGGCGGGCGGGCCGGGCAGGCTGTCCAACATCGTCTTCATGGGTATGGGTGAGCCGCTGGCGAACTACAAGCGGGTGGTCGCCGCGGTACGCCGGATCACCTCGCCCGCGCCGGACGGACTGGGTATCTCCCAGCGCAATGTCGTGGTCTCGACCGTCGGGCTGGCTCCGGCCATCCGCAAACTGGCCGATGAGGGATTGACGGTCACGCTGGCCGTCTCGCTGCACACGCCCGACGACGAACTGCGCGACACCCTGGTCCCGGTGAACAATCGCTGGCCGGTCGCCGAGGTGCTCGACGCGGCCCGCTACTACGCCGACAAGACCGGCCGCCGCGTCTCCATCGAATACGCGCTCATCCGCGACATCAACGACCACCCGTGGCGCGCGGACATGCTGGGCGAGAAACTGCACAAGGCGCTCGGCTCCCGGGTGCACGTCAATGTCATCCCGCTCAACCCGACTCCGGGCTCCAAGTGGGACGCCAGCCCCAAGCCGGTCGAGCAGGAGTTCGTCCGCCGCGTCAACGCCAAGGGCGTGCCCTGCACGGTCCGCGATACCCGTGGCCAGGAAATCGCCGCCGCCTGTGGGCAATTGGCCGCGGAGAACTGAGGTACCCGGCTGCGGGTCGGGCGGTGCGACTCGGACGGCGCATCGCGGAATCGCCATATCCCGGGCGAGTGTTTCCCGCCCGATGCGCTAGCCGCGGTTCTTCGCCGGACGATTGGTGGCGGCGCGACGTTCGGCTTCCTTCGCCTTGATGCGCGCATTCTCAGCGCGGACCGCGGCATAGTTCTCCCGCTCGCGCACGAGCCACTCCGGCGGGTCGGCGAGCAAGGTGTCGATCTCGTCGACGGTGAGATGGTCGGAGACCCCGGCGCGGGTCAAGCCAGCATTGGAAATGCCGAGTTTGCGTGCCACGACATCGCGGGGAAACGGACCGGTGCGGCGCAGTTCGGTGAGCCATTCGGGGGGATCGTTGCGCAGCGCGTCGAGCTGGGCGCGGGAGATCGGCGCGTGGCGGAACTCCTCGGGTGCGGCCGGGAGGTAGATGCCGAGCTTGTTCGCCGCCGTCAACGGCTTCATCATCTGCGGTTTCTTGTCCGGGCTCACCGACCCAGCTTACTGGGCGGCGCGGCGGGGCCCGACCGCGCGGTGGCATACGCTTGCACGAATGAGCCGGTTGGAGTCGATCGATGTGGTGCGCCTGCGCTGGTTCGTCGCGGTCGCGCAGGAATTGCACTTCGCGCGCGCGGCGAAGTCGCTGCACATCTCGCGGCAGAAGCTCAGCCACGCCGTCATCGACTTGGAAAACGAGCTCGGCACAAAGCTTTTCGTGCCCGGCGCGCAACCGACCCAGCTCACCGACGACGGACGCGAGTTGCAGGAGCAGGCGCGTGCGATCATCGCGCGGGCCGAATCGGCGGCACAGGGACAGCAGCCGCAGGCTCCGGCGGTCCTGCGGGTGGGTTTCGTACCGGGCGTCACGGTGTCCAAATGGAGTCGGATCTGGGCCGAGCGGTTCCCGGACACCCCGCTCGAGGTGAGCGCGCTGGCGCAGGCGGATCAGGAAGCGGCGCTGCGCGCGGGCCGCGTGGACATGTGCTTCGTTCGGCTGCCGATCGACCGCGACGGCATGAGCGCGATCCCGCTCTACCGGGAAGTTCCGGTCGTGGTGGTGCAGAAGGAGCATCCGCTGTCGGTGTTCGACGAGGTGCGGGTGGCCGACCTGGCCGACGAGCGTCTCCAGGACACCTCGGATGTCGACGCGGTCGGCGGCGCGCTGGAGCTCGTCGCCGCGGCCGGTGGGGCGGCCATCGTGCCGCACTCGCTCGCTCGCCTGCATCATCGTCGCGACCTCGTCTACCGGCCGATGCTCGACGTCCCGGACACGGAGGTCGCGCTGGCCTGGCCTGCCGATCGCACCACCGATCTGGTCGAGGAGTTCATCGGCGTCGTCCGTGGCCGTTCCGAGCGCAGTTCACGCGCCCCGGCCCGAGCCGACGAAAGCGAGTCGCGGAAGAAGCCCACGGCCAAGAAGACGGGTGGTCGTCCGGCTCCGGCCAAGAAGAAGCCCACCCGACGCCGTGGTCGCTAGCGATCCATCCGGCGGCGCGCACCCGGCCGGGTCCGCGCCGCCCGACGATCAGCTCTTGCAGACTCGGTTCAGTTCGTCGGTCGCGGCGTCCATGCTCGTGACCTTGTCGTCGGTGAGGGCGCGGGCGTAGGCGGCGATCGCGTCCTTCTCCGCGCCTTCGGCCTGGATGGCCGAGAGCTTGGCGGCGAGCGACTGCTGCACGGTCGGGTCCAGATTCCCGCCCGATTCATCGATCGCGGCGTTGATCGCGTCGATGGCCGCGCCGCACGCCGGTGACTGGGCGTGCGCGGGTGCGGCGGGCGAGAGCAGCAGCGAGCCGAACGCGCTCGCGGCGAGCAGGGCGGCCGAACAGATCTTGATCATTGCGTCCTAAGTGGTCGTGGGAACAGAAACCGAGGTCCGCGACCCGGCTGGGACGCGGACCTCGGACGCACACGGTACCGGGCCGTTGCCGGCGGTACAGGACGAATGAAATTGTGCGAGAAGACTTTTCGACTACCGCGGCTTGCGCTGGAGCACCGAGTCGCGGATCAGGATGCCCGCGATCAGGACGGCGAAGCCGACGAGGAAGATGTCCTCGACCTTGCCCTTGTGGTTGCCGACCAGCATGGCCAGCAGGATCAGCGCGACGATCCAGCCCGCGATCCGGAAGGTGCGACGCGACTCGCCGCTCCAGCCCCAGGCTGCGGAGGGAACTTCGGCGGTGTCCACGCGGGTGACGACGCGCTCGGTGTCGGCGTGTTCGAGTTCCGTGGCGGCCACGATCGCTCCTTAGCTGTTACTTGTACCGCGATTCCGGTACGCACTCGATGAGCTGCTGCCGCATATCGTGACATACGACGGTGCGTCGTTGTAAGTCGGCCCGCGCCCGTCGAACACGTTCCGGAGGTAGGACACAATGAATGGCGTGTCCGACATCGTGAGAGTCCTGCTGCTGGGCAGCACCGGATCCATTGGCACCCAAGCGCTCGAGGTGATCGCCGCCAATCCCGACCGCTTCGAGGTGGTCGGACTCGCCGCGCGCGGCGGCAACACCGACCTGCTCGCCGCCCAGATGGCCGCCACGGGCACACGCAATGTGGCCGTCGCCGATCCGGCCGCGGCCCAGCGGTTGGACCTGCCGCTGGGCGGCCCGGGGGCGGTGACCGAGCTGGTGCGCCGCACCGAGGCGGACGTCGTGCTCAACGCTCTGGTCGGCTCGCTCGGACTGGAGCCGACCCTGGCCACCCTGCAGTCCGGTACGCGGCTGGCCCTGGCCAACAAGGAGTCGCTGGTCGCGGGCGGTTCCCTGGTCACACGCGCCGCCGCCCCCGGACAGATCGTTCCCGTGGATTCGGAACATTCCGCGCTCGCGCAGTGCCTGCGCGGCGGTCGCGCCGACGAGGTCGACCGGCTGGTGCTGACCGCCTCCGGCGGCCCGTTCCGCGGCTGGACCGCCGAGATGCTGGAGTCGGTCGAGCCCGCCGAGGCCAAGGCGCATCCCACCTGGTCGATGGGCTTGATGAACACGCTGAACTCGGCGTCGCTGGTGAACAAGGGACTCGAGCTGATCGAGACCCACCTGCTGTTCGGGGTGCCCTACGACCGCATCGACGTCACCGTGCACCCGCAATCGATCGTGCACTCGATGGTCACCTTCACCGACGGCTCCACGCTCGCCCAGGCCAGCCCCCCGGACATGAAGCTGCCCATCGCGCTGGCGCTCGGCTGGCCGGACCGGGTGCCCGGTGCGGCCGTGGCCTGCGATTTCGGCACCGCGTCCACCTGGACGTTCGAACCGGTCGACAACGACGTGTTCCCTGCGGTCGAACTGGCCCGTGCGGCCGGTGAGGCCGGCGGCAGCGTCACCGCGGTCTACAACGCCGCCAACGAGGTGGCGGTGCAGGCCTTCCTGGACGGCGTCATCCGTTTCCCGCAGATCGTCGGCACGGTGGCCGCCGCGGTGGAGGCGGCGCAGCAGTGGCGCGCGGAGCCGGATTCGCTCGACGAGGTCCTCGCCGCGGATACCTGGGCGCGGGAGTTCGCCGCCGCTCGGGTACGCGGCTGACACCTTCCCGCGCCGGATCGGACGCGCGAAACGACGGCGTCCTGGCACACTGAACACACAGGACAGGATTTTGTCCGGTTGGGCGTACCTCCGCCTTCGCTCCGGCCATGCGCGAGTTGAGGACGGACTACGTCCGACAGCACCCATTGGGCGTACCTTCGATTTCGCTCCGGCCATGCGCGGGTTGAGGACGGACTACGTCCGACAGCACCCATTAGGCGTACCTTCGATTTCGCTCCGGCCATGCGCGGGTTGAGGACGGACTACGTCCGACAGCACCCATTAGAGTGGTGGGAGTGCTCGCGGCCAGGAGCGGACGCGTGCGTGCGGGATATTCGAGCTGCGCATACGCAGGAGGGCTGTAGAGCAAATGGTGTTCGCGTTGGGGTTCGTGCTGTTCGCGCTGGGCATCACCGTGTCGATCGCGCTGCACGAATGTGGGCACATGTGGACCGCCCAGGCGACCGGCATGAAGGTGCGACGCTACTTCATCGGATTCGGACCGAAGATCTTCTCGTTCCGCCGCGGTGAGACCGAATACGGACTCAAGGCGCTTCCGCTCGGCGGCTTCTGCGACATCGCGGGCATGACGGCGCTGGACGAACTGCGCCCGGAAGAACTCGACCGCGCCATGTACCGCCAGGCCACCTGGAAGCGGCTGGTGGTGATGTCCGGTGGCATCGCGATGAACTTCGTGCTCGGCTTCATCCTGATCGTGGTGCTCGCGGTCGGATGGGGTCTGCCGAACCTGAAGGAACCGCCCGCCACCGCGCTGGGCGTCATGAGCTGCGTGCCGCAGGGCAAGCCCGACGGCTCCACCGAGTCCTGCACCGGCACGGGCCCGGCGCAGCGTGCCGGATTGCAGCGCGGTGACATCGTCAAAGAGGTGAACGGCGTCAAGGTGGACACCTGGCGGCAGTTCCAGGCCGAGACCCAGAAGCAGACCGGCCCGTTCACCTACGTCATCGAGCGCGACGGCCGCACCCTCACCATTCCGGTGACGCCGGAGCGGGTCGTGCGCTACCCCGAGGGCGGCGGCGAGGGCCGCGTGGTCGGCGCCATCGGCGTTGCGCCGGAGCGCTACGACCCCGTGCAATACGACCTGCTGGGCGCCGTCCCGGCCGCCGCAACGTTCACCGGCGACATGTTCCTGCGTACGGTCGACTCGCTGACCCAGATGCCCGCGAAGGTCTCGGCGCTGTGGAACGCGGTGACCGGAGGCGAGCGTGATCCGGAGACCCCGGTCAGCGTGTACGGCGCCAGCAAGATCGGCGGTGAGACCGCCGAACGCGGCCTGTGGAACATCTTCATCCTGGTGCTGGCCAGCCTGAACTTCTTCCTCGGCATCTTCAACCTGCTGCCGTTGCTCCCCCTGGACGGGGGCCACATCGCGGTGGTGATCTACGAGAAGATCCGCAACACCATCCGCGGCTGGAAGGGGCTCGCTCCCGGTGCGCCGGTGAACTACCTGAAGTTGCTGCCCGCGACCTATGTCGTCGTGGTGATCGGCGGTGCGTACATGCTGCTCACCCTGGCCGCCGACATCGTGAACCCGATCAAGCTGTTCTGACCGGCGCCGCCGATCGGTGGTGTGACCGGCGACGTACGGTGGGCATCGCGCGCCACGGCTAGACTCGGCACCGAACCGGCCGGACACGACGAAAGTAGGCAGCCGAAGGTGACCAGCACAATCGGATTGGGGATGCCGACCGCCCCCGCGGCAGTGCTCGCTCCACGGCGTAAGACCCGCCAGCTGATGGTGGGCAATGTCGGGGTGGGCAGCGACCACCCGATCTCGGTGCAGTCCATGACCACGACCAAGACGCACGACGTGAACGCCACCCTGCAGCAGATCGCGGAGTTGACCGCGTCGGGGTGCGACATCGTGCGGGTGGCCTGCCCGCGTCAGGAGGACGCGGACGCGCTGGCCACGATCGCGGCGAAATCCCAGATCCCGGTGATCGCCGACATCCACTTCCAACCGCGCTACATCTTCGCCGCGATCGACGCCGGATGCGCCGCGGTCCGGGTCAACCCCGGCAACATCAAGGAATTCGACGGCCGGGTCAAGGAGGTCGCCAAGGCCGCGGGCGCGGCGGGCATCCCGATCCGCATCGGCGTGAACGCCGGTTCGCTGGACAAGCGGATGATGGAGAAGTACGGCAAGGCCACGCCGGAGGCGCTGGTGGAGTCGGCGCTGTGGGAGGCGAGCCTGTTCGAGGAACACGGGTTCGGCGACATCAAGATCTCGGTCAAGCACAACGACCCGGTGGTCATGGTGGAGGCATACCGTCAGCTGGCCGCGCAGTGCGACTACCCCTTGCACCTCGGTGTCACCGAGGCGGGCCCGGCGTTCCAGGGCACGATCAAGTCGGCGGTCGCGTTCGGCGCGCTGCTGTCGGAGGGTATCGGCGACACGATCCGCGTCTCGCTGTCCGCGCCGCCCGCCGAGGAGGTCAAGGTCGGCGGGCAGATCCTGCAATCGCTGAACCTGCGTCCGCGCAAGCTGGAGATCGTGTCGTGCCCCTCCTGCGGGCGCGCCCAGGTCGACGTGTACACACTGGCCAACGAGGTCACCGCGGGCCTGGAAGGCATGGCGGTGCCGCTGCGCGTGGCCGTCATGGGCTGCGTTGTGAACGGGCCCGGCGAGGCGCGCGAGGCGGACCTGGGTGTGGCCTCCGGCAACGGCAAGGGCCAGATCTTCGTCAAGGGCGAGGTCATCAAGACCGTCCCGGAGGCGCAGATCGTCGAGACGCTCATCGAAGAGGCGATGCGCATCGCCGAGGAGATGGGCGAGGACGCGGGCACCGGCGAACCGGTCGTCACCGTCCGCTGACGACTCGCCTACCAGCGCTTTCGGCATAGCCGTACCGCATCGCGCCGGTTCGTGGCAGGCTGTCACCGTGCGGAGTCTGCTGGAGCCGGCGCGACGGGCCAAATACGCCCCTGCGCGGCAGCTCGCTAATCGAGATCTTGCTCAGGTGCTACGTGTGCTGGATGCCGATCCCGTCGCCTCGTGCATGGTCGCGGCCCGCCTGCAAGAGTTCGGTCTGGACAACCGGTGCGGCCAAGGGGAGCTCTGGAGCAGGGGCGGTCCGGCGGAGTCGCTGTGTTTCTCGGGTGCGAACCTGGTGCCGTTGCTGGGAGATCGTGACGCCTTGCGCGCGTTCGCCGACCGCGCGATGCGCTGGCCCCGGATCTGTTCCTCGGTGGTGGGGCGCAGAGAACTGACGTTGCCGCTGTGGGAGATGCTGACCAGGCATTGGGGGCCCGAGCGCGAGCTACGCGGGGAACAGCCGCTGCTGGCCCTGGCCCAGCCACCGCTGGCCACCCCCGACGCGGAGGTCCGCCGAGTGCGTCGCGACGAACTCGACCGCTACCTGTCGGCCGCGATCGCGATGTTCATCGAGGAGGTCGGCGTCGATCCACGCGCGGGTGACGGCGGACGCGGCTATCGTCGCCGCATCCAGAGCTTGATCGAATCCGGCCGTGCGTGGGCTCGTTTCGAGGACGGGGAAGTGGTCTTCAAAGCGGAGGTCGGCTCGCTGTCCCGGCGCACCGGCCAGATCCAAGGCGTCTGGGTGCACCCGGAGCACCGGGGGAAGGGGCACGGCACCGCGGGCACCGCGGCGGTAGCGAGCGCCGTGGTCGCTTCGGGTCGCACCGCGAGCCTGTACGTGAACGACTACAACGCGATCGCCCGCCGCGCCTACAGCCGCGTCGGCTTCCGGCAGATCGCGACCTTCGCCACCGTCCTGGTCGACTGAGCCTGGCGGTCCGCGCGGCGAATCCCGGAGTGCCGCAGGCGTTTGCCCGTCAGTGACTACTACCATCGGTGCCGATGTCCACTCGGATGCTTCTCTCGCTCGCCGTCGCGGCTCTCACGGTGGCCGCCGCCGGTTGTGCGAGCAAGCCGCAGGGGCCGGTCCCCGTCGCGGACGCGTTCGTCAAAGCGTTCGCCGAGCACCGAGTGAGCGCCGCCGCCGACCTCACGAACCTGCCGGAGAAGGCGAGCGCCGCCTTGCGTTCCGCGTGGGATCAGCTCCAGGCCGAACAACTCACGGCGCGCACCGGCGCGGCGCGCGTGACCGGTGACACCGCGACCGTCGACTACACCTACGAGTGGCGGCTGCCCAAGAACCGCACCTGGAAGTACTCGGGCCAGTTGCAGATGGGACGCAGCAACGGGCGGTGGATGGTCCGCTGGACCTCGGCCGACATCCATCCCAAACTCGGCGACACCCAGACCATGGCGTTGCGATCCGAGCCGCCGCCGCGGGCGCGGGTGAACGAGCAGTCCGGCAGCGATGTCATGGTGCCCGGCAAAGTGTCCCGGGTCGCGTTCGTAGCGTCCGACGCCGCCGACCCGAAGAGCGTGGCCACCGCGCTCTCCGCCGCGCTGTACCGCTTCGACAAGTCGCTGACGCCGCAGTCGATTCTCGACGCGGCCGAAGCCGCGCGCGGCGCCTACACGGTCGCGCTGCTCAACGACATCGAATCGGCCCAGGTGACCACCGATCTGATCGGACTGCCCGGCGTCACGCTGACGCAGCAGTGGGATCTGGTGGCCACCGATCGGGAGTTCGCGCCCGATCTGCTCACTCAGGTGCGCAAGACGGTGATCGCGGAGGTGGACGGCAAGGCGGGATGGAGCGTGGTGACTCTGAACGCCAACGGCGCCGATACCGATGTCCTGATGGAGGTGCCCTCGCAACCCGCGCCGTCGTTCTCGCTCAGCGTCGACCGCAACGTGCAGAACGCCGCCCAGCGTGCGGTGCAGGCGCGGACCGAGCAGACCATGATGGTGGTGCTGCGCCCGTCCACCGGCGCGATTCTGGCGGTCGCGCAGAACAAGGCCGCCGATCGGGACGGCCCGCTGGCGACCATCGGCCAATATCCGCCCGGCTCGGTGTTCAAGACGGTGACCGCCGCCGCGGCCATGTCGAACGGCCTCGCGACCCCGGACACGGTGCTGCCGTGCCCGAGCCGAATCGTGATCGGGGAGCGGACCATCCCCAACTACAACCTGTTCACCGTCGGCAATGTGCCGATGTCCACGGCCTACGAGCGGTCCTGCAACACCTCGTTCGCCAAACTCGCCAGTGACCTGCCCGGTCCCGCGTTGCACGAGACCGCCGCGAAGCTCGGTGTCGGCCCTGCCTATTCGGTGGTGGGGCTGCCGACGACCTCCGGCTCGGTGCCCGCCTCGGACGACCTGATCCAGCGCACCGAGGACGGGATCGGTCAGGGCAAGGTGGTGGTCAGTCCGTTCGGCATGGCGCTCATGGCGGCGACCATCGCGCACGGCTCGGCGCCCGTGCCGTACCTGATCGCGGGACGTCCCACCCAGATCGATGGCGACCGCCCTGCGCTGGCCCCCGATGTCATCGAGGGACTGCGCACGATGATGCGCAAGGTGGTCGTCGAGGGTACGGCCGAGCGGATCGCCGATCAGGGCGAGGTCTACGGCAAGACCGGCGAAGCCGAAGTGGACGGCGGGTCGCACTCCTGGTTCGTCGGCTTCCGCGGCGATCTCGCCTTCGCGACGCTCTTGGTCGAAGGCGGCAGTTCCGACAACGCCGTCGCGGTCACACGGGACATGCTGGCTGCGCTGCCACCCGGATACTGACGCGTCGTCATTCATCGGCGTCCGGCCCGATCAGCAGATGCTCCAAGCTGACCGTGTGGTCGGAGTACTCGTCGACACCGATGACGGCGACGAAGTCCCGGTCACCGGCACGCTGTTGCAATGCGCCCCAGAAGTGGGCGAGGTACCACCCCGCTCCGGCGGTGCCGCGCGGACCCAAACCGCCGCAATGCATCCAGAAGCGACCGGGATGCCGATCCGGACTGGGGCGTACCCGGGCGACGATGCCGATGTTGCGGTCGTCATCGGAGTCGTACGCGCTTCCGTCGGCCAGCCGCAAATGCACGGTACGGGAACCGTCCTCGCCGACGCTGTCGCGCAAGGTGAACAGCGGATGCTCGGCGGTATCCAGATACCGCCGCAGGTAGTCGTTGCCGGTGAGCCCGAAACTGATGCACGAGCGGTCGCGGCGCGCGACGAGATCCCGGTCGTTGCGGACCTCCACCGGGATGCTGGTGTGGCGTTGCAGAAAGGAAAGCACGTACAGCACTCCCCGCAGATCGTTCTCCGCGACCATCGACGGGACATCGACGTATCGATTCCCGAACGCGCCGCCCTGCTTCTGGAATACACGCCTGCCGTCGATGCCCGCCGTTCGAAGTGCTTCGGCGGCGGGCCGTGTCAGCTCGAACGCCGAGTACACCAGCGTCGTTCCGGTGGTGGTCATCTCGGCGCCGAGAAAGGCCTCGAGCGAGGCGTCGGTGCCGGAAAACCCCGTTTCCTCCGAACGGATGTCGACAGGTGTGGAGTTGGCCATCTGAAACAGTCCCTCGACGGTCCAGCCCGGGAACATCCGCTCCAGCACCCGGCAGTGGTAGTCGCGCGGCAGTCCGATCATGCGCCCGGACAACCACTGGTAGTACTGCGCTTTCGCAGGCCCGTGCCCGGGCGGGATGGGCGGATCGAGCCGTGCCGCGCACCTGTCGTACGCGGCCAGAAAATCGTGATGACTTTTGAGATGCCGTTCCGCCAGCAGCATCTTCAGTACGGTCGCCAACGAAACCCCCTTGCCCCTGCAGTCTCCGTCCGCGATGACGGAGACTCGTGTCGTATTCGCTCAACCGCGACGAAACCGGGCCGCCGGCAACAGTCCGCCGACGGCCCAGCCGCTTCAGCCGTCAGATGTAGGTGAACGCAAGACCATTACTGGTTCCTCCTGCTGTGGTGACGGTGAGTTGTACGGTTCCTGTCCCGGCGGGTGTGACCGCCGTGATCTGGAGCGCCGAATCGACGGTGAACGACGCCGCCGGGGTGCCGCCGAAGTCGACCGAGGTGGCTCCGAGCAGGTTGGTTCCGGCGATGACGACCGTGGTTGCGCCCGCTGTCGGTCCCACGTTCGGCAGCGCGGTGACCAGTGTGGGAATCCCGAGGTAGGTGTAGGCGACGCCGTTGCTGGTTCCTCCTGCCGTGGTCGCGGTGACCTGCACGGTGCCGGTCCCCGCGGGTGCGACCGCGGTGATCTGCGTATCGGAGAGCACCGTGAACGAGGTCGCCGGTGTGCCGCCGAAATCGACCGCGGTGGCGGTGGACAACCCCGTCCCGGTCAGGACGACAATCGTCCCACCGGCTTCCGATCCCACATTCGGCAGCACCGTGGTGAGGGTGGGGAGC
>NZ_BAFR01000137.1 GCF_000308435.1 Nocardia araoensis NBRC 100135 | reverse complement strand
ATCAGCAGTGGCTGTTCGCATCAAGCTCACCCGCCTGGGCAAGATCCGCAACCCGCAGTACCGCGTCGTCGTCGCGGACGCCCGCACCCGCCGGGACGGCCGGGCCATCGAGTCCATCGGGAAGTACCACCCGAAGGAAGAGCCCTCGCTCATCGAGATCGACTCCGAGCGCGTGCAGTACTGGCTTGGCGTCGGCGCGCAGCCGACCGAGCCGGTCCTCCAGCTGCTGAAGATCACCGGCGACTGGCAGAAGTTCAAGGGCATCGACGGCGCCGAGGGCACCCTGAAGGTCAAGCCGGCCAAGCCGTCGAAGCTGGACCTGTTCAACGCCGCGCTGGCCGCCGCCGACAACGAGCCGGTCGCCGAGGCGGTCACGCCCAAGAAGAAGGGCAAGAAGGACGCCGAAGAGGGCGCCGAGGCCGCTGAGGCCGCCGAGTAATGAGCGGGCGACACCCGTCCATCCGATACCCGTCCGGAGCCGTCGACAGACCGGCCCAGACGACGGGTGAGTTGCGTCGCGAGGTGATGGAGCAGTGAGCGCCGTCGTCGCCGATGCCGTGGAGCACTTGGTGCGCGGTATCGTCGCCAACCCCGATGACGTCCGCGTCGAGCTGATCACCGGCCGCCGCGGACGCACCGTCGAGGTGCACGTTCACCCCGATGACCTGGGCAAAGTGATCGGCCGCGGCGGACGTACCGCGACCGCGCTGCGCACCCTCGTTGCCGGTATCGGCGGCCGGGGCATCCGGGTCGACGTGGTCGACACCGACCAGTAGATGGAACTCGTCGTCGGACGGGTCGCCAAGTCGCACGGCGTGCGCGGCGAACTCGTCGTCGAAGTGCGCACCGACGAGCCGGAGGCGCGTTTCGCGCCGGGCACCAGGTTGCGCGGCCGGCTGCCGCGCGCGACGGAGGTTCGCGAGTTCACCGTGGAGTCGGCCCGGGAGCACTCGGGTCGGCTTCTGGTGTTTCTGGCCGGGGTGACCGATCGCACCGCGGCCGACGCGCTGCGCGGCATGCTCTTCGTGGTGGACAGCGCCGACCTTCCGCCTTCCGAGGATCCGGACGAGTTCTACGACCATGAGCTCGAGGGGCTCGAGGTCCGGCTCGCCGACGGGACCGTGGTCGGCTCCGTGCGCGAAGTGCTGCATTCCGCGGCCGGTGAGTTGCTGGAGGTGCGGGCCGCGGACGACGGGCGGGAGATCCTGATCCCGTTCGTCACCGCCATCGTGCCCACGGTGTCGCTCGCCGAGGGCGTGATCGTGATCGATCCGCCCGAGGGTCTGCTCGACCCGGAATGAGACGGTGGGCGTCCGATCGGGCATCGCTCGCACCGGCCGACCGCGTGCGGTCCGGCGGCGCTAGGAGACAGGCATGAAACTCGACGTCGTCACGATCTTCCCCGAGTACCTGGAGCCGCTGCGCACGGCGCTGCTCGGTAAGGCGATCGACAAGGGACTGATCTCGCTCGCCGTGCACGACCTGCGTCGTTGGACGCATGACGTGCACAAGTCCGTCGACGATTCCCCCTACGGGGGTGGGCCGGGCATGGTCATGAAGCCGACCGTGTGGGGCGACGCGCTCGACGAGGTGTGTCCCGACGACGCGCTGCTCGTGGTGCCCACGCCGTCGGGGGTGCCGTTCACGCAGGCCATGGCGCACCGCTGGGCCGCCGAGCGGCATCTCGTCTTCGCCTGCGGACGCTACGAGGGCATCGACCAGCGCGTCTTCGACGACGCCGCCCGCCGCGTCCGGGTGGCGGAGGTCAGCATCGGCGACTACGTG
Source organism: Nocardia araoensis NBRC 100135 (assembly GCF_000308435.1). Taxonomy (GTDB): domain Bacteria; phylum Actinomycetota; class Actinomycetes; order Mycobacteriales; family Mycobacteriaceae; genus Nocardia; species Nocardia araoensis. Next base: position 20,285 of record NZ_BAFR01000137.1, on the reverse strand, counting down.
TTGATCGGCGGCGAGGCGGCCGTGCTGGTGATGGTCGAGGCCGTGGTCCGGCTGCTGCCCGGCGTGCTCGGCAATCAGCAGTCGCATCAGGAGGATTCGTTCTCCGACGGATTGCTCGAAGGTCCCAGCTACACCCGCCCGGTCTCCTGGCGCGGGCTCGACGTCCCGCCGATCCTGCTGTCCGGCGACCACGCGAAGGTGGCCGCTTGGCGCCGCGAGCAATCCCTCGCGCGGACCCGTGAACGCAGGCCGGACCTGCTCGCCGACCACGACACGGCCGGGCCCGGGCGATAGGCCCACTCCCCACGTCGGTCGGCCCGCGTGTGGTGCGGAGCCTGGCAGCGCGGTCCGGACGACCGCGGATCCGGCTGAGAGTGCGCCGCGACAGTGCTGCGCACAGCGTGCGCTGGATCGTGTCCGCCGCGCACTACGCTGAATGCATGCCAGACACCCGCTCCGCGCTGCTCGATTCGGCGATCCGGCTGCTCGACGCGGGCGGCGTCGAGGCGGTGACCCTTCGCGAGGTCGGGCTCGGCGCCGGTGTGAATCTCAACTCCTGAGCAGGAAGCGTGGCGGGCCGTGCTCCACCATCGCACCGAGGGGCACCGCCAAGGCAGGCGTACCGACGGCATGACGCGACCCTCGGTGCGCCCATAGGGAATTCCCGCCCCGTCACGGCAGCAAGCCGTGGCGACGGGCAGCGACCACCGCCTCGTGGCGGGAGTGCGCGTCGAGCTTGACCATCGCGTTGCGCAGGTAGCTCTTCACGGTCTCCTGGCCGAGCGACAATCGTTGCGCCGCTTCCTGATTGGTGCAACCCAGGGCGATCTGGGCCAGCACGTCGAGTTCGCGGCGGGACAGTTTCGGGCTGTCCGGCCGCGGCTCGCCGGTCATGACCCGGGTCAGTCGCTCGCATACCGCGTGCAGGCGTCCGCGCAGCCGGTCGTCCTCGGCCGAGCGCGCCATGCCGCGCAGCTCGGCGTGGATATCGCGCAATTCCTCCGCGATCGCCGGGGCGACGGCTGCCGACGGCGTGGCGACCTCCAGCATGCGCAACCGACGGTCGACCTCGTCGCGAACGGCGATCTCGGTGGCCAGGCGACGCCCGGCCTGGACGACGAGATCCGCGGTGCGGTCGCCCAGCGGGCTCGCGCCGCGCGTCGCGGCGTAGAGCACCGCGCGGGAGCGCTGGTCCACCACCACGGGTACGGCGAGCACGGAGCGGATGCCCTCGCCGGAGACCGGCCCGTCGTAGTCATGGGTGATCGAGGAGGCGCGGCGATAGTCGGAGACCGCGGCGGGCCGTCCGGAATCCATCACCCGGCCACCCAACCCCGAGGCCCGCACGACGGCCAGACCGCGCAGGCCGTTGGTCAGCGTGCCGACGAACTCCGACAGCAGCAGCGCGTCCCCGTGCACTTCGCCGCCGAAGGCCACCGGCACGCCCGCCGTGCTCGCCACCCAGCGGATCTCGGCGCGCAGCGCGTCGCTGTCGCGCGGACGCAGCAAGGCGGTGTGGGTCACGAGACTCACCCCTTTTCGGGGGTAGTGGGCAGCGGGATGTGACCCACATCCTATTGCACACCCGGGTTGCGCTGGATCACAGAACGAGGAGAACTGAAGATGGGCACCGATCTGAATCAGCGGGTGCGCGACCTGCTGGACTGCTACGACCGTGCCGACGCGTCGGCGGCGGACCTGCTGTGTGATCGGCACCCGGCCGACCGGGTCGCCTTCACGATCGTCGAGGCCGACCTGTCCTCGACCGACCTCACCTACGGCGAACTGCGCGAACGCTCCGCCCGCTTCGCGGCCGCACTCGCCGGACTCGGCGTCGAACCCGGCCACCGGGTGGCCACGCTGATGGCGAAGTCCGCGGACCTGGTGGTCGCGCTACTCGGCATCTGGCGTCGCGGAGCGGTGCACGTTCCGCTGTTCACCGCCTTCGCTCCGCCCGCGATCGCCCTGCGGTTGAACGCCAGCCGGGCGTCCGTCGTCATCGCCGATTCCGACCAGGCGCCGAAACTCGCGCCGGGACCCGATATGCCCGATGACCCGTCCTGGCGGCTGATCGTCACCGGAGCCGAGGTACCCGAGGGGGCGCTGCGGATGAACGACCTGCTCGACACCCACCCGGACGCCGCACCGGTCGCGGTGGGTGGCGACGGCCTGCTCGTGCAGCTGTTCACCAGCGGCACCACGGGCACGCCCAAGGGCGTCCCGATTCCGCTGCGCGCGCTCGCCTCCTTCCACGCGTACCAGGAATTCGCGCTGGACGTCCGGCCCGACGACGTCTTCTGGAACGCCGCCGATCCGGGCTGGGCCTACGGGCTGTACTACGCCATCCTCGGCCCGCTGGCCACCGGCATCCGCAGCATCCTGCTGCACGCGGGCTTCTCCGCCCCGCTGACCTGGCAGGTGCTGGAGACCTTCGGCGTCACCAATTTCGCCGCCGCCCCGACGGTGTATCGAGCGCTGCGCGCCGACGGCGCCACGCCGCCCGTGCATTCCCGGCTGCGCCGCGCCTCCTCGGCGGGCGAACCGCTGACCCCCGAAGTGGTCGCCTGGTCGGTGGAGTACCTGGGTGTCGCGGTGCGCGACCACTATGGCCAGACCGAGCACGGCATGGTCATCTGCAACGCCTGGCACGAAGACCTCGACACGGAGACTCCCGCGGGATCCATGGGTCGTTCGCTGCCGGGCTGGACCTGCGCCGTGCTCGCCGACGATGCCGACACCGTCGCCCCGACCGGCGAATTGGGCCGGGTGGCGATCGACACCGAACGCAGCCCGCTGCTGTGGTTCCTCGGCTACCTCGACGCTCCGGAACGCACCGCGCAGCGCTACACCGCCGACGGCCGCTGGTACCTGACCGGCGACGCGGGCTCGCAGGACGAGAACGGTTTCTTCCGCTTCTCCTCCCGCGACGACGACGTGATCATCATGGCCGGCTACCGCATCGGCCCGTTCGAGGTGGAGAGCGTGCTCGTGCTGCACGACCAGGTCGCCGAGGCTGCGGTGGTCGGCATGCCGGACGAACTGCGCGGCGAAGTGCTCGAGGCGTTCGTCGTGCTGCGCGACGGCGCCGTGGGCGGTCCCGCGCTGGAAGCCGAGCTACAGAGCCTGGTGAAGAAGAAGTTCGCCGCGCACGCCTACCCGCGCAAGGTCCACTTCGTGGCGAGCCTGCCGAAGACGCCCAGCGGCAAGGTGCAGCGGTTCGTGCTGCGGCAGGGTGGTGCCCGATGACCCCGGCCGCGATGCCCCTGCCCAGTTACGCCTCCGGCGTGTCGGACGTCCCGCTGCTCGGGGACACCATCGGCGGCAATCTCGACCGCACGGTGGCGGCGTTCCCGGATCGGGAGGCGCTGGTGGACCGGCCGACCGGACGGCGCTGGACCTACCGCGCTCTCGGCGCCGCGGTCGACGCCCTGGCCTGCGGCCTCGCCGCGCAGGGGATCGGCAAGGGCGACCGAGTCGGCATCTGGGCGCCGAACTGCGCGGAATGGTTCCTGGTGCAGTACGCCACGGCGAAGATCGGCGCGATCCTGGTCAACATCAATCCGGCGTACCGCACCAGCGAACTGGAATACGTGCTGTGCCAGTCCGGCGTGCGGATGCTCGTCGCGGCCGAGCGATTCAAGTCGTCGGACTACGTGGCGATGATCGAGGAGGTCCGGCCGAACTGCCCGGCACTGACGCAGGTGCTCGTGCTGGGCACACCCGAGTGGGAGGCGCTGTCCGGCACCGAGATCGACGCCGATCGGCTCGTCGACCTGGGGGCGCGGCTGTCGGCCGACGACCCGATCAATATCCAGTACACCTCGGGCACAACCGGTTTCCCGAAAGGCGCCACGCTCAGTCACCACAACATCCTCAACAACGGCTATTTCGTCGGCGAACTGTGCGGATACACCGAGCAGGACCGGATCTGCGTCCCGGTGCCGTTCTACCACTGCTTCGGCATGGTGATGGGCAATCTGGCGAGCACGAGTCATGGTGCGGCCATCGTGATTCCGGCGCCGTCGTTCGATCCGAAGGCGGCCTTGGCCGCGGTCGAGGCCGAGCGCTGTACCTCCCTCTACGGCGTGCCGACGATGTTCATCGACATGCTCGCCGCGCTGGACACGGTCGCGGCGGACCTGTCCACGCTGCGCACCGGGATCATGGCGGGCTCGCCGTGCCCGGTCGAGGTGATGAAGCGGGTGATCGACCGGATGGGCATGCGCGAGGTCTGTATCTGTTACGGCATGACGGAGACCTCTCCGGTGAGCACCCAGACCCGGCGCGACGACGGTATCGACCGGCGCACCGCCACGGTCGGCCGGGTCGGCCCGCACCTGGAGGTCAAGATCGTCGATCCCGCAACGGGTCTCACGGTGCCGCGCGGTGAACCCGGCGAGCTGTGCACCCGCGGCTATTCGGTGATGCTCGGGTACTGGGACGAGCCGGACAAGACCGCCGAGGCCATCGACGCCGCCCGCTGGATGCACACCGGCGACATCGGCGTGATGGACGACGAGGGCTATGTGGCCGTCACCGGCCGGATCAAGGACATGGTCATCCGCGGCGGGGAGAACGTCTACCCGAGGGAGATCGAGGAATTCCTCTACACCCATCCCGACATCCTGGACGCGCAGGTGATCGGCGTGCCGGACCCGAAGTACGGCGAAGAGCTGATGGCCTGGATCCGGATGCGCGAGAACGCGAAGCCGTTGGACGCGGCGGCCGTGCGCGAGTTCGCCACGGGCAAGCTGGCGCACTTCAAGATTCCCCGCTACGTGCACGTGGTCGAGGCATTCCCGATGACGGTCACCGGCAAGATCCGCAAGGCCGAGATGCGGGAGCTGTCGCGGCGGCTGCTCGGCCTGGACGACGGCTGAGACGAGGGAGGTTCATCTGGGTGTGGACCGAATGTCAGGCGGCGACGGTAGTGTCTCCGACGTGACGACAGCGCCCGAGACTGCCAGTGCAGAGTCCACACCCGCCGTGCCACGCTCCGACGCCGCGGGCCCAGCCAGCGTGAACCGTCGCATCGCCGAGGAACTCGCGGTGCGCGAGACCCAGGTGCGTGCCGCCGTCGAGCTGCTCGACGGCGGCGCGACGGTGCCGTTCATCGCCAGGTACCGCAAGGAGATCACCGGCGGCCTGGACGACGCGCAGCTGCGTGTGCTCGACGAGCGTCTGCACTACCTGCGCGAACTCGACGAGCGCCGGGCGGCGATCATCGAATCGATCCGCGGCCAGGGCAAACTCGACGACGCACTGCACCGGCAGCTCCTGCTCGCCGAGACCAAGGCCCGCCTCGAGGACATCTACCTGCCGTACAAGCCGAAGCGGCGCACGAAGGCGCAGATCGCGCGCGAGGCCGGGCACGAGCCGGTGGCCGACGCCCTGATCCAGGATCCGAACACCGATCCGGCGCAGTACACCGCCGAGCAGCTCGACGGCGCGCGGGCGATTCTGGTCGAGCGTTTCGCCGAGGACGCCGATCTGGTCGGCGAATTGCGCGAACTGATGTGGAACCGCGGGCAGATCACCTCGACCGTGCGCGCGGGCAAGGAGGAGGCGGGCGCGAAGTTCGCCGACTACTTCGAGTTCAGCGAGCCCTTCGACAAGTTGCCCTCGCACCGCGTCCTCGCGCTGCTGCGCGGCGAGAAGGAGGAGGTGCTCACCCTGCACCTCGAGCCGGACACCGAGGAACCGCAGCCGGGTGAGCGCACCGTCTACGAGGGGCGCATCGCCACCCGCTTCGGCATCGCCGACCGGGGCCGCCCCGCCGACTCCTGGCTGCTGGACACCGTGCGCTGGGCCTGGCGCACCAAGCTGCAGGTCAGCCTGGGCATCGACACCAGGATGCGGTTGCGGCAGGCGGCGGAGAAGGACGCGGTCGACGTGTTCGCCGCGAACCTGCGCGATCTGCTGCTCGCCGCCCCCGCGGGCACCCGCACGACGATGGGTCTCGATCCCGGCTACCGCACCGGCGTGAAGGTGGCGGTGGTCGACGCCACCGGCAAAGTGGTCGCCACCGAGGTGATCTACCCGCACAAACCGCAGGGCCAGACCGAGAAGTCGCTGGCCGTGCTCGGCGCGCTGGTCGCCCGCTTCGGCGTCGAACTCATCGCCATCGGCAACGGCACCGCCTCGCGCGAGACCGACGCCCTTGCCGCCGAGCTGATCTCGCGCATCCCGGAGAACAAGCCCACCAAGATCGTGGTCTCCGAGGCGGGCGCTTCGGTGTACTCCGCCTCGGCCTACGCTTCGCAGGAGCTGCCCGATCTGGACGTGTCGCTGCGCGGCGCGGTGTCCATCGCGCGGCGGTTGCAGGACCCGCTGGCCGAACTGGTGAAGATCGACCCGAAGTCCATCGGCGTCGGCCAGTACCAGCACGACGTGTCCGAATCGCTGCTGGCCCGTTCGCTGGGCGCGGTGGTCGAGGACGCGGTGAACGCGGTCGGCGTCGACGTCAACACCGCCTCGGTGCCGCTGCTGTCGCGGGTCTCCGGCATCGCCGGGTCGGTGGCGGAGAGCATCGTGGCGCACCGGGATCAGAACGGCCCGTTCCGCAGCAGAACCGCTCTGCTCGACGTACCGCGGCTGGGCCCGAAGGCGTTCGAACAGTGCGCGGGCTTCCTCCGCATCCGCGGCGGCGACGATCCGCTGGACACCTCGGCGGTGCACCCCGAGGCGTACCCGGTGGTGCGGCGCATCCTCGAATCGACCGGGCGCGGCATCGCGGAGATCATCGGCAACACCACGGCGCTGCGTGCGCTGCGCGCGAGTGATTTCACCGACGAGCGCTTCGGTGTCCCGACCGTCACCGACATCATCGCCGAGTTGGAGAAGCCGGGCCGCGACCCGCGTCCGGAGTTCAAGACCGCCGAGTTCGCCGCGGGTGTGGAGAAGGTCGCCGACCTGAAACCGGGCATGGTGCTCGAGGGTGTGGTGACGAATGTGGCCGCCTTCGGCGCTTTCGTCGACGTGGGTGTGCACCAGGACGGCTTGGTGCACGTCTCGGCCATGTCGCACAACTTCGTGAAGGATCCGCGCGAAGTGGTCAAGTCCGGCGACGTGGTAAAGGTGAAGGTGCTGGAGGTGGACGTCGCGCGCCAGCGCATCGGCCTGTCCCTGCGCCTGGACGACGAGCCGGGCGCACCCGCCAAGGGCGGCGACAACCGGCAGCGCGGGCAGGGCGGCCGATCCGGCGGCGGCGATCAACGGCAGCGGCAGAATGGACAGAACAGGCAGCAGGGCCAAAACCGCAATCAAGGACAGGGGCGCGGTGGCAACCAGCGCCGCAGCGCACCCGCACCGAGCGGCGCCATGGCGGACGCGTTGCGCAGGGCGGGTTTCGGCCAGTAGTCCGGTCCGCGGGAGGGAGTAGCGGCTATGCGACGGTGGCTCCAGGAGGACGTGATCGCCCAAGGGCGGCTGCCGTTGCTGTGCTTCCTGCTCGGATTCATCGTCGGATTCCTGTTCATCCGCGTCAGCGTCCGGTTGATCCGCGCACGAGTGCGCTGGTGGCCGGGCAATCTGCGGGCCGGTGACACGCACGTCCACCACATGGTGTTCGGCGTGATCCTGGTGCTCTCCTCCGGCGTCGGCATGGTCGCCCAGTACGAGAGCGCCGATGCCGCCACGGCCGGCATCCTCGCCGCGCTTTTCGGCGTCGGCGCCGCGCTGGTGCTCGACGAATTCGCGCTGATCTTCTATCTGCGCGACGTGTACTGGGAGGAGCAGGGCCGCACATCGGTGGACGCGGTGTTCGTCGCGCTCGCGGTGACGGGATTGCTGCTGCTGGGCTTCCACCCGCTGTGGATGCTGGACATCAACAACTTGCGGCACGATACGAGCACCGAGGTCCGCGCGTTCGTCGTCGCGTTCGCCGTGGTCAACCTCGCTCTCGCCGCGATCGTGATCGCCAAGGGCAAGATCTGGACCGGCCTGTTCGGCATGTTCTTCCTGCCGCTGCTGGTCGTCGGTGCGCTGCGGCTGAGCCGCCCTGGCGCGCCCTGGGCGCGCTGGCGTTACGGCGACCGCAGGCGCCTGAGGTACCGGGCGATCGTCCGGGAACGGCGCTACCGTCGCCCGGTCATCCGGGCCAAGATCTTCGTGCAGGATCTGGTCGCCGGAAAGCCGGACGTCGAGCATGTCCGCACGGCGGCGGAGGAGGAACTCACCCGCACGGTCGTGCCCGCTCCGCCCGCCCCGCACCGCGAGCATTCGTTCTGGCATTCCGACCACGGCCCGCTGCATACGCCCAGCCCGCCGCCTGCCCAGGACGCGGTATCGGGCGAGCAGAACCGCTGACGGTCGCACTCGGCGGAGCAGTCGTGCGGGCCACGTGTCGTGCGCGACGGCGGGCGATCGGTGCAGCGCGAGGTTTCTGAGAGCCTCCGTTGTGGTCGCGTCCGTGGATTGATCAGGCGGAGCGCCCTTTTCGAGGCCCGCCGCTATGCGTATACGTATACTGCATTCATGTTGGATCCGCTCAGCCTCGCGGTCGGCGCCGGTCTCGTCGGTGTCGGCTGGATATGTGGTCGGTACGTGCCTCGGCGAGGCCGGGTCGGGAAGACACTTCCCGCGCGCTGCGGTTGTGGTCACGACCTGGCGCTGCACGACCGTGCCTCGGGCAATTGCCACGCCGAGATCTCCCGCAAGGGCACACACGGCCTGCGCGAGTGGGTCGGTTGCAACTGCCGTCGCTATACCGGCCCCACTCCGCTCGAGGAAGTGTTCGCCTCGCCCATACTCCCGCCGGAGTCGTGAACCGACCGGGCCGCGCGAGGTAGCGTGAAGAGACCACCGACTCGCCGCCACCAGGGTCGATTTCTTGCGCGCCGCGCCGATCTGGCACAATGCTCAGGTTGCCCTGGGTGGTTGTCGACCCGGCGCATCCCATTGATCGGAGCATGAACCGGCCGAGCACGCCCAGTGCCGCCAGGGTCCTCTGTTCGCGCGAAACCATAAGGATGGAAATGAACACCCTTGACTTCGTCGACGAGAAGTCGCTGCGCAGCGACGTCCCCGAGTTCCGGCCGGGCGACACGCTGAACGTGCACGTGAAGGTCATCGAGGGCTCGAAGGAGCGCATCCAGGTCTTCAAGGGCGTCGTGATCCGTCGCCAGGGTGGTGGCATCCGGGAGACCTTCACCGTCCGCAAGGTGTCGTTCGGTGTCGGCGTGGAGCGCACCTTCCCGGTGCACAGCCCGAACATCGACCACATCGATGTCGTGACCCGCGGTGATGTCCGCCGCGCCAAGCTGTACTACCTGCGCGATCTGCGCGGCAAGGCCGCCAAGATCAAGGAAAAGCGCTGAGTTAGCTTTTCGGCACAACAGATCTTCCTCAGCCCGGCATCGGACTTCGGTTTCGCTGCCGGGCTAATCTGTTCGGCGTGGCAGACGAAAGTGGGTCGGTGTCGGTGTCCGAATCGGGCGACGAGAGTACGCGGGCGGGTCGCGGCAAGCGGCGAGCGAAGAAGAAGCAGCGGCCGTTCTGGCAGGAACTGCCGATCCTCATCGTGATCGCCGCGGTGATCGCCGCGCTGATGGTCACCTTCGTCGGGCGGCCGTACGTGATTCCCTCCGAGTCGATGGAGACCACGTTGCACGGATGCGCCGGATGCACCGGTGACCGCATCTACGTGCAGAAGCTGAGCTATTACTGGGGCGACCCGCAGCCGGGCGACGTGGTCGTATTCGTCGGGCCGCCGTCGTGGAACACCCGCTACCAGTCGATCCGCTCGGACAACCCCGCGGTCCGGGGCGTGCAGAACTTCTTCTCCTTCTTCGGCCTGGTGCCGCCGGACGAGAACGATCTGGTCAAGCGCGTCATCGCGGTCGGTGGCCAAACCGTGGAGTGCTGCGACTCGCAGGGCCGGGTCATCGTGGACGGCAAGCCGCTGGACGAGCCGTACGCCCGGTACCTCGCTCCGTACGTGCCGGGCCAGCCCTACAACGCGTCCGGCGGACGCGAGTTCAAGCCCGTGAAGGTGCCCGAGGGGCATCTGTGGGTGATGGGCGACAACCGCAACCAGTCCGCCGACTCCCGCGCCCATATCACCGACGAACTGCAGGGCACCATTCCCGTCGAGAACGTCCGCGGCAAGGCGGTGTTCAAGATCTGGCCGCCCGGCCGGATCGGTCCGGTGCATTCGGAGAATCCCCAGCAGAACTGATCACGCGGGGCGCAGGATAATTGGACGGTGGGGCAAGGTCGAGTGCCGGTGGGTAACGGTTGGCCGCCGCGTGTGGTGATGCGCAGGGCCGGAGGATTGCGCACGCTCGAGGCGGCGTTGATCCGCAGCGGTCTCGGGCCGGTCGCCGGTGTCGACGAGGCGGGGCGCGGTCCCTGTGCGGGGCCGCTCGTGGTGGCGGCGTGCCTGCTCGCGCCGAAGGCGTACGACAAGCTGGCCGGCCTCGACGACTCCAAGAAGCTCACCGAGGCCACCCGCGAGGAGCTGTACCCGGCGATCCTCCGTCTGGCGCTCGCCTACCAGGTCGTCGTCATCCCGGCCTGGGAGATCGACTCGATCGGCATCCACGTCGCCAATATCGAAGGGATGCGCCGCGCCGTGGCCGGCCTCGCGCACACTCCCGGCTACGTGCTGACCGATGGCTTCCGGGTGCCGGGCATACCGGTGCCCTCGCTGCCGGTGGTCGGGGGCGACGGTGCGGCGGCCTGCATCGCGGCGGCCAGCATCCTGGCCAAGGTCACCAGGGACCGCATCATGGTCCAGCTGGACCAGCGGTTCCCCGGCTATGGCTTCGCCGCCCACAAGGGCTACAACACGCCCGAGCACACCGCCGCGCTGCAACGTCTCGGCCCCTGCGACGAGCACCGCCGCTCCTGGCGCAACGTGCGCGAAGCCGCCGGGCTCCGGCCGGTCGCGGCGGCGGCCGATGTCGCGGACGCCGTACTGGCCGAAGGCCTGGACGAGGAGCTGTCGGAGCAGTTTCCGAACGGGCGTACGGCTGGCCGAGTAGCTACCGACGCAGCGCATGCGCGATGATGTCACCACACGACGCGATGCGGCGAGAAGGAGGACGTCCCACCCGATGAGTGCCGAGGACCTCGAGAAGTACGAAACCGAGATGGAGCTCTCGCTGTATCGCGAGTACAAGGACATCGTCGGTCAGTTTTCGTACGTGGTGGAGACCGAGCGCCGCTTCTACCTGGCCAATTCCGTGGAGCTGCGGCCGCAGAACGCGGACGGCGAAGTGTACTTCGAGGTGCGCATGAGCGACGCGTGGGTGTGGGACATGTACCGCCCGGCCCGCTTCGTCAAGCACGTCCGTGTCATCACCTTCAAGGACGTCAACATCGAGGAACTGGAGAAGCCGGACCTGCGCCTGCCCGAGTGAGTCCGCACGGAGTTCTGCACAGCGACTCGGTTATCAACAGGTTTTCCGATTCCCCAGGTCGGCGGCGCTGACCTGATCCGGTTACGGCGCACGCTGGCCGGGTGACAGACAAACAGGCGCTCGGCGCGCACGGGGAGGAACTCGCGGCGAACTTTCTGCGCGCCGCGGGGATGGAAATCGTCGCCAGGAACTGGCGGTGCCGCTACGGCGAACTCGATTTGATCGCCCGAGACGGGGATGTGACCGCGTTCGTCGAGGTCAAGACCCGTTCCGGCCTGGGCTACGGCACCCCTGCCGAGTCGGTCACCTTCGCCAAGCGGCAGCGGATCCGGCGGCTGGCCCTGCTGTGGCTGGCCGAGCAGGACGGGCCATGGCGGCGGATCCGGTTCGACGTGGTGTCGGTGCTGGTGGCGCGCGGTCGTACACCGGTCGTCGACCATCTCGAGGCGGTGTTCTGAATGGCCCTCGGGCGGGCGCACTCGGTCGCGGTCACCGGCGTGGACGGCCTGCTCGTCGAGATCGAGGCCGATATCGGGCAGGGCCTGCCATCGGTGCACCTGGTCGGGCTCCCCGACACCGCGTTGCAGGAGTCCCGCGACCGGGTCCGCTCGGCGGTGGCGAACTCGGGGGAGAAGTGGCCCGACGGCCGTGTGGTGCTCGCGCTGTCGCCCGCGACCTTGCCGAAGCTGGGCAGCGTGTACGACTTGGCGCTCGCGATCGCGGTGCTGGACGCCTCCGGCTCGGTGCCCTCCGAGCGGCTCGCGAAGACGGTGCTGCTCGGCGAACTCGCGCTGGACGGCCGGGTGCGGCGGGTGCGCGGCATCTTGCCCGCGGTGATCGCCGCGCGCAATGCGGGCTGGTCGACCGTGGTGGTGCCCGCGGTGACCCTGGCCGAGGCCGGGCTGGTCGAGGGCATCGAGGTCTTCGGGGCGCGCAGCTTGCGTGGGGTGGTGGCCTGGTTGCGCGGGGAAGGCGCGCTCGACGAGCCGGACGGGGATCTGCCGGACCCGCGGCGGCAAGGCGGCGATCTGAGCGAGGTGGTGGGGCAGGAAGAAGCCCGCTGGGCCTTGGAGGTGGCCGCCGCGGGCGGGCATCACTTGCTGCTCACCGGGCCGCCAGGCATCGGTAAAACGATGCTGGCCCAACGTCTTCCGGGACTGCTGCCACCGCTCACGGAGACCGAGGCGCTGGAGGTCACCGCCATCCACTCCATGGCGGGCACGCTGGCCGGTGATCACCCGTTGATCACCGCGCCGCCGTTCGTCGCCCCGCACCACTCGACTTCGGTGACCGCGATGATCGGCGGCGGTTCGGGCACCGCGAGGCCGGGCGCGGTCAGCCGGGCGCACCGCGGCGTCCTGTTCCTCGACGAATGCGCCGAACTCGGCACGAAGGTGCTGGAGGCGATGCGAACGCCGTTGGAGGAAGGCGAAGTGCGCATCGCCAGGCGCGACGGTGTCGCGCGGTACCCGGCCCGCTTCCAGCTGGTGCTGGCGGCCAATCCGTGCCCGTGCGCTCCGGCGCGCGACGTCGACTGCATCTGCGCCCCGCTCGCTCGCCGCCGCTATCTCGGCAAACTGTCCGGGCCGCTGATGGACCGAATCGACATCTGGGTGCGGATGCACGGACAGTCCGGCGCGGCGTTCAGCACCGATGCTTCCGAGAGCAGCGAGGTGGTGCGCGGCCGGGTCGCGATCGCCCGGCGCGCCGCCGCCGCCCGCTGGCACGAATACGGATGGCTCACCAACGCCGAAGTTCCCGGCCACGTCCTGCGTCAACGGTTCCGATTGCCGCGCGAATCGCTCGCTCCCGTCGAGACCGCATTGCGTCTCGGTCGGATGTCCGCGCGAGGCGCCGACCGAGCTATCCGCGTGGCCTGGACCATCTGCGATCTGCGCGGCGGCGACCTGCCCTCGGCGCAGGATGTGCTGTCGGCGTTGAACTTCCGTCAGCGAGGTGCCCAATGAGCGCGGCGGTGTCCGCCGAAGGCACGGGGGCCGAGACACCAGCGGCCGTCGACGTGCCCACCGCCGAGGACGCGCCTCGGGATACGGACGTTCATGCGGCCGCAGCCGTTTCTGCGACGGTGAACGTGCCCGGGGATACCGATTCGTCCGGCGTTGTCGACGCGGCAGGGGGCACCGATGTGCCTGCGGCGGTCGGCATGCCTTTCCGCGGACCCGGATCGCCGTCCGGCGACCGCGACGACCGGCGGCTGGCGTGGGTGTACCTCTCGCGGGTGGTACAGGGGCCGTGTGCCCCGCTATCGGCGCTCATCGAGTCGGTCGGGGTGATCGAGGCGGCACGTGCCGTGCGCGAGTGCGCGCTGCCCGACCCGCTTCGCGGGCCAACGGCGAAGCGCCGCGACATCGACGTCGCGGCGCGGGACCTGGAGATCATCGAGCGGATCGGCGGGCGCGTGGTGACGCCGGACGACCCGGAATGGCCTGCCTGGCGCATGCTCGGTCTCGCCCAGCTCGACCCGGGCAAGGATCGCGACGGCGCCGTACCGCTGGTGCTGTGGGTGCGTGGCCCGCGCTCGCTGCTGGAGTCCAGCGAACGCGCGGTAGCGATGGTCGGCGCGCGATGCAGTACCGGCTACGGCAACCGGGTCACGGGGGAGATCGCGGCCGACCTCGCGGCGCAGGGGTGGACCATCGTGTCCGGTGCGGCGTTCGGCATCGACGGCATGGCGCATCGGGCGGCGCTGGCGGTGGAGGGCCCCACGATCGCCGTGCTGGCCTGCGGCATCGACCGCCCTTACCCGGCGCAGCACGAGCGCCTGCTGGCCGACATAGCCGAATCCGGTTTGGTGATCAGCGAATACCCGCCCGGCGTCATCGCGCAGAAGCACCAGTTCCTGGCCAGGAACCGCCTGATCGCCGCTCTCGCCGACGGCGTACTCGTCATCGAGGCGGGGCTGCGCAGCGGCGCGCGGAACACCGTCAAATGGGCCCGCCGCATGGGCCGTCCCGCCATGGCCGTGCCGGGTCCGGTGTCCTCGGCCGCTTCGGTGGGCTGTCATCGCATGATCCGCGACGGCGAAGCGCTGCTGGTGACCCGGGCCGAAGAAGTCGTCGACGAGGCAGGGCCGTTGCGTCTGACGATCCCCGCGGCTGCGGCATCGGGCGGCGATCCGGAGGATCAGCTGACCGGAGATGAGGCGCAGGTCTTCGCCGCGCTGCCGAGGATCGGCTCGCGGTTGCCGCTGGAGGTGTCCCGGCAGTGCGGATTGTCGCTTCCGGTGGTTCGTGCGACGTTGTCCGCTCTCGAATTGGCGGGCTTGGTGGCCAGTGATGAAAGCGGTTGGCACCGAACGGCACGGCGCCGATGAGCGTGTTCGGCGCGCTTGCTTGCCATCCGCGCCACGGGTGGCCACGGTGGAGGAATGGAGGAATTGCCCGAAGATCTGGAAGCGCTGCTGGCGGAGTACGGCAGGCATCTGCGGCTCGGGCGCAACCGCTCGGAGCACACGGTGCGTGCGTACCTGGGCGACGCGCGCTCTTTGCTGGAGCATCTGTACGCGCGGTCGGCGGATTCGGCGATACGCGAGCTGGACCTGATGCTGCTGCGTTCGTGGCTGGCTCGGCAAGCCGCCGCGGGCGCGGCGCGAACTACCGTGACGCGGCGGGCGTCGTCGGCGCGCACGTTCACCGCTTGGCTCACCCGGACCGGTCGGCTGCCGGTCGATCCCGGGCTGCGGCTCGGTTCGCCGAAGGCGCATCGTGTGCTGCCCGCCGTACTCGGGCGGCAACAGGCGTTGGGCGCCATGGACGCGGCGGAATCCGGTGCGGCGCAGCGTGACCCGATGGCGCTGCGCGATCGGGCGATCGTGGAATTGCTGTACGCCACCGGCATCCGGGTCAGTGAGTTGTGCGGGCTGGACATCGACGACGTGGACCGCGAACGGCGCGTGGTGCGTGTACTCGGCAAAGGCAACAAGGAGCGTTCGGCGCCGTTCGGTGGGCCCGCGGACGAGGCGGTCGGCAACTGGTTGCGCTACGGACGCCCCGCCTTCGCCACCGCGGACTCGGGCCGAGCGCTGTTGCTGGGCCGCCGGGGCAGGCGCTTGGACCAGCGCCAGGCCAGAACCGTTGTGCACGAGGTGGTCTCGGCCATCCCCGGCGCACCGGACCTGGGCCCGCACGGTCTGCGGCACACCGCGGCGACCCATCTGCTCGAGGGCGGTGCCGACCTGCGTGTGGTCCAGGAACTCCTCGGACACGCCAGTATGGCCACCACCCAGCTCTACACCCACGTCTCCATCGAGCGGCTCAAGAAAGTGCACGACCAGGCCCACCCCCGCGCTTGAGGCGCTCGCGGGCGACAGTGGCGTCGGCCCCGCATGGGCGGGCGTGATGCGGGCCGGTGGGATCGCCGTTACCCAACCGATCGGTACGGGCCGAGCGCAGGAGCGATAC
The DNA here is from genome assembly GCF_000308435.1 of Nocardia araoensis NBRC 100135. Classification (GTDB taxonomy): domain Bacteria; phylum Actinomycetota; class Actinomycetes; order Mycobacteriales; family Mycobacteriaceae; genus Nocardia; species Nocardia araoensis. The sequence continues at coordinate 4,501 of NZ_BAFR01000137.1, read as the reverse complement.
CCCGCGCCGCGGCATCCGTAGACCTTCGGTCCTTCGGGTTCGGGCGCAGGCGACGGCTGATCGCCCTGCCATCGACGCGCGGCACGGCGTCCAGGCCACCGGTCTGCCGTAGATGCTCGACGCCGTCTGCGAGGCCCATACGTGGACAGGGGACACAGTGGAGCTACATCCGTCAGCTCAGGGGCTGACGTAGTAGTGCACCCGCGCCTCTCGTCCGTCCGCGGTCCGCCAGCCGCCGGGCCCGCTGTGCACCTGCCGCCAACCGTGCCTCTCGTACATCGCGATCGCCGCCGCACTGTCGGACGCCACCGTGAGTACAGCACGCCGTCCCCGGCTCGCGGCCAGGCGCGCGGCCGCGGCCAACAACTGCGAACCCGCCCCCGCCCGCCGCGCCACCGGGACGACGTACAACCGGATCACCGAGACGACGGTCTGCGTGCCTGCCGACTCGAGCACGACCTCCGGCATGCCGCCGCTCGTGCCGAGTCCGGCGTGTCCGACCACGGTCCCGTCGTGTTCGGCGACCAGGGCCGCGAGGAGTTTGGGCGGCGACAGCCAGCCTGCCGGGTCCGTAGGCCACACATCCGGGTACCGATCGTTGTCGTGGACCTGCCTCAGTGCCGCGGCGCAGGGGCCGAGGTCATCCTCGGTGCGTGGTCGGATGATGACGCTCACTCCGCCCATTCTGACTGTCCCCCGCTGCGGGCAGCATTATTCAGACCGATCGGTTGGATTTTCGCCTCTTGTGGTGCACTGCGGTCCGGTACTGCCTCGCTCACGCATCGAAGTAGTCGAATACCCATGTGATCGGAGCCGAGAAAGCGCACCCTTGAGGTAGCGAATCAGTGCCCGCAGTTCACGACGTACTTCGAGTGGGAAGACGAGCGATGTCTACGTCCAGCGGACCACAGGCCCTGCGTCGCGAACTGTACCCACTGGTGGGGCAGTCCGCGTGGCGCCGCTCGGCCATCGCTCCCACTTCACCGCACCAGGTGACACCGGACGGGACGCGTGAAATCTCCCTCGACGGTGGCGCGGCCAGAATGACGATCGGGCGGTCCGTCGCCGCCGACATCATCGTGACTTCCGACCCCACCGTATCCCGGCTGCACGCCATTCTCGAGCGCGTGGGCGGGTGCTGGGTCATCATCGACGACGGATTGTCCAAGAACGGGACATTCGTCAATGGCGAACGTGTGGGCGGGCGGCGGAAACTCGGCTCCGGCGACATGATTCGCGTAGGTCGATCGGTATTCGTGTTCCGGGTCGATGAGTCCTTCGACGAGGAAATGACTATCGCCCATTCATCGCTGCCGACACGCAATTCCCTGACCCCGGCCCAGTACGTCGTTCTCGAGGCGCTGTGCCGCCCTTACGACGCGCGTGACGCGTATTCTTACCCTGCCTCGAACCGGCAGATCGCGGAGGATTTGTGTCTCAGTCTGTCCACGGTGAAGACGCATATGCGGGCCCTTTTCCGCATATTCCAGGTCGAAGCCCTACCTCCGAACCAGAAGCGACTGTTCCTGGTCGAGCGTGCTATCGAATTCGGTATCGTCACCGACCAGGAGAGGTAAGGCTCCGACCGGCGAGCAGAAGAAATCCGATCAAATCGGCTGGAAACCGGCTCCGGGGCCGCCGCGGGCGTTCACGTCGGCGACGACCGCGGTAATGTCGGTGCCCAGTTGCGGTCCCAGGCACGGCACCGCCAGATAACCGCTGACCATGCCGACGAGCGTCGTCCCCACTACGAGCGGAGCGCCGGAATCACCTTCGACGACACACGTCTGCGTCCAGGTCGAATTGCCGCCGGTGAACATGTCGCCATAAGCGGGTCCGCAGGTCCGGCCGGTCGTCCTGCCCTCTTTGCAGACGGTGTCCGGGGGGCGAGCGGGCCCGCCCAGTCCGGTGATGGTGGTTCCACCCACTTGGTTGACCGGCGTCACCTTCGCCGGATCGAATTCGATCACGGCATAGTCCAAGTCGCTGCCGGCGGAGACGACCGTGCCGACGGTACCGGCGTCGCGGTCGTTCTCCGGGACGATGGCCGCACCCGCGGCACCGCAATGCCCCGCGGTGAATCCGACCAGCCGACTGCCGGAGTCGCGTCCGATGGTGGTGAGGGTGCAGATGTTCTGACCGCCGACGACGATGCCGGAGCCGCCACCCAGAACGGATGGCGTCACGGCCTGCGCGATCCCAGGTGCTCCGAACGGCGCTGTCATCGCGGCGAGTGCGGCCGCGGCGCCCACGAGTTTCCTGAACTTGGTCATCCGGTAATTCAACCGCACTCGTTCATGCGTCACCGTCGATTCCCGGATGTTCACCTGCCACAGGCGAGGCCCCGATCGAATTTCGTCATCCGGGCGGGAATGGATGGGCAAAAGGGAGGCGCCTCGGGTCTACGACACCACCCGAGGCGCACTCGTGTTCGACGCGCTTCTGACGAAACGCGGTCAGGCGGCGCAAATGGCCACGGCAACCGCGTTGGCCACCGGCGGAAGCAGCAACAGAGGAGCACAGAAAATACCCAGCGGCCAAATCAGGCCCAGCGTCGCCGGCTCGACCTGAACGGGTACCGGATGATCCGCCACTTGCACCGGTCCCGGTGCTACGTCCGGGGCGGCGGAAGCGAAACCTGAACCGAGGGCGATGATCGGTGCGAGCGCTACCGCCGCCGCCGTTACACGCATTTTGTTCGTGATCATGATGTCTCCAGTGGTTGATTGCTTCACCAGCCCTCGTTGGTTGAAGGCCTCAGTGTGAACACACCACCAACTCTGCTCGGAGCACGCACCGGAGGCCATCAGCCTCGGGGTCGGAATCATTCATACCGGAGGAGGCGAGGAGAAAACGGAATCGCTATTCTGCGCGAAACGAATCCGACTGTCGAGTTCGGCGGCGCCGCGCCGGCCGATGATCTCACCTGGCCGGCGCGGCACGCCGAAATGATCAGCCGTGCGCGACCGGAGTCGCTTCCGGGTGTTCGGCCGGCTGCGGACGCCGAGCGCGCAGCAGCACCGCGCCGAGCGCGGCGGCGGCGATGCTGAACCCGGCGCTGATCCACGCGCCCCTGGACATGGCGGCGGTGAAGGCATCCTTGGCGGGCTCCACGTAGCCGAGCTGGAACGCGGCGCCGATGGATTCACGCGCCGCATCGGGCGCGTCGGCGGGCATGTGCGAGGTGAACACACCGGCCAGCACGCTACCGAGGACGGCGATGCTGATCGCCATGCCGACTTGCTGGATCGTGTCGTTCATCGCGGAGCCGACACCGGCATGCTCCAGCGGAATCGCGCTCATGATGGCCGCGTAGGCGGCCGGACCCGCCAGACCTCCGCCGACGCCCATCACCAGCATGCTGACCAGTACCCAGAGATACCCGCTCCCGAGCGCGAGGATGGCGAAGGCCGCTCCCATGACGAGCAGGCCGGACACCACGAGCGTCTTGTTGCTCAGGGTCTTGCCGAGCGTCGCGCCCAGGCCGTTGCACACCGCGGCGGCCACGGCGTACGGCAGCAATGCCAGTCCGGCCTTCATCGGGCCGTAGCCGAGTACGAACTGCAGGTACTGCGTGAGCATCAGCATGACCGCGCCCATGCCGAAGACCATGAGCAGCAGGGTGAGGCAGGTGCCGGTGAAATCGCGGCTGCGGAACACCGCCAGCGGCAGCATCGGATGGGCCGATCGGCTCTCCCATACGACGAAGGCGGCCGCCGCGACGGCGGCCAGCGCGAGCACGCCGATGTTCCATTCCCGTTCGATGATCACGTACACCGTCGCGCTCAGCGCCACGACGGACAGCACGACGCCGACGAGGTCGACCGGCCGCTGCTCGCCGGTGGTCTCCGGCATCAGCACGACGGCCGCGACGATCGCGAGCGCCGCCACCGGGATGTTGAGCAGGAATACCGAGCCCCACCAGTAGTGCTGGAGCAGGAAGCCGCCCAGCGTGGGTCCGGCGACGATGCCGACCATGGAGACCGTCGACCACGCCGCCATCGCCTTACGCCGCTCGTCCTCGGCGAAGGTGGTCATCAGGATCGACAGCGTCGACGGCATCAACAGCGACCCGCCGACGCCCATCGCGACGCGGGCGGCCACGACCTGCCACGGTTCGGTCGCCAGCACGGCGGCCAGCGAGGCCACCCCGAACACGGCGAGGCCGGTGATCAGAGCTCGTCGCCTGCCGAACCGGTCGGACAGGCTGCCCGCGGTGAGCAGGAGCCCGGCGAAGACCAGCACGTAGGCGTCCAGGATCCATTGGATATCCGACGGCGTCGCGCCCAGTTCCCGGATCAGCGAGGGAATGGCCAGATTGAGCACGGTGCTGTCGAGCATCAGCACCAGCAAGGACAGACAGAGGACCCCCAGGATCCACCAGCGCCGGGGGTCTCGCACAATGTTCGATTCCACTCGCACAGCGTACGAGAAACCGGAACAGTGTGCGAGCGAATATAAGATCGTGTTGTGACCAAGCAGTTCGCCTCGGTATGGACCA
>NZ_BAFR01000138.1 GCF_000308435.1 Nocardia araoensis NBRC 100135 | reverse complement strand
CCAGGCATGGACATCTCCACCGGCACCCGCGCCTCGAACGCCGAACGCGACGCCGTGGTGCGCCTGCTCGGCAGGCATATGGCGGACGGGCGGATCGATCTGCCCGAGTACGACCAGCGCGTCGCCCAGGTGTACGCCACCACCGACCGGGAGGACCTGCGCGCGGTGTTGTCCGATCTGCCCGAGCTGAGCAAGGACGCGGGCACACCGGCCGCCGCGCGTCCGCGCATCCCGATCTGGCAGCGCATCGAGGGCAGCACCTGGCTCGCCGTGAGCGTGCTGGTGCTCGTCATCTGGGGCGCGATCTCGCTGAGCGTCGGAGCCTTGACCTACTTCTGGCCGATCTGGGTGATCGGTCCGTGGGGCGCGGTCCTGGCGTTCCGCATGGTGGCCGGCTTCGAGAACGGCCGATTCACCCACCGCGCCAGCTGAGCCGTTCCTCGGCGCTGTCACCCGGGTGTGCGGGCGACAGCGCCGTTTTCGGGTTCTACCACCCGCGCCGTGAAGACTCGTGCGAGGGAAACGCGGTATCGCGGCGTGCGGGCTGGTCGCCGCGACGGCGGCTGGGTGGTTCGGCTGCTCGGTCGGAGGGGGTGGGGCGGTCGCGGTAGGAGGTGTCGGGTCGCTCTCGTCGACCGGCCCTGGATTCGAAAGCCCCGGGGTCTTGTCCACGCCCCGATTGCCGGTTCGCTCGTGGCCGCAGGGTTTCCGCGTCGTCGTGGTCATCCGGCCGTCCGGTGGCGTGGCGCGTTGCGCGCTCGTCGTCGCCATGCCGACGTCTCGGAAGGTCGGGACGGCCGGGGGTGGGGTGTGGGTCAGCCGGGTCGGTGCGCGGGGACCGATTGCCGCGCCGGCCGGGCTGGGGCTCGTCGCGGTGGCGGCGCGACCGCGTGGGCCAGCCATGGTCGTCGGAGGGGTGGGGGCCGAACTGGTCGCCGTGAGTCGGTCGATCGGCATCGCCGCGCCGGGACGGCGGTGATGTGTCGGGCCTGCGCTTGGTGGCGCGGCTGTCGTCGTTGACGGCGGAGTCGCGGGAACGTGTCGCAGCGGGTCTTTCGCGGCGGGCCTCGCTGCGGGCGCGGTCGTCCGATGCCGCTGCGGCGCGCACGGCCCCCGCCCGGGATTCGTCGCGCGGCGGCTTCCGGTGGGATCTGTTCGCGTGGGGTGGCTGCGGTGGACGCCCCGGCCGGAGTATCGGAAGTTCCCGGGTGTCCTGGGTGGCACTGACGCCCTTTTCCTGGTACGTCGCGGGGATGTCGTGAGCGCGCAGCCACGCGCCCGGGTCGTGGCGGGCGGCCGTGTCCAGCCACGGAAGGGTGTCCTCGAGCAGATCGAGCAGGTCGCCCGGCTCGTCGCCGAGCGCGCCGCGGATGGCGGGGAAGGCGTCAGGAGTGAACGTCCACTTCCATTCGGACCTGGCGGCACCGTGCCTGCGACCGTGCAGGACGAGGTCGCCGGAGCGGGAGATCTTGGCCCGGACCGTTCGCGCGCCGGACTCGATGACGAGTTCGCCCGTCTCGGTGCGGGTGATCTGCTCGGTCTCGTCGTGGTCGTCGAGTTCGCCGGGGTCGATATCGTCGTCGGGGTCGACGCGGCGCAGCCATTTCGTCACCGCGCCCAGCGGAAGCAGTGGCTGCCGTTCGTCGCGGGTGATCCGCAATGTCCGCGCAATCCCCGCGACAAGATCGACGGGCCCGGAGGATTCCACGGGGTCGGGCAGGTCGTCGTCCTCCGAGTGGGCCATGGGCGCCGACCGCGCGCCGATGCCGGTGCGTCCGGCTCGCTCGCCCCTGCCGTACCCCGGGGTGCCGGATCGCCCGGCTCGACCGGGAAAATTCCCAGGACTGGGAGTTTCGGCCTCCTCGGCGTCGTCCCACGGCGGGTCCGCGTCCTCCAGCGCCCGTAGCTTGATCTCGAACCAGGCCGCGACCAGGGCGGCCGCACCGAAAGCGGCCGCGATGGCCACCTCCACCCGCACATCGCTCAGCAGCGCGCTCTTGCTGCGTTCACAGGCGTGCAGGAACAGCAGGCTTCCGAGTACCAGCCCCGCGATGCGGGCAAGGCGGAACCGGGTACTTGTCCCTGGTGAGGGGGCAGACATCGTGGTGCGCTCCCGAACGTTCCGCTGGCGAATCAGAGGGATCGTATGTGGCCGGAGGGTGTGGCGTCAGTGCCAGTTCGAGACCGCGCGGAATCGACCGACCAATGGATGGGGAGGGTACCGGTGACAGGCAGAGGGCGAGCGGGCGTTTCCGGGGCGCCGTGCGAGGGCCGCGTGGACCGCGCTGCCGATGCCGAGCCCGCGGTGTCGCCGCTGGTCTTGGCAAACCTCGAGCACATGGAAATGCGCGCGAACCGGAGGTGAGTCGATAACCTACGGATATCGCAGAACCACCACTCGGCCGCGCACGCCGTCGGGCCCCGGAAGCCGCCGGTACGCGACGGATACCATGACAGGTCGCCGGATGCGCTGCCCCGACGCGGAACGCCGACCGGGCAGAACACGGAAAGGTCGTCGAACTTGCACCTGAAGAGCCTGACGTTGAAGGGCTTCAAATCCTTCGCGTCCGCGACGACGCTGCGATTGGAACCGGGCATCACGTGTGTGGTCGGCCCGAACGGATCGGGCAAATCGAACGTCGTCGACGCGCTCACCTGGGTCATGGGCGAGCAGGGTGCGAAGGCGCTGCGCGGCGGCAAGATGCAGGACGTGATCTTCGCGGGCACGGCGGGGCGCGCCCCGCTCGGCCGCGCCGAGGTCACGCTGACGATCGACAATTCCGACGGCGCCCTGCCGATCGACTACGCCGAGGTGTCCATCACCAGGCGCATGTTCCGTGACGGCGCGGGCGAATACGAGATCAACGGCAATTCCTGCCGCCTGATGGACGTGCAGGAACTGCTCAGCGACTCCGGTATCGGCCGCGAGATGCACGTCATCGTGGGCCAAGGCCAGCTGTCGGCCATCCTGGAGTCGCGCCCGGAGGACCGTCGCGCGTTCGTCGAGGAGGCCGCCGGTGTGCTCAAGCACCGCAAACGCAAAGAGAAGGCGGTCCGCAAGCTCGAGGCCATGCAGGCCAACCTGGCCCGGCTGACCGACCTCACCACCGAACTGCGCCGCCAGCTCAAACCGCTGGGCAGACAGGCCGAGGTGGCGCGCAGGGCCCAGACCGTGCAGGCCGATCTGCGCGACGCCCGGCTGCGGCTGGCCGCAGACGATCTGGTCACCCGGCGCGAAGAGCTGGCGAGCCAGCAGAGCAAGGAAGCGTACGCGCGCGAGCAGCAGATCACCGTGCACTCCGAGCTGGACGCCGCGAACGCAGCGCTGGCGCAGCAGGAGTTCCAGCTGTCCCGGTTGACGCCGAGTGCCGAGGCCGCCGCGCAGCTGTGGTTCCAGCTCTCCGCGCTCGCCGAGCGGGTCAACGCGACCATCCGCATCGCGGGCGACCGGGCGCGGCACCTGGACACCGCCGCTCCGGTCAGCGCGGGCCGCGATCCCGAGCAGCTGGAGGCCGAAGCCGACCGGGTCGAAGCCGAGGAGGCCGAGCTGCGCGAAGCGGTGGAGATGGCCGCGGAGACCTTGGAGGCGGCCCGAGACCAACTGGCCGAACGCGAACATGCCGCCAAGGCCGCCGAGCAGGCGCACCTGGCCGCCGTGCGGGCGATCGCCGACCGGCGCGAGGGAGTGGCCCGGTTGTCCGGCAAGGTGGACACCCTGCGGGCCAGGGCGCAGTCGGTGGACGCGGAGATCGCGCGACTGTCGGTCGCCATCGCCGAGGCCCGTCATCGCGGCGAGGCGGCCCAAGCCGAATTCGACACGGTGCAAAGCGAACTCGCCGAGCTCGACGCGGGCGAGGCCGGCCTGGACGCGCAGCACGAGCACGCGGTGCAGGCCCTGGCACTGGCCGATCAGCGGGTCACCGAACTCCGCGAGCAGGACCGCGACGCGAGCAAGCGGGTCGCATCGCTCGGCGCGCGCATCGAGGCGCTCGAAATGAACCTGGCGCGCCGGGACGGTGTCGCCTGGCTGGTGGAGCACCGCGAACAGGGATTGCTCGGTCCGCTGTCGGCGCTGCTGCGCGTGCACGGCGGCTTCGAGGCGGCGGTCGCCGCCGCGCTCGGCCCGCTGGCCGACGCCGTCGCCGCCGATACCGGCGAGTCCGCGCACGCCGCGATCCAGGCGCTGAAGGACGCCGACGGTGGCCGCGCCGCCATCGTCTTCGGCGCCGAGCACGCCGATCGGCCGCAGCCCGGCGCGTTGCCCGACGGCGCCCGCTGGCTGGTCGACGTGGTGGAGTGCCCCGACACGGTGCGCGGCGCGATCGCGGCGCTCACCGCCGGGATCGCCGTGGCCGATGATCTGCCCGCCGCTCGTGCGCTGGTCGCGGCGCGGCCCGAGTTGCGCGTGGTCACCCGGGACGGCGACCTGGCCGGAAACGGCTGGCTGCTGGGCGGTTCCGATCGCGCGCCCAGTCAGTTGGAGATCCAGGCCGACATCGATGCCGCCCGGGCGGACCTGGTCGCGGCGCAGCGGCGTGCCGAGGAACTCGAGGCCGCGCTGTCCGGCGCGCTCGAGGAGCAGGCCGACCGCAAGGACGCCGTCGACCACGCGCTGCTCGCCTTGCACGAATCAGACCAGGCGCTGGTGGCGATCTACGAACGGCTGGGCAGGCTCGGCCAGACCGCCCGCACCGCGCACGCGGAGAGCGAACGGCTGGTCGGCCAGCGCGACGACGCGGAGACGAGCCGGGAAGAAGCGCTCGCCTCGCTCGCCGAACTGGAAGACCGCCTGCGCCATGCGGAACTCGAACAGGCCGAGGTCGACGCCGACGGCGCGGGCGCGGCGGGCACCGAGGCCGCAGGCCGGGCGCGGGAGGAGGCGGCGTCCGCGTTGGCCGAGGCGCGGGCGATGGAGGTCGAGGCCAGGCTCGCCGTGCGCACGGCCGAGGAACGGGCGGAATCGGTGCGCGGCAAGGCGGATTCGCTGCGCCGGGCCGCACGCGCCGAGCGGGAGACCCGGGCCCGCGCCGAGCGCGCCCAGGCCGCCCGCAAGAAGGCGGCCGAGGTGGCCGCCGCCGTGGCCGAGTCCGGCGCGAAGATCGCCGCCGAACTCGAGCGGGTGGTGGCCGAGGCGGGCGCTCGCCGGGACGAGCTGGTGCGCAAGCGCTCGGAATGCGCCGCGCAGGTGGAGCAGGTCAAGGAACGGGTGCGTGCGCTCACCGCGCAGCTGTCCCAGCTCACCGACGCCGTGCACCGGGACGAGGTGGCGAAAGCACAGGCGGCGCTGCGCATCGAGCAACTCGAGTCGACCATCGCCGAGCAGTTCGGCATCGCGCTGGACGACCTGATCGCCGAGTACGGTCCGGACGTGCCGCTGCCGCCGTCGGCGCTGGAGATGCAGGAGTACGAGCAGGCCAAGGAGCGGGGCGAGCAGGTGAGCGAACCCGCGCCGATGCCCTACGACCGGCAGACCCAGGAGCGTCGCGCCAAGCGCGCGGAGAAGGATCTCGCCACCCTCGGCAAGGTCAATCCCCTTGCGCTGGAGGAATTCGCGGCGCTGGAGGAACGCTACAACTTCCTGGCCACGCAGCTCGAGGACGTCAAGAGCGCGCGCAAGGATCTCCTCGACGTGGTGGCCGAGGTCGATGCCCGCATCCTGCAGGTGTTCACCGAGGCTTACGCCGACGTGGAACGCGAGTTCGTCGAGGTGTTCGCGAAACTGTTCCCCGGCGGCGAGGGCAGGCTGCTGCTCACCGACCCCTCGGACATGCTCACCACCGGCATCGAGGTGGAGGCCCGTCCGCCGGGCAAGAAGGTCAAGCGGCTGTCGCTGCTGTCCGGTGGCGAGAAGTCGCTGACCGCGGTCGCGTTGCTGGTGGCCATCTTCCGCGCCCGGCCCTCGCCGTTCTACGTGATGGACGAGGTCGAGGCGGCGCTGGACGACACCAACCTGCGCCGCCTGATCGGCCTGTTCGAACAGTTGCGGGAGAAGAGCCAGCTGATCGTCATCACCCACCAGAAGCCGACGATGGAGATCGCCGACGCGCTCTACGGCGTCAGCATGCGCGGTGACGGCATCACCCAGGTGATCTCCCAACGGCTGCGCGGGGAGAATCTGGCCCCGGTCGGTGCGGCGGGCTGAACCGCCGCCCGGTCATCCGCGGAGGATGGTGGTTCTCGCCTCAACTGTCCAGCAGCGCTTTGATCTGCGCAGCGCCGGTTTCCGCCAGCCAGGCGTCGAATGTCCGCAGTCCGGGGTGGATTCGGCGGATCTCATCGACGTCGGCGTTCCATCCGCCCGTGTGGCGCATCAATCGCCAGGTGTTGCCGATCTCCGTGCCGAGCGCATCCGCCTCGGCTTCGGAGACCTCGTGATAGCGGACGGGGTGGCCGGTCGCCGCGCTGATCGCCGCGGCGGCCGCGGGCGGAGCCAGTACGTCGCCGGCGAGTTCGAGGACGCGGCCGTGGAACCCGTCCGGATCGGCGAACGCCAGTGCGGCGATGTCGCCGATATCCGCGACCGCGATGACCTTCATCGGGCCTTCGGCGGGAAACAGGTGCCGGTGCACGCCGTCGAAGATGCCGTCGACCGGTGACGTGCGCAGCAGATAGTTCTCCATGAAGCGCACCGGGCGCAGCAGGGTGTAGCGGACGCCGCTGGCGATGATCGCATCTTCGATGCGCTTTTTGCCGGTCGCCCCCCACGACGTGTTGTCGCCCATCGAGGCGATGCCGGTGAACACGATCTGCCGCACACCGGCCGCACGCGCGGCGTCGACGACGGCTACGCCACGCGCCGCTTCCAACTCGACATCCCAGCCTTCCGGGCCGTATGCGGCGGGCGGGACCAGGAACAGTCCGCTGACACCGGCCAGCGCCGCGGGCAAGGTCTCGGGGGAGTCGAAGTCGCCGACGACGAGTTCCGCACCCGCCGCGGCCAATTCCTGTGCGGCAGGTGCTTGCGTATCGCGCACCAGCGCTCGCACCGCCCTGCCGTCGGCCAACAGCCTGCGGGCGGTCACGCCGCCCTGCTTGCCGGTGGCTCCGGTGACCAGAATGAGGTTGTGCTGAGGGGACATGCTCCGCCTTCTCTGCTCGATAGAATCGGGTTGGTTGACCCGGATTCGGACGATACGGGTGCCGCGACCCGATTGACCAGCTCGCTAGTCGGAAGGCCGTAACGAAATGACCGCATCGCTCGCCTCGGGCGGGATGTCCCGAGCCGATGCCCGCCGCAATCGCGCCCTCGTGCTGGCGGCCGCGCAGCGCGCCTTCGCGGAGGAGGGCGCCTCGGTGTCGCTCGTCGAGGTAGCTCGCCGAGCGGGTGTCGGCGCGGGCACCGTCTATCGGCACTTCCCCACGAAAGGCGCTCTGCTGGAGGCGGTCATGCAGCAGCGCATCGACCGGTTGGCGAAGATGGCCGCCGACCATCTCGCCGCGCCGGATCCCGGAACCGCCTTTTTCGACTTCTGTACCGCGGTGATCGCCACAACGCCGGACAACCAGGCGCTATGCGACCTCGTTCAGTCCGACGACGGCTGGCCGCGTGCGCTTATACAGAGCGCGGGGGTGCGTTTCCACGGAGCGTTGGCCGCCCTGCTCGCCGCCGCTCAGCGAGAGGGAGCGGTCCGTGCCGACATCGAACTCGACGACGTGCTCGGGATCTTCACCGCATGCGTTGCGATTCAACGACTTCGGAAGGCGCGGGGCGGCGTGGACCGGACCGCCGCGATGGTGCTGGACGCACTGCGCGCGGGGCCGGTACGGCCGATGGTGACGAAACGGGAGGCCGGAGCAGAAGACCATAACGAAACTGTGGATCGTAACGAAAGCGAAGGCGACCGCTGCCCGGTGTGTCATGCGGCGGTCCCGCGGGCCGGGACCGGCCGCCGGGCCAAGTACTGCTCGGCGGCATGCCGTCAGAAGGCCCATCGCCGACGGGCGGCGGCGCGTTGAGCCGAATGGCGCATTTGTGCCATTCGATTCTCCGCTGCGCCACGGACCGATCGGACACCGGCCCGCGAACCGGGTGCGCCGGTGTCCAGCAGCGGAGCCGAACAGAATTACCGGATGCTCAGAGCAGGTCGCTGACGTCGTCCGGCACGTCGACGGCGTACTTGCGCAGGATGTCCATCGAGATCACTTCCAGAGCGTTCTCGTGCGTGGCGGCCAGCACCACGGGCGCGGCGACGCCGTCCTCGTGCGCGTGCAGCCATCGCACGGCGACCACGCACCACCGGTCACCCGGCTGTAAGCCGGGGAAATTGTTCTCCGGGCGCGGCGTGCTCAAATCATTTCCGATGGAAGCTTGATGCTCCAGGAATTCTGCCGTGACGACGGTGCACACGGTGTGGCTGCCCAGATCCTCCGGCCCGGTACTGCAGCAGCCGTCCCGGTAGAAACCGGTGAGAGGATCGGTGCCGCACTCTTCCAGCGGCCCCCCAAGCACGTTTCGATCGGTCACGTCGCCGATCCTATTGTCCCTTCGCGAGAAGTTCCGCAGGACAAGAAATCTGGAGGGCTGTGTCGGTGCCCGCCTTTCCTCGCCGACGGCCCGGTACCTGCGATGTTCGCCGAGTTCGCGGCGCGGGCCCGGTCGTGCGACTCGCGCGCCGGGTGCGGCTCGGGGCCGATCCCGTGACGGTCGGTCTGCAAGGATGGTTCGCGTGAGTCCCGAAGTCTGGATCCTGATCGCCGCGGTCGCCGCACTGCTGCTCGTCGTGCTCGTCGCCGGTTTCGTCCGGTACAGGCGCGGCCGCGTGTCGCTGACTCCGCCCACGCAGGAGAAGGAGCTGACCGACCGGTCCGGTGGTTACACCGCGTCCGGCGGATTCTCCTTCAGCCGGGGCGGCGCGGCGACCGAACCGCAACCGGTCGAGCGCACCGATACCGAAGGACAGCCGCACGTCGGCGACGACGCCGCGATCCCGCGCGACGCACCCAAACGCGGCATCACGAACGTCCCGTTGCCGGAGTCCGACGTCACCGAGGTGGCTCCCGCCCCGGATGTCGTGGAGCCGACCACCGAGCCCGAGACGGCCGAGGCGACACCGCAGGCGACCGAGGCGGTGGAAACCCCGCAGGCGCCGGCCGAGGACGCGACCGCCGAACCGGTCGCCGACACCGCAGGGCCGGACACCGGGGTCACCACCGAGATAATCGCGCCCGACACGCCCGCGGGCGTGGAGGCGCCCGTCGCGCTGGAGGAGATCGAGCCCACCGCGGGCCGCTTGGTCCGGCTGCGCGGACGGCTGTCGCGCTCCCAGAACGCGGTCGGCAAGAGCCTGCTCGGGCTGCTCGGCGGCGGTGACCTGGACGACGACTCGTGGGAGGAGGTCGAGGACACCCTCGTGCTCGCCGACCTCGGCACCGCGAGCACCACGGCCGTCGTCTCCCGGCTGCGTTCGGAGATGGCGGCGCGCAGCGTGCGGACCACCGACCAGGCGCGTGCCGTGCTGCGCGACGTGCTGATCGAGCAGCTGCGACCGGAGCTGGACCGCTCGGTGCGCGCGCTGCCGCACCCCGATCACCCGTCCATCCTGCTCGTGGTCGGCGTGAACGGCACCGGCAAGACCACCACCACCGGCAAGCTCGCGCGCGTGCTCGTGGCCGACGGCCGCCGGGTGCTGCTCGGCGCCGCCGACACCTTCCGCGCGGCGGCGGCCGACCAGTTGCAGACGTGGGGCGAGCGGGTCGGCGCCGACACCGTCCGCGGCCGTGAGGGCGCCGACCCGGCGGCGGTCGCTTTCGACGCGGTGGCGGCGGGCGTCGAGCGCGGCGTCGACGTGGTGCTGATCGACACGGCCGGGCGGTTGCACACCAAGACGGGTCTGATGGACGAGCTGGGCAAGGTCAAGCGCGTCGTGGAGAAGAAGGCCGCCGTCGACGAGGTCCTGCTCGTGCTGGACGCGACCGTCGGGCAGAACGGACTGACCCAGGCCCGCGTGTTCGCCGAAGTGGTGGACATCACAGGCGTGGTGCTGACCAAGCTGGACGGGACGGCCAAGGGCGGCATCGTCTTCCAGGTCCAGCACGAACTGGGCGTGCCGGTGAAGCTGGTCGGGCTCGGCGAGGGCGCCGACGACCTGGCTCCCTTCGAGCCCGCCGCGTTCGTGGACGCGCTGCTGGGCTGAGCCGTTCCGCTCGCCGAACTCGGCCGAAAGAGGTTGTCGCCCGCGGCGTTCCGGTCACGAGGTGCGCCGTGGGTGTTCGTTGTAGCGCCGCCGCCCGCGGTGCGAGGGCGGTCACACCCCGGAAGTTTGCCCACTCCTCGTGCGCGGTAACGAATGTCCGATTTACCGAATACCGTGCTCACAGCGCCGGAAAAGCCCCGGTGTACGTGACGAAACGTAGTGGCAACACGGCTGCGCCATCCGTTCACGTAGGTGAAACACGGCAGCTCTACGGATGAAACACCGAGTTAGGACCCTTCTGTTCAGGTCCATTTGCCGGAGTCGGCTGGGCCCGAGATGAGGAGGACATTAAGGTGGCTTTTCCACTTACCGGTGCACCGGATACCGGTGACACCGCATGGATGCTGGCGAGTTCGGCGCTGGTGTTGCTGATGACGCCGGGCCTGGCTTTCTTCTACGGTGGCATGGTCCGGTCGAAGAACGTGCTCAACATGATCATGATGAGCATCGGCGCCATGGGCCTGGTCGGCGTTTTGTGGTCGCTGTACGGATACTCGACGGCCTTCGGCGACAACACGTTCGGCGTGATCGGTGATCCCACGCAGTTCTTCGGCCTGAAGGGCCTGATCGGCGGCAACTCCGTCGCCGAGGTCAAGGACGCGGCGGGCGCGGTCACCACCGAAGCGGTGAACATCCCGCTCGCGGGCACGATTCCGGCGACCGTCTTCGTCGCCTTCCAGCTGATGTTCGCCATCATCACGGTTGCCCTCATCTCGGGTGCGGTCGCCGACCGCTTGAAGTTCGGCGCGTGGATGCTGTTCGCGGGCATCTGGGCCACTGTGGTCTACTTCCCGGTCGCGCACTGGGTGTTCGACTTCGACGTGAAGGACGCCGACGGCACCGTCGTGCACGAGGGCGGCTGGATCGCCAACAAACTGCTCGCGGTCGACTTCGCCGGCGGCACGGCGGTGCACATCAACGCCGGTGCGGCCGGTCTGGCCCTGGTGCTGGTGCTCGGCAAGCGCAAGGGCTGGCCGACCACCCCGTTCCGCCCGCACAACCTGCCGTTCGTCATGCTCGGCGCCGGTCTGCTGTGGTTCGGCTGGTTCGGCTTCAACGCCGGTTCCGCGGTGACCTCCGGCGGCCTCGCCGGTTCGACCTTCATCACCACCACCATCGCGACCTGCGCCGCGATGCTGGCCTGGCTGCTGGTCGAGAAGATCCGCGACGGCAAGCCCACCTCGCTGGGCGCGGCCTCGGGCATCGTGGCGGGCCTGGTCGCCATCACCCCGTCGTGTTCCTCGGTGAACGTGCTCGGCGCGCTCGCCATCGGCGTCGTCGCGGGCGCGCTGTGCGCTCTCGCGGTCGGCCTGAAGTTCAAGTTCGGGTTCGACGACTCGCTCGACGTGGTGGGCGTGCATCTGGTCGGCGGCATCGTCGGCACCCTGATGGTCGGTTTCGTCGCGGCGCCCGAGGCGGGTGCGGCCAAGACCGGTCTGTTCTACGGCGGCGGATTCGATCAGCTGTGGCGACAGGCGGTGGGCGCCGGTGCGGTACTTGCGTTCTCCTTCGTCGCGACCCTGATCATTGCCTATATCGTGAAGTTCACCATTGGGCTGCGCGTGAGCGAGGAAGCAGAGTCGGTCGGCTTGGACGAGTCCGAGCACGCGGAAACCGCCTACGACTTCGCCGCTCTGGGTAGCACGGCACGTTCGGCCGTCAAGGAGGCATGACGAACATGAAACTGATCACCGCAATCGTCAAACCGTTCACGCTCGAGGACGTCAAGTCCGGTCTCGAGCAGGCGGGTGTGTTGGGCATGACCGTCAGCGAGGTCCAAGGGTACGGCCGGCAGAAGGGCCACACCGAGGTGTACCGCGGCGCGGAGTATTCCGTCGATTTCGTGCCGAAGGTCCGCGTCGAGGTCGTCGTGGACGACGCCTCCGTCGACAAGGTCGTGGAGGTGATCGTGGAGGCCTCCCGCACCGGCAAGATCGGCGACGGCAAGGTCTGGGTCACCCCGGTGGAAGCGATCATCCGGGTGCGGACCGGCGAACGCGGCACCGACGCGCTGTAGCAGGAACGAGTCGAGCGGCGGCCCCGCTCCCACCGGAGCTCCCGGTCGGAGCGGGGCCGCGCGCATGAAATGGGCGGTGGGTTGTGGCAAGTCAGTACGAGCACGACGGTGATCCGAAGGTCACCGAACAAGGCAACGGCAAGGTGTCCAACGGAGCGGCCGACCTGGTTCGCGCGCGAAGCCAACTGCTCGACGGCGGCCAGCCGCGCAATCCCCGGCTGGACGCCGAGTCGCTGCGTCAGGCGCTGGTCGATCTCTACGAACTCTGGCTCACCAGCAAGGGAGCCGAACTGGGCATCGCACCCGACAGCGGCCTGGCCGTGGTGGCCGTCGGCGGGCTCGGCCGCGGCGAGATGCTGCCGTACTCCGATCTGGATCTGGTGCTGCTGCACGACGACGTCGATCCGGCCCGGGTGGCCGAGGTCGCCGACCAGCTCTGGTATCCGCTGTGGGACGCGCACATCAAACTCGACCACAGTGTGCGCACCGTTCCGCAGGCCTTGCGGGTGGCCGCGGACGACCTCATCGCCGCGCTCGGCATGCTCGAGGCCAGGCACATCGTCGGTGATCAGGAACTGAGCAATCTGCTGATCGGCGGGGTGCGCCGGGAGTGGCGCACCGGCATCCGCTCCCGCTTCGACGAACTCATCGCCCAAGCTCAGGCCAGATGGGAGCGCAACGGCGAGATCGCCCACCGCGCCGAGCCCGACCTGAAGAACGGCCGCGGCGGACTGCGCGACATCCAGCTGCTGGACGCGCTGGCCATCGCCCAGCTCACCGACGCCATGCCCGGATTGGGACCGGACGTGCCGGGCGGCGGATTGAAGCAGGCGCGCCGTCGGCTGCTGGACGTGCGAACCGAACTGCACCGGGTGGCGGGCCGTGCCCGCGACCAGTTGCGCGCGCAGGACGCCGACGAGATCGGCGCGGCCCTGCGCATCGGCGACCGGTTCGACCTGGCTCGCACACTGAGCGATTCGGCGAGGACGGTCAGCTACTCCGTGGACGTGGGATTGCGGACCGCGGCCAACGCGCTGCCCCGCCGGGGATTGGCGCGCCTGCGCCGGATGCCGGTGCGCAGGCCGCTGGACGAAGGAGTGGTCGAGCACGCGGGTGAGGTCGTGCTGGCCAGAGACGCCCGCCCACAGCGCGATCCCGGGCTGATCCTGCGCGTCGCGGCGGCTTCGGCGCAGACCGGCCTGCCGATGTCGGCGACCACCCTCAACCGGCTCTCCGAGGACGCTCCCGAGCTACGTGAGCCGTGGCCCAAGGACGCCCTCAACGACTTGCTGGTCCTGTTGGGCGCGGGCCGCGGCACGATCGACGCGATCGAGGCGCTGGACCGGACCGGGCTGTGGGGCAGGCTGCTGCCGGAATGGGGCGCCGTGCGCGACCTGCCGCCGCGCGATGTGCAGCACATCTGGACCGTCGATCGCCACCTCATGGAGACGGTCGCCTACGCGGGCGGGCTGAGCACCCGGGTGGCCCGCCCCGACCTGCTCGCGCTCGGCGCGCTGCTGCACGACATCGGCAAGGGCCGCGCGGGCGATCACAGCGTGGTCGGCGCGGAACTGGCCACCCACATCGGCCGCCGCCTCGGTCTGTGGCCGTCGGACGTGCGCACGCTCAGCGCGGTCGTGCGTCATCACCTGCTGCTGCCGGAGACCGCGACCCGGCGCGATCTGTCCGATCCGGAGACCGTGCGGTACGTCGTCGACGCGCTCGACGGCGATCCGCAACTGCTGGAACTACTGCACACCCTGGCGGAGGCGGATTCGCAGGCCACCGGTCCCGGCGTATGGGGTGACTGGAAGGCATCGCTGATCGGCGAACTGGTCCGGCGCTGCCGGTTGGTCATGGCGGGCGACCAGCTGCCGACACCGGAGCCGATCGCACCGGAATTGGTCGAGAAGGCCAGGGCGGGCGGGGTGCACGTCGATCTGAAGCCGGGCGAGAGCAAACACACCTATGTGGTCACCGTCATCGCGCCCGACAGCTCCGGTTTGCTCTCCGACGCCGCGGGCGTGCTCGCGCTGCATTCGCTGCGTGTGCTGTCGGCCGCGCTCGGCGTCGAAGGCACGTCCGCGGTGGACACCTTCGTCGTCGCGCCCAAGTTCGGCGATCCGCCGGACCCGGGGCTGCTGCGCCAGGAATTGATCCGGGCCACGGCCGGCGACTTGGACGTGCCCGCGGCGCTGGCCAAACGCGAGCGCGAGGCGGGCACCATCGGTCGCAGCCGGTACGCGCAGGCCCAGCCCAGGGTGATCTGGTCGGACACCTCGGTGCCCGGCCAGGCGATCCTGGAATTGCGCGCCGAGGACCGGGTGGGCCTGCTCAGCCGTCTGGCCGCGGAGCTGGCCGGCTGCGGAGCCGACGTGCGCTGGGCCAAGGTGGTCACGATGGGGTCCGCGGTGGTCGACAGCTTCTGCCTCGACCTGGGCGCCGAGGACAGCCCCGCGCGCCGGGGAGCGATCGAGAAAGCGATCATCGCGGTGGTTCCCAGGACTGCGCCGAAACCTCCCGCTGACGGTGCTCGAGACTCGGAAAATAATGATTAGCAGCACTTTTATCCGGTGATTAATCCGTTGCGCAATATTTGCTGCATCCCAACTCCCGCCTTGTGGCCTGACCCTACGATCTAGAGCGTCCGGCTATCGCGAGCACGAGGGGAGCAGGTCGATGGCAATTGAAGTCGTTTCGGCATCCACGATGACGAGTGACGAGACCGCGCACATGGCGCGCTGCGTCGGCGGCGACCGGTGGGTGGTCTCCTGGCTTCCGGGTCGCACATTGACCGGGCGACAGGCGGTGACCGCGATGACGATCGCCTCAACGGTCGCCACCTCGCCCATCCCGAGTACGACGGAGTGGGCTCTGCTCGACGGCCTGGCCCTCGAGCTGGGCCTGACCGCCAACGAGGCGGTCTTCATGGTGGCCGAGGAGAACCACGACTACCGTAAAACGGCCAGGCCGCGCCGTCGCGCGCTCGACTAGCGGGCCCGCCGCGCCGGGAAGGACGCACCGCCTGCGCGAACACGCGGGCGATCCCATTACCCTGGGAGAGAATGTGACGTCCCCCGAGATCAGGAGCGCGATCGGTGTTCGAATCCCTGTCCGACCGGCTTACCGGTGCCCTCAAGGATCTGCGCGGTAAGGGGCGTCTGTCACCGGCCGACATCGACGCCACCTGCCGCGAGATCCGCCTGGCCTTGTTGGAGGCCGACGTCGCGCTGCCCGTGGTGCGCGGATTCATCGGGCGGATCAAGGAGCGTGCGAAGGGCGCGGAGGTCTCCGCGGCGCTGAACCCGGCCCAGCAGGTCGTGAAGATCGTCAACGAGGAGCTCATCGGCATCCTCGGCGGCGAGACCAGGCGGCTGAACCTGGCCAAGAACCCGCCGACGGTGGTCATGCTGGCCGGTCTGCAGGGTTCCGGTAAGACCACGCTCGCGGGCAAGCTGGCGAAACTGCTGAAGGGGCAGGGTCACCAGCCACTGCTGGTGGCATGCGACCTGCAGCGCCCCGGCGCCGTCACCCAGCTGCAAGTCGTCGGCGAGCGCGCGGGCGTGCCCGTCTACGCGCCGCACCCCGGTACTTCGGTCGGCGGCGGTGAGAACCCGCTGGGCATCTCCGCCGCTGATCCGGTGAACGTTGCGCGCGGGGGTGTCGAAGAGGCCCGGCAGAAGCAGTACGACGTCGTCATCGTCGACACCGCGGGCCGTCTCGGCATCGACGAGGAGCTCATGCGCCAGGCCGCGGGCATCCGCGACGCCGTGCAACCGGACGAGACCCTGTTCGTGCTCGACGCCATGATCGGCCAGGACGCGGTCAACACCGCCGAGGCGTTCCGCGACGGCGTCGGATTCACCGGCGTGGTGCTCACCAAGCTCGACGGCGACGCCCGCGGTGGTGCTGCGCTGAGCGTCCGCGAGGTCACCGGCGTGCCGATCCTGTTCGCCTCGACCGGTGAGAAGCTCGAGGACTTCGACGTCTTCCACCCCGATCGCATGGCCAGCCGCATCCTCGGCATGGGTGACGTGCTCACCCTGATCGAGCAGGCCGAGCAGGTCTACGACGCCAAGCAGGCCGAGGAGGCCGCTCGCAAGATCGGCAGCGGCGAGCTCACCCTCGAGGACTTCCTCGACCAGATGCTGGCCATCCGCAAGATGGGCCCGATCGGGAATCTGCTCGGTATGCTGCCGGGCGCGGGCCAGATGAAGGACGTGCTCGCCCAGGTCGACGACAAGCAGCTCGACCGGGTGCAGGCGATCATCCGCGGCATGACCCCGGCCGAACGGGCGAACCCGAAGATCATCAACGCCTCGCGCCGGCTGCGCATCGCCAACGGCTCCGGGGTCCAGGTCTCCGAGGTCAACCAGCTCGTCGACCGCTTCTTCGAAGCCAAGAAGATGATGACGATGATGGGCCGCCAGATGGGGCTGCCCGGCGCCCGCCGCGGCAACGCGAAGAAGGGCAAGAAAGGCAAGAAGGGCGGGCGCGGCCCGACGCCGCCGAAGGTGCGCGGCGGTTTCCCGGGGATGGGCGGCATGCCCGGCCTGCCCGCGGGAATGCCCGACCTGTCCGACATGCCCGCCGGTCTGGACCAATTGCCCCCCGGCTTGGAGGGCTTCGATCTCAGCAAGTTGAAGTTCCCGAAGAAGTAGCACACTCCGTCGTGCTTCGCGCGGATGATCGACCCGGAATCGGACCGTAGGTTGGAGGCCGCAGGCGAGTTCCAGGAGGTTGCTGTGCACCTACGCGGTGTGGTTCTTCCCGAAGGCGAGGTGCGCGACCTCTGGGTGCGCGACGGCCTGGTGTCGTTCGAGCCGGTGCCCGGAGCCGAAACACTGTGCGGATCCGGGTGGATCGTGCCGGGACTGGTCGATGCGCACTGCCACGTCGGCATCCGGTACGGCGGGGGCCACGAGGACCGCGCGGGCGCCATCGCCCAGGCCGAGACCGAGCGCGATGCCGGTGCCCTGCTGCTGCGCGACGCGGGCTCGCCCATCGACACCAGGTTCGTCGACGACCACGAGGATCTGCCGCGGATCATCCGCGCGGGCCGCCATATCGCCCGTCCGAAGCGCTACATCCGCGAACTGGGCATCGAGCTCGACGACGAACGCGACCTGCCGGAGATCGTCGCCGAGCAGGCCCGCCTCGGCGACGGCTGGGTGAAGATCGTCGGCGACTGGATCGACCGCTCCGTGGGCGATCTGCGGCCGCTGTGGAGCGACGCGATCCTGAAGGAGGCCATCGACGCCGCGCACGCCAACGGCGCGCGGGTCACCGCACACGTCTTCGGTGAGGACGCGCTACCCGGGCTGATCGACGCCGGTATCGACTGCCTGGAACACGGCACCGGCCTGACCGACGAGACCATCGAGATGATGGTCGAGCACGGCACCGCGCTGGTTCCCACCCTGATCAATATCGACACCTTCCCCGGTATCGCCGACAGCGCGGGCAAATTCCCCGTCTACGCCGCGCACATGCGCGATCTGCACCGGCGGGTGCGCGGCACGGTCGCCGCCGCGCACGAGGCGGGCGTGCCGATCTTCGCGGGCACGGACGCGGGCGGCTCCATCCGCCACGGGCGCATCGCCGACGAGATCGCCGCGCTCGCCGCCGCGGGCCTGTCGCGCCACGACGCGCTCGGCGCGGCCTCCTGGCAGGCCCGCGACTGGCTCGGGCGACCCGGCATCGAGGACGGCGCCTCCGCGGATTTCGTTGTCTACGAAGAAGATCCGCGCACCCACCCCGAGACGCTCACCACGCCGTACGCCGTCGTCCTGCGCGGGCGGGTGTACGGCGGGCGCGGCCCGGTCACCGGCCATCGATAACTCGTCACCGCGGCTTCCGCGCGTGTATCCGAAAGCGGCGTAAGGTCGGATTTCGTGACAATTCGCCTCGGATATCAGATGCCCAACTTCAGCTACGGCAAGTCGGTGCGCGAGCTCTTCCCCACGGTGATCGCACAGGCCAGAGAGGCCGAAGCCGCCGGTTTCGACACGGCCTTCGTCATGGACCACTTCTATCAGCTGCCCGGTATCGGCACGCCCGACGAGCCGATGCTCGAGGCCTACACCGCGCTCGGTGGCCTGGCCACCGCGACGGACCGGATCCAGTTGTCGGCGTTGGTCACCGGCAACACCTACCGCAACCCGGCGATGCTCGCCAAGACGGTCACCACGCTGGACGTGGTGAGCGGGGGCCGGGCGGTGCTCGGCATCGGCGCGGGCTGGTTCGAACTCGAGCACCGCTCCCTCGGATTCGAATTCGGGACCTTTACCGACCGCTTCGAGCGGCTCGACGAGGCGCTGCACATCATCCAGCCGATGCTGCGCGGCGAGCGGCCCACCTACCAGGGCAAGTGGTACCGGGTCGAGGAGGCGATGAACGAGCCGCGGGTACGCGACGATCTGCCGATCCTGCTCGGCGGCAGCGGCGAGAAGAAGACCTTCGGGCTGGCCGCCCGCTTCGCCGACCACCTCAACATCATCTGCAACGCGTCCGAACTGCCGCGCAAGATCGAGGCGCTGCGGGCCCGCTGCGCGGAGGTCGGCCGTGATCCGCAGACGCTGGAGACCAGCTACCTGTGCTTCGTCATGATGGACGAAGACGGCGACCTGGTGCGCAAGCAGCAGCGGGATTACCTGAGCCGCATGGGTATCGACCTGTCGGCGATGTCGGACGCCGAGCGGGCGCAGAGTCCGGCCGACCGCCAGTTCGTCGGCACACCGGACGAAGTTGCCGAACAGCTGCGGACCCGCGTTCTCGACCACGGCGTCGACGGTCTCATCGTCAATATGGTGTTCAACGGGCACGAACCGGGCGCGGTCGAGCTCGCCGGGCGCACCTTTGCTCCGCTGGTGCGCTGACGAGCGAGAACCGTACGCGAATACTGTTGGCGCTGGATATGATCGGGCGATGATAGCCCCTCCGTGGCGCGCGTCGTACGGTGTCGACGCGCCGTCGGTGCTGTTGTTGCTGGGAGTTCTCGCGGTCGGGTACCTCGCCGCCGCCCTGGTGGTGGCGCTGTTCCAGCAACTGCGTCCGAGCCTGCTGCTCCTGCTGATCGGCGTCGTGCTGGCCACGCAGTTCGGGTTGTTCCTGCACGCGACCCGCCGGGGCAAGTTCCTGGTCTGGTCGCGCCTGCTCGACGACCTCGAGCTGCGTGGCGACGAACGATTACTCGATATGGGGTGCGGCCGCGGCGCGGTGCTGCTGGCCGCCGCGCGCCGCTTGCCCGCCGGGTGTGCGGTGGGCCTGGATCTGTGGTGCTCGGCGGACCACTGCGGGAACACCCCGGCCACCGCGGAGCAGAACGCGCTCGCGGAGAACGTCGCCGACCGGATCGAGTTGCGCACCGGCGACATGACCCGCATGCCGTTCCCCGACGATGTTTTCGACGTCGTCGTCTCCAGCTTGGCGATTCACGACATCAAGACCGCCGAGGGCCGCGCGGCGGCGGTCCGGGAGGCGTGCCGGGTGCTGCGTCCCGGCGGCAAACTGGTCATCGTCGATATCGGCAACGTCCGGGAGTACCGCGCCGTCCTGGCGGCGAACGGCGCGACCGCGCTCACCCTGCGCTCCGTGGGGTGGCAGATGTGGTGGGGCGGTCCCTGGGTGCCCACCCGCGCGCTGACCGCGACCGCCGCGGGATAGTCCGAGGTGACGTCGCCGACCGTCACTCGAGGGCGCGATTTCTGGCGTGATCACCTCGTCTGGCACAATGGACCACCGTCCTTCCGGACAAGTGTCAGCCCGTCTCCGGTTCCGTACCGCGCGGCGGTCACACACTCGAAAGCGCAAAACCGGGCTCGCAGACCATGCGGGTCGCCGAATTGCGTCGTGAC
>NZ_BAFR01000139.1 GCF_000308435.1 Nocardia araoensis NBRC 100135 | reverse complement strand
CCTATCGACGGTTCCACCCTCCATAGTGGAATATGGATATAGCATAACCCTCCAAAGTGGAATGTCAAGCCTGCGGCGATTCCCGCTCGAAACTCGGGACTTCGCGCGATCCGGCGGTAGGGTTCGAATCGAGAACAACTGTATGGACAGGTGTTCAGCCCGCGGGTCCCTCGACGTCCGGACCCGAACTCGCTCAGGAGGCACAGGTGTCGGAAACCGTCCGCGGAATCGTGGCCCGCAGCAAAGGCGCACCGGTCGAGATCGTCGAGGTGGTGATCCCCGATCCGGGACCGCACGACGTGGTGGTTCGGATTCAGGCCTGCGGGGTCTGCCACACCGACCTGCACTATCGCGAAGGCGGCATCACCGACGACTTCCCGTTCCTGCTCGGCCACGAGGCGGCGGGCGTGGTCGAAGCCGTCGGCGCCGCGGTCACCCACGTGGCCGCGGGTGACTACGTGATCCTCAATTGGCGCGCGGTCTGCGGCGAGTGCCGGGCGTGTAAGCGCGGCAGGCCCTGGTACTGCTTCGACAGCCGGAACGCGAGCAGGAAGATGACGCTCGCCGACGGTACCGAACTGACTCCCGCCCTCGGTATCGGTGCGTTCGTCGACAAGACCTTGGTGCACGAAGGCCAGTGCACGAAGGTCGATCAGGCCGCCGACCCGGCAGTGGCGGGCCTGCTCGGCTGCGGCGTGATGGCAGGCATCGGCTCGGCGATCCACACCGGCAACGTCTCGATCGGCGACACCGTCGCGGTGATCGGCTGCGGCGGCGTGGGCGACGCGGCCATCGCCGGGGCCGGGCTGGCGGGTGCGCGCACCATCATCGCGGTGGACCGCGACGCCCGGAAATTGGCGTGGGCCACCGATTTCGGCGCCACCCACACGATCGACGCGACCACCGAGGACGTGGTCGAGAAAATCCAGGAGTACACCGACGGCTGGGGCGCGGACGTGGTCATCGACGCGGTCGGACGGCCGGAGACCTGGAAGCAGGCCTTCTACAGCCGTGATTTGGCGGGCACGGTGGTCCTCGTCGGCGTGCCGACCCCGGAGATGACCCTGGAGATGCCGCTGCTGGACTTCTTCTCCCGCGGCGGCGCGCTGAAATCCGCCTGGTACGGCGACTGTCTGCCCGAACGCGACTTCCCCACCCTGATCGACCTCTACCGCCAGGGACGGTTGCCGCTGGACCGGTTCGTCTCCGAACGGATCGGGATCGACCAGGTCGAGCAGGCCTTCGCCAAGATGCACGCGGGCGACGTGCTGCGTTCGGTGGTGGTCTGGTGACCGTCCGCATCGACCGCGTCGTCACTTCCGGCGAGTTCTGCCTCGACGGTGGCGCCTGGGCGGTGGACAACAACATCTGGCTGGTCGGCGACGACCACGACGTGGTCGTCATCGATGCCGCCCACGACGCCGACCCGATCGTCGCGGCGGTCGCAGGCCGCACCGTCCGCGCGATCGTGTGCACCCACGGACACAACGATCACGTGACGGTCGCCCCCGAACTGGCCGAGCGGCTGAACGCACCGATCCTGCTGCACCCCGCCGACGAGCCGCTGTGGCGCATGACCCATCCGGACGCGGGGTACCGGCCGCTCGCGGACGGCGAACGGATCTCGTTGGCAGGCACCGAGATCCACGTACTGCACACTCCCGGCCACTCTCCCGGATCGGTCGCATTGCATCTGCCCGCGGCCACGGCGGTGTTCACCGGCGACACACTGTTCGCGGGCGGACCGGGCGCGACCGGACGCTCGTTCTCCGATTTCGGCACGATCATCGAGTCGATCCGCGAACGGCTCCTGACGCTCCCGGAGGAGACCACGGTCCATACCGGGCACGGCGATTCCACGACCATCGGCGCGGAGAAACCCTTCCTCGCCGACTGGATCGCCCGCGGCCACTGACATTCGCGGCCGCGGGCGGCACACGACACCGCCCGCGGCCGCACCGCGCGCATCAACCGCGGTAGGGGTACCGGCGATCCAGATCCAGATTCACTCCGAGCACGTCGACCCGCGGCTCGCCGAGGAATCCCAGCGTCCGGCCGCTGGTGTGCTCGTCCACTACGGCACGCACCTGCTCCTCGGAGATCGCGCGCGCTTTCGCGACCCGAGACACCTGGATGGCCGCGTACCGCGCGGAGATGTTCGGATCGAGCCCGCTCCCGCTCGCGGTGACGGCGTCGGCGGGCACCGCCGGGTCGGCGGGCGCGTCGCCGTGGATCGGGACGATGCGTCCGACGGAGTAGTCCTGTCCCGGTTCGGCGCAGCCGACCCGCACGCCGCGGTAGACGGCGACGAACGGCTGCGCCGGGCACGCCTGGTTGACGCTGACGACCTGCACGGGATGCGCGACATCCCCATCGTGGTCACGCGGGCCGATCACCGAAAGCACCGCGCCTACACCATCTTTCGTGCAGAACGGGCGGCTGCCGTCGACCCCCTCACGGTCGCCGACCTCCTTGCTGCGGGCGCAGACCGTGGTGAGCAGGCTCGCGTGTGCCGGGGTGTCGACGATGTCCTCGGGCCCGAGATTGCTCGCGGAGGTGGACATCGGGTCGTAGCCGGCACCGGCGGCCGAGGGGCGGCTCTGGAAATACTGTGCCAAGGCCGCGCCGTCGGATCCGGTGAACGATTGCCCGATCAGGCTGGAGCCCACTGTCCTTCCGTTCACCTCGACCAGCGACCCGTCTGCTTTCTCGTGCAGGCCGGGCAATTGTGCCACCGCGAAAACCGCCAGCGGGTAGGCGATTCCAGTGATCGCCGTGAGCGCGAGCAACGCGCGCAATGCGGCGAGATGCTGCCGGATCCAGGTTGAAAGGCGCATGTCAGGACATCCCGGGGAGGAATTGGACCACGAGGTCGATGAGTTTGATACCGAGGAACGGCGCGACGATGCCGCCGAGCCCGAAAACGGTCAGATTGCGGCTGAGCAACTTCGACGCGTTCGAGGGCCGGTAGCGCACGCCGCGCAGCGCCAGCGGGATCAGCGCCACGATGACGACGGCGTTGAAGATCACCGCGGACAGGATCGCCGACTGCGGGCTGGACAATCGCATGACGTTGAGCAGGTCCAGGCCGGGAAACAGCGTCACGAACAGCGCGGGAATGATCGCGAAGTACTTGGCGATGTCGTTGGCGATGGAGAACGTCGTCAGCGCCCCGCGCGTGATGAGCAGTTGCTTGCCGATCTCGACGATCTCGATCAGCTTGGTCGGATCGGAATCCAGGTCGACCATGTTGCCCGCCTCTTTGGCGGCCGAGGTGCCGGTGTTCATCGCCACGCCCACGTCGGCCTGCGCCAGCGCGGGCGCGTCGTTGGTGCCGTCGCCGGTCATGGCGACCAGTCGTCCGCCGTCCTGCTCCCGCTTGATCAGCGCCAGCTTGTCCTCCGGCGTCGCCTCGGCGAGGAAGTCGTCGACCCCCGCCTCGTCCGCGATCGCCTTGGCGGTCAGCGGGTTGTCGCCGGTGATCATCACCGTGCGGATGCCCATGCTGCGCATCTCGTCGAACCGCTCGCGCATGCCCTGCTTCACCACGTCCTTGAGATGGATCACGCCGAGCAGCCGCGCGCCGTCGCCGTCGACCTGCCCGACGACCAGCGGCGTTCCGCCCGCGGCGGAGATGCCGTCGACGGTCGCGCCGAGCTCCCCCGGCACCGAACCGCCCAGCGCCCGCACCCATTCGGTGACCGCGCTCGCCGCGCCCTTGCGCAGTTGACGGCCATCGACGTCGACGCCGGACATCCGGGTC
The DNA here is from genome assembly GCF_000308435.1 of Nocardia araoensis NBRC 100135. Classification (GTDB taxonomy): domain Bacteria; phylum Actinomycetota; class Actinomycetes; order Mycobacteriales; family Mycobacteriaceae; genus Nocardia; species Nocardia araoensis. Next base: position 16,761 of record NZ_BAFR01000139.1, on the reverse strand, counting down.
TGCGCGGTGAACTCGACCCACCGCGCGCGGCTCAGTTCGCCCGGCGTCCGCTCCCGCAGACCATAGGCCTGCTTGGCGTAGACCACGATGGAGCGTCCCTCAGGGGTCTCGTCGGCCAGGCTGGAAAGCTGGGCGGCGTCGGCCAACTCCTCCTTGCTCACGCCGGGCACCGGCACGAAATCCGCCGCCTGGCGGTTCCCGAGCGTGATGGTGCCGGTCTTGTCCAGCAGCAAGGTGTTCACGTCGCCGGCGGCCTCGACGGCCCGGCCGGACATGGCGAGCACGTTGCGCTGCACCAGGCGGTCCATGCCCGCGATGCCGATCGCCGACAGCAGCGCGCCGATGGTCGTCGGGATCAGGCACACCAGCAGCGAGACAAGCACGATGCCGGTGACGCCGTGCGCGTCCAGCGCCGAGGTGTCCGGCACGCCCGGATTGTTCGACTTGCTAAATATCGCCATCGGCTGCAACGTGACGACCGCAAAGACGAAGATGATCGTCAGCGCTGCAAGCAGGATGTTCAGCGCGATCTCGTTCGGGGTCTTCTGCCTGCTCGCGCCCTCGACCAGGGCGATCATCTTGTCGATGAAGCTCTGGCCCGGCTCCTGGGTGATCCGGACGACGATCCGGTCCGACAGCACGGTGGTGCCGCCGGTCACCGCCGAGCGGTCACCGCCGGATTCGCGGATCACCGGCGCGGACTCACCGGTGATCGCCGACTCGTCCACCGAGGCGATGCCTTCCACGACGTCGCCGTCGCCCGGGATCACCTGCCCGGCCTCCACCACGACGTGATCGCCGCGGCGCAGTTCCGGAGCGGCGATTCGTTCCTCGGCCACCCGCGCGCCCGGCGACCACTCGACCAGCCGTCGCGCGACGGTGTCGGTCTTCGCTTTGCGCAGCGTGTCGGCCTGTGCTTTGCCCCGGCCCTCCGCGACCGCCTCGGCCAGGTTCGCGAAGATCACCGTGAGCCACAGCCACACGACGATCGCCCAGGCGAAGAAAGTCGGGTCCACCAGCGCGAGCACGGTCGACCACACCGCGCCCAGTTCGACGATCAGCATCACCGGGTTGCGCCACAGGGTGCGCGGATCGAGCTTGCGTACCGCGTCCGGCAACGAGGTCAGCAGCATCTTGGGGTCGAGCACCCCGCTGCGGACGCTCTTGCCTCGCCGCGGCCGCTCGGACTCGGCCCGCGCCGAGACTTTTTCGATAGCGGGACTGGACATGTCAGTGGATTCCTTCGGCGAGCGGCCCGAGCGCCAGCGCGGGCAGGAAGGTGAGCGCGACCAGGATCACCGTCACGCCGACGACCATGCCGACGAACTGCGGCCGGTGCGTCGGCAGCGTGCCGATCGACGCGGGAGTGGTGCCTTGCCGTGCGAGCGAACCGGCCAGCGCGAGCACGAAGATGATCGGCAGGAAGCGGCCGAAGAGCATGGCCAGACCCAGCGCGGTGTTGTACCACTCGGTGTTGCCGGTCAGGCCCGCGAAGGCCGAGCCGTTGTTATTGGCGGCCGAGGTGAACGCGTACAGCACCTCCGACAAACCGTGCGGACCGGAATTCAGCATGCCCGCACGTTGCCCCGGCATCGCCAGCGCGGCGGCCGTGCCCACCAGCACGATCAGCGGGCTGATCAGGAAGTACGACGCGGCCAGCTTGATCTCGCGTGGCGTGATCTTCTTGCCCAGATACTCCGGGGTGCGGCCGACCATCAATCCGGCGACGAACACGGTGATCACCGCCAGGATCAGCATGCCGTACAGCCCCGACCCGGTGCCGCCCGGCGCGACCTCGCCCAACTGCATGTTGAACATCGTCATCAGACCGCCGAGGCTGGTGTAGGAATCGTGGAACGAATCGACCGCGCCGGTGGAGGTCAGGGTGGTCGCACCGGCGAAGGTGGCCGAATTCGCCACGCCGAAGCGCTGTTCCACGCCTTCCATCGAGGAGCCGATCGCGGTGGGCACCGTGCCGTGGTGCTGGAGCTGGAACAGGTTGGTCAGCGTGACGCTGAGCAGTGCGATCGTCCCCATCACCGCGACGATCGCGTAGCCCTGCTTGCGGCTGCCCACCATCCGGCCAAAGGTGCGCGGCAGCGAGAAACTGATCACCAGCAGCAGGAAGATCTCCACCCAGTTGGTCCAGGTGGCCGGGTTCTCGAACGGGTGCGAGGAGTTGGCGTTGTAGAAGCCGCCGCCGTTGGTGCCGAGTTCCTTGATCACCTCCTGGCTGGCGACGGGGCCGCCGGTGATCGTCTGCTGGATGCCGGCGGGCGTCTGCGCCACTTGGTCGTGCAGATGGAAATTCTGGATCACGCCGCCCGCCACCAGCACGAGCGCGAAGACGAACGCGATCGGCAGCAGGATGCGCAGCGTGCCGCGCACCAGGTCCACCCAGAAATTGCCGAGATCGCCGGTGTGCCTGCGCGCGAACCCGCGCACCAGCGCCACGGCCACCGCCATGCCCACCGCCGCGGAGACGAAGTTCTGCACCGCGAGTCCGGCCATCTGCACCAGGTGCCCTTGGGTGGATTCGCCGGAGTAGTTCTGCCAATTCGTGTTCGTCACGAAACTGACCGCGGTGTTCCAGGCCAGCGCGGGCGTCATCTCGGTGCCCGGATCGTTCAGGTGCAGCGGCAACTCGCCCTGGACGAGCTGGAAGAAGAACAGGAACAGAATGCTGACCGCCGAGAAGGCCAGCACGCTGCGCGCGTACACCGGCCAGGGCTGCTCCAGTTCGGGGTGCGCCCCGATCGCCCGATAGACGAGACGTTCGACGCGCGAATGCTCGCGTCCGTCGTAGACCCGGTACATGTAGTCGCCCAGCGGCACGTGCACCAGCGCGAGCGCCAGGATCAGGGAGGCCACGAAGGCGATCCCCGCAGTTGTCGTGGTCACTCAGAACCTCTCGGGAAACAGCAGCGCCACGACCAGATAGACCGCGACGCCGACGGCGAGAACCAGACCGATCAGATTCGCGGTCACAACTTCTCCACCCCGCGCTGAACCAGCCCGAGCAGCGCGAACGCCGCCACGGTGAGCGCGGTGAACACCACGACCGACATGACTCGACAACCTCCATCCGGCGCGCCGGGCTTCGGCGCGACAGAGCGAGTGAAGCGCCCCGGCGGCGCGTGGAGCCGTTTCCTGACGACTTCTTGACGCCCCGGGACTCGGCATTTGCGGTTCGTTGACGGTCACGCGACGCCCGCAAGTATGGCGTCAAGGAACGCGGACGGACCGTCAACACACCGTAAAAATCGAGGTCCGCCCGTCCGACGGCGGTAGAAGTTGGAGAGCCGGCCGGACCGGACGAGCGCGACCGGCGTCGTCCCGCCGGGAGGGAAGAGAGGATCGCAATGTCGGCAATGATCATGGTCGTCGCCTTCGTCTGCTGCGCGCTGGCCATCCGCGCGCTCGCGGGTCGGGAGCAGGCGCCGACGCCCCTGCCGGTCGCCGTCGAGACCGATGATGCGTGGCGGTGACGTGGGGTCGCAGCGCGCCGTGACCACCGACGGGTGTTCTGCCGGAGCGGCGCGACGCGCGATGATGAAGGCGTGAAACGCGGTCAGCTGCGCATCTACCTGGGCGCCGCGCCGGGAGTCGGCAAGACCTACGCCATGCTCGGCGAGGCGCACCGGCGACTGGAGCGCGGTCGCGACGTGGTGGCCGCGGTGGTGGAAACGCACGGCAGGGAGAGGACCGCGAAACTGCTCGAGGGCATCGAGCGCGTGCCGCCGAAGCTGATCGAGTATCGCGGCAGCACGTTCACCGAACTCGACGTCGAGGCGGTGCTGCGCCGCGCGCCCGCGGTGGTGCTGGTCGACGAGCTGGCGCACACCAACACACCCGGCAGCAAGCACGAGAAGCGCTGGCAGGACGTGATGGAGCTGCTCGAGGCCGGTATCGACGTGATCTCCACGGTCAACGTGCAGCACCTGGAAAGCCTCAACGACGTCGTCGAGCAGATCACCGGCATCCAGCAGCGCGAGACGGTGCCGGACGCCGTCGTGCGCGGGGCGGACCAGGTGGAGTTGGTCGACATCACCCCCGAAGCGTTGCGCCGCAGGCTTTCCCACGGCAACGTGTACGCCGCCGAGAAGATCGACGCGGCGCTGCGGAACTATTTCCGCGCGGGGAACCTGACCGCGCTGCGCGAACTGGCGCTGCTGTGGCTGGCCGATCAGGTCGACGCCGCGCTGGCGAAGTACCGGGCCGATCACCAGATCACCGAGCTGTGGGAGGCCAGGGAGCGCGTCGTTGTGGCGGTCACCGGCGGGCCGGAATCGGAGACGATCGTGCGCCGGGCCAGCCGGATCGCCACCAAATCCAGCGCCGATCTGGTGGTCGTGCACGTGGTGCGCGGCGACGGCCTGGCCGGGGTCTCCACCGAACGGCTGGCCCGGCTGCGTGAGCTGGCGGCCAGTCTCGACGCCTCACTGCACACCGTCACCGGTGAGGACGTGCCCACCGCGCTGCTCGAGTTCGCCCGTGAGACGAACGCCACCCAGCTCGTGCTCGGCACCTCCCGCCGGTCGCGCTGGGCGCGCATATTCGATGAAGGCATCGGCTCCACGGTGGTGCAGCGCTCGGGCAAGATCGACGTGCACATGGTGACGCACGAGGAGGCGCACCGCGGGCTGCGATACGCGGCGCTGCACCCCCGCAGACCCGTGGCCGCGTGGCTCGCCGCCTTTCTCGTGCCCGCGCTGGTCTGCGCGATCAGCGCCGCCTACCTCGACGACGTGCTGGATCTCGGCGGCATCAGCGCCGTCTTCGTGGTCGGCGTGGTGGCGGTGGCGCTGCTCGGCGGCGTGGTGCCCGCGTCCTTCTCGGCGCTGCTGTCCGGCCTGCTGCTGAACTGGTTCTTCGCACCGCCGCGCTACAGCCTGACCATCGCGGAACCGAACAGCTTCATCACCGTGGTGGTCTTGCTCATCGTCGCCGTCGCGGTGGCGGCGCTGGTCGATCTGGCCGCGAAGCGAACGGGACAGGCGCGCAAGGCATCCCGCCAAGCCGAATTGCTGACCATGTTCTCCGGCGCGATCCTGCACGGCGCAGATCTGCCCCGGCTGCTGGAACAGATCAGGGAGGTGTTCGCGCAGCGCGCGGTCGCGCTGGTGTCGGGCGACCACATGCTCGCCGAGGTGGGCGCGAACCCGCCGCGGCGGCCCTCCGACGCGGACACCGTGGTGGAAGCCGGGGATGCCCGCCACTGGCTGCTGCTGGCCGGTCGCCCGCTGGCGGCCGCCGACCGCCCGGTGCTCAACGCGGTCACCAACCAGGCCGTCGCTCTGGTCCGGCAGGCCCGCCTGGCCGAGGAGGCCAGCGCCGCCGCGGCCCTGCTGGAGGCCGATCGGCTGCGGCGGGCGTTGCTGTCGGCGGTCAGCCACGACCTGCGCACCCCGCTGGCCGGCGCCAAAGCGGCGGTTTCCAGCCTGCGCAGCGACGACATCGAGTTCTCCGCCGAGGACACCGCCGAACTGCTGGAGACGATCGAGGAATCGGTGGATCAGCTCACCGCGCTGGTCGGTAATCTGCTCGACTCCTCCCGGCTCGCGGTCGGCGTGGTCACGCCGCAGCTGCGGCGGGTCTACCTGGACGAGGCGGTGCACCGCGCGCTGGTGAGCGTCGGGATGGGCGCGCGCGGGCTGCGGCGGGCGGCGATGGACCGGGTCCGGGTCGAGGTCGGCGACGTCTCGGTGCGCGCCGACAGCGGGCTGCTGGAACGGGTGCTGGCCAATCTGCTCGACAACGCGCTGCGGCACGCCCCGCGCGCGGGCACGGTCCGGGTCACCGCGGAACGCGCGGGTGACCGGGTCTCGATCGCGGTCGTCGACACCGGGCCCGGCGTGCCGCACGGCACCGAGGAGCAATTGTTCGAACCGTTCCAGCGCCTCGGCGACCGGGACAACACCACCGGCGTCGGGCTCGGCCTGTCGGTGGTGCGCGGGTTCGTCGAGGCGATGGGCGGCACCGTGCACGCCGAGCCGACTCCCGGTGGAGGATTGACCATGCTGGTCGACTTGCCCGGCGGCGAGCCGCCGGACGCGAACGGCACGGGCGGCGCCGTGGCACACGAGACGACGAGCGCGGGTGAGTGAGGCGCCGGTGACGACACAGGAGGCTGCGGTTGTGACGAAGACGCCCGATGCGGTGGCGACCAAGGTGCTCGTGGTCGACGACGAACCGCAGATCGTGCGCGCGTTGCGGATCAATCTCTCGGTCCGCGGCTACGAGGTGATCACCGCCGCGACCGGCGGCGCGGCCCTGCGCGCGGCCGCCGACCGGCATCCGGACGTCGTGATCCTCGATCTCGGCCTGCCCGACATCGACGGCATCGAGGTGCTCGCCGGTTTGCGCGGCTGGACCTCGGCGCCGGTGATCGTGCTGTCCGCGCGGACCGATTCCGCCGACAAGGTGGAAGCGCTGGACGCCGGCGCCGACGATTACGTCACCAAACCCTTCGGCATGGACGAGTTGCTGGCCCGCCTACGCGCCGCGGTCCGGCGCGGCGCCACCGATCCCGACGCCTCGGCGCCCGTGGTGACCACCGACTCGTTCACCGTCGACCTGGCCGCCAAGAAGGTCACCAAACGCGGCGAGACCGTCCACCTGACCCCCACCGAGTGGGGCATGCTGGAGATGCTGGTGCGCAACCGAGGCAAGCTGGTCGGGCGGCGCGAGTTGCTGCGGGAGGTGTGGGGCCCGTCCTACGCCACCGAGACCCACTACCTTCGCGTCTACCTGGCGCAATTACGCCGCAAACTGGAGGACGATCCGTCGCGTCCCAAGCACCTGCTCACCGAGGCGGGCATGGGCTACCGGTTCCAGGAGTAATCCCGGCCACGGGCCGCCGACCGCGCGGAATGGCGCGTGCTGGCGCGGCGTTGCCAGGGCCGCGAGTTGATTGCGACGACAATGGCAGGATCGAACCCATGGCTGAACAGACCGCTACACCCGTCACCGCCACCGCGGCGCCGAGCGCGCCGGAGCCCACCACACTGTGGGTAGAGCGCACCGGCACCAGGGCATATACCGGCCGCAGCTCCCGCGGCGCGGAAGTCCTGATCGGTTCGCAGGGCGTCCCCGGTGTGTTCACCCCCGGCGAGCTGCTGAAGATCGCGCTGGCCGCCTGCTCCGGTCTGAGCGCGGACTTCCCGCTGTCGCGCAAACTCGGGGACAACTTCGACGCGACGATTCGCGTCTCCGGCGACGCCGACCGGGAGAACGAGGTCTACCCGCAGCTGGACGAGGTGTTCGAACTCGACCTCAGCGAGCTCGACGAGGAGGCCCGCGAACGGTTGCTGGTCACCGTGCAGCGTGCGATCGACAAGGTCTGCACGGTGGGGCGAACGCTGAAGGCGGGATCGAAGGTGACGCTGTCGTTCGACATCGAGGCCTGATGGAGGAGGCCGTTCGGTTGAGCGCCTGGGTGCACGGACTGGTCCAAGGGGTCGGTTTCCGCTGGTGGACCCGGTCACGCGCGCTGGAACTGGGCTTGGTCGGGCACGCGACCAACGCCAGGGACGGCCGCGTGCACGTGGTCGCCGAAGGGCGGCGACCGGCTTGCGAGCGGTTGCTCGCCCTCTTGCGTTCCGGGGACACACCTGGTCAGGTCAGGTTGGTTGTGGAAAGCTGGGAGCCCGCGCGGGGTGATTTGACCGGTTTCGAGGAGCGGTAGTGGTGGTTCGGGCGAGGAGGGGGGCGCAGCGATGAGCACGCGAGATCCGGGTGACGAGCGCCGGGACGAACCCGAACGGCCTTCCGAGCCGCAACACCCTGCCGAGGACCGGCAACCACCGAACTCGGTGTCGGGCGACGAACAGGACCGGTCGACTCCCACGTCCGCCTCGGGTGCCGCCGATCAGCCCGAAATCGACCTGCCCACCTCCACTTCGGTGCCGTCCGGCGGCACGAGCGGTCCTGGCCGGGATCGACCGCCCGCGCCTCGCCCCGGCAGCATCCAGCGCCAAGAAGCGGGCGTGACGCGACCCCGCCCGCCCACGGTGGCCGAGGCACGCGCGCGAGACAAGGCCCGCAAGCGCGCCGAGGAAGCGCAGCGCGCGGCCGCCGCGGCCGAGGAAGCCAAGAAACGCACCCGCAAGCGGGTCATGATCGGCGGGGTCGCCATCGTCGGCGTCGCCGCCCTGGTCGGCGGCGGCTATCTGGCCTATCGCGCCTTGGCCGCCCCGGACCGGGTCACGGCTCAGTGCCTGAAGACCGAGAACGGCCAAGAGGTCGTGGTGGACGACTCCTACTGTGGCGACGGCCGTCCCGGCTTCATCGGCGACACCGGCGTCAATCCCGGTCTGATCATCCTCGGCGGCGGGCCGCAGTACCGGTACTACTACGGCGGCACCGGCACCATCGGCAAACCGCCGACCGGCGGTACCACGATCAAACCGAAAGGCGCCGAGATCAAGACCAAGAGCGGCACCACCATCCAGCGCGGCGGTCTGGGCAGCAAGAGCACCGGCGGAGGATCGTAGATGCGGCGCGTGCGGGATACCCCCCGGCCGGGGTGGCAGCAGATCATCGAGAGCCAGGGTCTCGTCTACGGCGCCCCGGGGCGTGATGCGAGCGGTCAGCCGCGGCCGTACTGGGACGAGTCGGTGCACTACGAGTTCGAGATGTCGGAGATCCTCGCCTTGGAGGCCGACGTCGAACTCCTGCACTCGATGTGCCTGAACGCGGTGGAGCACGTCGTGCTCACCGAGCGGTACGCCGATTTCGGCCTGCCCGAGTGGAGCTGGGGCCCGATCGCGGAATCCTGGCGGCGTTCCGATCCGCACGTGTACGGGCGCTTCGATCTGCGCTACGACGCACGGCGTCCGGCGAAACTGCTGGAGTACAACGCCGACACCCCGACCTCGCTGCTGGAGGCGGCGATCGTGCAGTGGCACTGGCTGACCGACCGCTACCCCGGCGGCGACCAGTGGAACTCGTTGCACGAGAAGCTGGTGGAGCGGTGGGGCGAGCTGCGCGACGTTCTGCCCACGCCCCAGGTGCATTTCAGCTGGTCCAGCGCGGACGCCACCGGCGAGGACAACGTCACCACCGCCTACCTGCAGGAGACCGCGGCGGAGGCGGGATTCGACACCATCGCGCTGCCGATCGAGGAGATCGGATTCGATTCCGAGCTGGAGCGTTTCGTCGACCTGGCGGAGGCGCCGATGGAGGCGGTCTTCAAGCTCTACCCGTGGGAATGGGTGCTCGACGACGATTTCGGCAAGCGCGTCGTGGACAGCCTGCCGGAGACGATGTGGATCGAACCGCTGTGGAAGACGCTGCTGAGCAACAAAGCGATCCTGGCGGTGCTGTGGGAGATGTACCCGGGCCACCCCAATCTGCTGCCCGCCTATCTCGACCAGCCCAACGAGCTCACCGAGTACATCCGCAAACCGAAGCTGGGACGCGAAGGCGCCAACATGACGATCGTCGGCGCCGGACTGGAGACCGCGACCGGCGGCGTCTACGGCGAGGAAGGCTACGTGTACCAGTTGCTCGACCCGCTACCGGAATTCGACGACATGCGCCCGGTGCTCGGTGCGTGGATCGTCGGCGACGCCGCGGCGGGGCTCGGCATCCGCGAGACCGCGGGACTGATCACCGACGACGGCTCCGCCTTCGTCCCGCATCGCATCGCCACCGACTGAGCATCGTCACCGTCAAGCACGAACCCACCTCGGCCGCGTGCCGATACGTCGCGGAAGGATCAAGATGACCGCAGTCGCCCTGGAATCGGGGTACTGGAACTCGCTGGGCCAGGGTGTGGGAGCGATCGTCCTCTACGCCCTCGTCGGCTTGGTGCTCATGCTCGTCGGCTTCTACGCCATCGACCTGACCACCCCGGGTAAGCTGCGCAAGCTGGTGGTGGCGGGCAAGCCGAACGCCATCATCGTCACCGCGGCGGGCATGATCAGCATGGCGTTCATCGTCGTACTCGCCATCTTCGCCGTCGGCGGCGGCGGCAAACTCTCCGAGGGCCTGATCGCCGCGCTGGTGTTCGGCCTGGTCGGCATTGTCGCCCAGGTCATCTCGGTGCGCGTCATCGAACGGGCGCTCGGCATCGACATCGGCACCGTGCTGCACGCCGACACCTACACCACCGAGGTCCTCGTGGTGGCGGCCGCGCATTTCGCGCTCGGGCTCGTGGTCGCCTTCGCGATCCTGTAGGGCTCACGGCGGTAAGCGGCATCGGCCGAGACGCTCGGTGCCGACCGGCACCGCTTTCCGGGGTGAGTGCCGTTGATTCAGTGCTCGTCCCCGTGGGCGAGACAGTACGCCGCCGCCGCGAGGTATTGGCGGCACTCCGGGCCGTGACCGGCGTGCACGCTGCGAATGAACAAGGCGCGATCCATGTCGAGATCCGTCGACGGCTCCGCGGAACAGTCCCGGTACCGGGTCCGCCACAGATCTTGTATGTCCAGCGATGTCTGCATCGTGCACCTCCCGTGCTGCGTATCAGTGCGAGAAGGCTTGCAATATCTCTACACCGGGGGCATACCCGCTCCCGCCCCGCGGCAACCGGTACGGGTCACCGGGTCACCAACCGCCAGTCGTCGGGCAGGCGCGCCGCGGTGATCTGCGCGCCCTCGGCCTCCAGATCGACGGTGGTCGCGCCGAGCCGCAACGCGCGCAGCGACACCTTGCCCCACCGCGCGGGTAGTTGCGGTCGAACGGTGAGCGTCCTGCTCGGCGCGTCGGGGTCGAGCCCGAGGAAGGCGCGCACCAGCAACAGCGGCGCCGCGCTGGCCCACGCCTGCGGCGAGCAGGAAGTCGGATACGGCACTGGCGTGGCGAATCGCGACCGGGGAAAGCCGCAGAACAGCTCCGGCAGACGTCCGTCGAACACCGCCGCCGCGTCCAGCAGGCCGGTCGCCAGCCGAGTCGCCAGCTCCACCGCGCCGGGCACATGCCGGTAGCGCAGCAAGCCCGCCACCGCGATCGCCGTATCGTGCGGCCACACCGAGCCGCAGTGATAGCTCATCGGGTTGTAGGCGCCCATGTTCGACGCCAGCGTGCGCAGGCCGAAGCCGGAATCCATCTCCGGGCCCGCCATCCGCGCCACCAGCTCCGCCGCGTGCTCGTCGGTGGCGATGCCCGACCAGAGGCAGTGCGCGACATTGCTGGTCAGCGCGTCGACCTGACGCTTGCCGCCGTCCAGCGCCACGGCATACCAACCGCGGTCGGCCAGCCAGAACTGTTCGGCGAACTTGACGCGCAACTCCGCGGCGCGTTCGCGCAGCTGCCCGGCCAGCCGGGGATCGTCGAAAGCCTCCGCCAGTTCGGCCCTGGCCAGCATCGCGGCGTGTACGTACCCCTGCACCTCGCACAGCGCGATGGGCGCTTCGGCGATATGCCCGGTGGCGTCGTTGATTCCGTCGAAGCTGTCCTTCCACCCCTGGTTGACCAGGCCGCGGTCGGTGGCGCGGCGGTACTCGACGAAGCCGTCGCCGTCCCGGTCGCCGTAGTCGGTGATCCAGTGCAGCGCGGCGTCCGCGGCGGGCAGCAGTAGCCGGATCGCCTCCGCATCGGCGCCCCAGCGATGACATTCGGCCAGCAACATCACGAAAAGCGGTGTGGCGTCGGCGGTGCCGTAGTAGATGTTGCCGCCGAACACCGGCCCGCCCGACGGACCGCGGCGCATCTCGTGCATGATGCGCCCGGGTTCCTCCTCGGTGAGCGGGTTGACGTCCTGCCCTTGCAGTTCGGCCAGCTGCTGTAACGTGCCCAGCGCCAGATCGATCTCCAGCGGCAGCGCCATCCATGCGGTGAGCAGGCTGTCGCGGCCGAACAGGGTCATGAACCACGGCGCGCCCGCGGCGACGAAAGGCCGGGCGTCGCCGGATTCGTCGTGCATCTGCAACGCGCCCAGGTCGCTTTCGGTGCGGCGCAGCACCCGAGTGAGCGCCGGATCCGACGCGGCGATGTCGGTGGCGGTGTCGCGCCATGCCTCGATCTTGCGGCCCGGCGCGCTGACGTTGTAGTGCTCGCCCGGCGAGATCGCCTGGAATCTCTGGTTGCCCACGGTCGGCTGGGCGATGATCTCGGTCTGCCAGCATTCGCCGACCGGCACGATCACCCGCCACAGCAGTGAACCGGGCAGAACCTCGGGTTCCACGGTCGCCGAGATCGAGATGCCCCGGCTGCGGTCGGCGTGATCGTGCAGCACCAGTTCCCCGTCGGCTACCGTCACGTCGGCCCGCCCGTGTCCGGCGCGGCCTTCCTTCACCGCGAACAGGTCGATGAAGTCGGCGTCCACGTGCAGTTCCAGCAGCACCGCGGTGGGCTCGCGGCCCATGTTCTCCAGCGTGATCAGCTCGTGCATGCCGTCGGCCACGATCCGTTCGCGCACCACCAGCAGCGTGCTGTCGGCCAGGCCCGCCTGCGGGGGCCTGCGCAACACGAACCTGGCGGCGAACGCCTCCGGACTCAGCACCGAAAGCGACTCGGCGGGTTTGCCGTTCACCAGCAACTCCCAGCGCGACAGCACGCGGGCGTCCCGGAAGAACAAGCCGTGCGGCTTGCCCGGTTCGACGTCGCCGAGCCGATTGGACAGGCAGAAGGTGCCGCCTTCGACCAGGGTCACCGAGCCGCACCCCCCGAACCCGGTCGACTCACCGGAGTTCAGGGGGCTGGGGCTCACCGGTACGGAATCGGTCACGCCAAGCCGCTCGCCGCGATTCGGATCGGCGAGCCGGACGCCGGGGCGTCGAGCGACGCGGCCTCGGGCGCCGCGGTGGCGAGCGGCGCGGCGCCGGATCGTTTCTTGGAGCGCAGCACCCGGCGGTACACCTGCTCGTAGCCGAAGCCGAGCGTGTCCGAGCCGAACTTGGCCTGCACGTGCGCCCGGCAGGCGTACGGGTCGATCGCCCTGACCTCTTCGATGGCCGCGGGCAACTCGGCGGGATCCTCGCAGATGCGGCCGGTCACGCCGTCGACGATCACCTCGGACACCGCCCCGCCGCGCAGCGCGACCACCGGCGTGCCACAGACCATGGATTCGATCATCACCATGCCGAACGGTTCCTCCCAGCGAATCGGGAACAACAGGCAACGCGCATTCGCAAGCAGCTTACGCTTGGCCGTCGCGTCGGCGAGACCGAACACGTGATCGTTTTCCGTCAGCAGCGGCCGCACCTTCTCCTCGAAGTAGGCCAGCTCGGGCCGCTCGCTGCACTTGCCAGCGAGCACCAGCGGGATGCCGGCGGCGTGCGCGGCTTCCAGCGCCAGGTGCGGGGCCTTGCACTCGTTGAACCGGCCGAGGAACAGCGCGTAATCGTCCTTCTCGACGCGGAACGGCCAATCGTCGACGTGCAGCGCATTGTGTACCCGCCCGGACCAATTGAGGCCCTGCGCGAGTTCGCGCTGCCGGTCGCTGATCGCCACCAAGGCGACCTCGTCGCCCAGATCCTGGTAGTAGCGGTAGATGTCGTCCTCCACCGGCCCGTGGACCGTCAGCACCGTCGGCAGGCCCATGTTCTGGAAGACGGTCGCGTTGAGCGGCCCCGCGAAGGTGTGATCGTGTACCAGGTCGACACCCGAAGTGGCCACGAGCTTCTCGATCGCGCGGCGCACCCGCAACGCGTGCACGACCTCGGGAAACGGCTCACCGAGTCGTTCGGGCAGCGCCCGGTCCCACACCGGCACGAACTTGGCCTTCGTCCCCGGCTCCCCCGCGCCCAACAGAGTGACGTCGTGGCCGCGGGCCACCAGCGCGTCGACCAGGTCGGCCACCACGGCCTCGACGCCACCGTACGCCTTGGGCGGGACGTCGAAGTACGGCGGCACGACCATCGCGATGCGAAACGGACCGCTGGAACGATCTGTCGACAAGTAGTCGGACGACGGCATCTCCAGATCGGACGACGCCTGCGCGGAAATCGGCACGGAAAGCGCGCTCATGACCCTCCTTCCAGGGACAACCAAGTAGCACTCGCATTCACCCAGCACTCGGAGTACCGGGCGCCGAACTGAACTAAGTGGCCGCCGCGGCGGGGGTGAAGACCTAGCTGCACCGCCGTCCATGGGGCTTGGTTGGCCTGGTCACGCCGCCGGCATGATCAGGGGGGCCGAGTGGGAGGTACCTCAGAGCGTGCCGTTCAAACCAAACAGTTCGGGAAAAATACGCTCCCGCAGCGTTCGTTCGGCTACCGATGGGTAGTCCGGTGGCCCCGCGTCGCCTGCGGGCAATGGAGCACGCGTCACCCTTCGAAAACGACCTTCGGTTCGCCATCGGCGCCGGCATCGCCGCCCGCGACTAGGAACGACAGCAAATCCTCCGCTTCGGCACGAACCGCGGCCTCGTCGGACGCCGACAACGGATGCCAGGCAACGATGCGCAGGGTGGCGCCGTCGAGCGACCAACGGCCGTGCACGAAACCGTCGACCAGATACATGGGCACGCCCGCGGAAGCCTCCGCGGCGACGCGCTTGCGGTCCTCCTCGCTGATGATCCTGCGGCGGTCCTTGTGGCCGAGCAGCGCGTTGTCGAAGGCGGGCAGAAAACGCACGGGCACGGCCAGATCCGGCTCGGCCAACGGCGCGTCCGGCAGGTCGAACAACACACGGTGCTGGTCGTCGGTGAACACCCGCAGCCGGGTGCGCAGGCCGTCGACCACCTCGGCCAGCCGGGTGACGCCCGCCCACGCCTGCATGTCGGCCACCGTGGCCGGGCCGAAGGCCGCCAGGTAACGCAACACCAGCGTCTCGGGCCGCGCCGTAACCATCGGCGCGCCCATCCATTCCTCGGCCAGCCCGACCGTGACGGAACGATTGCGCCACCGCCCCCACGTGCCGGTCTCGGGGCCGTGGGTCAAAGGCACCAGCAATTCGACGGTTTCGGCGAGCCTGCGCGGGTGCCGGTCGGGGAAACGCCGGGCGAGCAGTTCGCCCAGTTCGCGGCGGCGCAAGCGCTGTCCGGCCAGCAGTTCGCGTCCGGCCGCCGCGAGCGCATCCAGATCCACACCGTCGATCTCGTCGCGGTAGTACGGCGCTTTCAGCGCGGCGTCGACCACCGGCTGCACCGTCGGCCGCAACCAGCGGTAGTCCGCGGCGTCGGCCAGGTGCACGGTGCGCCGGATCATGGTGGAGCGCACCAGGGAGCGATCACGCAGCAGCGCGGCCAAGTCGTCGTGCCGAAATCCCGCCAGACGCGACCACAGCCCCACGTAGGGCCAGTTCGGCTCCTGGCCCTGCACCGCGACCAGATGCCGGACGAGTTCGAGCGGAGGCAACGCCACCCGCTCCGCCAGCTTCTGGCGGATCAGCAGCGTCCGATTCAGCTCGCGCAGCGATAGTTCCGTCATGCGGCCATCCTCGCCCAGCCCACCGACACATCCGAGGTCGCGGCATCGCGGGCCGAAGGCCCAGGGAACGACGTCCGGTGTTCACTGATCCGGCAGGCAGCGACCGGGGTCGGGCAGGTCGGCGCACGGCGCGTTGCCGTGCGCGCGCAACACCTCTTTGCCGGTCCGATCGGTCAGGAAGTGCAGGAAACTCGCGGCGAGCGAACCACCGGGCAACTCGCCGTTGCTGTAGGCGTACTCGACGCCCCAGAACGGATAGGTGCGCCGCACGGCGGCGTCCCGGCCTGCGCCGACCCCCTCGATCGCGATGGTCGGCAGACCCGCACCGACGGCCTCGGCGAACTCCGAATACCCGATGGCGCCGGGTATTTCGGCGACCGCCTTGCGCATGTCGGCGGTGACCTGCACCTCGCACTGCCCGGGCGCGGTGGTGACCGTGCCCTTCAGCGCCGTGCAACTCACGTGCGGGCGCTCCGGCTGCGTGCCGTCGAGCAACCTGCGTTCGAAGATGGTGCGCGTCCCCGAGCCGGGTATGCGGTTGACCAGCACCACGGGCAGGTCCGGACCGCCCACCTCGCGCCAGTTGCCGATTCTGCCCCGGTAGAGATCCCGGATCTGGGCGGCGGTGAGATCGCGGACGCCGACGCCGGGATGCGCGATCATGGTGAACAGCGACAAGGCCAACGGCCGGTGCACCAGTGTGGGATAGCCGCCGCCCTTCGCACCGTCGGTGACGGCGAGCAACCCGGCATTGCCCGCACCCTCCTCGGCGAGCCGGTCCAGTCCGCGCTCGGATCCCTCGAAGCCGTACGCGAAATCCGCGCCGGTGCAACTCTTCCGATACTGCTCGGCGGCGTCCTCGATCACCTGGGCGAACGCCGACGACCCGATCACGGTCAGTTTCCCGGAGGCGCAGTCCAACGGCGTCGGCGACGGCTCCAGCGCGGCCACCACCAACTGGACGATGATCACCAGCACCAGGAAGACCGTCAGCGCGACCATCATCAGGGAAACGCCGGTGCGGCTGCGCGTTTCGGTGATCCGACCGCCCTTGATGCCGCCACGCAGCACCGGCGGAGGGTATTCGCCCAGACCCTCGGAGCGCTGCAGGATCGCGAGAATCTTGTAGTGATCGCCGGGGGCCAGCGGTACTTTCGGCAGATCGATCACGCCGATGTGGCCGCCGGTGTCCTCGCGCACCGCGATGCCGGAATCGGCGTCGAGATTGTCGGCCAACGCGGGATCGCTGAGCTCGTTCACCGCCATGCCGATCACGCGGCGCTGCGGAAAACGCAGGTGCAAACCGATCCGCGCGGCTTCCGGCGCCTTGTAGTCATGGCTGTCGATGGTGGTGACGCCGCTGTTCTCGACGCGCACCAGAACGACCGAGATGTCCTTCAGGTCCGGACTCGCGCCGTCGAGCGAGGGGCGCAGCTGCGGGAGC
>NZ_BAFR01000140.1 GCF_000308435.1 Nocardia araoensis NBRC 100135 | reverse complement strand
ATGGCCGGACTGCTGCGCGCCCCGGCCGCGACCACGCTGGTCACGGCGTTGCGCAGCAATTTCGATCTGCCGGTGCACGTGCACACCCACGACACCCCGGGCGGGCAGCTGGCCACCTACCTGGCCGCATGGCAGGCCGGCGCCGACGCGGTGGACGGCGCGAGCGCCGCGATGGCGGGCACCACCAGCCAGCCGGCGCTCTCGGCGATCGTCGCGGCGGCGGCGCACAGCGAGTACGACACCGGGTTGAACCTGCAGAACGTGTGCGACCTGGAGCCGTACTGGGAGGCGCTGCGGAAGGTGTACGCGCCGTTCGAGTCCGGCCTGCCCGCGCCGACCGGCCGCGTCTATACCCACGAGATCCCCGGCGGGCAGTTGTCGAACCTGCGCCAGCAGGCGATCGCGCTCGGGTTGGGCGACCGGTTCGAGGAGGTGGAGGCGAAATACGCCGCCGCCGACCGACTGCTCGGCCGCTTGGTGAAGGTGACCCCGTCCTCGAAGGTCGTCGGTGACCTGGCGCTGGCGCTGGTGGGCACCGGCGTCGAGGTCGAGGATTTCGCCGCCGACCCCGGCCGCTACGACATCCCGGACTCGGTGATCGGGTTCCTGCGCGGGGAACTGGGCACACCCGCCGGTGGCTGGCCCGAACCGTTCCGCACCAAGGCGCTGGCCGGGCGTGGCGCGGCCAAGCCAGAGACACCGTTGACGCCCGCGGACGAGAAGGGTCTGTCCGGCAGCTCCGAAGAGCGCCGGGCGACGTTGAACCGGCTGCTGTTCCCCGGCCCGACCGCCGAATTCCTCGCCCATCGCGAGAAGTACGGCGACACCTCCGGCTTGTCGGCCAACCAGTTCTTCTACGGGCTGCGCCGCGGCGAGGAACACCGGGTGCAGTTGGAGAAGGGCGTCACCCTGCTCATCGGCCTGGAAGCGATCTCCGAGCCCGACGAGCGCGGTATGCGCACGGTGATGTGCATCCTCAACGGGCAGTTGCGGCCGGTGGCGGTGCGCGACCGGTCGATCGCCAGCGAGATCCCGGCGGCGGAGAAAGCCGACAAGACCAACCCCGGCCACGTCGCGGCGCCGTTCGCCGGTGTCGTCACCCTTGCGGTTACCGAAGGCGATTCGGTCGCGGCGGGCGACACCATCGGCACCATCGAAGCCATGAAGATGGAGGCCGCGATCACCGCGCCGCGCGCGGGCATCGTCGGCCGCGTCGCCATCGGCTCCGTACAGCAGGTCGAAGGCGGTGACCTGCTCATCGAACTGGCGGTACGGGAGTCGTCGGCCGGATGACGCGGATCGTCGCGGGCGCGGCGGGCGGACGGCGCCTCCGGGTGCCGCCGTCCGGCACCCGCCCGACCTCCGACCGCGTCCGGGAGGCGCTGTTCAGCGCGTTGGATGCCCGGCTGGACTTCGCGGGCGCCCGCGTGCTCGACCTGTACGCGGGTTCCGGCGCGCTCGGGCTGGAGGCGCTGTCGCGCGGCGCCGAGTACGCGCTGCTCGTCGAATCCGATCGCAAGGCGGCGGCCGTGGTCCGCGGTAATATCGCCGACCTCGGGCTGCCGGGCGCCGAATTGCGGGTCGCGACAGTGGCCGGTGTGCTGCAACTGGGCGGGGCGGGCGGCTTCGACGTGGTCTTCTCCGACCCGCCCTACGCGGTGGACAACGCCGCGGTGCTGGCCGACCTGAGCGCGCTGACCGAGCGCGATTGGCTGCGTCCCGGAGCGCTGGTCGTGCTGGAGCGTTCGGCGCGATCGCCCGAAATAGCCTGGCCCGCAGGCTTCCTCCCGGCCAAGTCGCGCCGGTACGGCGAAACCCGCATCGAACTGGCGGAGTTCGACCCGGACGAATAGCGCGGGCGCGGCCACTCGTGCCCGGCCGCGTGTGTCCTGCTAGCGTCGCCTCATGGCAGGAGCACTGTGCCCCGGGTCGTTCGACCCCGTGACCTACGGACACCTCGACGTCTTCACCCGGGCGGCGGCCCAATTCGACGAGGTCGTCATCACCGTCATGATCAACCCGAAGAAGCAGGGCATGTTCACCGTCGAGGAGCGCATCGAGATGCTGCGCGAGTCGACCGCACACCTGGGCAACGTCCGGGTGGAATCGTGGCAGGGCCTGCTGGTGGACTTCGCCCGCGAGCAGGGCATCACCGCGGTCGTGAAGGGCCTGCGCGACGCGGGCGACTTCGGTTACGAACTGCAGATGGCGCAGATGAACAAGAAGCTCTCCGGGGTGGACACCTTCTTCATCGCCACCAACCCGACCTTCAGCTTCCTGTCCAGCTCACTGGTCAAAGAGGTCGCCGCATACGGCGGCGACGTCACCGACATGCTGCCCCCCTCGGTCCACAAGCGCCTCATCGACCGCTTGGCCGAACGCAAGAACTGACATCCTCGCCGCGAACCCGAACTGCCCCCGCGCCGCTCCGCAAATCCTGGGAGACGCTTCCTGGGAGACGCTGAGGCAGTGGCGGACCGGGAGGCAGCGGCGGACCACCGGACCCCCATTGCGGAGGCGTGGAGTCAGTCAAGCTTGTCAGTCAAGCTTGCCGGCGTCAGCGCAACCACTGATCACGCAAGAACATGGGTAACTCACCGGGAACGCCCAAGACTCCAGCGCCGTCGACGCAAGACCTGAACGCGACCCGCGTCCCACCTCACTGGTACGGCCTGAATACTCGGAGAGGCGGGCAGTACGGCCTGAATACGCGGAGAGGCGGTTCAGAACACCAGACCGCGCAGGGCCAGGAACCGCATCCCGCCGACCGCGGCGGTGATCGCCAGGATCGCGACGGCCTGGGCGGCGTCCCCGAGACCGGGAGCCCACAGGCCCAGCGCGGCCAGCGCCGCGGTAGTCACACCGAGCCCGACCAACGCGAGCCCGCCGCCTTCCCACTGCGCGGTGAACCACCCGACCCGTTCCGCGGCGTGGAAGGTGAGCTGACGGTGCAACTCGTTGGCGATCATGGTGCTGACGATCGAGCCGACGACGTTGGCGATCAGCGGTCCGACGCCGTGCATGGCGAAGAACAACAGCACATACGCGATGTTGCTGGAGCCGCCGACCAGCGCGAAGCGGATCAGCTGGGCGAAGGCGCGATCGCCGCGCAGGTACCGGGCGAGCCGGCCGAAACTCGTCGCCACCGAGGTCGTCGGCAGTACCGGATGGGGGCCGACCCACGGCACGAAGAAGCTGGTGGCGCTCGGTCTCGGCAGTTCCAGTAGGGTCATCGTCTTTCCGATCGAACACGAGCCATCGGCAGGGACAACAGCGATGGTGTTCGCCTGCTTCCCCCGTCGACTCTTGGCAGGGTCCGTTCGTAGCGCATTCGGCGATCGCTGACGTGTCGGCGCCTGTCAACATTCGACGGCGGGTTGTCCGTACCTCCGGCTTCCTTGTCCGCGATCCGGGGAACGCGGTACGTGCTGAAGATCTTGGTCGACCTTCCAACAAAATGTAACACGAAGCGGAGAGGTGTTCTCCACTTGATTCTGTGGCGTGCGAGACACTGTGACGACACACCGGAAAGGGACTCGGCACGAGCGGTGACGAGGGGCACACTGGGCGTCGGCGGGAAAGTTTCGCCGTGAGTCCGCAGGAGGGTAGTGAGCATGTATCGCGTATTCGAAGCGCTCGACGAACTGGTCGCCATCGTCGAAGAGGCGCGCGGCATCCCCCCGACCCGCAGCTGCATCGTGCCGCGCGGCGACGTGCTCGAACTACTCGACGACGTCCGGGACGCGCTGCCCGGCGAACTCGACGACGCCCAGGACGTGCTCGACCACCGCGACAAGATCGTCTCCGATGCCAGGACCGCGGCCGAGGCCGCCGTGACCGGGGCCAACGAGCAGGCCGAGCACACCATCAGCTCGGCGCGGGAGGAAGCCGATCGCATCCTCGCCGACGCCAAGGCGCACGCCGACCGGATGGTCGCCGAGGCGAGCGCGCACGCCGATCGCCTGGTCGCCTCCGCCCAGGAGGCGGCCGACCGGGTGGTGGCCGACGGCAACGCCGAATACGAGGCGCTGACCGGCCGGGCGCGGGCCGAGTCGGAGCGGATGATCGATGCGGGCAAGGCCGCCTACGACCGCTCCGTCGCCGACGGGCTCGCCGAGCAGGAGCGGCTGGTCACGCAGACCGAGGTGGTCCGCGCCGCGCACGCCGAATCGGCCAGGGTGATCGACGCCGCGCACGCCGAGGCGGATCGCCTGCGCGAGGAATGCGACCACTACGTCGACTCCCGGCTCGCCGATTTCGAGGAGACGCTGACCAGCACGCTGCGCACGGTGGGGCGCGGGCGTCATCAGCTGCGCAGCGGGGCGGGCGCACCCGACTACGCCACCGAATTCCGCAGGTAGCGGCCCTGAGCGTACGGGGCCGCATTTGGGCGCGCACCACGTGATCGCGTATTGTTGAGTGGTTGCCCGTATCCCCTCGACCGTGAGTGAGTTCGTGATGTCCGCCGGTTCCGCGTCGCGTCCCCAATCGGCCAAGCGCCGGTCGCCGGACGCTGCTTTCGTGCTGGACACCCGCAGCCTCGGCCGCAGGCCGGGGAGCATGCGCGAACTGCGCCGCACCGTCACCACCGAGCAGCGGATCGGTCTGGATCTGATCGGCGTTCCCGTGGGCGCGCAGGTGGAGTTCGACCTGCAGTTGCAGGCGGTGTCCGAGGGAGTGCTGGTCACCGGGACGGTCTCGGCGCCGATCGAAGGGGAGTGCTCGCGCTGCCTGGAGCCGTTCACCGATGCGGTCACCCTGCACCTGACCGAGCTGTTCGCCTACCCGGACAGCACCACCGACCAGACCACCGAGGACGACGAGGTCTATCGCATGGACGACGACCTCATCGATCTGGAGCCGGTGGTGATCGACGCCGTCGGCCTGGAGCTGCCGCTGCAGCCGCTGTGTACCCCGGATTGCGCGGGACTGTGCCCGGAATGCGGCGTACGGATGGCGATTGCGGGATCCGACCACCGGCATGAGATACTTGATCCTCGCTGGGCCGGACTGGCTAACTTCGCCTCCGGATCGCCCGGCACAGGCAGCCCCGACGAGGGTGCGGCCGACCGAGACCACTGAGCAAGACCGATCAGCCGAACCGGCAGAGCAATTAGACAGAGGAGAAGTAGTCGTGGCCGTTCCCAAGCGCCGGATGTCCCGTTCCAACACCAGGTCGCGGCGCAGCCAGTGGAAGGCCGCCGCGCCGACCCTGATCACCTGCCCGAACCGCGCCTGCGGCGAGAAGACCCTGCCGCACATCGCCTGCCCGTCCTGCGGTACCTACAAGGGCCGCCAGGTCACCGCAGCGGTCTGATCGTCCGACCTGTCGTAACGACGTGACCGACGAACCAGACTCGTCCGGTGCACACGCGAGCCTACTCGCCGCGTTGGGCGTCGACCTGCAGCCGGATCTGCTGCGTCTAGCACTGACCCATCGGTCCTACGCGTACGAGAACGGCGGTCTGCCGACGAACGAGCGTCTCGAGTTCCTCGGCGACTCCGTGCTCGGGCTGAGCATCACCGAACGGCTGTATCACGAGCATCCCTCGAAGACCGAGGGTGAGCTGGCCAAACTGCGCGCGAGCGTGGTGAACATGCGCGCACTGGCCGAGGTCGCCCGCGGGCTCGGCGAGGGCGGTCTCGGCGCCCACCTGCTGCTCGGCAAGGGCGAGGAGCTCACCGGCGGCCGCGACAAGGAGAGCATCCTCGCCGACGGTATGGAGTCGCTGCTCGGCGCCGTGCACCTGGAGCACGGCATCGAGGTGGCTCGCTCCGTGGTGCTGCGGCTGTTCGCCGAGCTGCTCGAGCGCGGACCGCGGATGGGCGCGGGCCTGGACTGGAAGACGAGCCTGCAGGAACTCACCGCCGAGCGTGGTCTCGGCGTGCCCAGCTACGAGATCACCTCGACCGGGCCGGACCACGACAAAGAGTTCACCGCCACCACGGTGATCGGCGGACGGGCCTACGGGCAGGGCGTCGGCCGGTCCAAGAAGGAAGCGGAGCAGAAGGCCGCGGGCGCCGCCTACGAGGCGCTGACCGCCGAAACCTGACGTGCCAGAACTTCCCGAGGTCGAGGTCGTGCGGCGCGGGCTCGCCGAGCACGTGGTCGGCCGGATGATCGAATCGGTGGCGATCACCCACCCCCGCTCGGTGCGCCGCCATCTCGAAGGCGCCGCCGATCTCGCCGCGCGGCTGACCGGCCTGAAGGTCGTCTCGGCCGAGCGGCGCGGCAAATTCCTCTGGCTCACTTTCGACGATCCGGAAGCGGCCCTGGTCGTGCATCTCGGCATGAGCGGTCAGATGCTGGTGCAGCCCGCCGACGCGCCGCTGGAGAAGCACGCCCACATCCGCGCCACCTTGGGCGACGGCACCCAGCTGCGCTTCGTCGACCAGCGCACCTTCGGCGGCTGGGCGCTCGCGCCGCTGGTCGAGGTGGACGGCACCCTGGTGCCCGAGCCGGTCGCCCATATCGCCCGCGATCCGCTGGATCCGCGTTTCGACGTCGAATCCGTGGTCGCCGTCATCCGCGGCAAGCAGAGCGAGATCAAGCGCGTGCTGCTCGATCAAGGCGTCGTCTCCGGCATCGGCAACATCTACGCGGACGAGGCGCTGTGGCGTGCCGAGATCCACGGTGGCAGACCCGCGTCGGGGCTGTCGAGGCCCGCGGTGCGGAGGTTGCTCGCCGAAGTCGGCGCCGTGATGGGTGAAGCGCTCGCGGCGGGCGGTACGTCGTTCGACGCGCTCTATGTGAACGTCAACGGCCAGTCGGGCTACTTCGAACGCTCCCTCGCCGTATACGGTCGGGAACACGAGCCGTGTCGCCGGTGTGGTGCGCCGATCATCCGCGAGCGGTTCATGAACCGCTCGTCCTACTCCTGCCCGCGCTGCCAGCCGAAGCCTCGTCGTCGTTAGCGCGGGCGAGCTACCGTTTCCTCAGGGCGGTTCGGAATGTCAGCCGACCGTGAGGAAGGGAAGCATGCGCAAGCTCACCTATTACGTCGCGTCGACCATTGACGGATTCATCGCCACCGAGGACGGCTCGGTCGATTTCTTCCCGGTCGGTGGCGACCACGGTCCCTCGATCAACGCGCAGTACCCTGAGACGCTGCCGACCAAGGTGCGTGAGGCGATCGGGTTGGAGGAGCGCAATCGGTACTTCGACACGGTGCTGATGGGACGCAAGACGCACGACTTCGGCGTCCGTACCGGCACCTCCAGTCCCTACGCGCATCTGCGGCAATTCGTGGTCTCGACCACGCTGCCCGAAAGTCCCGATCCGGCTGTCGAGCTGATCTCGGAGAACCCGATCGAGAGGGTTCGGGAACTCAAGCGGGAAAGCGGGCTGGGTATGTGGCTGTGCGGCGGCGGTGAACTGGCGCAGGCGCTGCTGCCGGAGATCGACCAGATCTTCCTCAAGCTCTACCCGATCGTGCTCGGTAGCGGTCGCGCGTTGTTCGGCGCCGGGTCGCGGCTGCCGGAACCGGCCAAGTTCCGGGTGATCACCAGCACGGTGTTCGAGGACGGGGTGGCCTTCGTCAAATACAGCCGGGTGCACTGACCCGGTGCCCGGCCACGAACCGAGCGGGATGCCGGACGGCGCCGCGGCGCCCGGTCCGGAGGCAGCGCTGCGCGAGATCGGCTTCTGGCTGGAGCGCTCCCGCGCGGAGACTCACCGGGTGAAGGCCTACCGGCGCGCCGCCGAGGTTGTCGCGGGCTTGTCCGCCGACGAGCGCGAGGCGCGCCGGGCGGCAGGCACCTGGACCGAGCTCGCGGGCATCGGGCCCAAGACCGCCGCAGTGATCGAGCAGGCGTACGCGGGCGTGGTGCCGCGGTACCTGGCCGAGTTGCGCGCGGCCGCGCAGCCGATCGGGGCGCCGGGCAAGCCGCTGCGCGAGCGACTGCGCGGCGATCTGCACACCCACTCGAACTGGTCCGACGGCGGCAGCCCGATCGAGGAGATGATGCGGGTCGCGGCCGCGCTCGGGCACGAATACTGCGCGCTGACCGATCATTCCCCGCGTCTGACCGTGGCCAACGGCCTGTCCGCCGACCGGTTGCGCAGGCAACTGGACGTGGTCGCGGAACTCAACGACCGGATGGCGCCGTTCCGCATCCTCACCGGCATCGAGGTGGACATCCTCGACGACGGCGCCCTCGATCAGCAGGCGGACCTGCTCACCCGGCTCGACATCGTAGTGGCCAGCGTGCACTCGCGTCTGCGCGACGACAGCGCGACGATGACCGAGCGCATGGCGTACGCGGTCGCCGACCCGAACGTCGACGTGCTCGGCCACTGCACCGGCCGCCTGGTCGCGGGGGGACGAGGCACCAGGCCGGAGTCGACATTCGACGCCGAGGTGGTGTTCGAGGCGTGCCGCGCCTACGGCACCGCCGTGGAGATCAACAGCAGGCCCGAACGCCTCGATCCGCCTTCGCGATTGCTGCGCTTGGCCGCCGAGATGGGTTGCTATTTCTCCATCGACACCGACGCGCACGCACCCGGCCAGCTCGACTGGCAGGGATACGGTTGTGAGCGCGCGATCGCGAACGGCGTCGCGGCGGAGCGGGTGATCAACACCTGGCCGTTGGCGGATCTGCTGGCCTGGACTCGCGCGGCGGCGTGACCGCGGGGTTAACTATTGCCGAACAATACGACTTCGCCTGGGCCGGAAGGCCATTGCGGCCGAGAATAAGGGCCACAC
>NZ_BAFR01000141.1 GCF_000308435.1 Nocardia araoensis NBRC 100135 | reverse complement strand
AACTGTCATGCATGTGACCGGCGAACGCTGGCGTGAGTTACTGCACGTGCGGGCCACGGACCCCGCCGCGGTCGCACGGGCCTACGCCGAACGGGTGCGCCGCGCCGACCTGCTGGCGGGCAAGCAGACCTTGTTTCTCGTCGCCGCGGATCACCCGGCTCGCGGCGCGCTGGGCGTCGGCGCGGACCGCACCGCCATGGCGGATCGGCGCACGCTGCTGGAGCGGTTGCTGATCGCGCTGGCCAACCCGGACGTCGACGGCGTGCTCGGCTCGCCGGACGTGGTCGAGGAACTGTTGCTGCTGGACGCGCTGGACGACAAAGTCGTGATCGGCTCGATGAACCGCGGCGGGCTCGCGGGCGCGGAGTGGGAGATCGACGACCGGTTCACCGGGTACGACGCGGACTCCCTCGCGCGCTTCCGGCTCGACGGCGGCAAGATGCTGCTGCGTCTGGTCGATTCCGACGCGGGCACCGTGCCGACGCTGCAAGCCTGCGCGCAGGCGGTCTCGGAGCTCGCGGCGCACGAGCTGATGGCGATGGTCGAACCGCTGCCGTATCACCGGGACGGCTCCGGTGCGCTGGTGATGAGCAAGGACGCGGTCTCGCTGTCGCGGGCGATCACGGTGGCCTCCGGTCTCGGCGTCACCTCGGCCTACACCTGGCTGAAAATACCCGCGCCGCAGGATATCTCGGTGCTGGACGCCACCACACTGCCGGTTCTCGTGCTGGGCGGCGCGCCGTCCGGGGACCCGGCGGTGGATCGCGCGCTGTGGGGCGGGGCGCTCGGCCACGACGTTGTGCGCGGTCTCGTCGTCGGCCGGACCCTGTTGTACCCGCCGGACGGCGACGTCGCCCGGGCGGTCGAAACCGCCGCCCGCTTGCTGAAAGAAGCCCGATGAGGAGCGAAGTGACCGGGGTGCCGGTGCTTCCGGACCGCGTACGGAGGAGGTGCGATGACACTGCATCGTCCGGAAGGAACGTTGCGCCATGACGGTGACCCGATCCTGCTGACTCCCGGCGACGCCGGATGGACCTACGCCGGACTGCGGGTGCTGCGGATCGCCGCGGAGGAGTCGCGGATCGTGCGGACGGGTGAGTTCGAGGCGTTCGTCCTGCCGCTGTCAGGAGCGTGCACGGTGCGCGTGGACGGCGCGACCTTCGCGCTGGCCGGCCGGGAATCGGTCTTCACCCGCGTGACGGATTTCGCCTACGTCCCGCGCGACGCCGAGCTGGAGCTCGTGGCCGAGGGCGGCGACCTCGAGGTGGCACTGCCGATGGCCCGCTGCGGGAAGCGGCTCGAGCCGAGATACGGCCCCGCCGAGGAGGTGCCGGTCGAAGTCCGCGGCGCGGGAAGCGCGACGCGCCAGGTCACCAACTTCGGCGTGCCCGGCGTGTGGGAGCACGCGGACAAGCTCAACGCCTGTGAGTTGATCACGCCGGACGGCAACTGGTCGTCGTATCCGCCGCACAAGCACGACGAGGCGAGCGACTGCGAGGTCGTCAACGAGGAGATCTACTACTTCCGCATCGCCGGACGCGACGGGATCACTCCGTCCCGCGAGGGATTCGGCCTGCACCGCACGTACACCGCCGACGGCACGGTGGACGAGAACGTCGTGGTCCGCGACGGCGACGTCTTCCTGATCCCGCGCGGCTATCACGGCCCGTGCATCGCGGCGCCCGGCTATCCCATGTACTACCTGAACGTGCTGGCCGGCCCGGCGCCCGAGCGGTCGATGGCGTTCTGCGACGACCCCGCGCACAGCTGGGTGCGGGGGCGCTGGGACGCCGAGCCGCTCGATCCGCGCTGCCCGGTCACCTCCCACGAAGGACGGATCGGATGAGACTGACCACGGCACAGGCACTGGTGGCCTGGCTGATCGCCCAGCGCTCCGAGACGCTCGACGGTCGCGATGCGCCGTTGTTCCCCGCCGTCTTCGCGATCTTCGGCCACGGCAACGTGCTCGGCCTCGGCACAGCGCTGCACGAGCGGCGCGCCGAACTCCCCGTCTGGCGCGGGCACACCGAAGAGGGGATGGCGCTGGCCGCTGTCGGCTATGCCAAGGCCGCACATCGGCGGCAGGTCGGTGTCGCCACCTCGTCGATCGGTCCGGGCGCGCTCAACATGGTGACGGCGGCGGGCGTCGCGCACGCGAATCGCCTACCGCTGCTGCTTCTACCGGGCGACACCTTCACCGGACGCGCCCCGGACCCGGTCTTGCAGCAGGTCGAGCACTTCGGCGACCCGACCGTCACGGTGAACGACGCGTTCCGCGCGGTGAGCCGCTATTTCGATCGCATCACCCGCCCGGAACAGCTGATCGCCACTTTGCCGCAGGCGGCCAGGGTGCTCACGGATCCGGCCGACGCGGGTCCGGTCGTCCTGGCGCTGCCGCAGGACGTCCAAGCCGAGACCTACGACTTCCCTGACGCGCTTTTCGAGCCGGTGGTGCACCGCGTGACACGGCCTCGTCCCGATCACCGGGCACTTGCCGCCGCCGTCGCCGCACTGCGCGCCGCGCGCCGTCCGCTGCTGATCCTCGGCGGCGGCGTCCGGTATTCGGGCGCGGGCCGCACCGTGCTCGAACTCGCGGAGCGCTACGGCATTCCGATCGTGGAGACCACCGCGGGCCGCACCCTCGTGCCGCACGAGCATCCGCTGTACGCGGGACCGCTCGGCATCACCGGCTCGGCGTCGGCGAACACGTTGGCGGCCGAAGCCGACCTGGTCCTCGCGGTCGGCACCCGATTGCAGGACTTCACCACCGCGTCCTGGACGGTGTTCGCCCCGGACGTCCGCCTGGTCATGATCAACGTGGCGCGCTTCGACGCCGTCAAGCACGGCGCCCTCGCGGTGGTCGGCGACGCCGAGGCCACCGTGTGCGAGCTGGCCGGGCAGACGGGGGAGTGGCGAGTCGACGCCGGGTGGACCGCGCGAGCCGCCGAGTTGCGGGGCACCTGGGACGCGCACATCGACGAACTACGTGCGCCGACCCCGGGCACACCGAGTTACGCACAAGTCGTGGGCGCCGTGAACGACCAGAGCGGGCCGGACGACTACGTGCTGACGGCCTCCGGCGGCCTGCCCGGTGAACTCGTCGGCGGCTGGCGCGCGACCGGCGGCGCGCCGACCATGGACGTGGAGTACGGCTTCTCCTGCATGGGCTACGAGCTGGCGGGCGCGTGGGGTGCGGCCATGGCGCGCACCGACGGCCTGGTGACCACGCTGCTCGGCGACGGCTCGTATCTGATGCTGAACTCGGAATTGTTCTCGGCGGCCTTCGCCGGGCATCCGTTCGTCGCGGTGGTCTGCGACAACGACGGCTATGCCGTGATCGCGCGGCTGCAAGAAGGGCAGGGTGGCGAACCGTTCAACAACTTCTACGCCGATTGCCGCACCACGCGCGAACAACCGCCGCGCGTCGATTTCGCTGCCCATGCCGCGGCGCTGGGGTGTGCCGCTTTCACCGCCGCCGACCTGAACGAATTTCGCGACGCGTACTCGCGGGCGCGGGCGACGGCGACGGCCGAGCGGCGGCCCGCCGTGCTGGTCGTGCGGACGCGGCCGTCGACGTGGACCGACGCGGGCGCCTGGTGGGAGGTCGGCGTGCCGGAGCAACTGCTGGGCCGCGCCGCCTACGACGAGGCCAAACCGGGTCAGGTGCGCTACCTCCGGTCGTGAACAGAAATAAATGAACAGTGCGCCCGACGGTCCACGACCTGGGCTGAAGCCGGAGTCTGCGCGTGGTACGCTGAAATACGTTGCGGCACATGCTAACTGGTAGCAAAACCGTATCGGTGTAGAGCCGTGCCGCCAACGACGCCTCCTGCTGACCGGCGCGGTCGCCCAAGTCGGTGGAGGCAAGCTCGTCGAGGAGGGCGGCGGGCGTTATCCGGCGAAAATACGGGTACCCGACGGGCGGGCCCGGCAATGTCGCGTGATCGGGACCCGACCGAACGTGGGAGGTGACAGACCAGCCCGCCCCTGAGCGAGCGTTGCGGGCGTACTCGCGCACCACGGTGCCGAGCGCCCACATGAGCGTTAGCTCACAGTTGGTGGCGGGAAACGTGAGTAATTCGTCGGATCATGGCATCGTTGATCTACGAGACCAGGGCATCTCGATAACACCACCTGGCTCGTCTACAGAAAGTATGAAATGGCTCAAGGCATTGTGAAGTGGTTCAACAGCGAGAAGGGCTTCGGCTTCATCGCACAAGACGGTGGGGGGCCCGACGTCTTCGTGCACTACTCGGCTGTGAGCGGCTCGGGTTTCCGGTCCCTCGATGAGGGGCAGCGCGTGGAGTTCGAGATCGGCCAGGGACAGAAGGGTCCGCAGGCCCAGGACGTCCGCGTTCTCTGATCGCGACTTGACTTTCGAAAGGCCCCGTACCGGGACGGTGCGGGGCCTTTCCGCTTGTCCGGAGGACTTCACGCCTCGGAGCGGGTGAAGGTGACGTGGGTGACCGCGGGGGAGTGGGTCACCGAGGCGACCTGGTAGCCCGGCAGCGCGCCCAGATCGTCGTAGAGGCGCTCGCCCGCGCCGAGCAGGATCGGGACGACGGCCAAGTGCAGCTCGTCCACCAGCCCGGCCCGCAGGAATCCGCGCACCGTGGCGCAGCCGCCGCCCAAGCGCACGTCCTGGCCGTCGGCCGCATCGAACGCGCGACGCAGCACCGCCTCGGGGGTTTCGTCCACGAAGTGGAAGGTCGTGCCGCCGTCCATCCCGAACGACGGGCGTGGGTGGTGCGTCAGAACGAAGACGTCGTGGTGGTACGGCGGGTTGTCGCCCCACCAACCCTTCCATTCGTGGTCCTGCCATGCGCCGCGAATCGGGCCGAACATATTGCGACCCATGATGGTCGCGCCGATACCGCGATCGCCCGCCGCCAGATACTCGTCGTCGACGCCCGGGTCGTTCGTGGCCTCCGGGTTGGCGTAGGGGGTCGCGAAGACCCACTCGTGCAGACGCGTGCCGCCTTCGCCCAGCGGGTTGTCCGGCCCTTGGTTCGGACCGGCGACGTAGCCGTCCAGGGAGATCGCCAGGTTGTGTACGCGCAGCTTGGGCATGATCCGCTCATTCCACTAAGTGATTGCAATTCGCAATCGGTTGTGAGGCAGCGTACGTCCAACTGGTTGTATATTGCAAGCAGTAGTCGACGACCGACAGGAGTGCCGCATGCGCGAGGAGGGACGTTCGGGATGCCCGATCAACGCGACGATCGAGGTGATCGGCGATCGGTGGACGCTGCTGGTGCTGCGTGACGTGATGTTCGGCGACCGGCGCCACTTCCGCGAGCTGCTCGCCGGATCGGAGGAGGGCATCGCCTCCAACATCCTGTCCGACCGGCTCAAGCGCCTGGTGGCGGCGGGACTGCTCAGCCGCGCAGACACCAGGCCCGGCCAGAAGGCCGAATACCGGCTCACCGAAGCGGCCATCCAGTTGGTGCCGATCATGGCGCAGCTCGGCGCGTGGGGTCTGCGGCACCGCCCGACCACCAAGCGTCTCCGGGTTCGCGCCGAATTGCTCGAGGCGGGCGGTCCGCGGCTATGGGCGGATTTCATGGACGAATTGCGCGAGGGCCACCTCGGCATCCCGCGCCCGGATCCGGACCGCCCGACCGCCACGCAGCGACTCGCCCAGGCATACGCGGACGCTGTCGCCGAGGACGATCGGAAAGCCGCCTCCTAGGCGTCAGCCCGCCAGTGCCTCGGAGCGGAAGAACTCCGCGGTGATCGCCCTGGCCCGGGTGAGGTCACGTCCACGAGATTTGACGAAAGCCTCCTCGGCGCGCGCGAATTCGGCGGCGATGAACGCGGTGATCGGCGCGGGCGCCGACCCGCTGCCCAGCTCGCGGGTCCGCGATTTCAGATCGGTCAGCTCGGTCACCGCCGCCGACAGCTCCGCGGGCAGCTCGCACTGCCGCAACAGCGTGGGCAGATGCATCGGCGCCACCGCCGCCGCGGGATGCTCCCGCAGCCAGCGCAGCGCCATCGCCGGACGCAGCGCGTAGAACACCTTCTTCAGCGATCCCGTGCGCTCGAACAGCGCCCACTGCCTGGCGCCCAGGTGCAGATAGTGGCGAGCGATCCGGTCGCGGTCGGCGACCTCATCGGCCAGTGCGCGCAATCGGTCGCGGAATCGCGGGTCGCCGCGGTACACGATCGGCGACATCAGCCATTCGATGAGCACGGCGTTGCCCTGCACCAGCAACCGCAGCGCCTTGGCCAGATCCCAGCCGTTCACGTCGAGCAGGCCCGCGAGCGGCGTCTCCACCACGTCGCGGGTGCGCCACGGGGACAGGTAGGTCTCCAGGGCGGCGACATAGACGAACCGGCAGTCGTAATCCGAATCGGGAGACGGGAATCCCCAGGCGCGGCTGCCGCTTTCGATCGCCAACCGGATCGACACCCCGTGCTCCAGCTCGACCCGGTCCAGCTCACGATCGATGGACCCGACCACCGCCGGGTCCATCGAATCCGGTATCGCGCGCAGAGACATGGACGCGATGGTAGGTGCCGGAGCAAGGTTGTCGCAGCTGCATTTTCGTCGTTCAGGGTCGGCGCGCGCTCCCGAGCGCGGCGACGAATACGGCCATGAGCGCGAGCGCCCCGCCCAGCCACGTGGCGGCGGCCACGCCCAGTGCGTCGGCCGCCAGGCCGCCGCTCAGCGACCCCAGCGCGATGGCGGCGTTGAAAACACCCGCGAAGAGGGCGGACGCGCCTTCCTGCGCGTGCGGAGACGCGGCGAAGACCCAGCTCTGCGTGCTCACCGAGACGCCGCCGTAGGACACACCCCACACGATGATCAGCGCGACGGCCCACGGGAGCG
Source organism: Nocardia araoensis NBRC 100135 (assembly GCF_000308435.1). Lineage (GTDB taxonomy): Bacteria > Actinomycetota > Actinomycetes > Mycobacteriales > Mycobacteriaceae > Nocardia > Nocardia araoensis. Next base: position 42,212 of record NZ_BAFR01000141.1, on the reverse strand, counting down.
AGACGCCCAGCACGGGTAGGGCGATCGCGGCCGCGGCGAGAACCGAGCCGATCGCGATCAGGGTCTTGCGCGGTGTCCGCGCCGCCGCGGCTCCCGCGCCGAAATTGCCTGCCACGCCCGCGATCCCATAGATCAGCAGCAGCGCGCCGATCGTTTCCGCATCGACCCCGGTCGCTTCCTCGAGCACGGGCCGCACGTAGGTGTACGCGGCGAAGTGGCCGGTGACCAGGAACGCGACAACGAGCAGGGCGATCCGCAAGCCCGGCTGCCGCGTCAGCCGCAACACACCGCGCAGCGCCAAGGCTTCCGTCGCGGGCAGACGCGGCAGCAGGACCGCCAGAGCCGCGAGCACCACGACTGCGAGGCAGGCGGCGGCCACGAACGCGATCCGCCACCCGGCGAACGCGCCCAGAAATGTTCCCGCGGGAATGCCGAGCACCGAGGCGACCGCGACGCCGGAGAAGACCAGCGAGGTCGCGGCGGTGACCGATCGCGCGGGCACCAGCCGCGCGGCCAGGCTCGCCGCGATCGCCCACACCCCGCCCATGCCGACGCCGACCAGCACCCGCGCCCCGATGAGCACGCCGAAGGTGGGGGCGGCGGCCGCGCCGAGATTGCCCAGCGCGAGCAGCGCCAGCAATCCGCACAGCACCACCTTGCGCTCGACTCGGCGCAGCGTCGCGGTGACCAAGGGCGCGGACAGCGCGGCGACCAGGCCCGTCACCGTCAACGCGAGACCGGCGCGGCCTTCACTCACCCGCAGCGCCGAGCCGATCGGCGTGAGCAGGCCGACCGGCAACATCTCGGCGGTGACCACCGTGAACGTGCCCGCTGTCACCGCGCCAACGCCGAGCCAACCGCGCAGCGCCGAAACCGGCGGCGGCGCAACGACTTCTCCAACTCGTGTCATGTCTTCAGACAACGGCTCGGGGCAAGAGGAAACAACGGCGAAGGTCTCATAGTTCTATGAGCTGGACTCATCGACCGTGGAAGGGAAGCTGATGGGTGGGCTGGAGGTCCGCGAATTGGAAGCGTTCCTCGCGCTCGCGGAGGAACTGCATTTCGGACGGGCCGGCGCTCGGCTGTATGTGTCACAGAGCCGGGTGAGCCAACTGCTGCGTTCCCTGGAGCGGCGCATCGGCGGGCAACTGGTGGAACGGACCAGCCGCACCGTCCGGTTGACTCCGCTCGGCGCGGCCTTCCTCGCCGAACTGCGGCCCGCGTACGCCGCGTTGCGCGCGACGGTCGACGATGCTCGCGCCGCCGCCCGAGGGGTGGACGGGATCTTGCGCATCGGGTTCCAAGGCGCGGGCAACGACCATCTGATGGCCGCGGTCGAGTTGTTCCAGCAGTGGCATCCGGACTGCTCGGCCGAGCTGGTCGAGATACCGCTGGCCGATCCGTTCGGTGCGGTGCGGCGCAACGAGGTCGACGCCGCCGTCGTGCTGCTGCCGATGGGCGAGGGTGATCTCGTCCTCGGCTCGGTGTTCGCGGGACAGCGGCAGACACTCGCGCTGGCCAGTTCCCATCCGCTCGCGGGCCGGGCCGAACTGTCGGTGGAGGAACTCGCCGCCTTCGCGCTGATCGGAGTGCGCGCGCCCGCGCCGGAGTACTGGCGCAGGGCCCAGGCGCTCGACGTCACGCCGGGCGGGCGAAGGGTGTGCTGCGGGCCGGAGGTCGGCACGTTGGAAGAAGGTCTCGCCGCGGTGGCGGCCGGCCGCGGAGCGATGTTGCTGTGTCATCCCACCGCGGATTCGCACCGCAGACGGCCGGTGAGCTTCGTGCCGGTCACCGGGATCGCCGAGTCCCGCCTCGGGCTGGTGTGGCACCGGTACCGCGAGACCCCGCGGGTGCGTGCGTTCTCCCGCGCCGTCGCCGCTACCAAGCCGGCCGAAGATGTGCGATCGGTCACCGTGGGGGCGTCCTGACGTTCCGCCGCCGCGGCGCCATACGCACCGCCGAATAGGCGCGCCGACGTGGTGGCGAGGACTTCGGGAGCTGCCACGAAGGGTATCGGAAAGTTATTTGGAGTTCCTATCGAATAGGCTTCTCCGTCGTGGATCGAGTTACACTGTTCGGCCCGATTTCCTGGTGGCGCGAGATTTGTCTGAATTCATCGCGAATATCGTCCTTCGCGTTCTGTCGGTAGGGAAATCGGCGGGTCATTCAGACGGCCTGACCTGGACGAATGACTAGATTCCCAGCTCGTCGCGGGCGAGTGTGGTGATGCCGGTCACAATATATTCGGTATGTGGTCTATATCATCAAACAGTCGAATTCTGTAACTGTCGCCGATCGGGCACCGACAACCCCCGTGTCAGCCAGTTCGACTGGATAATGTTTCGAGGAAGAGGTATTTCCATGATCCCCGTTATCATCGACACCGGTAGCGCCGCTTTGAACGGTCTTTTCGACACCCTCGGCGCCGCGCTGCACGGTCTTGTCGACACCTTGTGGACGGGTTCCTTCGGCGGCCGCTGACCGGCGTAACGGTCGAGCAGGGTCGACCGGGTCGCACGCCGACCGATGGCGTGACCGAGCGGGCCCCCGCACCTTGGTGGTGTGGGGGCCCGCCGCTGTGTGCGGTCGCGTGCCCCCGACGCCGGAGTTGGAGATCGGCCTTGCGCCGCGATGTCGGAGTGCGAGATCAGCCCTGCGCCGCGACGGCGGAGATCCGGGTGAGTTCCGCCGCCACCTGGGCCGGGTGGGTCAGTTGCGGATAGTGGCCCGCGCCCTCGATCGGAACCCACTCCCGTGCGGTCGAGACGGTGACGGGGTCGGCGGAACCAGCGATGACTCGGACGGGCACCGCAACTCTGTGGAGCAAAGTCCGCAACTCTTCGCGCCGCGCGGGAGCACTCGCCCAGCGCAGCGCGGCGACCGTTCGGCCCGCGACGCCGGGCCTGCGCAGGTTCGCCGCCGCGCTGCCGATCGCGTCACTCTCGGGCACGCCCAGCCGTTTCGCCAGCTCCGCCGCCGAGATCCGGCGCATCGCCGCCGTCGCGAGGGGCGAGCGCAGCAACCGGCTCGACCGCGGCTGCAAGAAGGCGGGGGCGACCAGCACCACACCCGAAACCCGGTCGGGATGCTCCGCCGCGTACCGCAGCACCGGACCGCAGCCGAGCGAGTGTCCGACCAGCACGGGGCGCGTGCGCACCGAAGCCAGCAATCTCGGCAGTACGGCGTCGCGATCCCCCGGCGCCGAACGTCCGAGGCCGGGCAGGTCCACGACCAAACTGGGCCCGTCCAGTTCCGCGCGCACCGCGTTCCAGGATTCACCGTCCAGCGGAAGGCCGTGTACCAGAACGTAAGCGGGGCGGAAACGGTCGCCGCTCACCCAGACGCCGTCGACGAAACCGGCGGTCGGGTCATCGGCTACCGCGCCGAACCGGCTGGCCACCAGATGGTCCGCCCATCCCAGCACGGTCGCCTCCGTCGGCGGCATGGTGAGCCCGGCCCGGCGCGCCACCTCCCGCGCCGCCGACGTGTCGTAGCGGTCGTCGGCGATGAAGCTCAGCGTCTCCGGATCGGCGCCGGTCAGCGCGGGCGGGAGCTTCGAGATCACGCCGACCGGAATGGAGAACCGGGGCGCGCGGACGCCGAGGTGATCCGCCAGCAGCCGAATCAGCTTCGGCAGCACCGGAGTTCGATCATCGAGAACCGTGTAGGACCGGCCCGCGGTATCGGGCAGCGTTGGCAAGCTGATCAAGAAATCCGTGAAGTAGTCCAGATCGACGATCGGCACGAAGGTCTCGGGCCCGCCGGGGAGGGCCGGGAGCCGCCCGTTCCACAGGTCCTCGACCACGCTCGCCAGCCCGATGTACTGGCCGGGGCCGATCACGCTGCTCGGGTTCGCGACGGTCAGCGCGACGCCCAGTTCGGCCGCCCGGCGGCGCAGCAGCGGATCCGATTCGAACTTCGACGCGCCGTACGCGCCGTTCTCGTAGTGCTGCTCCTCGGATTCCTCGACGGTGATCCGATATCCGGTGATGTGCACGACGCGTCGCAACTCGGGGAGGGCGGCGGCCCACTCCAGCACTCGCAGCGCCCCGGTGACGTTCACCGCGTACGCGTCCTCGGCGGCGAGCCCGAAAGCGAAGCGGGCCGCGCAGTTGTACACGTCGCGAACGCCGGACGGATCGAACTCGGCGGGCAAGCCGAGATCCGGCGCGGTCACGTCGCAGGCCACGATCTCCAGCCGACTGTCGTCCACGCTCTGCCTGCGCAACCAACTGGTGAGCCGCTCCTCGCTGCCGGCCCGCAACGCGGCGGCGACGGAATGACCTTGCTGGAGCAGGCGGGCGACCGCGTTGCGGCCGAGGAACCCGGCGGCTCCGAAGACGATGCTGTCGGACATGGAAATCTCCTTACTAGACCGGTCTACATATTTCGTGGACATGTGAAAGTGCTCCGTGATCGGAATTCGGGGCTCAGATCATGGCGCGCAGCGTGCGTTCGACCCGCTCCAAAGGTTCACGGCTGCGCTGCGCACGCGCCAGCAACAGTGCGCCCTCGACCATCGCGAGCACCGCGGCCGCGAGATCGTCCGCGTCGTCGCGGCCATCGGCTCGCAGCCGGATCCGCAGCGCCTGCTCCCATGCGGCGTACGCGGCGGCGCACTCGGTCTGGATCGGGTCGTTCCCCGCGGCGACGTCCAGGGCGACGGTGGCGACCGGACAGCCTTGTTGCCAGCCGGATGCTTCCAGCCGGTCGCCGAACGCTCGGAGCAGCCTGCTCGCGGCCGCCGCGGCGTCGCCCGGCTCGATCGTGTCGATCAGCGTCGTGATCTCCTTACCCGCCTGGGCGATCGCCGCCGCGACCAATTCGTCCTTGCCGCCGGGGAAGTGGAAGTACAGCGATCCGCGCGGCGCCCCGCTGGCCGCGAGGATCTGGTTGAGCCCGGCACCGTAGTAGCCGTGCCGCTCCACCAGCGTGCGCGCCGCGTCGACGAGTTTGCCGCGAGTCTCGGTGCCTTTGACGCCCATGCGCCCGACTGTAGACCGGTCTGCATATTTTTACCAGCGCCGGGACTGAGGACGGCCGCCTACCAGGTGGTAGCCGAGACGGAAATCGGGCGCACTAAGCTGGTCGGCGGTAATTGCCGACCACATCCCCAGGAGTACTCCACGTGAGCCAAGCAGGCCGTCCTGTAGTTCTGATCGCCGACAAGCTCGCCCAGTCGACCGTCGACGCGCTCGGTGACGGTGTCGAGGTCCGGTGGGTCGACGGACCCGACCGCCCGGCCCTGCTGGCCGCCGTGCCCGAGGCCGACGCGCTGCTGGTGCGGTCGGCGACCACGGTCGACGCCGAAGTCCTGGAAGCCGGAAAGAACCTGAAGATCGTCGCCCGCGCCGGCGTCGGCCTGGACAACGTCGACGTGCCCGCCGCCACCGAGCGCGGCGTCATGGTCGTGAACGCGCCCACCTCGAACATCCACACCGCCGCCGAGCACGCCGTCACCCTGCTGCTCGCGGCCGCCCGTCAGATCCCCGCCGCGGACGCCACGCTCCGGGAACACACTTGGCAGCGCAGCAAGTTCAACGGCGTCGAGATCTTCGACAAGACCGTCGGCGTCGTCGGCCTCGGCCGCATCGGTCAGCTGTTCGCCGCGCGTCTGGCCGCCTTCGAGACCAAGATCGTCGCCTACGACCCCTACGTGTCGCCCGCGCGCGCCGCGCAGCTGGGCATCGAACTGCTCAGCCTGGACGAACTGCTCGAGCGTGCCGATCTGATCTCGATCCACCTGCCGAAGACCCCGGAGACCAAGGGCATCATCGGCAAGGAGGCCATCGCCAAGACCAAGCCCGGCGTGATCATCGTCAACGCCGCCCGCGGTGGCTTGGTCGACGAGGCCGCCCTGGCCGAGGCCATCAAGTCCGGTCACGTGCGCGCCGCGGGCTTGGACGTGTTCGAGACCGAGCCGTGCACCGACAGCCCGCTGTTCGACCTGCCGCAGGTCGTGGTGACCCCGCACCTGGGCGCCTCCACCGCCGAGGCCCAGGACCGCGCGGGCACCGACGTCGCCAAGTCGGTGCTGCTGGCGCTGGCCGGTGAGTTCGTGCCGGGCGCGGTGAACGTCACCGGTGGCGCCGTCGGCGAAGAGGTCGCCCCCTGGCTGGACATCGTCCGCAAGCAGGGCGCCCTGCTCGGCGCGCTGTCCAACGAGCTGCCGGTCAGCGTGGAGGTGCAGGTGCGCGGCGAGCTGGCGGCGCAGGAGGTCGGCGTGCTGGAACTGTCCGCGCTGCGCGGTATCTTCTCGGCGCTGGTCGAGGACCAGGTCACCTTCGTCAACGCGCCCGCGCTGGCCAAGGAGCGGGGCATCACCGCCGAGGTCACCACCGCCACGGAGAGCCCGAGCCACCGCAGCGTCGTCGACCTGCGCGCCGTGTTCGGCGATGGCAGCACCCTGAACGTGGCGGGCACGCTGACCGAGCCGCAGCTGGTGGAGAAGATCGTCAACATCAACGGCCGCAACTACGACATGCGCGCCGAGGGCCTCAACCTGGCCATCCTCAACTACGAGGACCGGCCGGGCGCGCTGGGCCGGATCGGCACCAAGCTCGGCGAGGCCGAGGTCGACATCCTGGCCGCGCAGCTGACCCAGGACGTCGACAAGGAGGGCGCCACCGTGGTGCTGCGCGTGGCCCGCGAGGTGCCCGCCGACGTGCAGGCTGCGATCGCCGAGTCGGTCGGCGCGGCCAAGGTCGTCCAGGTCGACCTGTCCTGATCCGATCCGGGGCGCGGAACCCCGGTGAACGCGGAACCGGCGCCGCGCACGAAGCACTCGTGCGCGGCGCCGCTCTGCGCCCGGTGCTCGGCGATCCGGCCGCGCCGAGTACCGTGACGGTGCTGCGGTCACCCGGCCGGAATGTCGTGCGCACGCCGACGGTCGCCTCCGGGCCGCACGTTGCGGCGGGCGCGACCGGCAATATCGAACGGAGCATTTGTCATGAAGCTTGCTGTCATCCCGGGCGACGGGATCGGGCCCGAGGTCATCGCCGAGGCGCTGAAGGTGCTCGACGCGGTCGTGCCCGGCGTCGAGAAGACCGAGTACGACCTCGGTGCGCGCCGTTACCACGCGACCGGCGAGATCCTCCCGGATTCGGTGCTGCCCGAGTTGAAGCAGCACGACGCGATCCTGCTCGGCGCGATCGGCGACCCGTCGGTACCCAGCGGTGTGCTCGAACGCGGCCTGTTGCTGCGCACCCGGTTCGCACTGGACCACCACGTGAACCTGCGGCCGTCCAAACTGTTCCCGGGCGTCACCAGCCCGCTGGCGGGTAACCCCGACATCGACTTCGTCGTCGTGCGCGAGGGCACCGAGGGCCCGTACACCGGCACCGGCGGCGCGATCCGCGTCGGCACCCCGCACGAGGTGGCCACCGAGGTCAGCACCAACACCCGCTTCGGCATCGAGCGCGTGGTGCGCTACGCCTTCGCCAAGGCGCAGGCCCGGCGCAAGCACCTGACGCTGGTGCACAAGAACAACGTGCTCACCTTCGCCGGCTCGCTCTGGCAGCGCACGGTGGACGAGGTCGCGACCGAGTTCCCCGAAGTCACAACGGCTTACCAGCACATCGACGCCGCGACCATCCACATGGTCAACGACCCGGGCCGCTTCGACGTGATCGTCACCGACAACCTCTTCGGCGACATCATCACCGACCTGGCCGCCGCCGTGAGCGGTGGCATCGGCCTCGCCGCCAGCGGCAACATCGATGCCTCCGGCGCCAACCCGAGCATGTTCGAGCCGGTGCACGGCAGCGCCCCCGACATCGCGGGCCAGTCCAAGGCCGACCCGACCGCGGCGATCCTCTCGGTCGCCCTGCTGCTCAACCACCTGGGCGATGCCGAGGCGGCCGCGCGCATCGAGTCGGCGGTCGCGAAGGATCTCGAGTCGCGCTCCGGCGCGGCGTCGACCGTGGAGATCGGCGACCGTATCGCGGCCACCCTCTGACTCCGTCGCACCGGAAGGTCCCGCTGCCACTCGGCAACGGGACCTTCCTGCGTCCGGGCCGGCACCTGATCGCGCTCGTCCTGGATGATGCGTCCTTTGGCCGCGCTACAGATCGGCATCGTTCCCGAAGTCGTCGCGACCCGCGAGGACCTGTTCGACGGCACCTTCGCGTGTCACGTCTACGGCGTTGCCGGGCGGACAGGTAGCGCAATCGTTCGACGCGCGAACCTAGTCGGGATCGCGGGGAACCAGCGGGACCGCCGCGACGGCCGAGACCGCGGCCAGAAGGAAGGCCGCGGGGAAGCCGCTCGCGGTGATCAGGGCGCCGAACACCGGCGGGACCGCGGCCATGGCCAGGTTCTGCCCGGTGTTCTGGATGCCGAGACCCCGGCCGCTCCAGTACGGGCCCGCGATCTCGGCGACCGCGGTGAAGGCCAAGCCGTTGTCGGAGACGGTGATCACGGACGCGGCGATCAGCAATGGAATGGCGGCCCACCACCAGTGGGTCGACGCGGTCAGCGCCAGCGCGGCCATCGACAGTACGGCGGCGACGGCCACCGTACGCAGCGGGCCCATCCGGCTGCCGACGCGATCCGACCACGCGCCCGCGCCGATGCGGCCAAGCGCGCCGAGGATCTGCGTGACGGTCACCAGCGCACCCGCTGCGGCCAGCGACCAGCCGACGTCGCGGTGCAGCCACAGCAGCGCGAACGTCCACACGGTGCCCTGCGGGACGACCAGCAGCACCGAGACCAGATGGATGCGCCACAGCGTGGCGTTGTCGCGATAGGGATTGGCGCGCAACGCCGGATCGGCGGCGGACCGGTCGGGACGCGGCGGGTCGACGATGCCCGCCAGGCAACCCATGGCCGCCGCCCCCGCCATGAGCGCGGGAACCAGAATGGCCGCGGGCACACCGTGCGCGGCGGCCACGGCCGGAATGGCCAGCGCGCCGACGCCGACGCCGAGCGGCTGCGCGGTCTGCCTGATGCCCATCGCCAGCCCTCGCCGCTGCGGCGGGAACCAGCCCACGATCACCCGGCCGCTCGCGCCGTTGGTGCTGGCCGCCCCGACGCCGCCGAGGAACAGCAGTGCGCCAAGGGCGATGTCGTTCGTCGTGGTCGCCGCGGCACAGCCGGCCGCCAGCATCAGTAGCGGACCGCCGACCAGCACCTTGCGTTCGCCGATCCGGTCGACCAGATATCCCCACGCGATCAGGGTGCACACCAGTCCCACCGTGGGCATGGCCACCAGCAGGCCTGCCGTCGCCAGCGGCATGCCGCGGTCGGTCAGCGCGGGTAGCAGGAACGGGACGCCGTGGATGAAAACCGCGCTCGAGGCCTGGGCGAACACGCCGAGACCGAGCATGGACCAGCGCCGAACCTCGTCGATCTGCGTGACGGTCGCCATCGGCTTCACCTCGAAATCTCATTATTTGGGATAAAATTCCCACTTTGTGAACTTCGTTGCTCACGGTACACCCGGCGGCGGCTCGATTCGACGGTCGCCGCTGTCGGACTGCTCACAGCGCGCGTCGCCGCCGGATCCCGGCGGATTCCGTACCACCCGGTCGGGCGCGTTCGAGCAGGTGGCGGCGGGTCGATAGACTCCGGGCATGCGTCTAGGTCGAGTTGCCAGTCCCGATGGAGTCGCCTTCGTCAGCATCGAAGGCGACGGAAGCGACAGCGTGGCCAAGGAGATCGCGGAACACCCGTTCGGCACACCGACGTTCACCGGGCGGAGCTGGCCGCTGGCCGACGTGCGGCTGCTCGCGCCGATCCTGGCCAGCAAGGTGGTCTGCATCGGCAAGAACTACGCCGCCCACGCCGCCGAGATGGGCGGTCCCGCACCCGCCGACCCGGTGATCTTCCTCAAGCCGAACACCGCGATCGTGGGGCCGAACGCCCCGATCATCCTGCCGCCCAGTTCCGCTCAGGTCGACTACGAAGGGGAGCTGGCGATCGTCATCGGCCGCCCCTGCAAGGACGTGCCGGCCGCCCGCGCGCTGGACGTGGTGCTCGGTTACACCGCCGCCAACGACGTGACCGCACGCGACCAGCAGCGCCACGACGGCCAGTGGACCAGGGGCAAGGGCTACGACACGTTCTGCCCGCTCGGTCCGTGGATCGAAACGTCCTTGGACCCTTCGGATCTGGAGATCGTCACCGAGCTCGACGGCGAAGTGCGCCAGCGCAGCCGCACTTCGCTTCTGCTGCACGACATTCCGAAACTCATCGAGTGGATCACCACCGTGATGACGCTGCTGCCCGGTGACGTCATCCTCACCGGCACCCCCGAGGGGGTCGGCCCGATGCGCGAGGGCCAGCAGGTCTCGGTGACCGTCGAGGGCATCGGAACCCTCACCAATCCCGTTGCCGCCAAACGCTGATCGAAAGAGAGCCATGACTGAAGTACGGGTCCGATTCTGCCCGTCACCGACCGGAACACCGCACGTCGGCCTGATCCGCACGGCGCTGTTCAACTGGGCCTACGCCCGCCACCACGGTGGCGTATTCGTCTTTCGGATCGAAGACACTGATGCCGCACGGGATTCCGAGGAATCCTACCGGGCGATTATCGATGCGCTGCGCTGGCTCGGCCTCACCTGGGACGAGGGGCCGGAGGTCGGTGGGCCGTACGGACCATATCGCCAGTCGGAGCGAAAAGATTTGCACCAGGACGTCGTTCGGCGTTTGCTGGAGGCTGGCGAGGCATACGAATCGTTCTCCACTCCGGAGGAAGTCGAGGCCCGCCATCGTGCCGCGGGGCGCGATCCCAAGCTGGGTTACGACAACTACGATCGCGACCTGACGCCGGAGCGGATCGAGGCGTACCGGGCCGAGGGCCGCCCCGCCGTGGTCCGGCTGCGGATGCCCGAGGAAGACCTGTCCTGGAACGATCTGGTGCGCGGGGAGACCACCTTCAAGGCGGGCAGCGTCCCGGACTTCGCGCTCACCCGCGGCAACGGCCAGCCGCTGTACACGCTGGTCAACCCCGTCGACGACGCGCTGATGCGGATCACCCACGTGCTGCGCGGCGAGGACCTGCTCTCCTCCACCCCCCGCCAGCTCGCGCTGTACGGCGCGCTGCGCCGGATCGGGGTCGCCGATTTCACTCCCGAGTTCGGTCACCTGCCGTTCGTCATGGGTCAGGGCAACAAGAAGTTGTCCAAGCGTGATCCGGAGTCGAATCTGTTCGCCCACCGCGACCGCGGGTTCATCCCCGAGGGTTTGCTGAATTATCTCGCGCTACTCGGCTGGGGCCTGTCCGAGGACCGCGACGTGTTCTCCATGGCGGAGATGGTCGAAGCCTTCGACATTTCGAAAGTAAATTCGAATCCGGCTCGATTCGACCAGAAGAAGGCGGACGCCCTCAACGCCGAGCACATCCGATTGCTGACGCCGGGTGATTTTGCCCACCGACTGCGGGAGTATCTCACCGGACACGGCCATATCGGCGCCGAAATCGACGAGAAGGTGTTCGCCGCGGCGGCGGAACTCGTGCAGACCAGGATTGTCGTGTTGTCCGACGCCTGGGACCTTCTGCGTTTCTTGTTCGCGCCCGCGGAGGAGTTCGCGATCGACCCCGCGGCGGGGGCCAAGAATCTCGGTGCCGACGCGGCCGAGGTATTGCAGGCCGCTATTACCGCGGTGGAGCCGTTGACCGAGTGGACGACGGAATCGATCGAGGCCGCGCTGAAAAAGGCACTGATCGATGATCTCGGGCTGAAACCGCGCAAAGCCTTCGCCCCGGTGCGGGTCGCGGTCACCGGATCGCATATCAGCCCGCCGCTGTACGAATCCTTGGCACTGCTCGGCCGCGAGGTCACCCTGGATCGGATGCGCTCCGCGCTGGACTGGAAGGCGGCCCAGACCGGCTCCCAAGGCTGAAAATATGGCTTTGACCAGGCGATTTGTAGTTAACCCGTAGCCGTTTGGTACTCTTCTTCTCAGCCCGGAACACGGTCTCGAGTCACCCAGACGCGAGGCTGAACGACCTGGTCATTGGGGTATGGTGTAATTGGCAACACAGCTGATTCTGGTTCAGCCATTCTAGGTTCGAGTCCTGGTACCCCAGCGGAGAGTGTTGTAAGACTTCGGTTCGCGGCCGAAAGCACTCAGCACCTGGCGATTTGGTCGCCGGGCCTCGGCCAGATAAGCTAGCCGAGCCTCCTGATCGAAAGATCAACCACGGCGCTCCTCGCGAAAGCGAGAAGCAGTCCTGGCCCCGTCGTCTAGCGGCCTAGGACGCCGCCCTCTCAAGGCGGTAGCGCGGGTTCGAATCCCGTCGGGGCTACACGAGTGGAAGGCCCATGCTCATCGAGCATGGGCCTTTCTCGTTTTGCGGTGTTTTGTGGGGGTGCAACCCCCCGCCCGGAGGGCTTCGCCCCGGACCCCCGGGGAGGGCTTCGCCCCGCCTGGACGGTGGTGGTCCGGTGGGGTGGTCAGCGGTGGACCGCGGGCCTTGCCGGGGCGGTCAGTGTGTCGGCTGAGCCTCGGTATCAGGCTGTACTGACGGTTGTGTCGTATCGCACCTTCGAGCTCCCGGTGCCTGCCCCGCCACCTTCCGGTGTCCTTGCCCTGCAGCTCATGTTCCGGCGACTGGTCCCTGCGACTCCGCTTCCGTGGCACGGCCAAGTAATCGGACTCGTGCCCCGCCAACCTTCCCGGGGGACCCTCGGACTCGTTCCGGGTGCGCCGGCCACGCCGGACGACCAGTGCTTCGGCGGGGGACACCCCTGCGCGAACCCATACGGGACTCGTTTCCCGGTTGATTCGCGGCAGAGAGCGGCCGACGAACCGCTCCGCCGTGTGGCAGCGGCCGGAGTCGCTTGCGGGCGGCATGCCTCCGCGCCTTCGTCCGGGCGAGGCAGCGCCGACGGCCCGGCTCATGGGTGCCCGTGCAGACGCGCCTGGACCGCTGTGCACGACCATCCGAGAGGATCGATGACCGGCCCCGCGAAGGCCGCTGAGGCGCTCAGGGCGAACTGTGTGGTCTCCACATGACGTGCTGGAGTGGCCCTCTTCACGGCCTGGGGCGACCACCGGACTTTGATCAGGCGGCGCCTCAGCTCATATGGCGAAGGCACACCTGAATCACCCGACCAGACAGCCGGGAATCCCATACCGAACGAGTCGCGGTAGCGCCGCGGCGTGGTCGGACCCGAGCCGATCGCGCCGCGGCAGGGCGGTTCGAGCGTTCCACCGAGTTCCGCAGCCGATCCGCGGGCGACGGCGCGAAACAGCCGCCGGGCCGCTCTGGTCGGGGGTGACAGCGGCAAAACGAAGGCCCTCCAGCGATCTTGCTGGAGGGCCTTCGCCGACTGCGCGGACTACCCGCTCTTGCGCCGGAATTCCCGCTTGTGGCCGACCGCGGCGTGCGCCGTGGACGCCTTCGACCGTCCGTCGAGGTGGTCGGCCGCGCGGGCGTTGTTCTGGTTCTTGCGCTCCAGTGCCTCCCGGAACTTGCGCTTCACCTCGTCGGCGCCATTGGACTTACCCGAATCCGCCATCGCTGCTCCTCGTCGTCGCGGCCGCGCGGCGCGTCCTCACGGGCGGCGCTGCCCGGCCGATTGCTGTCGAACACCCGACGCTAACCCGTGCGGGGTGGTTGTGTCAGTTGGATTTCGGTCGCGTCGCGCGATCCGATCGCGCTCGGGTCAGGCCGGCGCCTGCGCCGTGGTGCCGCCGAGCGGCATCGCCGGAAGGCCGAGTTTGCGGTGATCCCAGCTGCGCGTGCGCTCGGGCACCACACGCACGGCCACCCGCTTGTGCAGCATGGCCTCCACCATCGGCCGCAATTCCTCGCTGTAGGGGCCGGTGTAGCGCTCCCACACGCTCACGCCGACGGCGAAGAGTTTCTCGGCGTCCTCGACGATCTCGGCGCGGCCCTCGATCGACACGCCCCTGAGCTGGTCGTAGGTGTCGCCCGCCTCGATCATGCAGGTGACCCGGGGGTCGCGGCGCAGGTTCACCGCCTTCTGCGATTTGGCCTTGGTCTCGAACCAGATCTCGCCGTCGATGAGCGCGTACCACATCGCGGTCAGGTGCGGCGTGCCCTTCGGGCCGATGGTCGCCAGCGCCGCGATCCGGCTGCGCTCCAGGAACTCGGTGATCTCGGTGTCGGACATCACGATCTGTGCCCGTTGGTTCACTCCCATGGGCCAACTGTAGAGAGTGCGGACTGAAACGGGTTACAGGCGCTTGTGCAGGGCCTCGGCCGCCGCGACCAGATCCGCCGCCCACCGGGCGCCCGGCCTGCGGCCCATCCGATCGATCGGTCCCGACACCGATACGGCCGCGACCACAGTGCCGCCGGCGTCGCGCACCGGCGCGGAGACGCTGGCCACGCCGGCGGCGCGCTCGGCCGCGCTCTGCGCCCACCCGCGCTTGCGCACCTCGGCCAGCGCGCGCTCGCCGAACACGGCGTCGGCCAGGATGGTCCGCTGCAGCTCCGGGTCGGCCCACGCCAGCAGTACTTTGGCCGCCGAACCCGCGGTGAGCGGCAGCCGCGCCCCGATCGGCACGGTGTCGCGCAGTCCGACGGGAGGTTCCAGCGCCGCGACGCAGACGCGGGCGTTGCCGTCGCGGCAGTACAGCTGAACGCTCTCGCCGGTGATCTCGCGCAACCGGGGAAGAATGGCCGACGCGGCCTCGAGCAGTGGGTCGTTGGCGCTGGTCGCGAGCTCGGCGAGGGCCGGGCCCGGCCGCCAGGTGCCGTTGCTGTCGCGCGCGAGCAGGCGATGCACTTCCAAGCCGACGGCGAGACGGTGTGCGGTGGCGCGGGGTAGACCGGTGCGCGCGCACAGCTCGTTGAGACCCGAGGGATGCTCGGCTACGGCGTACAGGACCGCCACTGCTTTGTCGAGGACGCCGATGCCGCTATGCTGTCTCATAGAACGATACTAGCGTCTCGGATGTTGAGAAATCCACCTTCGCGGATTCCCTCTCTCGACGTTCGGACCAGGCGCAGCTATCCCAACTTGTGCAACCGTCGCCGCATCGGAGTCCAGATCGCGGAACGGCTGCTTCGTCCGAAAGGTGATCGACAATGGCCGAACCGCGCACGCTGGCCGAGAAGGTATGGGACCAGCATGTCGTCGCTCGCGGGGAGGGCGAGGGTGCCTCGCGCGAACCGGACCTGATCTACATCGACCTGCATCTCGTCCACGAGGTGACCAGCCCGCAGGCCTTCGACGGGTTGCGCGCCGCGGGCAGGCCGGTGCGACGGCCCGATCTCACGATCGCGACCGAGGATCACAACGTCCCGACGATCGATATCGACAAGCCGATCGCCGACCCCGTTTCGCGCACCCAGGTGGAGACGCTGCGGCGCAACTGCGCGGAATTCGGTGTGCGGCTGCACCCGATGGGCGACCTGGATCAGGGCATCGTGCACGTCGTCGGGCCGCAGCTGGGCCTGACCCAGCCGGGCATGACCGTGGTCTGCGGTGACAGCCACACCTCGACGCACGGCGCGTTCGGCGCGCTGGCGATGGGCATCGGCACCTCCGAGGTCGAACATGTGCTTGCCACCCAGACGCTCTCGCTGCGCCCGTTCAAGACGATGGCGATCACGGTGGACGGCGTCTTGCCCCCCGGCGTGACGAGCAAGGACCTGATCCTGGCCGTCATCGCGAAGATCGGCACCGGCGGCGGCCAGGGCTACGTCCTGGAGTACCGCGGCGAGGCCATTCGGGCCATGTCGATGGAGGCTCGAATGACGATCTGCAACATGTCCATCGAAGCGGGCGCACGGGCCGGCATGATCGCCCCGGACGAGACGACCTACGAATTCCTCAAAGGGCGGCCGCACGCGCCGCAGGGGGCCGACTGGGACGCCGCGGTGGCCGCCTGGGAGGCGCTGAAGACCGACGAGGGCGCTGTTTTCGACGCCGAGGTGCACATCGACGCCTCCGAGCTGACCCCGTTCGTCACCTGGGGCACCAACCCGGGGCAGGGCGCCCCGCTGGGCGAGGCGGTGCCCGATCCGGCCGCCATCGCCGACGAGGTGGCCAGGGAGTCCGCGGAGAAAGCTCTGCGTTACATGGACTTGGAGCCGGGTACTCCGCTTCGACAAGTGCCGATCGACACCGTATTCGTCGGCTCGTGCACCAACGGACGCATTGAAGATTTGCGTGCGGTGGCCGGGATTTTGAAGGGGCGCCATGTCGCCGACGGGGTGCGAATGCTGGTTGTACCGGGCTCGATGCGGGTTCGCGCACAGGCGGAAAAAGAAGGACTCGGGGAGATTTTCACCGCGGCGGGCGCCGAATGGCGGCAGGCGGGCTGCTCAATGTGCCTGGGAATGAATCCAGACCAGCTCGAACCCGGCCAGCGTTGTGCGTCCACCTCCAACCGCAACTTCGAGGGCAGGCAGGGCAAAGGCGGCCGTACGCACCTCGTTTCTCCCCTCGTAGCGGCCGCGACGGCGGTCCGCGGAACACTGTCGTCGCCTGCGGATCTGGACTGACCGCCCCCGATTCCCTCAATCAAACCCAGGAGATTCGTTATGGAAGCCTTCACTGTGCACAAGGGCATCGGGGTGCCGCTGCGCCGCTCCAATGTCGATACCGATCAGATCATCCCGGCGGTCTACCTCAAGCGCGTGACGCGGACCGGATTCGAGGACGGGTTGTTCGCCGCATGGCGGACCGATCCCGACTTCATTCTGAACATCGCGCCTTACAACAGGGGTAGTGTCTTGGTGGCGGGTCCGGATTTCGGTACCGGATCGTCGCGTGAGCACGCGGTTTGGGCGCTGTCGGACTACGGCTTTCGGGTGGTCATCTCATCCCGGTTCGCCGACATCTTCCGCGGCAATGCGGGCAAGGGCGGTGTGCTCGCCGCTCAGATGTCACAGAACGATGTCGAAATGCTCTGGAAGTTGCTCGAGGAACAGCCCGGCTTGGAATTGGTTGTGGATCTCGAGGCGCGCACGGTGACGGCCGCAACCGTCGTGTTGCCGTTCGATATTGATGACTACACCAGGTGGCGTCTGCTGGAGGGATTGGATGACATCGGGCTGACGCTGCGCCGGGAGGACGCGATCGCCCGGTTCGAAAAGGCAAGGCCGGCATGGAAACCCACTACCCTGCCAGCACATATTTCGCAGACGTAATCACCCCCGCGGGTTAGCTGGACAGCCGGAGTTGCGGTAGCTGGACGTGTGCTAAACCACATGAATTTTGGCGTGGCACATAGACTCTTGCCCAAAGTGGGTTTACCGTGGTACCTAGTCGGTCCGACGACGGGCCATTAGTCTGCGGAGGATTCAATGAACAAGGCGGAACTGATCGACGTTCTGACCGAAAAGTTGGGTACGGACAGGCGCACGGCCACCGCGGCAGTCGAGCATGTGGTCGACACCATCGTGCGCGCGGTGCACAAGGGTCAGAGCGTCACAATCACCGGTTTCGGTGTGTTCGAACAGCGTAAGCGTGCGGCTCGCGTCGCACGGAACCCGCGTACCGGCGAAACGGTGAAGGTCAAGCCGACTTCGGTGCCCGCGTTCCGTCCCGGCGCTCAGTTCAAGGCGGTGATCGCGGGTAAGCAGAAACTGGCCGCGACCGGGCCCGCCGTCAAGCGCGGGGTGAATGCGCCGGTATCGGCGAAGAAGGCGGCGGCGAAGAAGACGGCGGCGAAGAAGACCGCCGCCAAGAAGTCGACGCCGACCAAGGCGCCCGCCAAGACCACGGCCCGCAAGGCCGCCGCCAAGGCCCCGGCGAAGACGACGGCGCGCAAGACGACCGCTACGAAGACCGCTGCGAAGAAGGCGCCCGCGAAGAAGACCGCGGTCGCGAAGAAGGCTCCGGCCAAGAAGACGGCCACCAAGGCCACGGCGGCCAAGAAGACCACCACTGCCGCCGCCAAGAAGACCACCGCGAAGAAGACCGCGGCCAAGAAGGCCTCGACTCGCGGAACCCGCTGATCTCGAGCCACCGCCGGATCGGCGCTGAATGCGCGGCCCCACGACTGGGCCCCTTCGCCTCAACGTCGAGACGGCCCCGGGAGACACCCGGGGCCGTTTTCGGCTGTCCGCCTATCGAGACTTCACGGCCGTGGCCGCCCATCGGCGCCCGCCGACCCGCGCGGTGACGCGGAAGCTGCCGGACTAATCGGACGGCACCACGTAGGCTGACAGCGATCGATCCAGATGGTCGGCGGCCACCAGGCGATGGCCGACGAACGACAGCACCCACACACTGCCCTTGCGATTGCGCGCCGACGGCAGCGCGATTCCGTCGTGTTCGGCCAGCCATCCCAGCAGATCGGGGATCACCTTGCCCTGACTGCAGACGACGCGAACGGCGTTGTCCGACACCAGGGCTCGAAAACGTTCCCGGGCCTGGTCCGGGTTTTCGGCGTACCCGGTTTCGGAAAGCAATGGCTCCTCGGCGATTTCGACGCCGAGCTTCTCCGCCAGCGGCGCCACGGACTGCACGCAACGCACCGGGGGAGCCGAATAGACCTCAGATGCGCCGAACGCCAAGAGATTCGGCGTGAGTGCCTGTGCCTGTGCCTCGCCTTGGCGGTCGAGCGGACGCTGCTCGTCGGGACCGTTGAAGCGGTCCCTGCGGCCCGCTCTGGCATGCCGGACCAACAGCAGGGTGTCGGTGCGCGCGGGCAGTCGGGTGAAGGCGCGCACCACCTGCCGATCCATCGGATACGACAACTGGTCCATCACCCGATCCAGCGGATGCCAGCTGAGCACGTCCACCTCGGAGTTGACGGTGAACTCCCCGCCCACCAGTTCGGCGGCCCAATAGTCGACCCGCTTCAGCTTGCGATGACCGGGGATCGGATAGGTCACGTGGCCGAGGTAGCGGCCGAGCCTGCTCTCCAGCCCGGTTTCCTCGCGGACCTCGCGCACCGCGGCCAGCACCGGCGTCTCACCCGGGTCGAGTTTGCCCTTCGGCAGCGACCAGTCTTCGTACTTGGGGCGGTGAACGAGTGCGATCTCGATCGCACCCGCGGACGACTCACGCCACAGCACCGCTCCGGCGGCGTGGATATTGGCGGTGACGCGGGGATCCCAGAACGGGCCCCCCGCCTGTTCGAACCCCGTTTTGGCGTTCACTGCTGATCTGGCCTCCGCAGCCGCATCAAGAACTCCTGATGATCTCTGATCTTGTCCCCGTCGCCGGAGATGCCCGGCGACGCCCGCCACGTGCCGTCCGGTTGCAGCACCCAGCAGCGCGTGGTCGGCGACAGGGCCGAGTCGAAGACCCCGCCGAGTTGTTCGGTCAACCGCGGATCCTTCACCTGCGCCATCACCTCGACCCGGCGATCGAGGTTGCGGTGCATCATGTCGGCGCTGCCGATCCAGTACTCGTCCTGTGCCTGGAAGTGCAGGAGGCGGGAATGCTCCAGGAACCGGCCGAGGATGGAGCGGACCTCGATGTTCTCGCTCATACCCGGCACGCCGGGGCGCAGACCGCAGATGCCGCGCACCACGATGTTCACCGGCACGCCTGCCTGGGAGGCCCGGTACAGCGCGTCGATGACCTCCTCGTCGACGATCGCATTGGCCTTCAGCCGGATTCGGGCGTCCTTCCCCTGCGCCGCCAGCTCTGTCTCGCGCTGGATCCGCTCGATGATGCCGGAGCGCACGCTGTGCGGGGCCACGAGCAGATTGCGGTAGTTCTCTTTGCGCGAGTAACCGGTCAGCGAATTGAACAGGTCGGTCAGGTCGGCGCCGATATCCGGTGCGGCGGTGAGCAATCCGACGTCCTCGTAGAGGCGTGCGGTCTTCGGGTTGTAATTGCCGGTGCCGATGTGGCAGTAGCGCCGGATGGTCGCGCCCTCGCGGCGCACCACCAGGCAGGTCTTGCAGTGGGTCTTCAGGCCGATGAGGCCGTACACCACGTGCACGCCGGCCTGTTCCAGCGCGCGGGCCCACTTGATGTTGGCCTGCTCGTCGAAGCGCGCCTTGATCTCGACCAGGGCGACCACCTGCTTGCCCGCCTCGGCGGCGTCGATGAGCGCGTTGACGATCGGGGAGTCACCGGAGGTGCGGTAGAGCGTCTGCTTGATGGCGAGCACCTGCGGGTCGGCGGCGGCCTGTTCGATGAACCGCTGCACGCTGGTGGAGAACGAGTCGTACGGATGGTGCACCAGCACGTCGCCCTCACGCAGCGCGGCGAAGACATTGCGCGGCGTCTCGCGCTCGCCGAACGCGGGCGGGGTCGCGGGGACGTACGGAGTGTCCTTCAGATTCGGCCGGTCGACGCCGTACACCTGCCAGAGGCAGGACAGGTCGAGCAGGCCGGGCACCTGGATGACGTCGCCGGGGTCGACGTCCAGCTCGCGCAGCAGCAGATCGAGCATGTGCTCGGTCATGTCGTCGGACACCTCTAGTCGCACCGGCGAACCGAACCGCCGCCGGGCCAGCTCCCGCTCCAGCGCCTGGAGCAGGTCCTCGTCGCGATCCTCGTCCACCTCGAAATCCGCGTTGCGGGTGATCCGGAACGAGTGGTGCTCGACCACGTCCATACCGGGGAACAGCAGATCCAGGTGCGCGGCGATCAGCGCTTCCATCGGCAGGAACGCGGCGATCGGGGAGCCGGAATCGGTGCGACGCACGCGGACGAACCGGTCGACGTTGTCAGGAACCTTGACGCGGGCGAAGTGCTCGCCGCCGGTCGCGGAATCCTTCACCGTCACCGCGAGGTTGAGACTCAGTCCGCTGATGTAGGGGAACGGGTGCGCCGGGTCGACCGCGAGCGGGGTGAGGACCGGGAAGACCTGATCCTGGAAGTAGCCGGAGAGGCGCAGGCGTTCGTCCTCGTCCAGGTCGCTCCAGTCGATGATCGCGATGCCCTCGGCGGTGAGCGCGGGCAGCACGCTGTCGAGGAAGACGCGGGCATGCCGCACCGCGATCTCCTGCGTGCGCGCGGCGATCAACTCCAGCTGCTCACCGGGGGAGCGGCCGTCGGCCGAGCGCACCAGCAGGCCGGTCTCGGCGCGGCGTTTCAGTCCGGCCACCCGCACCATGTAGAACTCGTCGAGATTCGACGCGAAGATCGCCAGGAACTTCGCACGCTCCAGCAACGGCAGCGACGCGTCCTCGGCGAGGGCGAGCACGCGGGCGTTGAAATCCAGCCAGCTCAACTCACGATTGAGGTAGCGATCGCGTGGCAACCGGGTCGCCGACGAGTCGGCCGACACGGGTGTCGCAGCCGGGGGCGGCGTGGGAAGCAACGGCTGCTGCTTGACGGTTTCCGTATCGCTCACGCCAACGATCATCCCCTACCGGACAGCCCGTGTGCATCCCGCGAACGGGATCCGGCTGTGTCTCACGCCACCATGGCGACCGGCTAGCACACGTGTGGAACAGGTTCGTGAACGCCGCCCGGCCAGCCGATGTCGTGCAGGACAGCACGGGTCGCGTTCCCCGCCCCGAGGGCCACCGCGCGGTCCAGATCGGCGGGGGTGTCGACGTCCAGCCGCAAGCCCGGCCAGTCCCCGGCGAGGTCGACCGCGCCCGCGTCGATATGACTGCGTGCCGACCCGGGGCCGAAGCGGGGATCGAGCGCGGCGACCGGGTCGCGGACCACGAGCGCGGCGGTGCCGCTGCCCTCGTGATCGATCACGATCGAACGCAGCCCGCGCGGGGCGGCGGCGAGCATGTCCGACAGCTCTTCCGGGCGCAGGGCGGGCAGATCGGCTTGCAGCGCGAGCAGATCGATCGGTCCGTGTGCGGCGCGCAGGGCGGCCGCGGTGGCGGCGAGCGCGTTGTTCAGCCCGTCGGCGTGCGGCTGCGGCGGTTCCGGATGCACTTCGGCGCCCAGTGTGCGGGCCAGATCGGCCACGGCGGGGTCGGGCGTGACCACGGTGACCGACACGACCTCGGTGACCGCCGCGGTGGCGGTCACGGTGTCGGCGAGCATGGCCAGCACCAGGCGCGCCCGGTATTCCGGGCGCAGCCGGTCGGCAAGTCGGCTCTTGGCCCGATCGAGGCTCTTGACCGCGATCACGGCATGCACGGCGTGCGGGCGCATGCGAGCAATCCTTCCATGGCATATTGGGCAGATGACGAGGGCGGCAGTGCTGGGCGCGGGATCGTGGGGCACCGCGTTCGCGAAGGTGTTGGCGGAAGCGGGAACCGAGGTCACGATCTGGGCCCGGCGGCCCGAGGTCGCCGCGGCGCTGGCCTCCGAACATCGCAATCCCGATTACCTGTCGGATATTCCGCTGCCGCCGATCGCGGCCACCCACGATCCGGCGGTGGCCCTGGACGGGGCGGACATCGTCGTGCTGGCGGTGCCGTCGCAGTCGCTGCGATCCAACCTCGCGGACTGGAAGGGGTTGATCCCGGACGATGCCACGCTGCTGAGCCTGGCGAAAGGCATCGAGACGGGGTCGCTGCTGCGGATGAGCCAGGTGATCGAGGAGGTCACGGGGGCTGATCCGAGCCAGATCGCGGTGCTGTCCGGGCCGAACCTGGCGCGGGAGATCGCGGTGGGCCAGCCGGCCGCGACCGTGGTCGCCTGCTCGGACAACGATCGCGCGGTCGCGGTGCAGCACGCCTGCGCGACCGGATACTTCCGGCCCTACACCAACACCGACGTGGTCGGCTGCGAGATCGGCGGCGCGTGCAAGAACGTCATCGCGCTCGCCTGCGGCATCGCGTCGGGAATGGGTCTCGGCGACAACTCGATCGCCAGCCTGATCACCCGCGGTCTCGCCGAGATCATCCGGCTCGGGGTGGCGCTCGGCGCGGAGCCGGTGACGCTGGCGGGCCTGGCCGGAGTCGGAGACCTGGTCGCCACCTGCACCTCTCCGCTGTCGCGCAACCGGTCGTTCGGTCACGTGCTCGGCGCGGGCGGTTCCATGGAGGCCGCCCAGTCGGCCACCCATGGCCAAGTCGCCGAGGGTGTGAAGTCGTGCACATCGGTGCGCGCGCTGGCCGAGCGGCACGGTGTCGAGATGCCGCTGACCACGGCGGTGCACCAGGTCTGTCACGAACGGCTCTCCGTGCGCGAAGCCGTCGGCAACCTGCTCGGGCGGCGGATGAAGCCGGAGTGATCCCGGCCCACCCGGGCGAAGGTGTCCGGGACGGTCACCGGTGGGAGTGCGTATCGAAACGGGTACGGTTCGGGGCATGACGAACCGGATCAGGGTGGCTGTCGTGTTCGGCGGGCGCAGCAACGAGCACGCCGTGTCCTGTGTATCGGCCGGGAGCGTGCTGCGTCACCTGGATCAGGAGAAGTACGAAGTCGTGCCGATCGGCATCACCGCGGAGGGCCGCTGGGTGCTCGGCGGTTCGGACGTGGCCGCGCTCGGCATCCACGATCGCGCGCTGCCGTCGGTGGACGCCGCCGGCACGGCACTCACCCTGGCCGCGGACCCCAGCCGCTCCGGGGAGTTGATCGCGCTGGACGATCCCGGCGCCGCGCTCGGTTCCGTCGACGTGGTCTTCCCGATCCTGCACGGACCGTTCGGTGAGGACGGCACCTTGCAGGGGATGCTGGAACTCGCCGGAATTCCCTACGTCGGCCCCGGCGTGCTGGCCAGCGCGGCCGGCATGGACAAGGAGTTCACCAAGAAACTGCTCGCGGCGGAGGGGCTGCCGGTCGGCACCCAGGTGGTGTTGCGGCCCGGCACCGAGACGGTCACCGAGGAGGACCGGTTGCGCCTCGGCCTGCCCGTGTTCGTCAAGCCGGCCCGCGGCGGGTCGTCGATCGGCATCACCCGGGTCACCGACTGGAACGAGTTGGACGCCGCGATCGCCGCGGCGCGCGCGCACGACCCGAAGGTGATCGTCGAAGCGGGCATCGTCGGGCGCGAGGTGGAGTGCGGGGTGCTGGAATTCCCGGACGGCCGGGTCGCGGCGAGCGTGGTCGCGGAGATCCGCATGCCGGAGACCGATGTGACCGCGGACGGGCCCGCGTTCTACGACTTCGATACGAAGTACCTCGACGACGTCTGCGAATTCGACGTTCCCGCGAAGCTGGACGACGAGGTGTCCGACCGGATCCGGGAACTGGCCGTGCGCGCCTTCCGAGCCCTCGACTGCCAGGGTCTGGCGCGGGTCGATTTCTTCGTCACCGAGCAGGGGCCGGTGATCAACGAGATCAACACGATGCCGGGATTCACCGCCATCTCCATGTACCCGCGCATGTGGGAGGCCACCGGCATCGACTATGCGGCGCTGGTCTCCACGCTCATCGAAACCGCGCTCGTCCGCGGCACCGGTCTGCGTTAGCGCGCTGCCCGCGTCAGTTGGGCAGCGGTCCCGGGTCGATCGGCTGGGCCGGGAGGTCGGCGGTGATCGTGTCGGAGACTTCTTGCAGCGGCGTCGGACCCGAGCCGTCGGGGACGGTGAGGGCGATGTAGGTTGCCCGGTCGACGGCGAACCAAGTACTCACCGCGGCGGCCTGGTCGCGGATCTCGAACCACTGCACGCCGTTGACGATCTGCAGCGGCGAGGCGCGGTTGAATTCCAGCGGGCGATCCAGTCCGCAGCGCAGCACGATCGCGTCGCCGCCCTCGGCGCGCTGCCATGCGCGAGTGGCGGGCGGAGCGGGCTCGACCAGGGTCGATTTCGTGAACTCACCCAGGTTCGCGGGTAGGGCGGGAAGCAGGGCGGAGCAGGCCGGGCCCTCCGCCGCCGGAGCGGGGACAGGGCCGAGTACCAGTGGTTCGCGCTCGACGGGCGCGCGGCGCGCGAGTATGGCGGCGACGAGCACCGCGACGACCAGCACGACCGGAAGCGCCACGGCGGTGGCGATGAGCGCGGGCGGGTACTGGTGCGCCGACGCCCGGCTGTCCGGCTCGTCGACATCCGCGGCCGATTTCGTTTTCGCGCTGTCCTCGCTTTTCGCCAAGGAGGGAGTGGGCTGCGCGGGCTCCTTCAGGGCGCTCCCGCCGTCCGTGGCATCGGTGCTTTCGCGCTCGGGCTGCGCCGAATCGCGGTCCGACGAATCCGCCGCCATGTTCACCGATCCTTTCTTCGTCGCGCCTCCGGCGCTGGTCGACCGCGCCGCAGGGCACAGGGCCGGTTGCTACTCGAGTGCCCCCGAAAGGGTACCGTCGGGCTCATTCCAGCAAGCAGCGCGCCGGAAAGGATCGGTCATCAGCGCGAGCAGTGCCCCGAGGACAGTGCGTGAACTGGGCGAGTTCGCGCTGATCGAGCGCATCAACGCGGGCCGCGTGCAGGCGCCGGGTGTGCTGCTCGGTCCCGGTGACGACGCGGCGCTGGTCGCGGCGCCGGACGGCCGGTTCGTGGTGACCACCGACATGCTCGTGCAGGACCGGCACTTCCGGCTGGACTGGTCCACCCCCGAGGACGTCGGCCGCAAGGCGATCGCGCAGAACGCCGCCGACGTGGTCGCCATGGGAGCGACGCCCACCGCGTTCGTCGTCGCGCTCGGCTGCCCGGCCGACACCCCGCTCGAGGTGATCGACGGACTCGCGGACGGTATGTGGGCCGAGGCCGCCAGGGCAGGCGCGTCGATCGCGGGCGGCGACCTGGTCCGCAGCCGCGAACTGGTCGTCTCCGTCACCGCCTTCGGCGACCCCGGCCGCGGAGCGCCGGTCACCCGAGCGGGCGCGCGCGTGGGCGATGTCGTCGCGGTGGCGGGCCGCCTCGGCTGGTCGGCCGCGGGACTGGCCGCCTTCACCGCCGGAGCGACCGGGCCGGAGGTCGCGGAAGCGCTTGCCGCGCATCGTGTTCCGCAGCCGCCGTATGCGCTGGTGCTGGACGTGCTGCGCCGTGAAGGCTCGGATGCGTCGGATGCGCAGCCCATTTCGACGCGAGCCGCGGTCACATCCGAGACGGCCGCCGGGGACGCGGATGACGCAATCGGTGTGCGCGACCACGGCCTGCACGCACTGACCGATGTGTCCGACGGGTTGCTCGCCGATCTGGGACACATCGCGTCGGCCTCGGGTGTGGCCATCGACCTGGATTCGGCCGCCCTGCGCGATCCGGCGCTGGAGCCCATTGCCGCCCGGCTGAATGCCGATGCCGCGCAATGGGTTCTGACCGGCGGCGAGGACCACGCCTTCGCGGGCGCCTGGGCGCCGGGCCGCGCGCTTCCCCCCGGATGGGTCGCGATCGGGCGGGTCGTCGCCGGTCGCGGGGTCACCGTCGACGGCGTGGCGCAGACCGGCGAGGGCGGGTGGGAATCGTTCCGTGGGGCGGACTCGTCAGCCGACGGCCGGCCACGCTAAGTTGTGCGGTCATGGGCGCGAAACCACTGTCGGAAATCATGGATCCGGGATGGGCGAAGGCACTCGAGCCGGTGGCGGATCGGATCACCGCCATGGGCGAGTTCCTTCGCGCCGAGAACGCCGCGGGCCGTGGCTACCTACCGTCCGGTGAGAACGTTTTGCGGGCCTTCCAGCGTCCGTTCGACGCGGTGCACGTACTCGTCGTCGGCCAGGATCCGTACCCGACGCCCGGCCACCCGATGGGGCTGAGTTTCTCTGTGGCGCCCGATGTTTCGCCGATCCCGCGCAGCCTGGCCAATATCTTCGCCGAATACAGCAAGGATCTCGGCCACCCGACACCGTCCTGCGGCGATCTGAGCCCGTGGTCGGACCGGGGTGTGCTGATGCTGAACCGGGTGCTCACCGTGTCGCCCGGCAAGCCCGCCTCGCACCGCGGCAAGGGTTGGGAGGCGGTCACCGATCAGGCGATCCGCGCTTTGGTCGCCAGGGACGAGCCGTTGGTCGCTATCCTGTGGGGCCGCGACGCCGCGACCCTCAAGCCGCTGCTGACCGAAGCCGAGGTGCCCTACATCGAGTCCGCGCATCCGTCGCCGCTGTCGGCGTCCCGCGGGTTCTTCGGTTCCCGCCCCTTCTCGCGAGTGAACGAATTGCTCGACGAACTGGGGGCCGAACCGGTTGACTGGCGCCTGCCCTGAGTTGGGCGTCTGTGTGTGATCGACCGAGTTAACGAGTGAGGAGCTGTTCCATGCACAACAACACCGTCCGGGGCGCGCTGCGCGGTACCACCGCGACCCTGGCCTTCTGCGCCGCTCTCAGCAGTGGCGCCGCCGTCGCGAGCGCGGCTCCGCTGCGGCTCGAGCCGGCCACGGAGACCACCACGGCCCCGGTCGCCGAGGAATACACCTCGAGCGGTTCCTCGACCATCTCCGCGTCGGTGAACGCCAAGATCGCGTGCCTGTTCTTCGCGGGCAACCTCGCCTGCTGAAACCCTCGAAACGCCGGGTTCGCGCCAGCGCGTCCCGGCGTTTGTGCGATCCTACGGATCGTGAGTAATGCGAACTATCTTCTCGAACCGTCCAGGCTCCGGCTGCGCGGTTCGGGCGGAATCGAGCTGGCCGCCGATCAGTTCGGCCCGGTCGACGGCCCGCTCGTCGTCTTCCTGCACGGTGGCGGGCAAACCCGCCACTCGTGGAAGAAGACCGGCGCTCGGCTCGGCGCGTCGGGCATGCGAGTGGTCACGGTCGACGCTCGCGGCCACGGGGACAGCGAGTGGGCGCCGGATCGCGACTATCGGCGCCAGACCATGGTCGACGACCTGCTGCTCGTGCTCGAACAGCTGGGCGAGCCCGCGGTGGTCGTCGGGGCCAGCATGGGCGGAATCACCGGCCTGCTCGCCACCGCGCGGCCGGGCGGGGAGGCGATCAGCGCCTTGGTGCTCGTCGACATCGTGACCCGGCCCGAGCCGGAAGGCGTCGCCCGGGTGATCGACTTCCTCGGCAAGCATCGCGACGGCTTCGACAGCCTCGAACAGGCGGCCGACGCGGTCGCCGAATACCTGCCGCACCGCCCGCGGCCGAAGAGCCCGGAGGGACTGCTGCGCAATCTGCGCGAGCGCGACGGTCGCTGGTACTGGCACTGGGATCCGGACATGCTCAGCGATCGGGTCGAGGATCCGTCCGCGATGATCGAGCCGATGGAGGACGCGGCGCGGGCGCTGCGCATCCCGGTGCTGCTGGTGCGCGGCATGCGCTCGGACGTGGTGAGCGCCGAGGGAGCCGAAGCGTTCCAGCGGCTGGTGCCACACGCCCAGCTGGTGGAGATCGGTGGCGCCGCGCACACCGCGGCCGGTGACGACAACGACTCGTTCACCGACGCGGTGGCGAAATTCGTGCTCTCGACCCGGGAGTGATCAGGCGAGCCCGGCGTAGTCGGGTTTGCGCTTCGCGACGAACGCGTCGACACCCTCGCGTCCCGCGGCGGAGCCCGCGGCCGCGGCGATCCCGTCGCGTTCGCTGTCGAGCTGATCGCTCAGCGTCGCGGACTCCGACTGCCGCAACAGCGATTTGATGCTCGCGTGGGTCGACCGCGGTCCGGTGGCGAGGGCGCGCGCGAGGCGCTGCGCCTCCTCGGCGATCTCGCCGTCGGGAACCAGCCTGCTCAGCACGCCGAGGCGCACCGCCTCGTCGGCGTCGAGGACGGCGTCGGTGAGCAGGATCTCGCGCGCCCGCGCGCGCCCCACGATGCGCGGCAGCGTCCAGGACATGCCCCCGTCGGGGCTCAGTCCGATGCCGGGGTAGGCCGGGCGCAGTTTGGTGCCGGGGCCGCCGAGGGCGATATCGGCCAGGCAGACCAGGCTCATGCCCGCGCCCGCCGCCCAGCCCTGCACCGCGGCCACCACCGGCACCGTGGTCGCGTCCAGCGCGCGGACGAACTCGTGCAGATCGGTTGCCAGGCCGTGGATGTGCGCGGAGCGGTCCTGCGCCGCGCCGAAGCCGCGTACGTCGCCTCCCGCGCAGAAGTTCGCGCCGGTGCCGCGCAGCAGCACCGCACCCACCTCGGACCCGAGCGAACCGAGTGCGGCGGCGCCCGCGTTGATGCCCGCGAAGTCCATGGACGTGCCGTGGGCGGAAGTGGCGATGGTGATCTGGAGGACGCCGTCGACGGTCGTCACGTACCCGGCTTGCTCGCTGGTGGTCATGATCTGCACCTTAACGGGCTCGGCCGCACGCGATCCGCCGGTAGTCCGCGCATCAACCGAGCGAGGGCGCGGGGGGTTCACCCGCGTACGTCGTCGGCGTGCGCACCATGCGCACCTCCATCGCGGCGGTGAACGCCTCCACCTTGCGTGTGCCGTCGAGCACGAAACCATGCCGCCGGTAGAACGCCTGGGCGCGCGCGTTCTGCTCGAAGACCCACAGCGAGCACGGAGCGGCCGGATCGAGCGCGGCGCTGATCAGGTCGTCGGCGACCCCGCTGCCGTGCCAGGGAGAACGGACGTAGAGGGCGTGCAGCTCGAGCGGAGTCACCGCGTCCGCGCCGCCGGGCGGCCCCGCGCTGGAGAACCCGATCACCACGTCCTCGACGATCGCGACGTGCGTGCGGCCCGGATAGCGCACCCGGTCACGCTCCCACTGCTCGGCTCGCCGCTCGATGTCGAAGGCGTCGAGCACGTGCGAAGGCACCAGCCCCCGGTACGCCTCGCGCCAGCAGGCGATGTGGCATTCGGCGAGGCTGTGGACATACTCGGCGGTCAGGGGCTGGACCCGCCACGGATGCTCGGTCACGGCAGCCATGCTCGGCCCGCACTCATGACGACGCCCCGGACCACCCGTTGCGGGTGCCGGGGCGTGTGCCGACGATGCCGGTCAGCCGGAAGGCGGATCAGCCGCGGGCGACCTTGCCCGCCTTCAGGCAGGAGGTGCACACGTTCATGCGGCGGGTGTTGCCCGGGGCGACCTGCGCGCGAACGGTTTGGATGTTCGGGTTCCAACGACGGTTGGTGCGCCGGTGCGAGTGCGAGACCGACTTCCCGAAGCCGGGGCCCTTGGCGCAGACGTCGCAGACGGCAGCCATAGTCGCGAACTCCTTCATGTCAATGGTGGGGACCGTCGCCTTCGCGGGGCGACTCGTCCTCGTGCAATGTCAAGTGCCCGGTCGGCGGAGAGCCGACCAGCGCAGACCGGTGACGGCCGCGCGAGGCAACCCTGCAAGGGTAGCTGTGCTGCCTCCGATCCACCAAACCGGTCCCCGCGAACGAGTGCCGGATCGGTCGCCGGGCAATACCCATCCTAATGGCGCGGTCTTGCCGGTCGCCTGTCGGGACCGCCCGCTAACCTGGCGGGCGGTGGTGGCGCGGGTGGCGGAAGGGAGCGAGGTGACGGTGTCCGGAGCGCGAGATGTGATGGACGGCGCGGCACTGCTGCGCTGGGGCCACACCTGTCTCGCCGGCCTGGAGCATCGGCGCGAGGAGATCAACGCGCTCAACGTCTTTCCGGTACCGGACGCGGACACCGGCACGAATCTGCTGGCCACCATGCGCGCCGCGGTGGAAGCGGGGGAAGAGGCCGCGCGGGCGAACAGGGATGCGAGCGCCGCTCGCGCCGTCGCCGTGGCGATGGCGCACGGCGCGACGGTCGGCGCCCGCGGCAATTCCGGGATCATCCTGTCCCAAGTGCTGCGCGGCGTCGCGGACACGGTGCACGGCGGTCCGTTCACGGCCGACAGCCTGCGCGCTGCGCTGGCCAGGGCTTCCGCACTGGTCCGCGAGTCGCTGAGCGTGCCGATCGAAGGGACGATCCTCACCGTGCTGGACTGCGCGACCGCGGCGGCCGCGGGATGCCCGGACCACGAACTGGCGGACGTGGCGCTGGCGGCGGCCGACGGCGCGGCCAAGGCGCTCGGCGACACGCCGTTCCAATTGGGTGTGCTGCGTCGTGCCGGTGTCGTCGACGCGGGAGCTCGCGGTTTGGTGGTGCTGCTGGACAGCTTGGTCGCCGTGACCAGAGGGGAGGCGCCGACGCGGCCGGAGTACCCGCGGCCCGCGGCGGCCGCGCATTCGGCGCCCGCCCGCGAGGCGGAACCGCGGTACGAGGTGATGTATCTGCTGGCCGACTCCGATGAGCGGAAAGTGGCCGCGCTGCGCGCCCGTCTCGGCGAACTCGGCGACTCGGTCGTCGTCGTCGGCGACGGGGGCGGATCCTGGTCGGCGCACGTCCACTGTGCCGATGCCGGTGCGGCGGTGGAGGCGGGCATCGCGGCGGGCACGCTGAGCCGGATCCGCGTCGAGAACGTCATCTTCACGTCGCACCGGGACGTATCCGACGTGTCGCACGGCCCCGGCGCGGGCGATCGCGCCACGCGTGCGGACCCGGGCGAAGTCTTCGATGGTGCTGCCCCCAGCGGACGTCCCGGAATCGAAGGCATCGCGGGATCCTTTCCGGCCGCCGATTCGACTCAGGTGGTGGTCGGCGCGCTCGGCCGCAGCGCGCCTGCCTCGGGAGCTCCGGCCGATCGCGGGATCCTGGCAGTGGTCGCGGGCGCGGGCGCGGCGACGCTGTTCGAGGACGCGGGCGCCGTGGTGCTGGCGGACGAGTCGGTGACCGCGGCCACGTTGCTGGCCGCGATCCGGCGGATGCCGAACCGTGAGGTGCTGGTGCTGCCCAACGGCGCGCTGCCGGCACACGAACTCCTCGCCGTCGGTGTCGCCGCCCGTGACGCCCACCGGGACGTGTTGCTGTTGCCGAGCGCGTCGATGGTGCAGGGACTGGCCGCCTTGGCCGTGCACGACCGCGGACGCATCGCGGTGGACGACGCCTTCGCGATGTCGGAGGCGGCCGCGACCACACGTTGGGGATCGCTGCGCGCGGCGACCGGACGCGCGCTCACCATGGTCGGCACGTGTGAACCGGGCGATGGGCTCGGCCTGGCCGGGCACGACGTCGTGGTGATCGAGCGCGACGTGCGCGCCGCCGGGCGGACGTTGCTGGACCGGCTGCTCGCCTTCGGCGGCGAGCTGGTCACCCTGCTGATGGGCGCGGCGGCGCCGGACGGACTCGGCGGCGAACTGGCGGCTCATATCGCGCAGAACTTCCCCGGTGTCGAGGTGATCGTGTATTCCGGTGGGCAGCAGGGTGATTCGGTGCAGATCGGAGTGGAATAGGGCATGGCGACACTGAGCGATCGGCTCGACCACATCCTCGGCGCGAAGGCGGCGGCCTCGCTCGCGGACGCCTTCGGCATGCAAACCGTCGAGGATCTGCTGCGGCACTACCCCCTGCGGTACGCGACGCAGGGGCAACCGCTCACCGAGGAAGCGCCCGAGGACGGTTCGCACATCACCGTCATCGGACGGATCACGAAGGCCGAACTGCGGCCGATGCGCAACCGCCGCGGGTCGCTGCTGAAGGTGGTGCTCGACACCGGCTCCGGTCGCGGCGTCGACGTCACCTTCTTCAACGGCGACAAGGTGAAGTACGTGGTGCGCGAAGGTCTGCGCGCGATGATGTCGGGCACGGTGAACTACTGGCGTCCCGGCCAGTGGAACCTCAGCCACCCCGGCTACTTGATCCTGCCGGAAACCGAGGGCGACGACGACTCGGTCGGCGCGCTGACCAAGGTGCGCGGCGGCGGCGACCTACGTGGCCTCGCGCAGAGCGCGAAAGGCGACGGGGGAGTGGACGCCTCGTTCCTGGAACGCGAGTTCATCCCGGTCTACCCGGCGACCGCGAAGGTGCAGAGCTGGGACGTGCTCGCCTGCGTGCGTCAGGTGCTCGATCAGCTGGATCCGCTCGACGATCCGCTGCCGGAAGACGTGCGCGCCGAACGCGCGTTGCCGAACCTGTCCGACGCGCTGCGCCTGATCCACCTGCCCGAGCGCAAGGACGACATCGATCGGGCCGAGGACCGGCTACGCTTCGACGAGGCGCTGGCCTTGCAGTTGGTGCTGGCCGAACGCAGGCACGAGGTGTCCGGGCGCCGGGCACGCGCCTGCGCACCCCGGGCGGGCGGTATCGCCGCGGCGTTCGACCAGCGCTTGCCCTTCGAACTCACCGCAGGGCAACAGCGGGTCGTGGCCGAGATCTCCGCCGACCTGGCCCGCGAGCAGCCGATGCACCGGTTGCTGCAAGGCGAGGTCGGCTCCGGCAAGACGATCGTCGCTCTGCACGCCATGCTCCAGGTGGTGGACGCGGGACTGCAGTGCGCGCTGCTCGCCCCGACGGAGGTGCTCGCCGCGCAGCACTACCGGTCGCTGCGCGGCATGCTCGGCGAGCTGGGCGCCGCGGGCGAGCTGGGCGCGGCCGACCACGCCACCCGCGTGGTGCTGGTGACCGGGTCGATGTCGGCGGCGGCCAAGAAGGCGGCGCTGCTGGAAGCGGTGACCGGCGAGGCGGGCATCGTGATCGGCACGCACGCGCTGATCCAGGACAACGTCGAGTTCTTCGACCTCGGCATGGTGGTGGTCGACGAGCAGCACCGCTTCGGCGTCGAGCAGCGGGACGCTCTGCGCGCGAAGGCGAAAGCGGGCACCAGTCCACATCTGCTGGTGATGACCGCGACCCCGATCCCGCGCACCATCGCCATGACCACGCTCGGCGATCTGGAGACCTCCACACTGACCGAGCTGCCGAAAGGCCGCTCGCCGATCGTCTCCAAGGTGGTGCCGCGCAGGCAGCATCCGAACTGGGTGGATCGTGCCTGGGAGCGGATCGTGGAGGAGGTCGCCGCCGGACGCCAGGCGTACGTGGTGTGCTCGCGCATCGGTGAGGACGAGGAGACCGCGGGCAAGTCTCGCAGCGGGCGCGCGAAGAACGGCGACGGCGAGAAGGACGGCCCGACCACCCAGGCCGTGCTCGACGTGTTCGAGACGCTGCGCGCGGGTCCGCTGTCCGGCGTGCGGGTCGGCCTGCTGCACGGCAGACTGCCCGCCGACGAGAAAGACCAGGTGATGCGGGCGTTCAACGACGGATCGGTGGACGTGCTGGTGTGCACCACGGTGGTCGAGGTCGGCGTGGACGTGCCCAACGCGACCGTGATGGTGATCGTCGACGCCGACCGGTTCGGCGTCAGCCAATTGCATCAACTGCGCGGCCGGATCGGCCGGGGCGAGCACCCCGGGTTGTGCCTGCTGATCACGGACGCCGCGCCGGGCGGGTCGGCCATGGCGCGGCTGGACGCGGTGGCCGCCACTACCGACGGCTTCGAACTCGCGGTGCTGGACCTGCGGACCCGCCGCGAGGGCGACGTGCTCGGCGCCGCCCAGTCCGGCACGGCCCGATCGCTGCGCCTGCTGTCACTGCTGGACGATCTCGAGGTCATCACCGCAGCGCAGGAATTCGCCCGAGCGGTGGTGGCGGCCGACCCGGGGCTGCGTATGCACCCTGGGCTGGCGGGGATGATGCACGCGGCGGTGGACGCCGAGCGGCTGGAGTATCTGGCCAAGTCCTGATCGCACCGGCGATGTGGCCGGGAGAGGTCGGGCTCCCGACCACATCGCCCCGGATTGTCGCTGTTTCGGTGGCGGATGCGCCGTCCGTTGCTTCGATCGGCGCGTGACCGGACGCCGGTCACGCGGTGGTGTCCCGAATTCCCGTCCGCACCGGTCTTCTCGGCGGGCGCGCCGTTCGCGCTCGCCGTGCGTACCGGGCGCTCCGACCCGGACCGGCTCGCCGGAACCGGAGCCGTCAGCGCCCGAGCCGCGGGTAGGGCAGATCGGTGCTGGTGTGTTCGGCGACCGCCAATGGGCTGCCGATGTGCGGGAAGGCCCGCTGCGGGCACGCGGGGCGCTCGCACACTTTGCAGCCCGCGCCGATCGGGACCGAGGTCGCCGGGTCGTCCAGCTGCAACCCGGCCGAGTACACCAAGCGGTCGGCGTATTCGATATCGCAACCCAGACCGATGGCGAAGTTCTTCGCCGCGGTGCCGAACCCGTGCGGGGCGATCGCGGCGGTGCGCGCGATCCACAGATACCGGCGGCCGTCGGGCATCTCGGCCACCTGGGTCAGGATCCGGCCGGGATTCGAGAAGGCTTCGTGCACCACCCACAGCGGGCAACTGCCGCCGACCCGGGAGAAGTGGAACGCGGTGGCGGACTGACGTTTGGAGATGTTGCCGGCCCGGTCGGTGCGGACGAAGAAGAACGGAACACCACGCTGGCCCTGCCGTTGCAGGGTGCTGAGCCGATGGCAGACGGTCTCGAACCCGACCTCGAAACGCAGGCCGAGCAGGTCGATGTCGTAGCGCAGCTCCTCGGCCGAGCGCAGGAATCGGCCATAGGGCAGCACCAGCGCGCCTGCGAAGTAATTGGCCAGCCCGATTCGCGCCAGCGTGCGGGATTCGCCGCTGAGCGAAGGGCTCTCGGCCAGCACGGCATCCAGTTCGGCCCCGTACAGCAGGAGGCCGAGCGTGGTCGCGATCTGGAAGGCGCGCTGGCCTGGTCGCAACCGGCGAGCGAGCGTGAGCGTGCGGGTCTCCGGGTCGTAGTGGCGTTTGGGGACGGTGGGGTCGGCGCCGTCGCCGCGCACCAGAACGGTCACCCCGGCGCGCTCCTCGGCGATGCGGGCGAGCTGGCGATCCAGCGAGCCGATGGTCAGCCCGGAATTCTCGAACAACTGCTCGGCGGCGATGTCGAGTTGCGGAATGTGGTTGTGGTGGTCGTAGAAGAAGTCGCGCACGTCCTCGTAGGGCATGGGTACCCCGGGTGCGCCCGCGGGCGCGGACACCCGGGCGGACAGCAGGTCGAGCTGATCGGTGGCGGCGCGCAGTCGGCGATGCATCGCGACGACGATTCTGGCGACCTCCGGTTGGCGGGTCGCCAGTTCCTCGACTTCCGTCAGCGGCGCGGTGTGCCCGCCCGCGGCGTCGACCAGCACTTCGTGCAGGTCCGATACGAGCCGCGCGTCGGAGTCGGCGGCGAAGAACTGGACGTCCAGGTCGAAGGTCGAATTCAGTTTGAGCAGTACGGGAATGGTGAGTGGGCGCTGGTCTCGCTCGAGCTGATTGAGGTAGCTCGGCGACAGATCCAGCGATTTCGCCAGAGCCGCCTGAGTCATCCTCCGCTCTTCACGCAATCGCCGAAGCCGGGCGCCCGCATACATCTTGCGCACGTGCACGATGGTAGCTGCGATCATTCGCAATCATCGCAATAACTCGCGTTATTACTCGCGAGAATATGCTTTTGTGAGGTGTCCAGCAATGTATTCGATCTGCGTAGCGTGCGAAGAGGGGTTTGCCGCCGCGTTGTGGGGAATGCGTCGAATCCGCCGTCACCGGACATTTCGGCCGCAGTCCGATCCGTGGGCCTGCCACCGACTACGAGATCCGAATCGACATGGCTCGCGGAATCGTTCTGTGCGAGAGCGAAATCGGTTGTCGGAACAGCCGGTGGGCGCCGGTGCGACCTCGCCGTCGACCGCTGGGCGGAGAGAAGGCGACACGGAAGCCGGTGACACCCTTCCCTACCGAGCAACTGCTTGGTTGAATCGAGGGGTTCCGGTACCCCAGCCCCGGCGCCAGGAAGTGAGCAGACGAATGCCTGATTCCGACGAGCTCGTGCGTGCGATGTGCCGAAGCTGGTCCGACCCCGATCCGGATCGGATCAGCGCGTACTTCGCGGAGAACGCCGTCTATCACAACATCCCGATGGAGCCCATCGTCGGCCGCACCGCCATCCGCGACTTCGTCGCGGGTTTCCTGACCACCTTCGACGCCATCGATTTCGACATCCACCACCAGATCGCATCCGGCAACGTGGTGATGAACGAGCGCACCGACACCCTCCGCTCCGCAGGACGCGAGACTCCGCTCCCGGTCATGGGCTTCTTCGAAGTCGCCGACGGCCTGATCGCCACCTGGCGCGACTACTTCGACATGGCCGCCATCAACCGCGCCTTCGGACTGTAGGGGCGAGACTCAGCCGAACAGATCGTTCTCGGACTCGGCCGTAGCGGCCTTGCGCGTCCAGGACTCGAGCCGGTCGAGATCGGTGCACTCGGTGATGTCGAATTGAGTGGAACCGAATCGGGGGTGGGCACGTCGAAAGTAGGCAAGAGGGGAAAGACGGTGTCGTAGTCGACTTGTGAGGAGGGGTAGCCGATGGAGCGTTGTTCCGGGTGTCATACGGCGTGGCGGCGGGGGATGCGTGCGCGGGCGCGGGAGTTGCCGGTGACGCGGCGGGAAGAACCGTGTGATCGGTACACACTACGACGGCGGCAGCCGCCCCGGCCGGAGCCGGAATCCGATTGAGGCCTCGATCGAGTCGGTGCCCCCTCGGCAGGGCGAGGGGGCACCGAATCATCTATCGGCGGGCGGTGTCACCGCACGGCTGCCGCCGCGGCGACCATGTTGCGGAGCGAGGCTTCCACCTCGGCGCGGCCCCTGGTCTTCAACCCGCAGTCGGGATTCACCCAGAGACGTTCGGCCGGAACGGCTTTCAACGCCGCACGCAGCGATGTGGTGATCTCGTCGATGCTCGGCACCCGCGGCGAGTGGATGTCGTACACGCCGGGGCCGACGCCGAGGTCGAATCCCGCCGCGTTGAGATCGTCGAGCACCTCCATGCGTGAGCGCGCCGCCTCGATGGACGTCACATCGGCGTCCAGCCCGGCGATCGCGTCGATCACCTCGCCGAACTCCGAGTAGCACAGGTGTGTGTGGATCTGCGTCGCATCGGACACCCCGGAGGTGGCGAGCCGGAACGACCGCACCGACCATTCCAGATACCCGGGCTGATCGGCCGCGCGCAGCGGAAGCAATTCCCGCAAGGCGGGCTCGTCGACCTGGATGATCCGGGTACCGGCCGATTCCAGGTCGACGGTCTCCTCCCGGATCGCCAGTGCCACCTGGCGGGCGGACTCGCCCAACGGCTGGTCGTCGCGCACGAACGACCACGCCAGGATGGTCACCGGGCCGGTCAGCATGCCCTTCACCGGCTTGTCGGTGAGCGACTGCGCGTAGCCGATCCACTCGACGGTCATCGGCTCGCGCCGCGCGACGTCGCCGAACAGGATCGGCGGCCGCACGCAGCGCGTGCCGTAGGACTGGACCCAGCCTTGCTCGGTCGCCGCGAACCCGTCGAGTTGCTCGGCGAAGTACTGCACCATGTCGTTGCGTTCCGGCTCGCCGTGCACCAGCACGTCCAACCCCAGTTCCTCCTGGAGCGCGATGACGTCCGCGATCTCGGCGCGCATCCGGCGCACGTACTCCGCTCGATCGATCTCGCCCTTGCGCAACGCGGCGCGCGCCAACCGGATGGCCGAGGTCTGCGGATAGGAACCGATCGTCGTGGTCGGCAGCGTGGGCAGCCGCAATCTGTCCCGTTGCAGTTCCCGGCGCTGTTCGGCAGGCGCCCGACGGGTGGCCTCCGGCCCCAGCGCGGCCAGCGCGGCGCGCACCCGCGGATTGTTCAGCCGCGGATCCGACCTGCGCGACGCGAGCGCCGCGCGCACCTCGGCCAGCTCGGCGGCGATCGCGTCCGTGCCCTGGCTCAGCCCGGTCGCGAGCAGGCGAACCTCGGCGACTTTCTCCGCGCCGAACGCCAGCCAGGACCGCAGCCGCTCGTCCAACCCGGTTTCCGCGGCCAATGTGTACGGCACGTGTAGCAACGAGCATGAAGTCGAAACAGCAACGTGCGCAGCGGATTCCAGCAGCGTCCCAAGGGTGGTCAAGGCGCGGTCGAGGTCGGTCCGCCACACATTGCGGCCGTCCACGACCCCCGCGACGAGTACTTTGCCTGCCAGCGCGGCCACCGCGGAGACGTCGGCGCCCGCGGTGAAGTCGAGGGCGACACCTTCTATTCCGGTGCTCGCCAGCGCCGCCAGAGCGGCATCCGGCTGCCCGAAGTAGGTCGCGACGAGAATCGCAGGCCGTTCGGCGGCGTCGGCGAGTTCCTCGTAGGTGACCTGCACCAGGTCGATCTCCTCCGCAGTGAGGTCGGTGACCAGCACCGGCTCGTCGATCTGCACCCACTCGGCACCGGCGACGGCGAGCCTGCGCAGCAGCTCCCGATACAGCGGCAGCAGCTCGATCAGCCGTGCGAGGGCCGAGCCCCCGGTCGCCTTCGCCAGCTTCAGGAAGGTGATCGGCCCGATCACCACCGGTCGCGCGGGCACCCCCAGCTCGAGCGCTTCCCGCAGTTCCGCCAGCAACTTCTCCGGGTGCAGCGAGAAGGCGGTCCCCGGCTCGATTTCCGGCACCAGGTAGTGGTAGTTCGTGTCGAACCACTTGGTCATCTCCAAGGGTTCGACCGTGTCGGTGCCGCGGGCGGCGGCGAAATACCGTTCCAGCGGATCCGCGATCCCGGCGACCCGGGGCGGCAGGGCGCCCAGCAACTCGGCGGTGTCGAGCATCTGGTCGTAGTAGGAGAACGTGCCGACCGGGATGGAGTCCAGACCGGCGGCTCGTAATTCGGCGAGCTGGGCTTGCCGAAGGTCGCGCGCCACCGCGTGCAACTGGTCGGCGTCGATCTTGCCCGCCCAATAGGCTTCGGTGGCCCGCTTCAGTTCGCGCCGTGGCCCCACTCGCGGAAGCCCGAGAACCGTCGCGGTGAACGGCTTTTGCTGTGCAACAGTCACGATGTTTCTCCATTGCTGAGGACGAAAGCCATCGCCATACGGGCAGGCGGAGAACCCGGTGACATGCCGGAGATGTTCCCGGCCGAGGAGCCCCGACACGTCAGCTTGTGATCCGCGCGCCCAATCCACGAGGCGGTGGCCGCCGGGTACGGCGTACCCGGCACGGCTGGCAGGTCTTCGGACTCGCGGGCACCGGCCGTGCGGGCCGGCGAACGCCGGAGTGCTCCCGATGGCCGACCTACTGGCCGTCGCTTCCCAAGTCGCGGAGCCTTCCGGCTCGCTGGACCCAGTGCCTGGTGACGGCGGTCGTTCCTGCATACCGCTGCGGGACAGTCCCGGATTCCCACCGGGTTCCCTCTCACCCGCCGTGACGTCGCCGCCCGGTCGGGTTCGACTCCGCCGCACGACGTCGGGGCTCCATCTCGTCGTGCTGCGGTGAACCAGCTGCGTACTCAGCATAGGACGCGGCGAAGCGAGCACACCGCGAGGGATGTCACACCGGCGTTTGCCCGAAGCGCTCGTCGCGTGTCGATCCCGCGCCCGCTTTCCGTTCCGGCTATCGGCCGGGTCGCTCGGGTGGACTCCGATCGGCTCTCGACCGGCAATCGGGCACCGAGCCGCCCCGCATCAGCCTTCCGATCTGGTCGTATGGGCCGGTTCTCCTGGTCCGAGGCCGCGGACCCACGCCGGCGGAGCACGGCTCGATGCCGGGCTCGGCCATCGGCAGCTGCTCGGCGGTCGCCGCCACCGGACTTCTCGACCGAACCCGGCCTCCGGGCAGCACACCGGTTGCTGCCGCACCGCACATGTGTCGGCCCGGTGAACGCAACTTCGCAACGGTGCTAGTCGGTCTTGTGAAAAGGTTTGCGAAGGGGGATTCCGTGTCGGTGCGGTTCACGCGGCCGGGTACCTTAGGTCAATGTTCTCGAAAGTCTTGGTTGCCAACCGTGGCGAGATCGCCATCCGCGCCTTCCGCGCGGCCTACGAACTCGGCATCGGGACGGTCGCCGTGTTTCCCTACGAGGACCGGAATTCGGTCCATCGGCTGAAGGCGGCGGAGTCGTACCAGATCGGCGAGCCCGGCCATCCGGTGCGGGCCTACCTGTCGATCGAGGCGATCATCGAGGCGGCCAAGTCGGCGGGCGCGGACGCGATCTATCCGGGGTACGGGTTCCTCTCGGAGAACCCGGATCTGGCGGCGGCGTGCGCGCGGGAGGGCATCACCTTCATCGGCCCGTCGGCCGAGGTGCTCGAACTGGCGGGTAACAAGGCGCGGGCGATCGAGGCGGCGAAGGCGGCCGGGCTGCCGGTGTTGCGTTCGAGCGCACCGTCGTCGGACGTGGAGGAGTTGCTCGCCGCGGCGCGGGAGCTGGAATACCCCATCTTCGTCAAGGCGGTGGCCGGTGGCGGCGGGCGCGGGATGCGCAGGGTCGCCGCGCCCGAACAGCTGCGCGAATCGATCGAGGCGGCCTCCCGGGAGGCGGAGTCGGCGTTCGGCGACCCGACGGTGTTCCTGGAACAGGCGGTGGTGAACCCCCGCCATATCGAGGTGCAGATCCTGGCTGATCAGCACGGGAATGTGATGCACCTGTTCGAGCGGGACTGTTCGGTGCAGCGCAGGCATCAGAAGGTGATCGAACTTGCGCCCGCACCGAATCTCGACCCCGCACTGCGGGAACGGATCTGCGCCGACGCGGTGGCCTTCGCCCGGCAGATCGGCTACTCGTGCGCGGGCACCGTGGAGTTCCTGCTGGACGAGCGGGGCAACCACGTCTTCATCGAGATGAACCCGCGCATCCAGGTGGAGCACACGGTGACCGAGGAGATCACCGACGTGGACCTGGTGCAGTCGCAGCTGCGCATCGCGGCGGGGGAGACGCTCGAGCAACTGGGTCTGAGCCAGGACGCCGTGACGATCCGCGGCGCGGCCCTGCAATGCCGGATCACCACCGAGGATCCGGCCAACGGGTTCCGTCCCGACACTGGCCGGATCACCGCCTACCGCACACCCGGCGGCGCGGGCATCCGCCTGGACGGCGGCGCGAACCTGGGTGCCGAGATCGGCGCCTACTTCGACTCCATGCTGGTCAAGCTCACCTGCCGGGGCCGCGACTTCGGTGCGGCGGTGGCGCGGGCGAGCCGGGCGCTGGCGGAGTTCCGGATTCGCGGCGTGGCGACGAACATTCCGTTCCTGCTCGCGGTGCTGGACGATCCGGACTTCAAAGCGGGGCGGGTCACCACCTCGTTCATCGATGAGCGTCCGCAGCTGCTGACCCTGCGCCGGTCCGCCGACCGCGGGACCAAGATCCTCGACTACCTGGCCGATGTCACCGTGAACAAGCCGCACGGTGAGCGGCCCACCACGGTGTATCCGCACGACAAACTGCCCGCGATCGATCTGAGCGCGCCGCCGCCGGACGGCTCGCGGCAGCGGCTGCTGCGGCTGGGGCCGGAGGGTTTCGCGCGGGCGTTGCGTGAGCAGAAGGCGGTCGGCGTCACCGACACCACCTTCCGCGACGCGCACCAGTCGCTGCTGGCCACCCGGGTGCGCACCAACGGCCTGCTGGGGGTGGCCGGGCATGTGGCGCGGTTGACCCCGGAGTTGCTGTCGGTGGAGTGCTGGGGCGGAGCGACCTACGACGTGGGGTTGCGGTTCTTGTACGAGGACCCGTGGGAGCGGTTGGCGGCGTTGCGGGAGGCGATTCCGAACATCTGCCTGCAGATGCTGCTGCGCGGCCGCAACACCGTCGGCTACACCCCGTACCCGGAGGCGGTGACCCGCGCGTTCGTCTCCGAGGCGACCGCCACGGGGATCGACATCTTCCGTATCTTCGACGCGCTCAACAACGTCGACCAGATGCGCCCGGCCATCGACGCGGTCCGCGAGACCGGTACCGCGATCGCGGAGGTCGCGATCAGCTACACCGGGGACCTGTCGAATCCGGACGAGTCGCTCTACACCCTGGACTACTACCTGAAGCTGGCCGAGCAGATCGTCGACGCGGGCGC